>CAOKOL010000004.1 GCA_948470335.1 uncultured Lachnospiraceae bacterium | reverse complement strand
ATACAGCAACAAAAACTTATCAGAAATGCTAAATTTAATAAAAAAGATAAGTTTGACAAATTAGCTACTTAAAATCACAAAAATGCTAAGAATATATGACTTTTGGAAAATTTGTGCAGGTATTCACAAGAGATATGAAGCCGAAGTTGAAACATAATACGTGGCTGACAAAGGAGCATATCTTACGCACAAAATTATTGCCATACTTTGAAAATAAGAAGATGTGCGGTATTCGTGCAAAAGATATTATCCGGTGACAGAACAGAAACAGAAGATTGAAAAGTCGTTGGTACGATAAGGAATGTAAGGCGCGGCAGTTGCTATGCCCTGTATTTTTAGTGGCAAATAAGGAATGAAAGTGGTATAATTAAATGAATAAACAGAGGTTGAAAGAAAGGGCATCATGAAAAAAACTGCTTTGGTATTAAGCGTTATATTTATTATTTTAACTTTTATTGGTGCTGGATATGTTTTATATAACAGAGGACAGGTAAATGCAGGGTACGCCATTATTCCATCAGTATTTGCTCTTGCTGGCATCGCCTTTTATCGAAATAGAAAATAACAATTTCACATTCATCAGTGTGCGCAGAGTGAAAAATCGGGATTTACGGAGGAAAGGGCATTGAATTTAACATATAAAAGGGCAACGATTGAGGAAATAGATATATTAACAGAAACAAGAATAGAAGTGTTAAGGGCAGCTAATAAATTGTCTGATGATATTGATATGAGTGAAGTGGAAAAGCAATCCTATGACTATTATAAAAAAGCTCTTTGTAATGGTACACATATCGCATATTTGATATTGGCAGAAAAATATGGGGCAGATAAAGAAGTTGTTTTGATTGCGGCCTGGTTACATGACATTGCTTCCATTACAGATTACAGTTTATATGATTTACATCATATACATGGAGCGGAAATGGCATATAGCATTTTAAAAGAATATCGTTACGATAGCAAAAAAATTCGTATGGTACAGGAGTGCATTAAAAATCATAGGGGCAGTGTAAAGGCAGATAAAAATAGTCTTGAAGAGTTGTGTGTGGCTGATGCTGACGCAATTTCCCATTTTGATAGTGTTCCCGGTTTGCTGTATCTGGCTTATGTTCAAAAAGGAATGGGGATTGAAGCCGGTAAAGAGTTTGTAAAGAATAAATTGGCGAGAAGCTTTCAGAAATTTTGCAATAGAATATTATCAGGACTGGATAAATCGGAATTTTTCCAAAGGAGGAAATTATATATGTCAGAACTGCGGTTTGAGGATATTTTGATAAATGCCGGGACAGATGAGTTTGATAGGATAACCGGCTATGCGGAATTCCCTTATTTTCACAAACAGATTGAAGTGATTTGCGACGAGGGTGTTACGGCGGAGTACGCTGCCCGGTCCATTCGGTGGCTGGTGGAGGTAGATGAGGCTCAGGTCAGGGAAATCTGCCAGTATGCTCTGTACTACTTGCAGGATGAGCTGGAGTCCACAAGCAAGGGAGAACTGCTGGACGAGGATATTCAGCGCATTCAGGATCCTTTGGAGATTCTGCGGTATATGGAGTTTGGCAGTTTGAATATCAAGGTTCCAATAGATTCGGAGGTTCCTGTGCTGAACCTGAGCGGCGGCTGCGACTGGCAGGAGGATGAGGGACTGCACTGTCTGATGAAAAATGGTCATGTGATCTACATGGGTTCCTGGAACGATGAGGATGTATGGGATGAGCATTTGCTGGACGATGATAAATATCTCTTTAATTATGTGCTGTATCCCCGGCGTGAGGCGTTGCGGCAAAAAGCGGCGGAACGGCTGAAACAGCATCCGCCAAAGCAAATTCCACATCCGGAATTTGCTTTGAATTCACCGGTCAGAAAATTTGTGGAGTTTCTTCTTGCCGGAACAGAACACTGCACACGGGAGGAAGCATGGGCAAAGCTGGAGGGCACCCGCCTGATGGCTCTTTTGCAGGAGGATTCTTCCCTGGCATGGGAGGAGGTTTCATTGCTGTATCGCTGTTACTGCATGGAACGTGACATGGGAGCGGCGGATATGGAGGTTTACCTTTGGGAACAGACGCATCCGGAGCCGTGAAACATATTTAGCGGAAGCCAATCGTGATGACATGGAATACCTGTTCTTTCACATAGCAAGCCCACATTCAAAATGATGTTGTCAGAAAATGTGGAGACACAGATGTCCGGGAAATCTTTTATCTTTTTGGTTGTGTCGGTTGGGTTGAATAACACCGGTTCTTGAATTTCTGTCCGTTGAAATATTGTATACAATTTTACACACCTCATTTTTGTTCATTTTTCAGCCATGAACAAAACTCCGCCTATTCCGTGTTTGTGCAGTCTGCAAACAAATCTATTTGGGCGCCGGCAGCATACGGGCAATAGAAAGTTATTTTCAGATCTGCATTGTGCCATATCCGGAAGAGGCAAAGTAGATGGACTGTTTTTTTCTTTTATTGTATAATAAACGAAAAATAATTGAAAGAGGCATACCAATGAATCTGATAAATATAGAGAAAATAGTCAAGGCATTTACAGAAAGCAAATTGTTTGATAATGCGTCTTTTTCTTTGCAGGAGGGTGAGAAAGTCGGTGTTATTGGCATCAATGGAACGGGAAAAACGACGCTTCTGAAAATGATGGCCGGAATGGAAGAACCGGATGAGGGGAATATTACGACGGCCAATCATGTGGTGATTCGCTATTTGCCGCAGCAGCCGGAATTTGATTTAGAGATGTCTGCCCTGGATTGTGTGTTAGAGGGCAATGTATCGGATGAGAATAGATGGACCATTGAGAGTGATGCGAAGGCGATGATGAACCGGCTGGGAGTCAGGGACTTTGCCCAGCCGGCAGGGCAGCTTTCCGGCGGACAGCGGAAACGCCTGGCGCTGGCTTCCGTATTACTTTCGCCTGCGGATATTTTGCTGCTGGACGAGCCGACCAACCATTTGGATAATGAGATGGCAGACTGGCTGGAAGAGCATCTGAAAAGGTGGAAGGGTACTTTGGTTATGGTAACCCATGACCGCTATTTCCTGGACAGTGTATGTAACCGGATTGTGGAGATAGATAAAGGCTCTGTTTACAGCTATCAGACGAATTATTCCGGTTTTCTGGAATTGAAGGCGCAGCGTGAAGACATGGAAAAGGCAAGTGAACGCAAGCGTCAATCCATTCTGCGCGTGGAGCTGGAGTGGATGCGCCGGGGAGCAAGGGCACGTTCTACGAAACAGAAAGCACATATCCGGCGATATGAGGAGCTGAGGGACAGACAGGCTCCGGTACAGGATGCCAGACTGGAATTAGGTTCTATCTCCGCAAGACTGGGAAAAACAATTGTAGAATTGGAACATCTCTGCAAGCGTTATGGAGAGAGAAAACTGATAGATGATTTTAGCTATATTTTCCTGAAAGGCGACAGGGTTGGACTGATCGGACCCAATGGATGCGGAAAGTCTACCCTGATGAAAATGATTGCGGGAATTGTTCCGCAGGATTCCGGGCAGGTGGTTGTTGGTCAGACGGTAAAGATGGGATACTATGCCCAGGAAATTTCCTCAGAAGAGCCGGAGGACGATGGTCAGGAAAAGGGGATTGATTTTTCCTATATGAATCCGGAGCAGAGAGTGATTGATTATGTGAAAGATACCGCGGAGTATATCCGTACGGCAGACGGGGTGGTGACGGCGTCTGCCATGCTGGAAAAATTTTTATTTCCGCCGGAAAAACAGTATAGTCCGATTGGAAAATTGTCCGGCGGTGAGAAGAAGAGGCTGAATCTGCTGCGCGTGCTTTTTACCTCTCCTAATTTCCTTTTACTTGATGAGCTCAGCAATAATTTGGATATTGCTACCCTGACGATTCTGGAGGATTATCTGGATCGTTATGAAGGAGTTGTTGTTGCCGTATCTCATGATCGTTATTTTTTAGACCGCACCATGAAACGTATTTTTGCTTTTGAGGGAGATGGAAAGCTGCGGCAGTATGAGGGAGGTTATACGGACTATTCCATGCGAAAAGCTGCTGAAGCGGAGGAAGCGCAGGAGACATCGGCGAAAACGGCCGTCAAAGCAGATACGGCTGCGGCCGAAAAGGGGCGGAGAACCCGCGGGCCGCAGAAATTAAAGTTTACTTATAAAGAACAGAAAGACTATGAGACAATTGAAGCGGACATGGCAGATCTGGAAAACAGGATCGCTGCGTTAGAGCAGGAGATGGAAATCTCTGCCCATGATTTTGTGAAATTGAATAAGCTCATGACCGGGAAAGAAGAACTGGAAGCTGCTCTGGAGGAGAAAATGGAGCGGTGGATGTATTTGGAAGAGCTGGCTGCGAAAATCGCGGAGCAGTGATGAACGCTCTGTTTCCGCTAACTTCTTTCCCGCTCAGGATTCGCTTTGGCCGTGATTTCCGTAACAGTCAGCTTTGCGACCGCCGTGTGGCTTACGGGGGTTTTATTATAGTTGAAATGCTTTGTCTCTTCATACCGGGCCATTATAATATCATCGAGTGCCGCCTGTTTCTCATGATCCTGGAGGAATGTGACTTTGGCTTTGCCCATTACGGATTGATAGCGCATTGTTACATCGCCTCTTTCTGTGATACAATCCATTTTAAGAGGGATGTCCATTTCAAAGGAACATACCGGATTTTTACAGAGCATTTCATATTTTTTTCCGGCCATTGCTCCGTGAATATATAGATCAATCCGATCATTGATAACCTGGTATGCAAAATTAACCGGAACGATATAAGGATAGTCTCCGTCGGCCAGTCCTAACCGGACAATCTGGCATTTGTCTATAATCCGGATGATCTCCTGAAAATCCGTAATTTCTCTGTCTTTTCTTCGCATTGTATTTACCTCCCATATGAAAGATCATCACTGGCATTTTCCATGCAGATCATAAGTTGTTTTCCTTGAATCATATCATAAAAATAACCGGGAGGGAAGGGGAAAACAATCTGTCCGGAGATTCGGTTTCGAGTCATTCCGGGTACCTATGCGTAGTGATACTTTCCCTTATTCCGTTTTAAGAAGGACCAGTGCCGCAATCATTGTCAAAAGCTCCGCGACGGGTACGGCAAGCCATACACCCGTTACGCCGAAAAAATGCGGGCAGCGTCAGCAGCAGCACCGTAATCAGCCCGAAGGTGCGCAGGAAGGAAAGAAACGCAGACTGCTTTTTCCGGCAGAAAAGAACAGTATGCCTGCCGCCGCCGGGATCATATAGCCGATTCCTGTGCCAAGCGCCGCACCTCTGATTCCCATCTGCAATGGCGCCATAAAAATGTAGTCCAGCAAAATATTGGCGATTCCCGCGCTTACTCCAAGGGCCATGCCGATTCCGGGACGTCCTGCCGTCACAATCAGATTCTGAAACAGCACCTGTAATATGCCTGCCGGCGTGAATAACAGCAAGACGAAAAGGTATTCTCTGCAATATGGAAACAGAAGATCGCTTGCACCGAGTTTCCGGATAATTTTATCTATAAAAACCGTTCCCGAAACGGCGATCTTCCTGATGACGTATGCCCGCATTTTACGAAGCCTGGCAAAACGGGACGCCGTGTGTACGATCAGTATTATAGCAGCCGTGTGTGTTCTGTGTTTCATATATCTTGCGGTCTTCATGGCATTTACGGGGACAGATATTTACCAGTATACAACAGTCTGTCCGGACAGAAAAGCTGTTCCATAGCCGCTGCCGGCAGTTTTTCCACACATTTTTCACAGATTTCCCAAACAATGAACACAATTATCTGGTAACATATGGACAGAAATGCGGTATCGATACCTGCTGAAACAATATAACGGAAAGGAACTGGTAAATGAACTTTCGACATGAGTGGAAATTTGAGATCAGCAAATCGGATATGTATGTTCTGCGGCAGCGGCTGCGGGCAGTGGCCAGTCCGGATTCCCATGCGGTGAACGGAACATACCGGATTCGCAGCCTGTATTTTGACAATCTGTCGGATCGGGCGCTGCGGGAAAAGCTGGATGGGGTCAGTATAAGAGAGAAATTCCGCATCCGATATTATAATGAGGATCTCTCGGTGATTCATTTAGAGAAAAAGAGCAGGATGAACGGCCTGTGCCGGAAACGGTCCGCCGTTCTGACTTCTGAGGAAGCCGGGATGATTGTGAACGGGAACGTGGGGTGGATGGCGGACTGCGGCCGGGAGCTGGTGACGGAGCTGTACGGCAAAATCCGTTCCCAGGGGCTGCGGCCAAAAACCATTGTGGATTATACCAGAGAGCCTTTTGTCTATGGTCCGGGGAATGTGCGGGTGACGCTGGATGACCGGATCAGAACCGGGACGGACTGCAGGGAATTTCTGAATCCTGACTGTGTGACGATTCCCGCGGGAGAGGAGACGGCGGTTTTGGAAGTGAAGTGGGATGAATTTCTGCCGTCGGTGATTCAGGATGCCATACAGCTTTCCGGGTGCCGGGCCAGTGCGTTTTCCAAATATGCCAGGTGCAGAATCTATGGGTAGCGGCAGGGAAAAACAGCGCGGAAGCGGCTTGCGTACGGCACAGCCTGCCGGCGGTGCAAAGCGGGATGGCGGAGGAGGCTCAAAAATTGAAACATAACGGATTGGGAAATTCAAAAAATTCAGGTATGGGAGAATGAGTGACATGACATTTAACGATATTTTTAAATCAAGCTTTATGGAAAATATGACAAGCGTCAGCATCATTGATATGGCTGTGGCGCTGGTGCTGGCATTTGGCCTGGGGATGTTTATTTTTCTGGTGTATAAGAAGACCTTTTCCGGCGTAATGTACTCCTCAAGTTTCGGCGTAACGCTGGTGGCGCTGACCATGATTACCACGCTGGTGATTCTGGCCGTTACTTCCAATGTGGTGCTGTCTCTTGGAATGGTGGGCGCACTGTCCATCGTCCGGTTTCGAACCGCGATTAAAGAACCGCTGGACATTGCTTTTCTGTTCTGGGCCATTGCGGCCGGGATTGTGCTGGCGGCCGGGCTGCTTGTGCCGGCCGTGGCGGGAAGCGGCATGATCGGGATAATGCTGCTGGTGATGGCGAATAAGAAGCCGTACCTGAATCCTTATATCGTGGTGCTTTGCTGCGACGGCCATGACAGCGAGCAGCAGGCAGTGGGATTTCTGCGGCAGCAGGTGCGGCGGTGCGTGGTAAAAAGCAAGACGGCGCAAAAAGGGTCTGTGGAGCTGAATATGGAAATTCGTATGAAAGGCGACAACACCGATTTTATCAATACGGTGGCGGAACTGCCGGGCGTGAGCAGCGCGGTGCTGGTCAGCTACAACGGAGAATATATGGGATAGCGGAACCGGCGGCCGGCGGGAAACAGACGGAACCGGGGAAAGGATGAATATGTCAACCCACAAAAACATTGACAGGATCTGCTGGGCGGCGATGGCCGTGTGTCTTCTGCTGACAGTGCTGCTTGGCAGGGGCAAGGCTGCGGGGCTTTTTAGCGGCGGGCAGACGATGGGATATGAAAACAGGCTTTTTGATACGGCATCGGTACATACCATCGACATAGTGATGGATGACTGGGACGGGTTTATCGAGGCTTGCGAAAATGAGGAATATGTCCCCTGCGCCGTTGTGATCGACGGGGAAGCTTATAAAAACGTGGGAATCCGTGCCAAAGGAAACACCTCTCTGCGCAATATATCTGCCATGGGCAGCAGCAGATACAGCTTTAAAATCGAATTTGATCAGTATGAACAGGGGAAAAGCTATCATGGCCTGGATAAGCTGAGTCTGAACAATATCATTCAGGACAATACCTATATGAAAGACTATCTCTGTTACCAGATGATGGCGGCGGCCGGAGCGGACGCGCCGCTGTGCAGTTATGTATATATCACGGTGAACGGAGCGGACTGGGGGCTGTATCTGGCGGTGGAGGGCGTAGAAGAAAGCTTTCTGAAAAGAAATTATGGCAGCCGGTACGGGGAGCTGTATAAGCCGGACAGCATGGATATGGGAGGCGGTCCCGGCAACGGACGGGAATTTGATTTTGAGAGGATGCGGGAAGAACTGCCGGAAATGCCGGAAGACGGGGGAGCAAAGTTGTCAGAACCGCCGGGAATGCCGGAGGGAGAAATGGTAAGGCCGTTAGAGCCGCCGGAAATGCCGGAAGACGAAACAGCAAAGCCGTCAGAATTGTCAGATACGCCGGGAAATGGAAATTCGAAACCATCGGGGAGGGGGTTTGGCGGAGGCCCCACGGGCGGTATGGACAGCGATGATGTGAAGCTGATCTATACCGACGACAGCTATGACAGCTATACGAATATTTTCAGCAATGCAAAAACCGATATCACGGACGCCGACCGCGACCGTCTGATCGCGGCGCTGAAGCGGCTGAACGCCGGGGAGGATATTGCCGGTACGGTCAATACGGAGGAAGTGATCCGATATTTTGTGGCTCATAATTTCGTCTGCAATTTTGACAGCTACACCGGGTCTATGATTCATAATTACTATTTGTATGAAGAAGCCGGCCGGCTGTCCATGATCCCATGGGATTATAACCTGGCTTTCGGAGGGTTTCAGGCATCGGAAGATGCCGGAGAAATGATTAACTTTCCGATAGACGATCCGGTATCCGGCGGCGATACGGCGTCCCGTCCGATGCTGGCCTGGATTTTTGACAATGAGGAATATACGGAATTATATCACCGGTATTTTGAGGAATTTATCAGTGTGTATTTCGACAGCGGATATTTTGCGGAACAGATTGACCGGACCATCGAACTGATTGCGCCTTATGTGGAAAAGGACCCCACAAAGTTCTGCACTTTTGAAGAATTTGAAACCGGAAGCGAGGTGCTGAAAGCGTTTTGTCTGCTGCGGGCGGAAAGTGTGAGAGGGCAGTTGAGCGGAAAAATTCCTTCGACTGCGGAGGGACAGCGGCAGGATGCGTCCGCGCTGATATCCTCCGGCGGTTTGTCCATTGCGGATATGGGGACGATGGATATGGGGAATATGAATAAAGGAAATATGAATAAAGGAAATATCAATCGTGGAAATACGGGCGGCGGACCCGGCGGCAATTTCGGACCCGGGGACTTTGAAACGGAGCCCCCGGCGGGAAACCCTTTTCCGGACGGAGCTCCGTAAACAGTAAGAGCGGAATGAGTTCGGATATTCCGCCGGAGGCCGGGGCGCCGCAGCGTCCCTTGACCCTGTATGTACTTATGTTGCGGCTGTTCAGGAGGCGTTTCCTGTCTCCTGAACCAGTTGCTCCAGCGAACGGAAGGTATATCCCATTTCTTCCCATTTGGTCAGCAGCTCATCCAGAATTTCCCCGTTGGTTTTGGAGGTGCTGTGGAGCAGGACAATAGCGCCGGGGTGAATGCGGTTCAGCAGTTTGTCAAAGGCTTCCTCTTTGGAGGGCTGTTTGTCTTCATACCAGTCTACGTAGGCCAGACTCCAGAAAAACGTTTTGTATCCCAGTTTTTTTGCCATTGTCAGGTTGGTTTCGCTGTATTTTCCCTGAGGCGGCCGGTAAAATTTCGACATGGGCTGGCCCGTGGTCTGCTGGCAGAGGTCTTCCAGATCCTTTAATTCTTTGGAAAATGCGTCTTCCGTGGAAATCTGGGACATATTGGGGTGATGATAGGTGTGGTTGCCGATGGTATGGCCTTCCGCAGCCATGCGCTTTACCAGATCCGGGGAGGTGGTTATGTAGTTGCCCACCAGAAAAAAAGTGGCGGGCGCATTGTGCTTTTTCAGTGCATCCAGAATAGCGGGGGTATTTCCGTTTTCGTAGCCGGCGTCAAAGGTGAGATAAATCACCTTTTCGCCGGATTCGTCAATATAGTAGGCGTCGTATTCTTTCAGCGCTTCCGGAGTGGTATTGGCTACCGGAGACTTTCCGTTTTCCGGGAAGCTGAGTCCCCAGTTGGATTCTGCAGTGGAGGAAGCCTGGATCACGGCCGTGGAACCGGCAGTACGGATTTTCTGATGATGGGAAAATTTCCCTGCTCCCGCGCCCAGGAAGAAAGCCAGGGCCAGAAAAAGAAGGCTTTTCACCAGCTTCTGATCAAGGGGGATGGAGGGTAGCCGGCGAAAAACGTCAGAGACGCTTTTTGCCGGCTCTTTTGACTGCAAGGCATCCGGCAAAATGCGCCGGAAACGTCTTTTGTCGGATTTGAAGGAGTGAAAATGTTTGAAAACAGGCTGTTTCATAGACACCGCCAATGATTTGTTATCATATTATATTGAGGCGGGCGGCTGTTCATGACAGAGGACAAGAGGGCGGAAAAAACTTCCTGGCCCGCCGGCGGCCGGGATAAGCCCCAGCAGCTATAATTCATTGATTGCTGCGGTTATTGCCATGCTGCGAATCCGTTTTGCCGGAATATAAGCTGCTGTGATAGCTGCCATACAAACAAACAGCAAAATGACTAGTAAAGGAATTGTCGGCAAACTCCATATTGCATAGCTGAAATGAGCGCCTATCAGAATGTTGTACAGCAGCCTGTAAACTGTCAGCCCGGCTATACTGCCGACAATACCTCCCGGCAAAGCATAGGTAAATGCTTCGGCAGCAATCATTTTAGTGATCTGACGTTCGTTCATCCCTACTGCCCGCATTGCCCCGTATGATTTCATTTTTGCAGACACACTCATGGAAATGCTGTTTACAATATTTAATACCGTTACCAGAGCAATAATGGCTAAAAACGCATAAATACAGAACACAAATGCAATATAAGTCCCGGAAGTCCGCTGGTCGCGTAAATCGTTTAAAGTGCAGCCATGGCCTAAGATATCCCGAATTGCCGTTACATCTTCGTCTGTTGCGTCACTGGCTGTCTGTATCATAAGGAGAGAATAATCCGTTATTCCGGTTAAGTGAATAAAGGTATCACCGGAAGTAATCAGGGTTATTTCTCCGTTTGTCAACCCGTCGCTGCTGAACGGATCATAGTTCAGCAAACCCGCAATTTCAAATTTTTCATCGGCAATCCATATTTTATCGCCAATTTCCAGAGAACTATTTTTGTCCCATGCCGCAAGCACATAATGACTGTTTCCATATACTTTCGAAATATCGCTGCCCTTTTTCAGCATATCATCTTTCACAAGACAGTCTAAATCAAAATCATCATAAGAAATCATGTCAATTTCAACCGCATTTGCATTTAGCTGCGCCGGAATGTTAAAAACGCTGCGGCGTCCAAAAATACGTTTTACGCCGTCCATTGTGCCGATTGTATCAAGTAAGGCACGATCTACACCATTGGAACCGTCAGCGCTTGAAATGTTCATATCAGCGGCGGCGGCAGACTGCGGCATGATATAACCGACAAATTCTATCAAAACGGAAAAGCTCAGAAAAAGAATAATACTAAGGGCAAATGAACCCGTCATTAGTATCAGCGTTTTCTTTGCCGCTGCCGCATGATGAATCCCAAGAGCTGTTTCAATCTTGAATAAATTGACCTTTGCCCCATGGGTTATATTTCCTGTGATTTCTGAATTTCCGGAGGCCGCCGTTACAGGAGATACTTTTGCTGCCCGTTTTGCCGGCGTTCTGGCCGCAATCAATACTGCAACAATACCGATGATCATTCCGCTGATGATACCGGCTATGCTGATACCAAAAAGAGGAATGTCAGAAAACTCCTCTCCGACAAGAAAACGTAAAACGGCACATAACCCCCATGTGGTGATAATACCAAGTGCAACGCCTGTCGGAATCGCCGCTTTGCACCAATTCAGCGCTTCCAGTTTTACAAAGTGAATAATCTGCTGTTTACTCATTCCAATGCAGCGCATCATTCCAAAAAATTTTGTCCTTTGTGTCACGTTACTGTTGATACTGCCTGAAATCATCAATACGCCTGCTGTCAGCACCAGCACAAAGAATACAGCGGCAACGGTACAGAGCGTTTGCCCGGTTGTGCTGCTTATGATATCCTGCAATGTCAGATTGTCATGCTTATTGAACAATCTTGTCTGCTCCATTCTAATACCCATTTCTGCCATACTGAAAATGGCAGTCACCAAAAAAACGGCGAAAATAATACATAAAATGGTCATTCTGTTCTGCCGCTTATGCACCTTTGCCGAAATAGGGATAAGACTAAGATAGCTTTTCATTCCCGGCACCTCCCGAAATCAGCCAGAACGCCGTCCGACACCTGCAACACCCGGTCTGCGGACTGTGCGATACTGCGGTTGTGGGTAATCATAATAATGGTCTGCTCATACTTCTTTGACGCTTCTTTTAACAGGGCGATCACTTCTCTGCTGTTCTGCGTGTCAAGGTTTCCGGTGGGCTCGTCGGCAAGGATTAGGGACGGGCGCGTGATCAGGGCACGTCCGACCGCTGCGCGCTGCTGCTGTCCGCCGGACAACTGGCTTGGCAGGTGGTTGCGCCGTTCTTTCAGATTAAGAACCGTAAGCAATTCTTCCAGATATTTCTGATCGGGTTTTTGATAATCCAGCAGCACCGGGAAAATGATATTCTGCTCAACAGTCAGTTCGGGAATTAAGTTGAACGCCTGAAAAATAAAGCCGATATTCCTCCGACGGAAAACGGTCAGCTTGCGGTCGTTCATGGAAAAAATATCCTTGCCGCCAATCGTTACCTTGCCGGATGTAGGTGTGTCAAGGGCACCTATCATGTTGAGCAGCGTACTTTTTCCGGAGCCGGATTCCCCGACGATAGCCACATATTCGCCCTTTGGAACGGAAAAGCTGACTTTTTTCAAAGCGTGTACGGCAGTTTCGCCGCTTCCGTATGTTTTGCAGATATTGTTGACTTCTAATAAATTCATGTGCAAACACCTCTTTTATGTTTTGATAGCCCTAATATAACAAAGAAATCCTACACGAATATTACAATCAGCCTACAATTTTGTAGGATTCAAAAAATTCATTGTGAAAGAGGTTTCTGTGCCTAATATGCTGTCAACTTCAATCGTCCCGTTATGGGCTTCCACAATCGCTTTTGTAAGCGGCAGGCCAAGCCCAATACCCTGTGTGTCTTTGGAAAAACGGCTGCGGTAAAACCGCTTGAAAATATGGTGTAAGTCCTCCGGGTGTATGCCGCTTCCATTATCCGTTACGGTTATCCGGACAATAGAAGGAAACGCCCGCCACTCGATACGGATCACACCGCCTTTTTCTGTGTGGTCAAGAGCATTTTTTACAAGGTTACTGATAGCTTCTATTATCCAGTTATGATCACATAAAAGTGAAACATCTTCATTCCCCGATAAGCAGATTTCTTTTCCCTCCTGTTCGGCGCGGAACAGGAAATGCTTTTTTATATCCTCTGCAAGTTCAGACACATTTTCTAAAGACTTTTCTAATATAATCGTACCCGCGTCCAGTTTTGTGATTTTCAAAAGGTTCTGTACCAGGGTTTCGATACGGTCAAGCTCCTGTTCGGAGAGCCGGCTGAATTCCTGTATGGCCGGGAGTTCTTTTGCTTCGTCCTGTATAAGTCCATTGTAAATATTAAGGGCGGCAAGGGGCGTTTTCAACTGATGGGAAATATCCGATATGGTATTGCGTAAAAATTTCTTCGCGCTTTTTTCATTTTCAGCGTGGGCGTTCAAGACAGCTACTAAAGAATTTACCTCATGGAATAACCGGTATAGCTGGCCCTCGTCATTGCATTCAATCGTAACGTCTTTGTTGCCGGATCTATATTCCGTAATCTGCGTTATGGCGGATTCCATGATTTTATGCTGCTCTCTGAAATATCCATAGCAGAGCAGCAATATCACAATCCCCATACATACGCCGCAAATGAGAATGTAATATACCGCATTTCTGATATCCAAAGTTACCAGTGCCGCTGATACCAGTATAAAAACCATGATACAAGACAAAACGCCGACAAACAGGGATTTGATTTTTCGGTTCGCCAATAGTTTCATCATACACCTTAATCTGCCGTATTCCATTTATAGCCCATGCCGCGAACCGTAACAATCCGTTTCGGTTCCCCCGGATTGTCTTCGATTTTTGTGCGGAGCCTGCGGATATATACGGTAAGGGAATTATTATCTACATAATTTTCGCTGCAATCCCAGAGCTTCCCTAAAATCTGTTCCGGGGAAAGTATCCGGTCAGGATTTTCCATGAACAGGCACAGCAATTTATACTCGCTCGCCGTCAGGACAAGCAGCTTCCCCTGTTTATAAACCTCGCCTTTCAGAAGCCTTATACTTATATCGTTGGATTTCAATTCTGTAACGTCGGTATTGAAATTTTCACTCCTGCGGAGCAGCGCATTAAGCCTTGACAGGAATACCGCCAATTTGAACGGCTTTGTAATGTAATCGTCGCCGCCAATATCAAGCCCCATAATAATATCTGTTTCTTCATCAGCAGCAGTAAGAAACATGACAGGCACTTTTGAGGTCTGCCTGATCTTTTTGCAGAGGTCAAATCCGGAACCGTCGGGAAGCGATACGTCCAGAATAGCCAGATCATATTTCCCGTTTACCCATAATGCATCAGCTTCCAGTGTGGTACGGGCAACGTCTATTTCATATCCCTGTTTCTTTACGGCAAAGGATAAACCGCTGATTAAGCTCAAATCATCTTCCAGTAAAAATAATCGCTTCATTTATGCTCCCGCTCCTTTTCTTTTTTCGTTCTGCCGTTAATCGGCTTTTCCGCCTCTTTTAGTATCAGCCGCATACTGCCGGTTTTGAAACGCCCGGTATGCGTTCCCCTTTACAAAATTTCCGCACTCGTCTTTCTGAAATGCCCCATCTGCCCGCTGCTTCCGCACAAGACATATATTCCATAAGTCACCCGTTTTTATTCAAAGTTTATCGGTATAATTATATACGGCATGATGAATAATAGCAAATGCAGAAATAGGGGCCAGAGATATTGGCGCAGAACAGATCATTTATGACAACCAGTTCGTATATCCGTATCGGCTTGCCGTGGGGCAGGGAGCGGAGATTTGGTTTGAGGAGCCGGCCCGGAGCCTGTGGTTTGCCTATGTCGGCGCCAAGACAGCGGAGAAAGGTTGAAAGATCGGTACGGCTCTGATATGATAGTAGCGATATTGCATCGATCTGTCATATACTGTTCCCCGGAGCGGAGGAGATAAAAGTTTGAAAGAAAACTTCCTGATCTGTCCGGACGGCGCAGTAAGCGGGTCAGAAAAGAGGAAATGATGGAATTCAGACCGTGTATCGACATACATAACGGAAAAATCAAACAGATCGTAGGCGGAAGTCTGCGGGATGAAAAAGATCAGGCGAAGGAGAACTTTGTCTCCGATCAGGACGGCGCTTTTTTTGCGGAGTTTTATAAAAAAGACGGGCTGAAAGGCGGGCACGTTATTTTGCTGAATCCGCCGGGTTCGGAATATTATGAGGCGGACAGACAGCAGGCCGGGCTGGCGCTTTCCGCCTATCCCGGCGGACTGATGCTGGGCGGCGGCGTGAATGCGGAGAATGCCGGGGCGTTTCTTGACCAGGGCGCTTCCCATGTGATTGTTACTTCCTATGTATTTAAGGACGGACGGCTGAATGAAAAAAACCTGGAACGGCTGGTGAGAGCCGTGGGGAAGGAGCGGCTGGCGCTGGATTTAAGCTGTCGGGCCAGGGACGGCGTTTATTACATTGTGACCGACCGGTGGCAGAAATTCACGGATCTGCGGCTGGATATCGCCACGATGGAGGAATTGTCCTGCTGCTGTGATGAATTTCTGATTCATGCGGCGGATGTGGAAGGAAAATGCGGCGGCGTGGAGAAGCCGCTGTTATCCATGCTGGGGGAATTCAGCCGGATTCCCGTCACTTATGCCGGCGGCGTGGGCTGTTTTGAGGATCTGGAAAATGTAAAACAACTGGGACAGAACCGGGTAAATGTTACCGTCGGCAGCGCCCTGGATCTGTTTGGCGGTGCCATGGCTTATCGGGAAGTGCTGCAAAGGTGCGGAGGGTGAGACGAAAATGCGGGCGGCCCGCCGCAGGGATGCACACGCAAACGCAGTGGAAACTGTCGCTTGAAAGTGACGCGTTTGCGGCGCAGAATCCCGCTTTGCAGGATTTTTATTCGCAGAGTTCCCTGATGCTGCTTTTGCGGCGGCCTTACTGTGGATGAAAAAATTTTCCGTTACGGCAAAAAAGCCTCGCAGAGCGATATCTGCAAAGCTTCTTCGTGCAGTTGGTGGGACTTGAACCCACACGAGCGTTATGCTCACATGAACCTGAATCATGCGCGTATGCCAATTCCGCCACAACTGCTTATGAAATTTTCTGTTGTTTCTGACCTTTTTCTTGAGTCATTCACAACGCTCATTTATAATAGCACAGCTCGAAAAGAATGTCAACAAATTTTTAAAAAATTTTGCGGAAATTTTTGTTCCGGATTGGGTCGTGAAGTTTGGCCGTAAAATTTCTTTTTTTCTCTCGCGCATGAATATAAAATCATAGGTTTCCTATGGGTATGGCGCTTTTTGCACTTTACAAAATAATTGTTTATGGATATACTTGTGGCAGAGAACATACCCATGCGCCGGATTCGTGCGCTCTGGAGTAGAAGATAGAAGGGAAAGGAACAGATATTATGGCATTATTAGAACAGTGGCAGGAATACGCGAATAGCTTTGGAACGGACCGTCAGCGGTATGATACATTCTGGAACGGCTATTTTCAGCAGGAGAAGGAGATTTATGAGAAACTTCTGACAGAGGAAGCCGCCGTGACGGGGACCGTAAAGGAACTGGCGGAGAAATACGGCGTGGACGTAAAAATCATGGCCGGATTTCTGGACGGCATCAACGACAGTCTGAAAGAACCCAATCCATTGGATACCATGGAAGAAGACACACAGGTGAGCCTGGATTATGATAAAGAGAAACTCTACTATAATATGGTGGGCGCAAAAGCGGACTGGCTTTACGAGCTGCCTCAGTGGGATGCGCATCTGACGCCGGAGCGGAGAAAAGAGCTTTATAAAGAGCGGAAATCCGCCGACACCATCGTAAAAGGCCCGAAGATCGGCAGGAACGATCCCTGTCCCTGCGGCAGCGGCAAGAAATATAAGAAATGCTGCGGAAAGAACGCATAGACATGTCGGAACGAAAACCGGAACGGCCGTCAGAACGGCAGGCGGAGCAGAAATCGGAACGGCAATTGGATGAACAGTCCGGACGTCCGTTGGGGCAGCGGCCGGAACAGCCGGAAGAACAGCGGTCCGGGCAGCAGTTTGAAAGAACCGGGATGCTGCTTGGCGCCGCCGGCATGGACAGGCTGAGACAGGCCCGTGTGGCCGTATTCGGCATCGGGGGTGTGGGCGGATATGTGTGTGAGGCGCTGGTCAGAAGCGGCGTGGGCGCCGTTGACCTGATCGACCACGACCAGGTGTCTGTTTCCAACCTGAACCGGCAGATTATCGCCACATGGAAGACCATCGGCCGGGACAAGGTGGACGTGATGCGGGAGCGGATTCTTGAAGTTAATCCTGAGGTTAAGGTCAGGGTATACAAAAGCTTTTTTCTGCCGGAAAATGCGGATGCATTTCCTTTTGGGGAATATGATTATGTGGTGGACGCGGTGGATACGGTGACGGCGAAAATCGAGCTGGTTCTCAGGGCCCAGGCAGCCGGCGTTCCCATTATCAGCAGCATGGGTACCGGGAATAAGCTGGATGGCAGTATGCTTCGTGTCGGTGATGTTTATCAGACCAGTGTCTGCCCTTTGGCCAGGGTGATGCGCCGGGAACTGAAAAAGCGGGGTGTGGAACGGTTAAAGGTAGTATATTCCGAGGAAACGCCGCTTCATCCGGTTACGGAGACGGCTCCTGGGGATCATAATAAAGAAGCAAAGGGAGAGCCAAACCACAAAAGTGTGCCGGGGAGCGTGGCTTTTGTGCCTTCGGCGGCAGGACTGATGATTGCCGGAGAGGTTGTGAAAGATCTAATAAAAGATTTGAAAACGCCGGTTTAATGCCGGCGTTTTTATAAAGAAAGAAATGTCGCCAAAGCGATCCGCCGCAGGCGAGAATCGGGATTTCGGTATGTTTCCGATATTGTGAATTAAAATTCCGGAATTGCAGGCAGATATTGAAATATTTTTGCAGATGTGGTAGGATAGGTTCAAAGTTTAAACAGTGGAAAGGATGCCACGGCAGTTTTGCAATACAGGAGGTGTGAGCATGTACATGGATATTGCCGCATTATCAATGGCGATGTCGGCCAGCCAGGTTCAGACAGGCATAAGCTATGCTCTGATGGCCAAAACCCTTGAGGTTGCGGAGATCAGCGGCGACGAGTTTGCCAAGATGATGGAGGCTGCGGCGACAGGAGTGGGCCAGAACATAGATGTGATGGCATAATCGGCGCAGGTCCGTACGGGGCTTCAACCAGTGAGGTCCCGTACAGGACGCAGCGGAACTTCAATCAGCGAAGTCCCGTACGGCGCACAGCACGATTTACGGACGACAAAGGCGGCCGGAAATTGTGCTAGAACCAGGTGTGCCGGGAGGGACGCAGCGGAACTTCAATCAGCGAAGTCCCGTACGGCGCACAGCACGATTTACGGACGACAAAGGCGGCCGGAAATTGTGCTAGAACCAGGTGTGCCGGGAGGGACGCAGCGGAACTTCAATCAGCGAAGTCCCGTACGGCGCACAGCACGATTTACGGACGACAAAGGCGGCCGGAAATTGTGCTAGAACCAGGTGTGCCGGGAGGGACGCAGCGGAACTTCGAATAGGAGGTGTATTTTTATGGAATCTTATAATCTGAACGGTTACACAACTTACAGTGAAATCAACGCGGAGCCGTTGTACCGTTATACGGCCAAGACCTTTGCCTGGATGTTTGCGGGCCTGCTGCTTACGTTTCTGACTGCCATAGCGGGCTATGCCACCGGGGCGATCATTTATGTGTTCGCGGTTCCCTACGGTCATTTCATTTTGCTGCTGGCGGAACTTGGCGTGGTGGTCTTTTTGTCGGCCAGGGTACACAAGCTGTCGGTGGGGGCTGCCAGAGGGCTGTTTTTGGCTTATGCGGTTTTAAACGGCGTGACGTTTTCCGTTTATTTCCTGCTCTATGATATGCTGAGCCTGGTGATGATATTTGGTCTGACTTCCGTATATTTCGGCCTGATGGCGATGATCGGTTATTTTGTAAAGGTAGACCTGTCCAGAATGCGCAACGTGCTGCTGGGCGGCGCCATTTTCCTGGCGGTGTTCTGGGTATTGTCCATGTTTTTAAACCTGTCCGGCTTTGAGACCATTGCCTGCATGATCGGTATCGTGATTTTCCTTGGATACACGGCTTATGATACCCAGAAGATTAAGGCTTACTACGAGTATTACGGCAATGACGCTGCCATGGCGTCAAAGGCTTCCGTATTTTCCGCGCTGGCGCTGTATCTGGATTTTATCAACATTTTCATCTATCTGCTGCGGATTCTGGGCAAGAGAAGAAACTGATCTATAGTCCGGGCATATAAAGCCGCAAAAATGAATGCGGTAAAAAAGCGTATCTGAAAAAATAAGACCAGAATAGTTTTGTTCCCTGAAACAAAACCGGTAAATAAAAAAGAGAGAATCTCATGGGATGTCAGAGGCCTGAACGGGCTGTATTTCATGGGATTCTCTCTTTTTGGGGAATCAGGAGGTTACTGCCGCATTTTTCCCGCGGTTGTTCCCCGGTGTTTTTTAAAAGCTCTGTTCATGGTCTGGACGCCGCCAAAGCCTGTCAGTTCGGAAATTTCCCGGATGCTCAGTTTTTTATTGGGCAGCAGTGCCTCTGCTTCCCGGACCCGGATCCATTGCAGATAGTCGGAAAAGCCGATGCCCATCAGTTTTTTGAAAATTCTGGACAGGTAGGAGGGATTCAGCTCAAAGACCTCTGCGGCCGAGGTGACGCAGAGACTGGGGTCCTGATAATGTTCTTTCAGATATTCCACAATTTCTGTCATCCGTTCCAGAGAGGACTGGCTTTTCTGCTTCTCCGTATAACGGTTGATGCTGTTAAAAATTTCCTGAGACTTTCTTTTCAGTTCGGGAACGGAGCGGCAGTCCAGTATGGCATGCCAGGGATCGAGACGCTGGAAATAATCTGCGTCTACGGTCAGACGGATTTTCCCAAGGGCGTTGATCATATTGTTAATCAGTCCCAGCATCCGGCAGTTAATCAGGTTCAGCGGCAGGCCGCTGTTCAGATATTCGCTGTCCAGAATTTCAAAAAAGACGGTGGCCGCATTCTGGTAATCCGCCGTGTTGATACAGTTCATAAACTGCATTTCTTTTTTAAACCAGAAATAGTCGTCGGTGTCGGCCGTGTGGGCCGGCGCCATATTATGGTAGAACAGGATGCTGTCGTCTTCGTTCATAATCTGGGCATACTGAAACAGCTCCATGGCTTCCGAAAAAGACTTTTCGATGCCTGAAAGCCCAGTGCTGACACTTCCGGCCGTGATGCATACCGGATAATCTTCCTGTTCCTGGGTAAGCTGCCGGATCAGAGCGCAGATACGCTTTATTTCCGTGATACAGTCCGCAGAATCCAGTGCTTCTCCCGGCGGGGTCAGCAGCAGGCAGGCAAGCATTCCGTCCACCTCTACCAGATACCCGGTGAATACGGCCAGCAGCATATTCCGGATCAGCAGATGAATAAAATCGTATACCTGATCGATCCGTTCCTCGGAGGCGGGCCGTTCCCCTCCGGCACTGACGCCGAAAATGATGATCTGCAGATGGCCGGTACACAGATCAATGCCCAGTGTCCGGGCGGATTCGTAGGCGGCCGGAATGTCACGGACCCTGCCTTTCATCAGCCGGACCAGATAATTGCTGAGCAGCAGTTTTTTCTGGCTGTCCAGTTGGGACTGATAAAGCTGATTTTCCCTGATGATGCCGCTGGCCGAATCAATGATCAGTTCCAGATTGTGATGCCGGGTGTAGGGATCATGCTCTGTCTGTCCGGTTTCCGATACGGAAAAGATATCCATCAGCTCATTCAGAGCCGTATGATAATCCTGAATCAGATAAAAATAGAGCAGCAGGGCCATTGCAGCCACCATAATCAGACATTTCAGCAGGCAATTCAGAAAAATCATCCACTGCTGCGGCAGAACCACGTCTTCCGCCGAAAACAGGCGGTAGGCCTGTGTAAAAGCCAGGTAGGAAAACATTCCCAGGGATACGGTAATTACCAGCGCTCCCTTTGTGAAAACCGAATTTTGCATGTGTGAGTCGGCATATTTCAGCGTGCGGTTAAAGGGCATACAGGTTTCCTCTCTTTACTCTTTAAAGTTCCGCAACTCCCCTTCCAAGCCCCCTGGATCTGGGAGGGAAGCTGTTGTTTTTTCATCAATCATTTGATACTGTCTATAATTTGTCAAAAAAATGATAATGATGCCAGACACAGATCATTGCCAGAACAATCGTCACCGCAATGCCTGCCGCCAGATTCAGGATTTGGATCAATGTTTCTGTCATATAGGGGATTCTCCTTGCTTCGTGTGGATTTTTTATGGTTTCACGGATTCTCTGTCCGTTCAGCCGGCTGTTCTTCCGGATGTAGCAGCCGGTTTTGCGCGAGCCGTTCATATCCGTAAGCCGTAAGCTGATAGCAAGAAAGCAGCTTTCCGGTCTGGAAATAAGGCGTTTCATCTATGGCCTCCTCCACGCTGGTCAGCAGCCCGGCGGCCCTGGCCTCGATCATACAGGTGCGCAGCCGGTTCCGGTTTCTCTGTCTGGCACGGGGCGAAGGGATGTGCCGGCTGAGCAGGTCTGCCGCTTCGAAGTCCCAGAGGGGGCCTTTGGCGGCGATCAGCAGCAGAAGGCGCGCTTTCAGCGGAGCCGCCGGATTTTTTTCGGGACTGTCCGGTGAAAAAGGAGGGGAAAGCACAGGGGCCAGATTGACGCCGCGGTATATGCCGGTGCTGCTGATTCCGTTCCAGTAAACCTGAAATATGCCGAAAATCATAATCGAGGATGCGGCGGTTTCGGTCCAGGACGGCATGGAGATGGCCAGAAGCATGCCGGTCAGTACGGTGGCGAAGCCGGAAACATTGCTGATTACCAGACCTTCCGTTACACCCATCAGGGTAAAGGAGCGGTACCAGGAAAAATAATTGAAACACAGGCAGAGCGCGATCAGGAACAGAATTCCCATGGAATAGGGGTCCCGGAGCAAATGTCTGACAGACTGCCAGAGCAGGCATTCCGGGCGGAACAGGCCAAGGGGGAGAAGAAAGACTGCCCATAGAACGCATTCATACAGATAGCGCACGGCGACACAGGTATCGGTATCGATCAGATCGGAAGTGCCGCTGGCAGTCACGCCTTCCACCGCCCAGCCGATGCCTGTCAGAAGTCCCAGCATACCGCCCACCCAGGTATTCTGTCCCCAGGTGCTTCGCATAACGGGGGGAAAATAAAACAGAGCCCATCCGGCACAGATCATCAGCATACCGCCCCGGATTTTAGAGGGGATACGTTCCGACAGATATTTACGGGCGATCAGAGCGCCCAGCAGCGGGTAAAACATGACGCCGCTTACGGCAAAGACCGTATTGGAAAGTCCCGCCGTTACATAGGTGGCCCAGGCAGCCAGCCCGCCTGTTACGGCCTGTACCAGGAAATTGCGGGAAAGTTTGGGGGAAGCCAGCGCAGCCCGGCGGATCTCGCGGATTTCTCCGGTGAACAGAAGCCAGATCATGCTGATCAGCGTAATCATGGCTGTCAGAACGGCGGAGAGCGCGGCGCCCTGGGCGTAAGGGTATCCGGCGGCCTTTTTCAGTTGGGAAAAGGTGTCTCTGGTGATCAGGATTTCCAGAAACTGATAGCTGATGCCCCACAGTATCGAACACCAGAGGGCAAACTGAAATCCCCAGTTATAGCAGACTCTGTTTTGCTTTTCTCTTAAACGGCTGTTGATCAATTGGCGTCCTCCTGATTTTAGTCTGACAGTTCCCCTTGCGGGGGTTTGCGGTATGGTCCGCCGCTGTTTCTTCTTTGTGAATATTATATAAAAAAAGAGCGGATTTCATAAGAGGCAAAAACGTATATGATGGTCAAATTTTTACTATTTGAGAAAAAGGTAAGAAAATGTCGGTGTACGCAGGTTCTGTTTCTTGAAAAACCTGCTTTTGGGTTTTATGATGACAGCCAGACAACAACCAAACGAAAGGAGAGATGAGACATGACCAATATGAAAAAAGGAATCGTCTACGGTGTTTTATCAGGCGTGGCCTGGGCGGTCAACGCATTGCTGCTTTACAATGTGCTGAATCTTTATGTGGCCAGCAAAGGGGATACGGGTTCTCTGCGGGGATGGCTTCTGTTAATAACCTGTGCGCTGGTGATTGCGCTGGTGGATTCCTGCCTGGCCTTTCTCTCGGAGCTGGTGATTCTGGCGAAAATGAAGAAGCTGGAGGAATTTTGGAAAACGCTGTTCAGCAAGGATTCTCTGGCGGTTCTGCCGGCGGCAGTCTGTTCCGGGCTGTTTGCAGCGGTGCCCTATGTGATTGCAAGCAATTACAATTCGCCGCTGGCGCTTACACTGTCCACGGCATTTCCGGTGGTGGGTGCCATGGCGGCAGTGGTCTGGTTTAAGGAAAAGCTGACCGGGCTGAAATTCGCGGGGATTGTAGTGACGATTGCCGGCGTGGGCGTGATGACCGGTCTGGGGGAGAAGGTGCCCTGGTTTGTCTATCTGATTGCCCTGATTCCGGCCTTTGGCTATGCTTTTGAAGGGCTGTTCGGATACAGTGCCATGCGGGAGGATATCCATCCGGAAGTGACCACCGTTATGCGTCGGGTTTATTTTATCCTGCTGTTCTCGGTGATGATTCTGGTCTGTTCGGCGCTGACCGGTGATTTTGGCTACATCGGAGAACTGCTGGCCGGGTTTGATGTCAATGCGGAGGCATTTCCCTTCCTGAGCGGACTGGCCGGGAACCGGGCGGCGGTCTGGATTATCCTGTTGATCGGTTCCGGCTGTTCGGCAATTTCCTATGCGGTCTGGTATTTCAGTATGATTTACGGAGGTGTGGGAACCGCGCAGGCGCTGAATATTACTTATTCCGCTTTTCTGGTGGTGTTTATGGCGCTGCCGCCCTTTCGGGTGGTTCCGGGAATCGGGACGGTGATCGGTGTGGTTATTATCCTGGCCGGGGCGCTGATTGTTTCTTATGAGAGTATCCGGGCCGACAGAGAGGCGTCGGCATAAGCAAAAATAAAATAATATAGGGAAAAACAGGAAAAAAGAAAGGAGACCGGCACGTATGTCAAAAGAAAAATTTGTGACACTGCATACCGAACAGATGATGAACTACAGGAGCGTATCTGCCGACGAGCTGGGGGCGCTGTATGCGGCGGCGCAGAAACAGGCGGAAAAAGCGGAACAGGTGAGACAGCTTTCCAAAGAGCACTATTATTTTTCCGTGATCCGCGAGGTGGTGGAGCGGCACTATGATATCGGTACACTGTCAGAGGTGTACCAGATCTTCGGCGGTTATATCAATACCACTTTCGGCATTTACACGATGAAAGAGGGCGAGCGGCAGACCTGGCTGTTCCGCATGTACAAGAGGGGGAAAAATCTGGATGCGCTGCTTTATGAGCACAGGCTTCTGCTTCACGCCCGGAAAAACGGCTTTACATTCGGTGCGGCCCCATTGATTAACAATCTGGGACAGACCTATTGTCAGTATAACATCCGGCTGCAGGACCAGGAAGAAGGATTTCTGTTTGCGGTGTTTAACTATGTGGACGGAGATGTTTTATATGACTGGATTCCGAATTGGGCCGAAGAAGGGCTGGCGGATACCACGATCAGGTCGGCGGCGCGGTGTATGGCGGAATTTCACAGCGCGACAGTGAATTTTGATCCGCAGGGACTTCACGGCGACAATATAATGGACAGCGAGGACAGTCCCTGCAACGAGCTGATCCATAAATTTCCCGACACCCTTCTGGGATACCAGAAAGCCTACCGGGAGGCGGGTCTGGACAATGTGTACACCGAATATTTTGACGCGGTATGGCCGGTATTTGAAAAGATGTGTGCCAGGGCTTATATTCCGCCCGAAGATTACGGTCAGATGCAGATGAATCCCTGCCACTGTGATTTCCATGCGGGCAACTTCAAATATCTTCCTGACGGTACGATCTGCGGCAGCTTCGACTATGATATGGCGAAATATGATTCCCGCCTGTTTGAAATCGGGCTGGCCATGCATTATGTGTTTGCCTCCTGGAAGCTGGCGGCCAAAGGGGTGATCCGGCTGGACCGTATGGAACGGTTTATTCGGCTTTATGATGAAGAAATTGTAAAGATCGGGAAAATTCCGCCGCTGTCATCGCTGGAAAAGAACTATCTGTATGAAGTGCTGATTCAGGGAACGGCTTATGTGTACGGCTGGTGTACTTCGGCGGTGGTTTATGATCCGACGCTGAATCCCCATGAATATCTCTATTACGCCCAGCATTATGTGGCCTGTATGGAATGGCTGGAAACTCATGAAACGGAGATCCGGGAGTTGTCGGATCGGCTTTAATAGATGAAGAATATTTGAGAGAGTATGTGTGTCAAATGATATATGAAAAAACAGCAACGGACCGTACAAGCCCCGGGAGGATTTACAGACGCTTTAGCGGCTGGAAATTCTCCCAGATACAGGGGGCTTGGGAGGGGAGTTGCGGAATTTTAATAGAGAAAGCGAGGTATGAAAATGAATTTAGCAGGACAGGTGCAGACATTGACAAAGGATGAGATGCAAAGGGTTCATGACAGCGCATGTAAGCTTCTGGCGGAAAAAGGACTGGCATTTCAGTCAGAGGAGGCAAGAGAGACGCTGAAACGGCACGGATGCAGGGTAGAGGGCGAGAGAGTCCGTATTCCGAAAGAGCTGGTGGAGAAAAGCTGGAAACAGTGTCCGAGCACGTTCCTTCTGGAAGCCATGGATCCGAACTATAATGTGACGGTGGGAGAGGATATCCTGATTCATCCGGCAGGCGGAGAGGTATTTGTGCTGGATCATGACGGCCGGCGCCATGCTCCCACGCTGAAAGACTGCGGAGATCTGCAGACGTTGTATCAGCACTGTGAAAATGTAAATATCGGCGGCTTTCAGCCGTTAAGCCCCGGCGATGTGCCGGAACGGGTAAAGGGTCTGTATCTGACCCACAATGCCATGCAGAAATGTTCCAAGCCCATTTTAAGCCCCATGGAGCTGGAAACCGTGGAAAAAAAGGAAGAAGTGCTGAAACTGTTTGATATTGCCTATGGAAAGATGGGATATCTTGAGGAGCATTATCTGACCTGGCATGCGGTCTGCCCGAATTCGCCGTATCTGGTGTCTCAGTTTGTCTGTGACGGCATCCGGACGTATGCGAAGCGCAATCAGCCGATTATTATCGTGTCCGCGCCCATGACCGGGATCACCTCCCCGATTTTCCTGATATCCACGGTGATTCTGTCCATTGCGGAAATGCTGGGATGCCTGGTCTATGCCCAGTTGGTAAAACCCGGCGTTCCGGTGGTGATGTCGGCGTCTCTTACATACGGCAATCTGCGCTATGCCACCTGGGAATGCGCAAGCCCCGATACGGCGCTGATGCTGGCCACATCAATTCAGATGTTTAAGCATTTTTATCACCTTCCGGCCCGTGCCCAGACCGGCGTCACCAGCTCTAAAGTCTGTGATTTCCAGGCGGGGATGGAAACGATGCAGAGCTTCCTGTTCTCTGCTCTGGCCGGCGTGAATCTGACCAGCCAGACCGTAAGCTCTCTGGCCGGACTTTTAACCTCGTCTCTGGAAAAGACCGTGCTGGACGATGAGCTGATCGGCCGTGTCCGCTGGATGGTAAAAGGAATGCGTCTGGACGAGGAGCGCTGGGATCTGAGCGAGCTGACGGAGGCCGGCGTGGGTCAGGATTTCCTGCTGTCGGACAATACGCTGGATTATATGCATGATTACTGGCAGCCTACCGTATCCGACTGGGCTACGATAGAAGCCTGGGAAGCGGAAGGGAAGAAAGACGCGGCCCAGAGAGCCCATGAGCGGGTGGTTCGGATTCTTTCCGAGGCGCCGGAGACGCTGCTTGACCGGGAACAGGAGAAAGCGATAACAGATTATATCCGGTTTGTGGAGAAGCAGGCGTAAAAGGGTTTAAAAATATGAAAGAGGGCTTTCGGCGGTTTTGCGGAAGCCCTCTTTTCATGTTTTCCATAAGCGCATCAATCAGCCGTTCCATGACCATATCATTCTCACTGAAAGATAATACCAAAATCAAAAGCCGCCCCAATTGGAAGTGGGTTCGAATTATCATTATCTGGTGCGGATGAAAACGCCGGATTCTTATAAGTGCATAGAATCCCCTGATTTCACAAATACTGTAAGAAAACTTTTGAATCAGGAGGACAATCCATGGAAAAAGCCTTTTCAATCGCAGCAGTTTACGGAAGGGAAGTACTGGATTCCCGTGGGAATCCCACGGTGGAGGCGGATGTGGTACTGGAAAACGGCGTGACGGGCCGGGCCAGCGTGCCGTCAGGGGCTTCCACCGGAAAATTCGAGGCGGTGGAGCTGCGGGACGGGGAGAACCGTTATCACGGAAACGGCGTGAAAATTGCGGTTCATCATATCAATACGGAATTCTGTGAGCTTTTAAGAGGACAGAGCGTTCTGGATCAGGGCAATATCGACTATCTTCTGAACCGGGCCGACGGCACGGACAATAAAGGAAACCTGGGCGCCAATGCCATTCTGGGCGTGTCTTTGGCATCTGCAAAAGCGGCGGCGGCGGCTCTGGGGGTTCCCCTTTATTTTTATCTGGGCGGATTTCGGGCAAGACAGCTTCCCGTGCCCATGATGAACGTATTAAACGGCGGCAAGCATGCGGATAATACGGTGGATCTGCAGGAATTTATGATTATGCCGGTGGGGGCGGACTGCATGTCCAACGGTATCCGGATGTGTACGGAAGTGTATCATACGCTGAAAGGAATCCTGAATGAGAAGGGGCTTTCCACGGCTGTGGGCGACGAGGGCGGATTCGCGCCGGATATGAAGGATGCAAGAGAAGTATTTACCTATCTGATGCAGGCCGTTGAGAAGGCAGGCTACCGGCCCGGCCATGATATCTGTTTTGCCATGGATGCCGCTTCCAGCGAACTGTATTCCAAGGATGAGGGCGGCTATTATTTTCCGGGAGAAAGTAAGATGAAAGGGGAAAAGGTCGTCCGCAGCGCAGAGGAAATGGTTTCCTATCTGGGCGGTCTGTGCGGGGAATTTCCCATTGTCTCCATTGAGGACGGGCTTCACGAGGAAGACTGGGAAGGATGGAAAATGATGACGGAACGGCTGGGCCAGAAAGTGCAGTTGGTGGGAGACGATCTGTTTGTCACCAACACGAAGCGGCTGTCTCAGGGAATTAAAAACCATACGGCCAACGCGATTCTGGTTAAAGTAAATCAGATCGGAACGCTTACCGAGAGCTTTGAGGCGATTCAGATGGCCCAGAAAGCGGGATACCGCTGCGTGATTTCCCACCGGTCCGGAGAAACGGAGGACGCCACGATCGCGGACATCGCCGTGGCGGTCAATGCGGGCCAGATCAAAACCGGCGCGCCCTGCCGCTCCGACAGAAACGCCAAATACAATCAGCTTCTGCGGATTGACGGCGCGCTGGGGCGGATGGCGATCTATCAGAATCCTTTTGAGGACTGGAAGATACCGGCAGGGAAGTAAAGGGAACGTATTCGGCTGTTTTTTGTATCACAGGCGGAGAATCCTGCAAAGCAGAATTCTTATTCGGATGGCAACAGGGGCGGCCTGTCGGCAGGCTGCTTCTGTTGCTTTTGAGGTGATGTTTTGAGGCGATGCGGCACAGGACAAATACAAAACATATCTGGACTACTTCAGGATTGCATATTAAGAGCAATTATGGAGAATCTATAAACGTATTGTGAATAAAATCTGCGTATTTATAAATAAAGGTTCTGTGAGATTGGTGTATTTGAGGTTAAGAATTTTAAGAAACTCGTCCAGGGGGCTTGAAATTCATGGTCTTTTATGGTACGATACCTGTGTTTGGCCATAGGAGGTGTGAAAAAATGGGAACATTAAAGATCGTTCTTACCGTTGTTTTTGTATTGATCTGTATTATATTGACCGTAATCGTAATGGCTCAGGAAGGAAAGTCTGCCGGTCTGACCGGTTCTATCAGCGGCGCTGCCGAATCTTTCTGGGAGAAGAATAAAGGACGTACCCTTGAGGGGAAGATAGAGAAAAGCACAAAATATGTGGCAATTGCGTTTTTTGTGGTTGCGCTGCTTTTGAATATGATCTGATTTATCTGACTTAAGAGAGACGAACTGAAAGACTACCGCTTACGATGAGGATGTAAGCGGTTTTTTTTGTATCACAGGGAAGTCCTGTGTACTTCCCTGTGATACAAAAAGCCCTCCGGGCAGGATCACACTGCGGCGGTAAGGCAGAATATTTCTATTTCAAGGTGGTTTATGGAAAAAAAGAAAAACGAAACAATGATTCCCGAAGATGCCGTACAGGGCGTGTTCCGCGGCAGTCAGAAGCGGTTTGGCTTTGTGACGGCGGAGGGGGAAAAGGAAGATATTTATATTGCGGAAGAAAATACCATGGGCGCCATGAACGGAGATCAGGTGCTGGCAGCGGTTGTGCGGCCCGGAGAGAAGGGCCGGCGGCCGGAAGGGAAGATTCTGCGTGTTGTGACGAGAGAGATCCGGACCGTGGTAGGAACCTATGAGAAGACGAAGGGCGGCGGTTTTCTGGTTCCGGACCAGGGGAAAGTGGGAACAGACATTTATATCCCCAGGGGAAAAGAACGCGGTGCCGTAACCGGCCATAAGGCGGTGGCCAGAATCAAAAAATACGGCGACGGCATCCACAGGCCGGAGGGAGAGATTACGGAGATCCTGGGGCATGTAGGAGATCCGGGCGTGGATATTCTGTCCATTGTCAGAGCTTTCGACCTGAGAACGGATTTCTCAGCCCGGGTGATGGCGCAGACGGAGCAGGTGCCGGACTGCGTGTCGGAGGCGGAGCGGGAAGGGCGTACCGATCTGCGCCATTTGCTGACCGTGACCATAGACGGTGAGGACGCCAAAGATCTTGATGATGCCGTCACCCTTTCAAAAGAGGGCGGAACGTATCATCTGGGCGTCCATATCGCCGACGTGTCCCATTATGTTGCGGAAGGATCGCCACTGGACCGTGAAGCACTGCGCCGGGGCACCAGCGTGTATCTGGTGGACCGGGTGATCCCCATGCTGCCCCACCGGCTGTCCAACGGCATCTGCTCTCTGAACGCCGGGGAGGACCGGCTGGCTTTGAGCTGTCTGATGGAGGTGGATGAAAAGGGGACCGTGATCGGGCACAGCATCGAGGAAACGGTGATCCGGGTGGACAGGCGCATGTCTTATACGGAGGTCAACCGGATTCTTAGTGATTCTCCGAAAGATACGCAATGCTGTTCCGCAATGCAGGATTCCGTCGGAGAGTGTGCGGTCTGTCCGTCAAAGAACACCCGAGAACATTCATTTACACAGACCTCTGACGGGGCAGGAGGCCTGTGCCCGTCAGGGTGTGACGATGAATATGGGGCACTGGTTCCCCTGTTTCATCTGATGAACGAGCTTGCCGGCCTGATGCGGGAGAAAAGAAAGGCAAGAGGCGCTCTGGACTTTGATTTTCCGGAGAGCCGGATTGTACTGGATACACAGGGGCATCCGACGGATATCCATCCGTATGAGCGGAATGACGCCACGAAGATAATCGAAGACTTTATGCTGGCGGCCAATGAGACGATTGCGGAGGATTTTTTCTGGCAGGAGCTGCCCTTTATATACCGGACGCATGAGGTACCCGCCCCGGACCGGATTCGGAAGCTGGCGCTGTTTATCCGGAATTTCGGCTATGGAATCAAGGGGGTAAAGTCAGAGATTCATCCCAAAGAGCTGCAGAAGCTGCTGGTAAAAATTCAGGATTCTCCCCAGGAAGCGCTGATCAGCCGGCTGACGCTGCGCTCACTGAAGCAGGCGAGGTATACTGCGGAGTGTATCGGACATTTCGGGCTGGCCGCGCAGTATTACTGTCATTTTACTTCGCCGATCCGCAGATATCCCGATCTGCAGATTCACCGGATTATCAAAGAAAATCTGAGAGGCGCGCTGAATGAAGAACGCCTGGAACACTATGAGACGCTGCTGCCGGAGGTGGCCAAAACCTGCAGCGACCAGGAGCGAAAGGCCGACGAGGCGGAGCGGGAGACGGAAAAAGTCAAAAAAGTGGAATATATGGCGGATTTTGTGGGAGATGTTTTCGACGGCGTGATTTCCGGTGTGACGGCCTGGGGCATCTATGTAGAGCTGGAAAATACGGTGGAGGGCCTGGTTCATGTGACGGAGCTTCTGGATGACTACTATATATTTTCCGACCAGGAATATGAAATGCGGGGAGAACACACAGGAAAAACCTACAAACTGGGCCAGCGTGTCCGGGTGCAGGTGAAAGAAGCCGACTTGACTGCAAAAACAGTGTGGTTTACAATGGAAGAAGAAAGCAGTGAAACGAGTCCGGAGGGCGAAGGAGAGTAAGGATGTCCAAAGATCATTTTAAACTGGTGGCAAACAACAAAAAAGCCAGATTTGACTATTTTATAGAAGACACCTATGAGGCGGGGATCACCCTGGCGGGAACCGAGGTGAAGTCCCTGCGCATGGGGAAATGCAGCATCAAGGAATCGTTTATCCGTATTGACAGTAAAGGCGAGGTTATGATTTACGGGATGCACATCAGTCCTTATGAAAAGGGCAATATTTTCAATAAGGACCCGCTGCGCGTGCGCAAGCTTCTGCTGCACCGGAGCCAGATCAACAAGCTGGCCGGCGCCCTGGCCCAGAAAGGATATACGCTGGTGCCGCTGCAGGTCTATTTCCGGGGAAGTCTGGCCAAGGTGGAGATCGGCCTGGCACGGGGCAAGAAGCTGTATGACAAGCGGGAAGATATCGCAAAGAAAGACCAGCGCAGGGAAGCGGAAAAAGAATTTAAGGTAAAAAATCTGTATTGACAAATCGAAAAAAATCTGATAAGCTATTGATCCAATCGAATATGGGGCAGTACTGGTTTCGACAGGGGATTTGAAGTTGGAGAAGCTATCCGCAGTTATGCGTTAAATGACACCATAAATATAAACGCTGAAGATAATTTAGCATACGCTGCCTAAGGCAGTTGTCAGCCCCGGCGCACTCACACGCCGGGTTCCTGGCATCGACTTATGTGAGAAACGACATATGCTAAGCTTTGCGCATATGGGCGTAAGATGAAGCTACCGAAAGCGGAAGGCTGCTGTTTGCCGTCCGCCGGAGGGAATCCGAAAAAAACAGCTATGATAGTAGAAGTACAATGAATGGTTTTCTGGACGCGGGTCCGATTCCCGCCTGCTCCACTTTTCACCGGTTATATCCGTGAGTCAGATGATTTGCCCATATCCTCCCGTTGCTCCGAGAACAGGCGGCACATCATCCGGCAGATCAGTATACTTCCGAATATAAAGGACCGCAGCGCTTTTGTGTTTGCGGTTCTTTTCAGTTCAATGAAAAAATACTCCAATTAAAATAATTTTTCGAACTTTTCACAATAGAAAGCGCTTTGCAAAAGCATGAAGGTTCTGTTTGGGCAGGCTGGAAATATGCAAATATCCGGCTAGTCTGCCGCTGTGACAGTTCCGCATTTTATTATTATTCTTTTTTATCACTATTAATTCATCCTTTTCCCTAACTGTTAAAATATGCGGAAATTCAGTACCATTATAAAAAAGGAGTGCTGAGTAATGCGTAAAAAACCAGATATTGAACTTCCGGAAAATACAGTAGCGGACAGGTTGTTAAAACTGCGTGTGATGGCAGGGCTGACGCAGGAAGAGCTCTGTGACAGAATTGGCTATACGTCCAATTATTACGGACAGGCCGAGCGCGGTGCCATTCCTCTTTCGAGAAAACTGGCGGAAAAGCTGCGCGCGTTTTATCATACGACTTATGAGTATCTCTATTTTGGTGTTCATAATAACCGTGTATCGGAGGACGGGGAATATAAAAGGCATCCGGTCTTCGATTTTCTGGAGAGCTGTACCGGGGAGGAGCGTGACATTCTGTATGAGATTGCCAAATCGGTGATCCGTAATGTCAGAGATTATAAGACAGGAGAGCCTGTAGAAGCGGATGCGGAGGAAGAAAACCGCTGATGGGCAGGAAAGAACAGACGGGCAGGAAAGAACAGCCTGCCCCGCGCTGCCGGACGGCAGATTAACGCAATACATTTCGTTTTCAGAGTCGGTTTAATTTCTTTTATCTGATCCGGTCATTTGTCTGCCACGTCACTACCTCTGTGAGTAAAACTCGTGTCGGCTATTAGTTGGGTACATCAGTGCAAATCGTGGCACTGTGAAAAGCACCTTACTGTGGTTTGTCCGATGAAAAATATATATGTACAAACTCTCTTTTTCGGGGGCAGCAGAAGGGGGTATCGGGAAATACTGATTATTATAAGGGCTGTTATTTTGTAATAATGTGCCGGCGGTACATAACAGTCCGTATTTGAGGGGGACAGATAACAATATGGATACAACTGTAAAAATGATTTCGGTGGTATATCAATTTCTGTGGGGAGATCTGATTACGCTGCCTCTTCCGGGCGGCGGTTCTCTCGGTATTTCCCTTTTGGTTCTGCTGCTAATTCCCACAGGCGTTTATTTCACCGTGCGGACCCGGTTTCTTCCCATCCGCATGTTTCCGGAGATGGTCCGGGCGATGACGGAGAAGCGCAGCGGTTCTTCCGGCACCGCGATTTCCGGTCTGCAGGCGCTGGTGGTGTCCACGGCCACCAGGGTAGGCATGGGAAATATGATCGGCGTGGTGGCGGCCATCTCCGCAGGCGGCGCAGGGGCGGTGTTCTGGATGTGGCTTTCGGCGCTGATCGGTTCTTCCACCGCTTTTATCGAGGCCACGCTGGCCCAGTTACATAAGGAAAAGGACCCGCTGTACGGCGGATACAGAGGCGGTCCCGCTTATTATATTCATGATTTTATGGAACAGAAGCTGGGGGGCAGAAAGCGACGGTATTCGGTACTGGCCGTCCTGTTTGCGGTTTCCGGGCTGATCTGCTGGTGCGGCATCAGTCAGGTAATCAGCAATTCGGTGGCCTCGGCCTTTCAGAACGCCTTTCGGATTCCTCCTCTTTACACCACCGTTGTTCTGGTGATTCTGGCGGCGGTGATTGTGCTGCGGAAAAATGCCACGGTCAGGGTTCTGGATATTTTGGTGCCGGTGATGGCGGTCTGTTACTTTCTGATGACAGTGTTTTTGATTTTGAAGAATATTACGGTTCTGCCATTTGTGTTTCAGCGCATTTTTCAGGAAGCTTTCGGTTTTCGTCAGGCTGTGGCGGGCGGTTTTGGGGCCGTGGTGATGAACGGCGTGAAGCGGGGACTGTTTTCCAATGAAGCCGGTTCCGGGTCGGCTCCCTGTGCCGCTGCCGCAGGAGATACCTCCCATCCGGTGAAAACCGGGCTGTTGCAGGCGCTGGGGGTGTTTATTGATACGATTGTGATCTGCAGCTGTACGGCGCTGATTATGCTGATTACGCCGGAGGCGCTGACGGCCGGGCTGGGCGGCATGGATCTTTTGCAGGCTTCCATGGAATACCATATGGGGCAGTTCGGCGTGGTGTTTATCGCCCTGACTTTGTGGCTGTTCTGTTTTTCTACCTTTATCGGCATTCTGTTTTATGCCCGCTCCAACGTGGCCTATCTGTTCGGCGACAACTGGTTTTCTCAGACGGCCTATAAGCTGCTGGCGCTGGTGATGCTGTTTGTCGGCGGGCTGGCCGCCTATACTTTTGTGTGGGATCTGGGGGATGTGGGAGTTGGCCTGATGACGGTGTTTAATATTATTGTGATTCTTCCGATGTCGAAGGAGGCGCTGGAAGCGCTGAACGCTTATGAAAGGAAAGGGTGACAGAGGAAGGAAAACAGCAGCGCAAAACCGTTTTTATAGAACCGTAAGAATTCTCCTGTTGACTTCGACCTGACTTTAAGGATTAATATGATTAGAGAATCAAAAAGAAGCGGAATGATTCCGAGCGTAGATATAAGTACTGGGAGGAAAAATCTGTGAGCAGATTGCGTGAAAAAGCGTGGGATGTGCTGAATGAACTGAATAAAGTGATCCTGGGAAAAGAGGAAGTGACGGCGGAGGCTGTGGCGGCGATGCTGGCCGGCGGACATGTACTGCTGGAAGATATTCCGGGAGTGGGAAAGACCACGCTGGCCCTGGGGCTGTCGAAGGTGTTCGGCCTGGACTGGCGCAGAGTGCAGTTTACGCCCGACGTGCTGCCTTCCGATCTGGTGGGATTTTCCATATACAGAAAAGACCTGCAGCAGTTTGTCTACCAGCCGGGAACGGTGTTTACCAATCTGTTTCTGGCTGATGAGATCAACCGGACTTCTCCCAAAACCCAGTCGGCCCTTCTGGAAGTGATGGAGGAAGGACAGGTAACGGTAGACGGCGTTACCAGACAGGTCCCCTGTCCTTTTTTTGTGATAGCCACTCAGAATCCTTACGGCGCGGCAGGGACCCAGATGCTGCCGCCGGCTCAGATCGACCGGTTTATGATCTGTATGACCATGGGGTATCCGGATATGGAGAGTGAGCTGCTGATGGCAAAAGGCATGGACAGCGGAAAGCGGACGGACAGGCTGTCGGCCATGGTGATGGAAGATGAGCTGGCCGGCATGCAGGCGGAGGCGGACGGCGTGTATATTCACGATGCGGTTTATCACTATATTCTGCAGTTGGTGCGCGCGACCAGAGAGCACCCTTATCTGGAGATGGGGGCCAGTCCCAGAGCCACGATGGCGCTGGTGAAAATGTCCAGAGCCTTTGCCTGGCTGCGGGACAGGGACTATGTGTCGCCGGAGGATGTGGGCAGCCAGTTCGGCCATGTGGTGATGCACAGGCTGCAGTTGAACGGAAAGGCCAGAATGGAGCAGGTGAAAAGAGAGCAGATCATCGAGCAGCTGCTTCGCAGCGTCAAAAAGCCGGTTCCGAAGGGAGCGGAGAGATGATCGCCGGGATTCTCAGGCGTCTGAGCTTGAGCTGGTATTTGTTTCTGCTGTTTACGGCCTATTACATGGCGGGATGGTATCAGATGTACGGTCTGCTGCTGCTGTCCGCCGCCATGCTGCTGATTCTGGCGCTGATGTATCTGCTGACCTGGTATCTGATTGCCTGTCTCCGGGTTTCCGTAGGGCTTTCCGATGAAATGGTGCGCAAAGGGGCGTATGCGGAAGGCCGCGTGACGGTGAAAAACCGGAGCTTTTTGCCGGTTCTCAGGCTTCAGACCGTTGTCGCCTGTTCTGATGTGGGGAAAATTTTACTGCGGGGCGCCGTGGCGGGCAGAGGGGAAGCAGTGCTTTCCTTTCCGCTGCCTGTGGATTATTGCGGCGGCGTGTCAGTCAGGCTGTGCCAGCTTCGGGTATCGGATTATCTGAACTTCTTTCTGCGCAGAAAGCGGTTTGACAGTTGGATAAAACTGTCAGTCCGCGGAAAGGCATTCAAAGAAGAAGGGATGGAAACGATGCTGACGGTGCTGCCCTCTGAACATTTGGCCCGGTTTCTGCCGGAAAGTCCGGAGGCTTTCGGGATGAATCCGGCCAGGTTTGAACAGGCTGACTGGGGGAGCGGGACGGCCGCAGGCACAGACCCTTACGAGATCAGACAGCTTCGTCCCTATCAGCCCGGAGATTCGCTGCGGGACGTACACTGGAAGCTGAGCGCCAGGACAGAGGAGCTGTTAAGCAAGCAGTATGGCGGACAGGAGGAATACTGTGCCCGCCTTTTTTTGGATCTGCGGACGACGAAAAGACAGATGGAGCCCCAGAGTCTGGATGCGTTTCGGGAGCTGGCCGCAGCGCTGTCGGCGGGACTCTTGGCAGCAGGCCTTTCTCATCTGGTCTGCTGGTATGATGACAGAAGGAATGGCTGGGCGGAAATGCCGGTGGCTGACGGGGAAGGGCATCTGGCTATGTGCGCCGCATTGGTTCATGTGCCTCCGGTCTGGGTAAAGGAGCCGCCTGAGATCGGCGCGTTTCAGGCCGAAGCCGGGATATCGGGACAGGCTGCGGACCAGAATGCACTGTATTTTGACATGGAGCTGCATCTGTATGGGAGAGAGGGTTTGCTGACCCGATTTTCGCCGGATACGTATATCCGGGAGCTGGAACAAAGGTGGATTCACATATAATATGGGAGAATTTTTGTATTATTTCAGCGGCGTGCTGGGTATTGTGCGCGCTGTCACATCGCTAGCCGAGTTTGGCTGGAATCGTCAGGCTGTCTTTCTGGCAGCCTTTCTTTACTGCGGCGGCATGTGTCTGTTTGGGATGACCGGGAACCGGCGCATGTATTCGGGGATCGCCGGAATGGCCCTTTGCGGCGCCGTTTTTTCGGCGGGCGGAAGGTGGCTGGGACCGCAGCTTCTGGCGGCGGCAAACCTGCTTTTGTTTGGCCGGATGCCAAATGAACTCCAGGGGATGGATCTGACTTTTCTGATGGTTGCCGGGGTATTGCTGGCGGCGATGGTTCTGTACTGGCTTTCCGTCATCTTCTGTAAAGGGTGGCTGTTTTATCCGATAACAGGGCTTCTGGTGGCGGCAAAGCCGGTACTGGGCGGAGAACCGGACCTGCTGGCCGTCTGCCTGCTGGCCTTTTTTCATCTGGGAGACAGGGCGATGGCCGCAGGCTCCTATAAAAAACGGGACGGAAGGCTGTGCGTCCGCCGGGAGACGCTGCGCCGCAGTCAGGGCCGGGGGATTCTGGCGCTTACCTGTCTGCTGGCCTGTTCTCTGCTGTCTGCTGCCGGTCCGACCTGGTATAAAAGAGAGGAACTTTTTCAGGCCCCTCTGGAGGCAGAGCGAAAGATTCGCCAGTCCTTTCAGATTCGGCAGCAGCTTCCGGTGTCGGTTACTCTGCGGGAAGACGGCCATGTCAGCAGGGGAAACCGGCATGTGCTGGGACAGGATGTGGCGGCGGTGAAAGTTTCAAAGCAGCCGGAACAGACTATTTATCTGCGGCAGTTTACGGGCGGAAACTATGGAGCGGATGCATGGCAGCCGGCGGATGAAACGGCATTTTTGGAAGAAACGGCTTCCTGGAATCCGGAAAGGCAGGAGGAGCTCAGACAGTTTCTGGATGAGCTGTCCTATCACAAAGCCTATGAAGCGGACCAGGGGGAAAACAGGGGCGGACGGATGGCGGTAAAAATGCTGTCGGGAAATCAGAACGAAAGCCGGTACGGCATGTCCCCTTATATTTCCGCCCTTCGGGGAGAAAATGAGGATGTCAGGCAGTTTTCCTGGTATACTCTGCAGGATTATTATGACCTGATGAAAGAGGCACCGTATCCGGACATGGATATGCCGGAAGAAGCATACATGGATTATGTCTATGAACAGTATACGCAGGTGGACCGGGAGCGGTTTCCCCGACTGTCGCAGCTCTGCCGGGACAATCCGGTATCCGGCTGGGAGGAGGCTGCTGATTTTATTGTGAAAACCCTTCACAGTCAGGCATCTTATTCCCAGACGCCGGGTGTGATTCCCGCCGGGGAGGAAATTCCGGAATACTTTCTGTTTGAGAAAAAACAGGGGTACTGTGTTCATTTTGCCACCACGGCGGTATTGATGTACCGGATGTACGGCATTCCGGCCCGTTATGCGGCGGGATATATTGCCCCTGCGGCGGGATTTTCCGCCGGAGAGGACGGGAACTGGAACAGTGTGCTCCAGGATCGGCTGGCCCATGCCTGGCCGGAAATCTATGTGGACGGGATGGGATGGATTCCGGTGGAGGCGACGCCGGCTTCGGCCTATGAGGAAGGGGTGCTGTCAGAAGGACCGTTTTTACGGCAGAATGAAGATCGTTTTTCGGAAATGGAAGATATGCCGGAGGCATCCTCAGAGTGGGAGGATGAGACGGAGACAGAAAGGGCGGAATCGGAAGAAAGCACGGAACAGTCCGGAGAGGAAACCGCCGCAAAGCCGGAGGAAAGCAGTGCGGCGGAAACGAAAACAGACGGTTCTGTTACTGACGACGGACAGAGCGGTTCCGGAGACGGGGCGGGGAGAAAGACGCCGGCATCCTGGCTTTTGCCGCTGCTGTCGGCGGCGGTTCTGGTAAGCGGGGCTTTATATGGGGGAATGAGACTGCTGTCAAAGCGGAGGAACCGGATTCTGAGCCGGCAGAAACGATACGGCCCTTTGGAGCTGTATGCCCGGCTGGAACAGGTGATGCGGCTTGGAGGCTGTCCGATCAGCTTCCGGGAGGGAGCGTCGGCCTGTGCCGCCCGGCTGGAACAGGCCATTCCCGGGCTCGATCCGAAGACGGCCGGACAGGCCATGGCGGCGGTGGACCGCGCCGCGTTCGGAAAAGGAGAACGGGGAGAAATCACCCCGGAACAGCGGCGGCAGATCTGGCTGGTTTATGAGGCGGCCTGCCGGTGTACGCAAGGAAAGCTGGGGCCGGCGGGGCGGTGGTATTTTAAATATTTGAAAGTGTTCTTATAGCCATACGGACAGGAATACTGTTTTTCAGGTTAATGGGCGGGTTTTACCCGCTCATTTTTCATGATATTCCGCACCGTATCATAGATATAAGGTTTCAGCTGCTCCAGAGGCAGCGGCTGGCCGTACAGGATGGAATTGTAGCTGGTTCCGCTGACCAGCTCCACGATCATGTAAATCATCACTTCCGGATTGCGGTAAGTATAGGCGGCCTCGGACAGAAGATTATGGAAAATGCCCAGAATGTTTTCTGAGTCCTTGAGTTCCGCTGCGGACAGAAAATTTTTGAACATGCCCCAGCTCAGATGTTTGGACAAAAGCAGCACCAGCTGACGGTCTTCCGAAAACTGATTGAGGATATGGTCGATAAAGAAGATAACCTGTTCCTCGAAATCCGTTATGCCGCTGTCTGTCAGGCTGCGGTAGGCGTTGTGAAATACCAGGCTGGCCTTGTGCGAGATCAGATGGTTCCGGATATCGGATTTGTCTTTAAAATAGAGATAAAAAGTGCCTTTGGCCACACCGGCGGCTTCCACAATATCGGAGATAGAGGTTTTGTGGAAGCCATTGTTGATAAAAAGGGAAAATGCCGAATCCAGCAGAGATTCCCGTTTCTTTTTTTTATTCATGTCTATTCTTTTCATTCTGCGTACCTCTTTTCCTCAGTTGTGCAACTTCCCTCCCAAATCCCTTTGGATTAGGGAGGATTTCTGCTGTTTTAATTGCCTTGTTAAATAATGTCACAATTCTATACTACCCTGTGAAAATTTGTTCGTCAAGATTAGTTTATATAAAGTTAATAATTTCGGTATTGGACTTCTGGTCATTTGTACCTCGTAATAATAAAAAATAACGAATAGTCATGGAAATGCCATGGGGTTATTACGATTATTGATCTGAAAATATATGGTAATACCGGAGGGAAATGTGCTATACTGTTCCATAGCAATACCCGGTAACGGAGATCGGCGATATCCTAAGAATCATATAAACTCTTATACCGTAAGAATTTAAGAAATCATAAAAGATAAAGAGGCGGAGGCAGAGAAAATGTCTGAACTGCAAAAAAGAATAAAACCGAACCATTCTTCCGTAAAAGACATGACCGTGGGAAATCCCTATACCCAGATGATCGCATTTACCCTGCCCGTGCTGCTCAGTCAGATTTTTCAGCAGCTTTACAATACGGCGGATGCCTTTATTGTGGGCAGGGCGCTGGGAACCAATGCGCTGGCGGCGGTGAGCTCGTCGGGAAATCTGATTTTCCTGATGACCAGTTTTTTCTACGGCACGGCCATGGGCGGCGGCGTGGTGATTTCCAAATATTTCGGGGCGGACCGAAAAGAGCGGGTATCCTGTGCCATGCATACCCTTCTGGCGTTCGGCATTGTCAGCGGCCTGTTTCTGACGGCGGCGGGCGTGGCCTGTACGCCCATATTCCTGAGGTGGATGCAGACGGACCCGGTGGTGATGCCGGAGGCGGTGGCATATTTTCGGTATTATTTTACGGGCGTTCTGGCCATGGTGATGTATACGATCTGCTGTGGTATTATGAATGCGCTGGGGGACAGCCGGAGGCCGCTGTATTATCTGATCGTATCATCCCTGCTGAATGTGGCGCTGGATATGTTGTTTCTCATGGGTTTTCACTGGGGCGTCTGGGCGGCGGCCGTAGCGACGGTGATCTCTCAGGCAGTCAGCGTGCTTTTGTGTATGGCGCATCTGCTGAATAAAAACAATCCCTTTGCGGTGGAGCTGAAAAAAATCCGCTTTGAAAAAAAGATTTTGCTGGAAATCCTTCATTACGGCGTCCCCTCCGGCATTCAGAATTCCATGATTGGCCTGGCAAACGTGGTGGTGCAGTCCCAGATCAACCGGTTCGGCAGTCTGGCCACGGCGGCGGCCGGCGTTCACGCAAAGATCGAGGGCTTCGCCTTTTTGCCGATTCTCAGCTTTAATATGGCCGGCACCACGTTTGTCAGTCAGAATCTGGGAGCAAAACAGTATAAACGGGCGAGGCAAGGAGCCGCTTTCAGCATTATCGCCGCGGTGCTGCTGGCAGAGGGGATCGGAATCCTTCATTATTCCTTTGCCCCGGCGCTGGTGGGGCTGTTTGACAATACGCCGGGAGTGGTAGCGTTGGGCGTACGGCAGGCCCGGACCGTGACGCTGTTTTATTTTCTGCTGTCCTTTTCCCATGCGGTGGCCGCCGTCTGCCGGGGAGCGGGAAAAGCCTTTGTGTCCATGGGTGTGATGCTGTCGGTCTGGTGCGTCCTGCGGGTGATTTATATCGTGACCGTGATGGAGCTGACCGGTAATATCGGCCTGATTTACTGGGCCTATCCGCTGACATGGGGGATCAGTTCGGTGATTTATCTGATCTATTATTTTAAGGCGGACTGGGTACATGGGTTTGAAAAAGGATGAGAATGTTATATTTCGTAATATTGTTGACGGGAAAGCCAGTGGCCGTGTCTGGTGATGCGTGCATGGGCATTCGATAAAAATTGAATTAGAGATTTATGGGAGGAACAGTGGCTATGAGCAGAATGAAAAAAAGATGTGCCGCAGCGGTGTTTCTGCTACTGATATTCTTGATCGTTATTGGAAAAAGCAGTACGAATGGCTATAATCGGACATTTGCGCGAGGAGAATTAACAGCCCTGCGAGGGCAGATGCATGCGGAAGACGGAATGGAAGCGGGGCTGTTTTGTGAAGGACCCGGTGTAAGCCTGATGTCCGGCACCTTTTCTTTTTCCATAACCTATGTGGCAGATGTAGAGGGAAGCAGTGTAGCAGTTTACGGGGATGGACGGGACGAGTCTCCGGCATATACGCAGATGCTTCCCATCTCTGACGGAACGGATCCGGCAGAATTTACTTGTGTGTTTCCTGATGGGATCAAGGATTTGCAGGTACGTGTCAGTTATGGCGGGCAGGGCTATTTTGAAATGATTGAATTGAAAATAAAATCAGAAGGCCGGATATGTAATGATTATGTTGCCATTACGTTGTTTTACACGGCTCTTGCATTGCTCTTTTTATGGCTGCGCCGCATAAATGAGGATAAAACCGGTCTGGAAAGTTCAGCAAACATATATTTGCTTGTGACAGGAACGGCTTTGCTGATCAGTTTGCCATTGTGTACGGACTATATAAAAGGTGGTTCGGATTTTGCGTATCATTTGAACCGGATCGAAGGGATTCGTGCGGCGCTGCTGTCCGGGCAGCTTCCGGTGCGTGTTCATGTCAACGCGTTAGATGGATTTGGCTATGGCTCACCGTTGTTTTACCCGGAATTGTTGCTTTATATACCGGCTATTCTTCGGATTCTCGGCGTGTCGCTGGTAATGTCCTATCAATTGTTTACGGTTGCCATGAATGTGGCTGCCGGGTGGACGATGTATCTGGCCGCGTCGCGTATTTTTGGAAAGCGGGAAATCGGTGTACTGGCTTCCTTATTTTATATTACGGCGGTATTTCGTTTGGGTGCCGGTTATTATGTAGGATTGTACGGATGGTATACGGCGATGTCGTTTTTGCCGCTGCTTTGTTTGGGCGTATATGAGATTATTGTGGGCGATGCCTCGAAATGGATATACGGAGCAGCGGGATTTACGCTGGTTTTGCAGACACATATTTTGTCAGCGTTTCTTTCTTGTCTGATGATTGCGGCTGCCTGTGTGATCCATTATAAAACTTTTTTTCGGAAGGAACGGCTGTGCAAAGCTCTGAAAGCGGCAGGTTTGGCGTTGCTGCTGAATCTTTGGTTTATAATACCATTGGTGTATATGATGGTGGAACCTATGAATTTGCAGGAATTAAGTTTTCGTTTTACGGAATTTACGGTGCCGTTGGCACTGCTATTCAAATGTTTTATGGAAATCGGATTTTTTACCATGAAAGAGGGTGCGGCGTTGCATAATGTAGTTCCGGCTACCATAGGCCCGGCTCTGACTGCGGCCAATCTGATTTTGCTGCTGCCTTTTCTGTGGGTGGGGATGAAACGGTCATCTTCCTGTGCGAGAGTACGAAGAACGGGTGTATATCTGGCTTTGTGGGGTAGTGTTTCTCTTTTTCTTATGAGTCGCTTGATGCCATGGAAAGCGGTGGCAAAGATTCCGGTTATTGCTTCGATGCTGGCTTATATACAGTTTCCCTGGCGGCTGTTTTCTTTTGTGCTGCTGTTTCTGTGTATGTCTGGCGCAGCAGGTGTGTGGCTGCTGGCTCAGGAGTATGGACAATGGAAAAGAATTGCATACGCATTGATAATGCTGGTATCATTTCTGTCTGCGATGTATTATTTGAATGGAAATAATGGAGAGCATGTGCTTCTTATGCAGACTGAGCTGATTGACTCCGGGCGAATCGCAAATGGAGAATATCTGTATGAGGGGACAGATATTGACTGTCTTCCTGATTGGGCGGGGAAAGTTACGGTGCAGAAGCGGGAGGACGGGTCGGAGAAGGGAATTGTAATTTCAGATTATGAGAAAGAGGATGGCAATCTTTCGTTCCATTATGTAATGGCAGAGCCGGAGGCCGCTTATGTGGAACTGCCGTTGCTGTACTATCCGGGCTATGCCGCATGGATTGACGGACAGAGGGCAGAGGTGGAACGGGGAGAGCAGAACGTTCTCCGGCTTTGGCTTTCGCCGGGGACACAAGGGACGGTAACGGTGCGCTATGCCGGTCTGCGGATATGGAATGCGGCCGCATGGATTTCCTTCATTACATTGATGGTTGTGAGTGTGTATTATGGAGCAAAACGGTGGAAAAAGTATATCTGAATATGATGCTCAAGTTCGGCGTTATGGAAATCTTGTAAGAGACGTTGTCAACGTATTCTGCTGAATATTTTATTAAATGGGGCCGTCGCATGAAATAATAAATGCGCGGCCCTATTTTTCACCTGATCTTTTCCAATTCCTCAAAAAATCCCGGATAGGAAATATTCACGCATTCACTGTCCTGAATCACGGTTTCCCCCTCCGCAGCCAGCGCCGCCACGGCGAAGCTCATGGCAATCCGGTGGTCCATATGGCAGGGAACGGAGGCGCCGTGCAGAGGCCGTCCGCCCCGGATGATCATGCCGTCGTCAGTCTCCGTCACGTCCGCACCCATGGCGGTAAGGTTTTCCGTCATCACCCGGATGCGGTTAGATTCTTTCACTTTCAGCTCGGCGGCGTCCCGGATCAGGGTTTCTCCTCTGGCAAAGCAGGCCATAACGGCGATAACGGGAAGCTCGTCGATCAGGGTGGGGATCAGCGCCCCTTCGATGGTACATCCTTTCAGGCTGCTGCTGCGAACCAGCAGGTCAGCCACAGGCTCTGCGCTGTCGTGACTCTCATTTAACAGCGTCAGATCGGCGCCCATCATCCGGCATACCCGCAAGATGCCGTCTCTGGTGGGGTTGATGCCCACATTGCGGATCAGAAGCTGTGCGTCAGGGACCAGCAGTCCGGCGGCGATAAAATAAGCGGCGGAGGAAATGTCTCCGGGCACATGGATTTTCCGGCCGTACAGCTCGTCGGCGGGACGGATGGAGGCGGTGGCGTCCCGGCTGTCCACCTCTGCGCCGAAATACCGGAGCATCAGTTCCGTATGATTGCGGGACAGCGCCGGTTCCGTTACCTGGGTTTCTCCTTCCGCGTATAATCCGGCCAGCAAAAGGGCGGATTTTACTTGGGCAGAGGCTACGGGGGACTGATAATGAATCCCCTGCAGCGGTTTCCCCTGGATGCGCAGAGGCGCACAGTCATTGTCGTTTATGCTGACGATATCCGCTCCCATCATCCGAAGCGGCGTTATAATCCGTTTCATGGGCCTTTTCTGAATGGAGGCGTCTCCGGTCAGGGTGACGCAGAAATTCTGTCCGCTTAGGATGCCGGAGATCAGCCGGGTGGTGGTGCCGCTGTTGCCGCAGTCCAGTACCCGGTCAGGCTGCCGCAGTCCCCGCAGCCCCCGTCCGTGAACGATGACCCGCCCGCCGTCATTCTCGATTTCCACACCCATGGCGGAAAAACAGCCGATGGTGGACAGGCAGTCGGCTCCCTGCAGAAATCCGGTGATCTCCGTAGTGCCTCTGGCGATGGAGCCGAACATAACGCTGCGGTGGGATACGGATTTGTCACCGGGAACCGTCAGCTCTCCGCGCAGACGGGCGGCTTTTGTCAATGTAATCATATAAAAGTTACCTCGTTTGTCTTCCTATCGTTTGTACACCGTATACTGGCACCGTATCAGCAGTTCTTCCGCTTCATCGGCGGCCTCCTGGGTGTAGAATTCCACTTTCAGCACGCCCTGCTCAAAGGCCCGGTTGTGGAGAATACCGATATTTTTGATACTGATCTGATGGGCGGCCAGCGTGGTGGCCACGGTGGCGATGGCGCCGGCCCGGTCAAGCAGGTCGCAGTAAATTGAAAATTCCTTCTTTAACAGCCCTTTGGACTGATCGGGAATGGAATCCCGGTATGTTCTGGAGGTGTCGAACAGGCCGTAGATTTTTTCGCCGTCCTCCTGTTCCACCGCCTGGAGAATATCCTCCATGGATTGGATATACAGCCGCAGGATCTTTCCGATGTTCCTGCTGTTGGTGGTGCAGATCTGCTGCCACATCTCCGGGGAAGAAGATGCGATCCGGGTGATATCCTTAAAGCCGCCTGCCGCAATCTGCTTCATGGTCTGATTCTGGTTGTCATTGTCCTTCACCAGATTTACCAGCCCTGCCGCGATCAGATGGGGCAGGTGGCTGATGGTGGCCACGATATAGTCATGTTCTTCATAATCCAGCACCAGCGGCAGCGCATTCAGGTCTTTCACCACGGAAAGGCACAGCTCTTTCTGTTCCCTGGTGCTGGCGGCCGTAGGCGTCAGCACATACCAGGCATTTTCCAGCAAATGGTCCGTGGAAAATGCGAAGCCGCTGCGCTCGGAGCCGGCCATGGGGTGGCCGCCGATAAACTGGCGTTCCATGCCAAGCCGTTTTGCCGCCCGGTGGGTTTCCGTTTTGGTGCTGCCCACGTCGGTGATGACGCAGCGGTCTGAGACGATGGGTTTCAGTTGTTCCAGATAGCTGATATTGTGAGCGACCGGGGCGCACAGAAAGATCAGGTCACAGCCGGAAAACCGCTGATCTACCCGGAGGCACCCTTCGTCGATCACCCCTTCTTCCACAGCGGCCCGCACAGTCTGTTCCGAGCGGGCCAGTCCGATCATATGCCAGTCCGGGTGAATTTTCCGCAGTCCCTTGGCGATGGAACCGCCGATTAAGCCCAGGCCGATAAAACCGATGTTCATACTGTTAAAACTCCCTTCCGGCCAGCGACGCATAGGGCCGCAATTCCTGGCAAAGCTGCTCGAAATCATCAAAGGTCAGCGACTGAGGACCATCGGACAATGCGCAGGAGGGGCAGGGATGCACCTCGATCATCAGACCGTCTGCGCCTACTGCCACGGCAGCTCTGGAAACAGGAGCCACATAAGCTCTGACTCCGGTGGCGTGACTGGGATCTACAATCACCGGAAGATGGGTTTTCTGCTTTAACACGGGAACTGCGCTGATGTCCAGGGTGTTTCTGGTGGAGGTTTCGTAGGTGCGGATGCCCCGTTCGCACAGCACCACATTTTCATTGCCCTCGCTCATAATGTATTCGGCGGCGTTCAGCCATTCGTCGATGGTGGCGGCCAGCCCCCGTTTTAAAAGGACGGGCAGTCCGGATTTTCCGGCTTCTTTTAACAGCTCGAAATTCTGCATGTTTCTGGCGCCGATCTGCAGCATGTCCACGTATCTGGCGGCGGTCTCAATGGCTTTCAGGCTGGTTACTTCGCAGATGGTGCGCAGCCCGGTTTCTTCACGGGCAGTTTTCATATATTTCAGCCCTTCTTCTTCCAGTCCCTGGAAAGAGTAGGGGGAGGTTCTGGGCTTATATGCGCCGCCCCGCAGGAAAGTGGCGCCGGCTTTTTTCACGGCTCTGGCCGTGGAAAGAAGCTGTTCTTCATTCTCGATGGCGCAGGGGCCGGCCATAATCGTCAGCGTATGGGGGCCGATATCGGTATTTCCCACATGGATCACGGAATCATCGGGGTGGAACTGCCGGTTGGCGATTTTATAGGATTCTGTTACACTGACGATTTTCTCTACCTCCGGAGCAATCTGAATGTTGGACTGAGAGAGGCGGGTTTTGTCACCCACCGCACCGATGATAGTGACCTGATCTCCTTCTGAGAGATGGGCCTGTAATCCGTTATCCTCAATAATTTTTACGATATTCCGGACGGATGAGGATTTTGCCCCCGGTTTCATAATAATAATCATTGCTCTTTCCTCCTGCGCAGGGCGTGTCCGCAAAAGAAATGTTCTGACACGCCTTGGTAAATGTTTCTATATTGTATATGTTAAGTCCGTTTCCGGAGCACATAACACGGAAAGCGGCGCAAAAAATATACGGATGGCCTTATTAACGTGAAACATTGTACTCTATCCCTGCGGGTTTGTCAATGAATTAGTACGTTGAACTTTAAAACTTTAAAGCGAGAGCTGAAGGGGAGAAATAAACAGATAAATTAGAATCCGGCTTTATCTGAAATCTCAAATATAAAATTGTGAAATATGAATTAATTGCTTGTAATATTGAGAATCTTTTAGTAAAATAGAAAGAGGGCGGCAAAGTCCATTTTGTATCCTCCGGGCTGCATCGGGGATATGAACACACTACATATTTTGGAGGTAATTTACATGAATGTTTATGAAACAGATAAAATCCGCAACGTTGTGCTTCTCGGACACGGTGGCGCCGGAAAGACGACCCTGACAGAAGCTCTGGCGTTTATTACAGGTATAACGAAACGGATGGGGAAGGTAACGGACGGAAATACCATCAGTGACTTTGACAAAGAAGAAACAAAACGTCAGTTCTCCATCAGTACCTCCCTTGTTCCCATCGAGTGGGAAGGCTATAAAGTGAATGTGCTTGATACGCCCGGATATTTTGACTTTGTGGGAGAAGCCGAGGAAGCGGTAGCCGCTGCCGACGCGGCTGTGATCGTAATCAACGGCAAGGCCGGCGTGGAAGTGGGAACGGAGAAAGCCTGGGAGCTCTGCGAGAAGAACAGACTTCCCGTTATGTTCTTCGTGACCGGAATGGATGACGACCATGCCAGCTTTAAGAATATCATGCTGGTGCTGAATGAGAAATTCGGCCGTAAGGTGGCGCCTTTCTACGTTCCGATGAGAGAGAACGAGAAATTTGTGGGCTATGTAAACCTGGTTAAGATGAAAGGCCGCCGTTTTGTGGGCGAGACCAGCGAGTTTGAGGAATGTGAGATCCCGGATTATCTGGAGCATCATGTATCTGTCAGCTACGATTCTCTGATCGAGGCTGTGGCCGAGACCAGCGAAGAATTTATGGAACGTTATTTCGAGGGAGATACTTTTACCAATGAAGAAATTTCCCAGGCGCTTCGCACCCATGTGATGGACGGCGAGATTGTGCCTGTTCTGATGGGCTCCGGTATCAATGCCCAGGGCGCGAAGATGCTTCTGTACTGTATTTCCAAGTACTTCCCTTCACCGCTGCAGAGATCCGTATACGGCAAGGATTTAAGCAACGGCGAGATCGTGCCGGTGGAATATGACAGCAGCAAGTATATGAGCGCCAAGGTATTTAAGACGCTGGTGGATCCGTTTATCGGAAAGTATTCCATGCTGAAAGTATGCACCGGTTCTCTGACACCGGACACTATGCTTTATAATGTAAATAAAGAGACAGAAGAAAAGCTGTCCAAACTGTATGTTCTGAGAGGAAAAGAGGCCATCGAGGTTTCCGAGCTGAAAGCCGGCGACATCGGCGCAGTGGCCAAGATCAATCATATCGCCACCGGCGACACCATCGCTCTGAAAGGCGCGCAGGTGGTATATGACCGTCCTGAGGTTTCCGTGCCTTACACCAGCATGGCTTACAAGGCCGTGAACAAGGGCGACGAGGATAAGATTGCTTCCGCGCTGGCGAAGCTGATGGACGAAGATCTGACCTTAAAGAGCGTGATAGACAGCGAGAACCGTCAGACCCTTCTGTACGGCATCGGCGATCAGCAGCTTGAGGTGGCGGTCAGCAAGATGGCGGAGCGGTATAAAGTAAATGTGGAGCTTTCCAGACCGAAAGTGGCATTCCGCGAGACGATCCTGAAAAAATCCACCGTTACCGGCACGCATAAGAAACAGTCCGGCGGACACGGACAGTACGGCGTGGTTGTGATGGAATTTGAGCCTTCCGGCGATCTGGAGACACCGTTCGTATTTGAAGAACGGGTAGTGGGCGGCGCCGTGCCGAAGAATTATTTCCCGGCCGTGGAGAAGGGTCTGCAGGATTCCGTTCTGAAAGGGCCGGTGGCCGGATATCCGGTAGTGGGTCTGAAAGCGACGCTGATCGACGGCAAGTATCACCCGGTAGACTCTTCGGAGATGGCGTTCAAGACGGCGACTTCCATCGCGTTCAAGGCAGGCTTTATGGAAGCGGGCCCGGTGCTGCTGGAGCCGATCGCTACTTTAAGCGTAACGGTTCCTAATAACTTTGCCGGCGATGTAATGGGCGATATGAATAAGCGCCGCGGCCGTGTGTTGGGGATGGATCATATTCCGGGCGGCAAGCAGGTGATTACGGCAGATGTGCCCATGTCCGAGCTGTTCGGTTACAATACGGATCTGCGTTCCATGACAGGCGGCATCGGTACCTTCTCCTATGAGTTCGCCCGCTATGAGCAGGCGCCTGTGGATGTACAGCAGAGAGAGATTGCCGCGAGGGCTGCGGAATAATAACGGAAACAAAAGACCGGAGGCTTGGGAATTGTAAAAAACAGAATCTGGCAGATACGGGCGGGGCGGCTGATTTGATCAGTCGTCCCGTTTATGGAATTATGATATTGACTAATAAAATGAAATAAAAGGACAGGAGTCGAGGGTTTATGGGCAAAATCGAAGGGATTTTTATTCAAAATTATGGCTCATTGAGGGATATCACGTTAGGAAGAACATATACGCATCAGGAACAGCCGCCATTGAAAAATATGACTACAATTATAGGTCCAAGCGGGAACGGGAAGAGCACAATTGCGGATGTGTTTGGATTTATAGCGGATTGCCTGGATTCTGACGTAGAAGCGGCATGTGATGCCGGAAACAGGGGAGGATTTGAGCAGATTCGTTCACAGGGCGAAACAGACCCTATAAAATTTGAGCTGTATTATCGTGAAAGTAATAATGCTCGTCCGATTACCTATGAAGTGTCCATTGATCTGGATCGAGCCGGAAGACCATTTGTGAAAGAAGAACGTTTAAGACAGCGAGTGGAGGCGAAAGGAAGACCCAGATCATTCTTACGTCTGCAAAATGGAAGTGGTTTTGCGTATGAAGGAAATTTTGGCGGGAGGGATGACGATACCGGTGTAAGCGATGGCGTGCAGGTGCCGGTAACGTTGTCAGATAATCGAAAATTGGGCGTTGTGACGCTGGGAGCGATGAAACAGTATACCAGGATCGAGAAATTTTTGAAATTTCTGCGCAGCTGGTACTTGTGTTATTTTACGCCGGATGCCGCTCGAAAGATTCAGACTTCAGCGCCGCAGCCTTATTTGGACAGAGTAGGCAGTAATCTGAATAATGTAGCGCAATATATGTATCGGGAAAACAAGAATGAATTTGTCAAAATATTAAAAGATATTCAAGATAAATTACCGGGGATCACGAGGATTGAACCATTGAAAATGCCGAATGGACAGATTGTTCTGCAATTTTGGGAAAAAGGATTTGAATCGCCTTTTTTTACACAGAAAATGTCAGATGGAACGTTAAAATTGTTTGCGTATTATTTATTGCTGCATGAGAGCAATCCACGTCAGCTGGTGTTTATCGAAGAACCGGAAAATGGACTTTATCATCATTATCTGGCCGATTTGGCAGAGGAAATGAAGAAAAATGTGGGGAGAGGATTCAGTAAACAGTTATTTGTCACCACACACAGTCCTTTTTTTGTAAATGCCTTATCTCCGGAAGAAGTATGGGTTTTGAGAAAAGAAGCAGACGGATTTTCCGTAGCGCAGAGAGTGTCTGACTATCCGTTTGTCAATGAATTAACGGAACAGGGAGTCGTGGTAGGGGATTTATGGTATGATAAATATTTTGGATGAGAGGTGAGGAGCATGCATTTTCAATGTCTGATCGAGGATTTGTCCGGACGGATATTAGTTGAGCATGTGATGGATAAACTGAAAAAAGAGGGATATGAATTTACTGTTGACAGCAAAGCATTTCAGGGGATAGGCGGATTTAAAAGTACCGGAAAGGCGAAAGAGATTAAAACAAATAAACTTCTGAATGATTTACTGATTTTTTTAAGAGGTTTTGATAAATATTTTTCGGGATATGATGCGTGTATCGTCGTGGTTTTGGATAATGATGAGCGTGATATAGAAGAATTTCAGGAACAGTTGAACAGACAGGCGGTCTATGCCATGATATCTGTGGATCATGTTTTTTGTGTTGCGATTGAGGAAATGGAGGCCTGGCTATTGGGCGACAGGGAGGCTTTGTTTCAAGCCTATCCGGAAGCGAGGGAAAGTAAATATAAAGAATACAGGCAGGACAGTATATGTGGCACATGGGAATGTCTGGCCGATGTTGTATATAAAGGCGGGCTAAAAAAATTTAAGAAAGATTGCCCCACATACAGAGAAATTGGAAAATGTAAAGCGGAATGGGCGAGAGCAATCGGACAGTATATGAATCTTGATGCGAATGCATCGCCCAGTTTTAACCGGTTTGTGAGTGAACTGCGCAGCAGATTGATGCCTGGGTGCGAATGATCGAAGAATATGAAAAAAGCACTTTTTTTGTAAAATATTCTTGAAATATGTTGTAACATAGAGTATTATCTATTTATGCTTTAAGAAAAAAGACTGGTATCTGAACAGACCATCCGGTCGGGTGACACAGAATACCGGAAACAGCTTGAGAAACTTTCGCATGAGATAATGTGGAAGGAAAGCTGGAAGAATGAAAAACAGGAGGAATGACATGAAAAAAGCACTGAGCCTTGTACTGGCACTGGCAATGGTTCTTTCCCTGACCGCCTGCGGCGGTAAGGAGGATGGAAAAACAACCACTGCCGCACAGAATGAAGGAACAACGGCTGCCGCGCAGGATGAAGGAACGACCGCAGCCCCTCAGGGAGAGACTGCGGCCGGAGGTGAGACGGAAGCAGCCGGCGGAGCGAAAGCAGGCGTGATGCCCGCTATCGCGAAAGAGGACCTGAAAATCGGCGTGATTCATATCACGGATCCGGCGGAGGGTTCCGGCTATACATATACCCATGACCAGGGCATTGTGGGTATGCAGGAAAATCTGGGCCTTTCCGACGACCAGATCGTAAGAAAGAATAATGTGGACGATTCAAACGCCACGGAGATTGAGACGGCGATTCAGGAATGTCTGGAAGAAGGATGCAACGTGATTTTTGCCACCAGTTGGGGCTTTATGGATACCTGCGAAGCATTGGCGGACGAGTATCCCGAAGTGATTTTCTCCCATGGTACGGGCTATAAGTCAAACGGCGTAAACTTTAATAACTATTTCGGCAGAATTTACCAGGCCAGATATTTAAGCGGCATCGCTGCGGGCCTGAAAACAGAGAGCAATAAAATCGGCTACGTGGCGGCTATGGGCAAGGACAATTCCGAAGTGACCGGAGGCTGCGACGCATTTGCCATGGGCGTATATTCGGTAAATCCCGACGCTCAGATTTATGTGAGAGTAACCAATAGCTGGTTTGATCCCGAAGGAGAGACCCAGGCGGCCAATGCGCTGCTTGATCTGGGCTGCGACGTGATCGGACAGCACTGTGATACCCCGAATCCCCAGTTGGCGGCGGAAGCGGCAGGCGTATGGGGCGTAGGCTACAACTCCGATATGTCCAAGGATGCGCCCAAAGCCGCACTGACTTCCGTGGTTTGGGACTGGTCCGTATATTATACGTATGCGGTTGAGAGCATTATGAACGGCACATGGACCGGAGAGAATTATTTTGCGGGTCTGAAAGAGGGTCTGGTGGACATCGCGCCGCTGGCTGATTTCTGTGCGGAGGGCACGGAAGAAAAGATCAGCGAGGCGAAAGAAAAGATCCTGTCCGGCGAGTGGGACGTATTCAGCGGACTGATTGAGACCAACGAGGGCGAAGTGGTCTGCGAGGAAGGCCAGACGCTGGATGACGCCACGATCACAGGCGGAATCAACTGGTATTTCAAAAATATTGTGGCGGAATAATCGGATATGATTCGACAAAATATGTTATCAGCGTATTTTGCCGCGGACTTTGTAATTAAAAAGGCTGTCTCTATGACTTTCAGGGACAGCCTTTTTGTATCACAGGGAAGTCCTGCGAACTTCCCCATGATACAAAAGCCCTCCGGGCAGGATTGATCTTCCGGACTAATCTTCCGGCGAGCGAAAATAAATTGAGAAATGAGGTCTGACCATGCCCCATTCAACAGAAAGGAAATCTGCGGACAGGACTTCGGTTTTGGCGGCCGGGGCGCTGTCCGGCAAAGACGCGATTGCGTGCAGAGGAATTACAAAAAGATTCGGAACCGTGGTGGCCAATGACCATATTGATCTGACGGTTCGTTACGGAGAGGTGCTGGCCCTTTTGGGAGAGAACGGTTCCGGGAAAACCACGCTGATGAATATGCTGTCGGGAATCTATCACCCCGATGAGGGCGTGATCCTGGTGGACGGGCAGGAGGCGGTGATCAATTCTCCGGTGGATGCCATGAATATGGGAATCGGCATGATTTATCAGCATTTCCGGCTGGTAGACGTATTCAGCGCCATGGAAAATATTGTGCTGGGCACAAAGGAGAAGCGGCTTCGGGATAAAGAGCTGAAAGAAAAAATTTCTGAAATCTGCCAGTCCTTCGGTCTGGAAATTCAGCCGGAAAAACGGGTTTATGAGATGTCTGTCAGCGAGAAACAGACGGTGGAGATTTTAAAGGTGCTGTACAGGGGGACGAGGATTCTGATTCTGGACGAGCCCACTGCCGTGCTGACGCCCCAGGAGACGCAGAAGCTTTTTCAGATTTTAAGAAAGATGAAAGAGCAGGGCTGCGCTATCATTATTATCACCCATAAACTGCATGAGGTGCTGGAAATCAGCGACCGGGTGACGATACTCCGGAAAGGAAAAAGCATCGACACCGTGGAAACGGCCGGTACCGACGAGAAGATACTGACGGAGCTGATGGTGGGAAAAGCCGTCAGCCTGGAGATCGACCGCCCGCCGGTGAATCACAAATCTCCGATTTTAAAAGTGGTAAACCTGACGGTGAAAAAGCCGGACGGAACCAAAGCCATCGACAATATTTCCTTTGAGATCAGAAAAGGAGAGATTCTGGGCGTGGCCGGGGTGGCGGGCAGTGGGCAGAAGGAGCTGTGCGAAGCCATTGCGGGGCTGATGAAGATTGACAAAGGCGCCATCCTTTACGAACAGGAAAATATAATCGGCAAGACGCCGGCCGAGATTATCAGGATGGGCATCAGCATGAGCTTTGTCCCGGAGGACCGGCTGGGCATGGGTCTGGTGGCTTCCATGGATATGGTGGAAAATATGATGCTCAAGTCTTACGGAAACGGCAGAGGGCCGTTCGTGGACCGGAAGCCGGCCAGGGAGCTGGCGAATCGGCTGGTGGAGAAATTAGGGATCGTCACGCCCGGTATCGACACGCCGGTGCGGCTTCTGTCCGGGGGAAATGTGCAGAAGGTACTGCTGGGCAGGGAGATTGAATCCTGTCCCAACCTGCTGATTACGGCTTATCCGGTACGGGGACTTGATATCAATTCCTCTTATACCATCTATGACCTGCTGAACGAGCAGAAGAAAAAGGATGTGGCTGTGATCTTTATCGGCGAGGACTTGGATGTGCTGCTGGAGCTGTCCGACGTCATCATGGTGCTCTGTCACGGGAAGATCACCGGATTTCTGGATGCCAGAAAGGCAAGCAAGGAACAGGTGGGACTGTATATGACAGGCGCGTTCAGCCAGGAGGTGGCGCAATGAATCGGAATGCGAATATTGATTCCCGCAAAAGGACCGAACCTCTGCTGCGTGTCGTTAAACGGGCGGAACTGACCGGACGTCAGATTGTGCTGCTGCGTCTTCTGGCCGTGCTGCTGGCGCTGGCTGCCGGAGGACTGTTTATTTTGTGCCTGGGGTATAACCCCGTTGCCATCTATACCAGGATTCTGTCCGGCGCCACGCGCAGTCCCATGGCAATTCAGGCAACGGCAAAGATTGTGATTCCGCTGCTGATTACCTCCCTGGGGGTGACGCTGGCCTTTAAAATGCGGTTCTGGAATATCGGCGCCGAGGGACAGATTATTATGGGAGCCATTTTTGCTTCCTATTTTGCCCTGTTTCACGCGGACTGGAACCATTGGGTTCTGCTGGGGGCAATGGCGCTGGCAGGCATTCTGGGCGGCGCTTTGTGGGGGCTTGTTCCGGCTTTTTTCAAGGCCAGGTACGGCACCAACGAGACATTGTTTACGCTGATGCTGAATTATATTGCCCTATATCTGATTTCCTGGCTTCAGGACGGGCCCTGGAGAGATCCCGGTTCCCAGGGGTTTGGAAAGATTGCCCGTTTTGATAAAAACGCGTCTCTGAACAAGGTGTTTGGTGTACACTGCGGCTGGATTGTTGCTCTGGTTTTGGTCGCGGCGGTGTTCATTTACCTGCGGTATACCAAGCAGGGGTATGAGATCAGCGTGGTGGGCGAGAGCCAGGAGACGGCCAGATACGCGGGGATGAACGTGCGGAAAATATTGCTGCGCACCATGGCTTTAAGCGGCGGTATCTGCGGTCTGGGCGGCATGATTCAGGCTGCGGGGGCGGACATTACCCTGACCATGGGCGTGGCAGGGGGCGTGGGCTTTACGGCCATTATCGTGGCGTGGCTCTCTCAGTTGAATCCGGTGATCATACTGGCGGTATCTTCTCTGTTTGGTATTCTGGAAAAAGGCAGCAGCGTGGTGCAGTCTGATTTCGGACTGTCTACGGACTGCGCGGATGTGCTGCAGGGGATTATCCTGTTTTTTATCCTGGGATGCGAATTTTTTATCCGCTACCGGTTTGTGGGCAGAGGACATGGGGAGAAAGCGAAATAAGACACGGAATTGTGAATGAAGGTGAGTGACGATGGATTTATTGATACGGTTTGTGGCGGCTGCGGTGGCGGCCGGGACGCCTTTGCTGTACGGGACGCTGGGTGAGATTATGACGGAAAAGGCGGGGCATCTGAATCTGGGCGTGGAAGGGATGATGTCCGTGGGAGCCTGCGCCGGATTTCTTGCAGGCTACTATACGGACAGCTTTGCGCTGGCGCTGCTGGCTGCTTTTGGGGCGGCCGCGGCCAGCGCCCTGATCTACGGGGTGCTGACGGTGACATTGATGGCCAATCAGAATGTGACCGGCCTGACATTGACCATATTCGGCATCGGCCTGTCCAATTTTATCGGGATTCTGGCGCTGGGACGGTCGGAATCCGGCACATTAAAGCTGCCGGAGGGAATCACGGCCCAGATGCGGGGCGCGGGAATTCCGGGTCTGCGGGATATTCCGGTGGCCGGGCCGCTTTTGTTTTCCTATAATGCTTTTGTGTATATCGGAATCGTGATCGCGGTTCTTCTGTTTCTCTATTTCGGCAGAACCAAATCCGGCCTGAACCTGCAGGCCGTGGGCCATAATCCGGGAGCGGCGGATGCCGCGGGGATTCAGGTGACTCGATATAAATATGCCAGCATTCTGATCGGCGGCGGTATCTGCGGGATCGGCGGCGCTTACTGCGCTATGATTATCAACGGCGGCGTCTGGGTCAGCAATAATGTGGGCGGCCTGGGCTGGATCGCGGTAGCGCTGGTGATTTTCGCCAACTGGAAGCCGCTGAATGCCATCGGCGGTTCGCTGGTGTTCGGCGCGCTGCGGATTCTGAAATTTTACGTGCCGAAAAGCGTTCTGCCTCTGCCCAACGCTTTTTATGACATGATGCCTTTTCTGATCACGGCGCTGATTCTGGTGGTGACGTCCATGAGAAAGAAACAGAATCTTTCTCTGCCGGGGAATCTGGGGAATCATTATTTCAGGGAGGAACGGTAGAGGAATTACGGCCGGCGTATATGAAATGAAAATTGGAAATAAATAAAACGATATGACATGATATCGGAAAGCTGCGGATGAGCGGGAAGTTTGGTTGATTTCCCGCTCATCCGTATTTTTTTATCCATTTTGTGGAATACTGTTTTTAATCATGTATTTTCATGCCGCAGTCAAGGAGGGCATTCACATAAAATGAAAGGAACAGGAAAGCTACGGGCGGGAAGGCTAAAAATCTGGGAGCGGAAAGGGTTCCGCGGCGGAACGCATCTGACGGACGGAAGGGATAAGCTGCTGACAGGCGGCGGGGAGATTGTGGACTATGAGCCGGAGACCGTAACAATTTCCCTGGAGCAGTACGGCGGAAACAGATGCAGGCTTCTGGTACGGGAGGGAGATCGGGTACGGGCCGGGCAGAAAATCGGGGAGCCGGAAACAGATGCCGGCGTGCCGGTTCATGCCAGTATCGGCGGCATAATCGAAAAAATCGAAATCAGCCGGGATGACGAAGGGAAAGCTTCAAAGAGCTGTGTGATCCGCAGGGTCCGGGACGGTGTATGGAGGGAACCATGCGCGGAACAGTCGCTGGCCGGAAAAGAAGGGACCTTTGAAGAAAAAGAGAGAGCGGCGGCTGAAAAGAAATCCGGGACAGAGAATGGGTTCGGTGCGGGGAAAGAAGCTGAAATTAAAAAAAGACCGCTGTTTAAAAAAGAGCATCAGGATTACCGAAAACGTCTGGTGGATCTGGGCGGGATATCCAGAGAAGAAATTCTGCAAGGTCTGAAAGAAGGCGGCGTTGTGGGGATGGGCGGCGCGGGTTTTGCGGCCGTCCGCAAATATGCCACTGACCGGCGGGTTTATACGGTGCTGATAAACGGCGCGGAATGCGAGCCTTTTCTGACCTGTGACCATCGGCTGATGCTGGAGCATGGGATGGAGATTTTAAACGGCGCAAGACTGCTGGCCCGGTGCGTATCCGCAGGAAAAGCGCTGGTCTGCATTGAGGAGAACAAACCGGATGCCGCAGCTCATCTGAAAAAACTGCTGCGGGAAGATTTCAGCCAGGTAGAAATCGTGACGGTTCCGGCCCGTTATCCCCAGGGCGGAGAACGGCAGTTGATTCAGACCGTGCTGGGGATGGAGGTGCCTGAGGGCGGACTGCCTGTGGATTTGGGCGTGATCGTCTCCAATGTGGCGACAGCGAAAGCGGCGGCGGACTGTGTTCTGGGCGGAAAGCCTCTGACGCACCGGTGCGTGACAATCTCCGGGCTGGTAAAGGAACCGGGGAATTTTATGGTACCCATCGGCACATCAATCAGGGAGCTTTTGAAACTGTGCCAGGGTGTGACAACAGAAGAAAACAGAGTGATTCTGGGCGGCCCGATGACAGGTGTCTGCGGGGCCAGGGACTGGGACGGCGGCAGAGAAATCGGGACGGTGAGCAAAACCCTGTCCGGCGTGACGGTGCTGGGGCGGCAGGCGCAAAAGGCGTCTCCCTGTATCCGCTGCGGGGGCTGCGTGCAGGTCTGTCCGGCAGGACTGGCGCCTTTTCAGATCGAGTTTGCCTGGCTGAAAGGGAACCGGGAGCAGTGTGAGAAGCTTCACGCGAACCAGTGTATCCGGTGCGGCTGCTGTTCTTTTGTTTGTCCGGCCAAACGGGAGCTGGCCTACCATATTTCCATGGCAAGAAAATGGAAAGCACCTGAAACTGCCGGGAAAAAACAGGATTTTCGGAATGCGGAAGAAATGGGTGCCGGAGAGAAGGGCGGCGCCGAATGTTCTCCGGGTCCGTATTTGCGGAGCGGAAACAGTACCGGAAAGATTATGGGGCATGTACTGATTTCCCTTCTGCCGGCGCTGGCGGGCAGCGTTTACTTTTTCGGACTGCGCAGCCTTTTGCTGACCGGGACTGCGGCGGCGGTCTGTATGCTGTCGGAGCTGCTCTGGCAGGCTGTCAGGCGGGAACAGATTACGGTGACAGATCTGAGCGCGGCAGTAACGGGAGTGCTGCTGGCCTTTCATCTTCCGGCATGCACGCCGGTATGGGCCGTATGTGCCGCCAGCGTGTTTGCCATTCTGTTTGCCAAGCAGTTTTTTGGCGGCATCGGCAATAATTTTGCCAATCCGGCACTGATGGGAAGACTGCTTCTGATGACGGTGTGGCCCCAGACCGTGGCGGTCAGTCCTCTGCCCCAGACGCTGCCGGCAGACGGCGTTTCTTCGGCTACGGTTCTTGCGGCGATGAAATCCGGATCGGCATCGGCGTATTCCTACTGGCAGATGTTTGTGGGAGAGATTCCCGGCGCGTTGGGGGAAACCAGTAAACTGCTGCTGCTGATCGGCTTTCTGTACTTGTGCTGGAGAGGGGCCGTAAATATGCGGGCGGCGCTGGCTTATATCGGGACAGTGACGCTGATGACTTTTGTGCTGGGGCCGGAAGGTTTTTTGACCGGCGATCTTCCTGGAAATCTTCTGGGAGGCGGCCTGATTCTGGGCGGTTTTTTTATGCTGACAGATTATGGATTTACCACCAGGAGAGGCCGTCTGTTATTTGGCGTGGCGGCGGGGATTCTAACCGGGCTTCTGCGGGTGTACGGCCGGTATCCCGAAGGGGTGTGCTACGGGATTCTTGCGGCGAACTGCCTGGGCGGACTGCTGTCTAAGCTGTACCGGCCCAGAGTATACGGGACGAAAAGAAAAGACGCAGGGATAAAAGGTATGATCAAAAACGGAGCGGGAGCCGGAGGCGTGTAAAGGAATGAGCGCGTCCCGAATGTTATAAAATCAAAAACAACAGGGTTTCGGGCGTACATCGAAACGGAAAGGAGAGACGGAAAACAGTGAGTATGAAAGACTGGAAAGGAATCATCGCGCTGGCAGTGGTTACGGTGCTGGCAGTGGGGCTGATCTGGGGAACCACGGTACTGACAGGCGGAGGGAGCAGAGAGGAAGCGAAGGAGACAGAACAGACGACGGCGGCCGGAAAGACTGAGGAGCTGGCGGTGGAAGGTTATGAGGGAATTCAAAAGGCCGTCAGAAAAGTGTCCGGGGACGGACAGGTGGAAGGTTATGAGATAACGGTGTCCACGGAAGGGTATCAGGGGCCGATTTTAATGACGGCTTATCTGGACGGCAGCGGCAGCAGGCTGAACCGGCTGGAAATGCTGGAGCAGCAGGAAACGGAAAATCTGGGCGGAAAGATTGCCGAGGCAGACTTCCTGAAACAGTTTCAGGATATTGCTCTGCCGGTCAGCCTGGCCAGACCCGGAGAGAAGAAAGAGAATGTGAATCAGAAAACACAGATGTCGGCGGTAAATACCACGAAAACGACGGACGAGGAATCCCGCCCTTCCGGCACGGTGCAAAAGGGAGAAATGGCTTTGGGATGGACGGGTCTGCGGGACGGCACATATGAGGCGCGGGCCGAAGGATACAGCGGCGGTTTTCTGGATTTTGTAGTGATGACGGTTTCCAGAGGCCGGGTGACGGAGCTGGTCTGGGACGCGGTGGATGAAGAAGGCAACAGTAAGCGTGTGCTTGCGGATAACGGAGAATATGTGATGACGGATTACGGGCTGACCTGGAGCCAGCAGGCGGACGCTCTGGCGAAAGAAGTTCTCAGCCGTCAGTCGCTGGAATTTCTTGCGCCGGATACGGCGGGAAAGATCGACGGCATTGCCGGAGTCAGCATTTCCGTTACGCCTTTTATGGAGCTGGTTCGTCAGTGTCTGATTCAGGCCGGAGCGCAGCCCGGCGAAAATCCGGAGAATCTGCCCTCTCAGGAGTCAGGCGCCTGGGAAAGCACAGGACCGGAGCGGGAAACCGGCACAGACCAGGGAGAAACACAGGATACGGAGCAGTCATCGGAAAGGGGCGACAGCATCAGTCCGATTTCTGATGATTTTGCCCAGCAGGAAACAGGCATGAAAAGCCAGGTGGACGGAATATCCGGCGCCACCATTTCTTCCGCTGCCGTTGTGCAGGGGGTCAATCAGGCCTATGAGTATGTACAGGATAAAGCGGAAATGACGGCGCGCTGAAAACCGCTGCGAAATGAAAACGGAAAGGAAGTCTTCTATGTCAGCAAAAATAAAATCCCGCCGCAGGCAGCGGCAATACCAGGCTGTCTGCCCGGAAAAAGCATTTGCCCTGCCATTGATTTTATGTACCGTGAGTCTTCGGCAGAGTATCCTGACCGGGATTCTGGTTGTCTGGCTGTTATTGTTCTGTCAGCTTTTGAACAATATGCTGTGTTCGTGGATTTCTGAGAGAAGCCGCCGGGCTGCGGTGTCGGTTGCCGCCGCAGCCGTCTCTTTCAGCCTTTTTTGCGTAACGGATTACGCGGCGGGCCTTCGGGATGCCGGGCAGGCGTTTTCCTTTGTCCTTTACTGGATTTTGACAGGTCTTCTGACCGCCGAAGCGGTAGGGCATTCCGAAGGGGAGACCGGGTGGAGCGAGAGCCGTCTGCTGACCAGGTCGGCTTGTTTGTGGGCGGCGATGATTGTCACGGGAATGATAAGAGAATTTTTGGCCTATGGCTCTATTCTGGAAGCAAAACTGACATCCGCTCCGTTTCAGTCGGCTGTGTTTGCCGGACCGGCCTTCGGACTGATTTTCGCGGCGCTGGTTTTTGCCTGTTCGGATTGCGGAAAACAGGCTGGCGGGGAGCCGTTTTGTGCCGTGCTGTATCCTGTCGCGGCCATACTGATTTTATGTCCGCCTGCCCTGGGACACGGAAATGCGCTGGCAGCCCGGATCGCAGGGGTTTTGGCGGTGTTTCTCTTTCACGCTTCCGTCCGGTATCGCCTGGCCAGTGGGGATATGCCTTTTTCACTGCTTGCGGAGAGTCTGATGGCCAGCGGTTTTTTTTATATGATATTGTAAATGTTTTCAGCCGTTTCCGTAGCTGTTTTTTAATTATTTATATGGCTTTTTATCGCTTTTTATCCTGCCGCGCCCTCTTGACAGAATTTGTTTTCTGCTATACAATAGAAAGCCAATAAAAGAGTTTTATCACAAAAGCAATGAAGGAAACGAGTAGCCTGCTGCAGCCTGTGCAGAGAGAGCGGCATTTGCTGAAAGCCGCTTCCGAAGCGAGCCGGTGAAAACCATTCCCAAGCTGTGACGCCTAAGGGCCTGTTTAGATGAGCGGCCTGTTAAGTGCTGCCGTATGTCTGCGTTAAAGGCCGGGCCTGTCGGGGCTTTGAGTGAAACATAAGGTGGAACCGTGCGGATAACGCACCCTTATAAAGCTGTCTGGGAAAGCGGCTTTGTGGGGGTGTTTTTTTGTATCATTTAGGAAAATCTGCCCCGGCGAAACGGGGGGTATGCGGTGCGGATGCGCCATAAGCCTATCATACGGTTTCGATACAAAAAGGAGGAATCATACAATGAAAGTGAGCATGAAAGACGGCTCCGTGCAGGAGCTGACATTTGAAGAAGAACTGGGAAGGGACGCCTTTCGGCATACCACATCCCATATTCTGGCGCAGGCGGTAAAGCGGCTGTATCCCACGGCCAAATGCGCCATCGGACCGTCTATCGACGACGGGTTTTACTATGATTTTGAGTTCGATTTTGAATTTTCGGCGGAAAATTTTGACGAGATCGAAAAGGAAATGAAAAAGATCGTCAAGGAGAATCTTCCTTTGCGCCGCTCTACCATGAGCCGGGAGGAAGCGCTGAAGATGATGGAAGAAAAAAACGAGCCCTACAAGGTGGAGCTGATTCAGGATCTGCCGGAGGATGCGGAGCTGAGCTTTTATCAGCAGGGAGAATTTATTGATTTGTGCGCCGGCCCTCATATCAGCTATACCAGCGCGGTAAAGGCGTTTAAGCTGACCTCCGTCGCGGGCGCGTACTGGCGGGGAAATGAAAAGAACAAGATGCTGACCAGAATCTACGGCACCTGCTTCCCGAAAAAAGATATGCTGGAGGAATATCTGCAGCGGATTGAGGAAGCGAAAAAACGTGACCACAGAAAACTGGGCAAAGAACTGGAGCTGTTTGCTCTGCTGGAAGAAGGCCCCGGATTCCCCTTTTTCCTGCCCAAAGGCATGATCCTGAAAAACCTGCTGCTGGATTACTGGAGAAAAATCCATACCAGAGAGGGGTATGTGGAGATTTCCACGCCGATGATGCTGAACCGGCAGCTTTGGGAGACTTCCGGTCACTGGGATCATTACCGGGAAAATATGTATACGACCGTAATTGACGAGACGGACTTTGCCATCAAGCCGATGAACTGCCCCGGCGGCCTGCTGGTGTATAAGATGCAGCCTCATTCTTACCGGGAGCTGCCGATTCGGATGGGAGAGATCGGTCTGGTTCACCGCCATGAAAAATCCGGCGCCCTTCACGGTCTGATGCGGGTGCGCTGCTTTAATCAGGACGACGCTCATATTTTCATGACCGAGGAACAGATCCCCGGGGAGATCAAAGGCGTTGTGCGGCTGATTGATGAAGTGTACTCCAAGTTCGGGTTCAAATACCATGTGGAGCTGTCCACCAGGCCGGAAGATTCCATGGGAAGCGACGAGGACTGGGAAATGGCGACAGGCGGCCTGCGTTCCGCGCTGGATGACCTGGGTCTGGATTACGTGGTCAACGAGGGAGACGGCGCTTTTTACGGCCCTAAGATCGACTTCCATCTGGAGGATTCGCTCGGAAGAACCTGGCAGTGCGGCACGATCCAACTGGACTTCCAGCTGCCCCAGCGGTTTGAGCTGGAATATATCGGAGCGGACGGAGAGCGTCACCGCCCGATTATGATCCATCGGGTGGCGTTCGGTTCCATCGAGCGGTTTATCGGTATTCTGATCGAGCATTTCGCGGGAAAATTCCCGCTGTGGCTGGCGCCGGTTCAGGTGCGGGTACTGCCGATTTCCGATAAGTTTATTGATTACGCGAAGCAGGTGGAAAAACAGCTTACCGGCGCCGGATACCGCTGCGAGGTGGACGAGCGTGCCGAAAAGATCGGCTATAAGATCAGAGAGGCCCAGTTAAAGCAGATTCCCTATATGCTGATTGTGGGAGAGAAAGAGATGGAGAACCGGATGGTTTCCGTGAGAAAACGGGATGAAGGGGATCTGGGCGGAAAGTCCATGGAAGAGTTTTTGGAGCTGCTGGGGAAGGAAGAATAAGGATATAAGAAATAAAAACAAAAAGGCGTTCTGTCCGGCCGTATATGGCCGGATGAACGCCTTTTCCCTTGTATCATAGGAAAGTCCTGTGAACTTCCCTATGATACAAAAAGCCCTCCGGGCAGGATTGCGCTGCCTTGTTTACGATTACATGAAGTTCGAAAAAATTTTGCCAAGTATCATCTGTACGCGGCGTCGGCGTATGGATATTGAGAAAAAATGTTCATTAACCGTAATTGACAATCCATAATAGTTAGCTTATACTAACTAAGTGAAATATTTGTAAGCCTTACAGCAATGACTGTGTTATTTGTCACAGGGCGGACGGACATGGGGACCTATCTGTTCGGCCTGCTGCATGCAGGAGTGAGGAGAGCATAAAAGAGTGGCAGAAACAGGACAGCGAAAGAAAAAAGAAAATAAAAATCATTTTGGAACAAGCATGCAGAAAGAGCAGATTTTTCAGAAGCTGAGGGAAAAGGGATGCAGGGTCACAAAGCAGAGGCAGAGGCTGCTGGATGTAATCTTGCAGGAGGAGTGCGCCAGTTGCAAAGAAATCTATTATAAAGCGAAGGAAGAAGATATCAAAATCGGTATGGCAACTGTTTACCGGATGGTCAGTCTTCTGGAGGAGATCGGCGCTATCAGCAGAAAAAACATGTACAGACTTGCTTTTTATATGGATGAGAACCAAGATACGGTCTGTGTGGTTGAACTGGACGACCATACGATCTGCCGGCTTTCGGCGCAAAAGTGGAATCAGGTGATGCGGGAGGGGCTGAAAGTATGCGGATATATAGGCCGGCAGCAGATTGTGAGAATTGTGATGGAGGCCCCGCTGGCCGCGGACAGGGCTTATTGATGGAATTTATCAATAAGCCTGAAAGTGATGGAAAAACAGAGGATTCGATATTATAATTGGATGATATCAGGGGATCCGGCGGGCTTGGGAGGGGAGCTGCGGAACTAAATTGTGAAGACAGCAGCGGACCGGACAAGCCCCGGGAGGATTTACAGACACTTTAGTGGCTGGAAATTCTCCCAGCTTAAGGGGGCTTGGGAGGGGAGCTGCGGAACTAAATTAGAGAGGAGGGGAATGCCGTATGAAAAATCACAAATTTTGGGCATGGGCTGCGGTGATTTGTATGATTTTAACGATTTGCACGGGATATGAACACAAATGATTATAATGTGAAAAGGAGAGAGTTGTCATGTTCAATGTTTTAGAAAAGGCAGACGTAAAAAAAGCGGGTATTTTTGCGGCGGGTGTGTTATTCGGAACGGCAGGCATTCGGATTTTGTCCGGCAAGGATGCGAAAAAAATATATACGCATGGAACCGCAGCAATACTCCGGGCGAAGGAATGTGTGATGAGGACCGTCACAAGTGTTCAGGAGAATGCGGAGGATATCTATGCGGAGGCATGCCAGATCAATGAGGAGCGGGCAAACCTGGAAACTGAATTTGAGGATGAGAGCGAAGCGTATAAAGAGGTGACGGAAGAAAACCGTGAAGTTTAAAATCGTACACGAGATCAAAGGCCGCATGAGGGTACATATGGCAGGCGGGCGGATAGCGTTAAAAGATGCGGATATTCTCCAGTATTATCTGTCGGTTCAGCCTTCCGTTACGATGGCAAAGGTATATGAAAGAAAACAGGATGCGGTGATCTGTTACAGGGGAAAAAGAGAGGATATGCTAAAGCTCCTGCAGCGGTTTTCCTATGATAAAGTGTCGGTGCCGGAGCATGTATGGCAGAATTCGGGAAGGGAAGAAAACAGGTCGTATTGGGATAAGCTTGTGTGGAAAACGCTGTTTCATGTGGGACAGAAGCTGTTTTTGCCTGCGCCGGTCAGAGACCTCCGGATCGCGTGTATGTCGGCAAAATACATCCGGAAGGGAATCCGTGCGCTGCTGGACAGAAAGGTAGAGGTGGCGGTTCTGGACGGCACGGCCGTGGCCGTATCTCTGCTCCGGCGGGATTTTAAGACGGCAGGCTCCGTTATGTACCTGCTGGGGATCGGAGAAGTGCTGGAAGAATGGACCCATAAAAAGTCGGTGGGGAATCTGGCCAGAAGTATGGCGCTGCAGATCAGCAGGGTATGGCTGCTGACGGACGGAAAGGAAACGCTTGTCGATACGGAGCAGGTGAAAAGGGGAGACCGGATCGTGATCCGTATGGGAAACGTGATTCCCTTTGACGGTACCGTAACGGCGGGAAGCGGCGCGGTCAATCAGGCATCCATGACAGGAGAACCTTTGCCGGTGCCAAAGGAAGCAGGCGGTTATGTCTATGCGGGAACCGTGCTGGAGGAAGGGGAACTGACCGTGCAGGTTAAGGAAACCTCCGGTTCTAACAAATACGAAAGAATTGTGCGTATGATTGAGGAATCGGAGCGGCTGAAATCTTCTGTGGAGGGGGATGCCGAGCATCTGGCGGACAGGCTGGTGTCCTATACGTTTCTGGGAACGGCCCTTACGTATCTGCTGACCCGGAATGTGTCAAAAGCGCTGTCTGTGCTGATGGTGGATTTTTCCTGTGCGTTAAAGCTGGCGATACCGATTGCCGTGCTTTCGGCCATACGGGAAGCAAGCACCCGTCAGATTACCGTAAAAGGCGGAAAATTTCTGGAAAAGACCGCCCAGGCAGATACCATACTCTTTGATAAAACGGGGACGCTGACCAAAGCCCGGCCGGTTGTGACAGAAATCGTGCCTTTTATCCGGGAAAGCAGGGAAAACCTGCTTTGTATTGCCGCATGCCTGGAGGAACATTTTCCCCATTCTATGGCAAAGGCGGTGGTTCATGCCGCGCAGGAACGGGGGATCACCCATGAGGAAATGCATTCAAAAGTGGAGTATATCGTGGCTCACGGAATTTCCTCGACGGTAGACGGCCATAAGGTCATTATAGGCAGCTATCATTTTGTGTTTGAGGACGAGGGGTGCCGTGTACCGGATGGCATGAAGGACAGGTTCCTAAGCCTTCCGGAGGAATATTCCCATCTGTATATGGCCATTGACAGGGAACTGGCGGCGGTGATCTGCATAGAGGATCCTCTGCGGGAAGAAGCGGAAGCGGCGGTGCGGAAGCTGAGATCCGCGGGCTTTTGCAGAATCATCATGCTGACAGGGGACAGCGAGCGGACGGCCGGATCCATTGCGGGCAGGGTCGGCGTGGATGAATATCACGCGGAGGTTCTGCCGGAGGATAAGGCCCGGTTCGTGGAGACGGAGAAGGCGGCAGGACACAGTGTTATCATGGTAGGGGACGGGATCAATGATTCGCCGGCTCTCTCGGCGGCGGATGTGGGCATCGCCGTCAGCGACGGCGCTCAGATTGCCAGGGAAATTGCCGATATCACCATTGATGCCGACAGCCTGTCCGGGCTTGTGACATTGAAGCTGCTCAGCGTAAGGCTGATGGACCGGGTGCGGAAAAATTACCGTCAGATCATCGGCATCAATTCGGTGCTGATCCTGCTTGGAATCAGCGGCATTATTCAGCCCACATTTTCCGCGCTGGTACATAATATTTCCACGCTGGCCATCAGCCTGAACGGTATGAAAAATCTGCTGGATTCGGACGAGGCTTAGACGGCCTGACGGAACGGTGCATACCGGGTTTTGATTTTGATAAGTGTTAAAAAAGGTTATGAAAAAATATTTACGGGATTCGGAAAACGCGGCAGAGCTAATGATGTTCGGCAGTCTGCCGCGTTTTTTGTTCGTTTATTCCAGGGCTTCTTAACCATAGCCCCTTCTTCTTTGAGCGTGTCTTCAAGTTTCAATACTTTGTCTTTTTTGCAGTCACCATAAATAATGGTGTTGGCAAGGGGCGGTCAAATAAAATGCGGTGTCTCAGGATTCCGGATAGACGATACCCTGAAAGATGTGCTGGCTGTCATCGGGTTCTTTTGCGGCGGCTGCTTCTGCCAGCCCGTCGGTCTCTGCGTTCATTGGTTTGTCCGCCGTTTCTGCGGTGAAAATGGTTTCCGGTGTTTTCGGCGGCAAAGCAGCTGCCGCGGTTTCCGGCAGGGCCGCTGCCGTTGCGGTATTTGGCAGGGCGGCTGTCATTGCTGTTTCCGGCAGTCCGGCCCTTTCCATTGCTTCGGATGATGCCGGCATATCAGCCGCAGCCGCTTTCTGTTTTCCTAAATGTTTCAGAAAGGTTTCTTTTCGGTTTTTTCCTCGCGCCTTTTTTGCCAAGCGCTTCTGTTGTTTTTCCTCTTTTGCCGCCTGTCGCGCAAGTGCTTTTTGGGATTTCTTTTCCTCTTTTTTCCGGGCTTTTAAAGCGATTTTTTCTTCCTTTACCCGCAGCCTCTGGTTTTTGCGCACCTGCTTTTCGGCGGTCCGTTCAATGCCGTCAATCTGCTTTTTCGCTCTGCTCAGCTTTTTCTTGACCTGACGGTAAGGGTTATACAGAAAATAGGAGACGGTGCCGATCACCGACGCGCAGATACCGCCGATGGATATATAGGGCAGGAAAAGAGCGTATTCCGCATACCCCATCTCAAAGCAGACAAATATCGCCGTCATCAGGGGAAACAGGAGGAGACAGAGGGCGCGGCAGAACAGATTTAGGAGCTTCGATCGGTTTTGATCCTGTGCCAGAAGGGCACCCTCTATGGCGGTGCAGGCCAGCATCAGCAGGCACAGTTGAGAGGAAAAATCATAGACCAGGCCGCAGAACAGGGTCAGCGCTACCGAGAGCAGAAAAAAGGAAGCGGCGAAGCCTCTGTAATAGGCATTTTTATATTCCCGCATGCCCTCCAGCTTGTCCGGACTGACGTCATACATGGCATAGATCTGCGCATTGATCCGTTCTTTGAATTCTTCGTTATATTTCCTGGTCTCGGCGGTCTGTCCCATGCTGTCGGCCATGGATTCCCGCATGTTGTCAATGACCTTCTGTTCCTGAAAAAGCTGTTCCAGCGCCGCTTTCTCTTCCGCGTGCTGCTGTTCCAGCCGTTCTTTCACATAGGCAGCCTTTTGTACGCGGATATTCTCCGCCAGGGAAGTTTTCCGGTCCTGATTGTTTGTCTGCCGTGTCTGTTCAGTGTTCATATGTACCCGCTCCTTAAATGTATATGCCAGGTGTCAGTCGCCCCGCAAAAGGGATTCATACTTTTCCGGTTGTATCCACAGCACATCCAGGGCTCCGGAAGCGGGTTCTTTTTGAAGCTGATCCCGCAGTGCGCGGTAATTAAGCTTCAATCCGATTTCTGCCTCCAGCGCCTGTCTTTCCAGGCTGGCCGAGAAGGGCTGTCCGTGCTCATAAAATTTCTTTTGTGTATCAATACTGCTTCCGGCCGCCATAACCAGAGCGTCAGGGGACAATCTGTAATCTGTTATTTTCTCCATCTTACATTCTCCCAACGCAGATTTTCGCCTGAAAACCGGATCCGGAGGAAATCCTTCCAGGTTACGCCGTGAGTCATTCGGTTCCATTTCTACGGCTCATTGGAGGAAAGACCCGCCTGTGCCAGAATGTTCGGCAAGTCAACTCGTTCGTCTTCCTAGCAGCGGCTTTTCAGAAAGCGATATACCCGGTCCAATGACAGATCATTTCCGCCGAATGGCTGTATGATGGAATCAGCCACAAGTTTGTTGATGCTTACCAGTTTGTGATCGTCGGATACGGATACATCAGCCAAGGGAGTATTTCTGTGCATGACAGTGAAACAGTACATGGTGTGATTACCTCTGCTTTTTTATTATTTCTATCATTATAGTTCACGCAGGCAGGACACGCAACAGGTTTTGCGAAAGGATACGGTAAAACATGTATGAGGCTGGAAGCCGGCGGGTTTGAGGTGCTGGCTCTTGGGATTGACGTCGCGCCTGACGTGATTTTGCATGCGGCAAAAGAAAATGATGTCAACCGCTGAGGCGTTTGCCGCAGCAGGTCTGAGGGATCGGACAAAGTTTATTATCGGCGGGGCTCCCGTAAGCGTGGGCGGGGGCGGTCAAATCGGAAGATGAATCAGGACCTGCCTCGTTGTGAAAAATACGCGGTTGTCTTTTGGATAATTATTATATTTTCAGTAATTTTAATAGTGAAAAAATTGGAAAGTATTTTGATATCGCAAATGAAAAACATAAAATATCAATTGATTTCATAAATAATAGACAAAAAATAATAAATAAATATAAAATTTATAGTACTATTATATAAAAAACGGAGAAAAATTTATAAAAAACAAGAGTATTTTTATTGGTTTCTTCTCATTGACAAGTAAATCAAATGAAACTAAGATACACTTTAGGCAAACTTTTTATGGGAAAATATATCCGATGAAGTAAAAATCTGCCCTATATTATTACAGAAAGGAAGCGAGTCAAAAGATGAAGGAGTTAGCGGAAAAACTTCTGGAAGGGCTGAACTGCGAAACCGTATTTACCATACCGGTTTTCGGCGGCATCAGGGTCCTGGAATCGGTGGTGGTTACCTGGATCATTATGGCGGTGCTGGTGCTGCTTTCGGTATGTCTGGTCCGGAATCTGAAGGTGGAATCCCCCGGAAGAATGCAACTGGCGCTGGAGGCGGGAGTCAGTTTTCTGTATGACTTTTTCGATGGCCTGGTGGGGAAGAAGGGGCGGAAGTATATTCCTTATCTCTGCACCGTGCTCATCTATATCAGTGTGGCTAATGTGATCGGTCTGTTTGGGTTTAAACCGCCTACCAAAGATCTGAATGTTACCGGGGCGCTGGCACTGATGAGTATCGTACTGGTGGAATATGCCGGTATTCGTGAAAAGAAAGTGGCGGGCTGGCTGAAAAGCTTTGCCAAACCGGTGGCCGTCGTGACGCCCATTAATATTCTGGAGCTGTTTATCCGGCCGCTGTCGCTGTGTATGCGGCTGTTTGGAAATGTGCTGGGCAGTTTTGTGATTATGGAGCTGATTAAACTGATTGTTCCCGTAATCGTGCCGCTGCCTTTCAGTTTTTATTTTGATATATTTGACGGATTGATTCAGGCGTATGTATTTGTGTTTTTAACGGCTTTGTTTATTAATGAGGCCGTCGAAGATGAGGAATAATATAAAAATTTAAGATAATGTCAGACGACATATGAAAAACAGCAACGGACCGTACAAGCCCCGGGAGGATTTACAGACGCTAAAGCGGCTGGAAATACTCCCAGATCCAGGGGGTTTGGGAGGGGAGTTGCGGAACTTAAAAAAACAGCAACGGACCGTATAAGCCCCGGGAGGATTTACAGACGCTAAAGCGGCTGGAAATACTCCCAGATCCAGGGGGCTTGGGAGGGGAGTTGCGGAACTTAAAAAAACAGCAACGGACCGTACAAGCCCCGGGAGGATTCACAGACGTTTTAGCGGCTGGGAATGCTCCCAGATCAAAGGGGCTTGGAAGGGGAGTTGCGGAACTTCAATTTAGGAGGATTATATTATGTCTACATTGGTTGCAATCGGAGCAGGTATCGCAGTACTCACTGGTGTCGGAGCAGGCATCGGCATCGGTATCGCCACAGGCAGGGCGGTGGACGCCATCGCAAGACAGCCGGAGGCAGAGGGCAAAATCAGAACTTCTCTGCTGCTGGGCTGTGCCCTGGCAGAGGCGACGGCAGTATACGGGTTTGTAATCGCGCTGTGTATTATTCTGTTTCTGGGACAATAAGGGCGTCTGCGGAACCTGTAATCAGCAGAAGCCCGAACAGTGCCCATAGCAATTTAAGGATGCGGAGCAGACAGAAATTGTTATGCCGGCTGAGGTACTGGGAGGGCGTCTGCGGAACCTGTAATCAGCAGAAGCCCGAACAGTGCCCATAACAATTTGTGGATGCGGAGCAGACAGAAATTGTTATGCCGGCTGAGGTACTGGGAGGGTGTCTGCGGAACTTGTAATACGAAAGGCGGGTGAAAAAAATGCTGACGCTTGAGTTTTGGAATGTCCTCTGTACCATTATAAATCTGGTGCTACTTTATATATTATTGAAGAAATTTTTATTCGGACCTGTAATCAGTGTGCTGGAAAAGCGCAAGGCGCTGCTGGAGGGGCAGTTTGCCTCTGCCAGCGAGATGCGGAAAACGGCGATGGAGCTGAAAAAGCAATATGAAACGTCCATTCATACGGTCGAGGCGGAGTCGGCCCAGATCCTGCAGAAAGCCAGAGAGGACGGCGAGACGGAGTACCGGCGTATTGTGGGCGAAGCCAGTGAGAAGGCAGACAGGATGGTGGCGCAGGCCCAGGCGGCCATCGTTGAGGAGAAAGAAAAAGCATTGAAGGAGATGGAGTCGGATATTGCCTCTCTCGCGGTTGATGTTGCAAAGAAAATTCTGGAAGATGACAAAGGCGGGTGGTTCTGATGGGACAGGAAGATATAAGACAGGATGACACAAAACAGAACAGCGGCGCCGTGAAAAAAGCGCTTCTGCTCTACGCCGCAGAGCCCTCTGAGGAACAATTGCTGCGTCTGACGGAATTCCTTAAAAATAAACTGGACTGTTCCGAAATGGAGCTGGAGATGAGAGAGGATCCGGCCCTGATCAGCGGCTTTGTGCTGCGGGCCGAGAGCCGGGAATATGATTTCAGTGCCCAGGGGCGGTTAAGACAGCTAAAGCAGAAGCTGTTTTCCGCTGATAGCGGGAAAAAAGCTCAGGGAATACAGGATATCATTCCTATTTTCCGGGAGCGGGTGAAAGAATTCCAAGGAGAGACCGAAATCCGGCAGGAGGTGGGGTTTGTCACCTGGGCAGGAGACGGCATTGCGATACTGGACGGTATCCGCCATGCCATGTACGGCGAAATTCTGCTGTTTGACAATGGGGTGAAAGCCATGGTGCAGGATGTACGCGCCGATGAAACCGGCTGCATTCTGTTCGGCCGGGACGATGAGATCCGGGAGGGTTCCCGTGCGGTGCGCACCGGCAGGATGGCAGGCATTCCCGTAGGGGAAGGATTTATCGGCAGAATCGTGGACGCTCTGGGGGAGCCCATCGACGGACGGGGAGAGATTGTGAGCAGCGAGTACCATCCCATCGAGCATGAGGCGCCGGGCATTGTGGAGAGAAAGTCTGTCAGTGTTCCACTGGAAACAGGCATTCTGTCCATTGATTCCATGTTCCCCATCGGGCGGGGCCAGCGGGAACTGATTATCGGGGACCGTCAGACAGGTAAAACGTCCATTGCCGTCGATACGATTCTGAATCAGAAGGGCAAGGACGTAATCTGCATTTATGTGGCTGTCGGGCAGAAGGCTTCTACGGTGGCAAAGATTGTGAACACACTGAAAAGCCATGACGCCATGGACTATACGATTATTCTGTCCGCGACGGCCAGTGATCCGGCGCCGCTGCAATATGTGGCTCCCTATTCCGGCACGGCGCTGGCAGAATATTTTATGCATCAGGGAAAAGACGTGCTGATTGTTTACGACGATCTGTCCAAACATGCGGTGGCCTACCGGGCGCTGTCCCTTTTGCTGGAGCGTTCTCCGGGCAGAGAGGCGTATCCGGGGGACGTATTCTATTTACATTCCCGGCTTTTGGAGCGGTCCAGCCGGCTGAGCGATGAGCTGGGCGGCGGTTCCATCACGGCACTGCCGATTATTGAGACACAGGCCGGGGACGTGTCCGCCTATATTCCCACCAATGTGATCTCCATTACCGACGGCCAGATTTTCCTGGAGACGGATCTGTTTTTCTCAGGAATGCGGCCTGCGGTCAATGTGGGACTTTCCGTATCCCGTGTGGGCGGTGCTGCACAGACAAAGGCGATGAAAAAGGCGGCGGGCAGTATCCGGATCGACCTGGCCCAGTTTAGGGAGATGGAAGTGTTCACCCAGTTCAGTTCTGATCTGGATGCCTCCACAAAGGAACAGCTGCAGTACGGAAACAGCCTGATGGAATTGTTAAAACAGCCGCTGTGCAGTCCCTTAAGCCTTCACGAGCAGGTGATTACGCTGTGTGCCGCCACCCATAAAGTGATGCAGGACATAGAGCTGAAAAAAATCAAGGCGTTCCAGCAGGGGATGCTGGACTATTTTGATACCGCATATCCGGAGATCGGCCGACAGATTGAAACGGAACGGGCCTTATCGGAGGAGCTGGAAGAACAGATTCTGAAAATCGCCCGGGAATATAAGAGCCGGAACCAGTAGGCCCATCCAACCCCTGGGAGCTGCGGAATTGAATGACAAAGAGGAATGATTTATGGCAGGAGCGAGAGAAATACAGAGCAGGATGAAAAGTATCCGGGATACGATGAAGATCACCAGTGCAATGTATATGATTTCATCTTCCAAGCTGAAACGGGCGAAAACGGCCCTGGAGCAGACGGAGCCATATTTTTATATGTTACAGTATACGCTGGAACGGATTATGCGGCATTTTCCCGATATGGAGCATCCGTTCTTTGACGCCCATCCCGTGCAGGATCCGGCCAGAAAACGGACAGGTTATATTGTTGTTACCGGAGATAAGGGGATGGCCGGGGCATATAATCACAATGTAATCAGGATGGCCCAGCAGGAAATGGATGCCGGCGGGGGAAATGACACGCTGTTTATTGTGGGACAATTGGGATATCATTATTTTGAAAAAAAGGGCGTCCATATTGATACGCATTTTCACTATACGGCGCAGAATCCCACGCTTGGGCGGGCAAGGGTAATCGCCGAGAAAGTGCTGGATCTGTATAACAGAAAAGAACTGGATGAGGTATATATTATCTTTACGAAAATGAGCGACGCCGCTCATATGGATGCCATGATGACCAAACTGCTGCCGGCGGACAGGGAGCTTTTCAGCGTACCCCTTCCCGCCGACGCGCCGATGGAAGCGCTGGAGCTTCTGCCTTCTCCGAAAGTGGTGATTGAGCGGATTATTCCTCATTATGTCAGCGGGTTTATCTACGGCGCTCTGGTGGAATCCTTTGCCAGCGAACAGAATTCCAGGATGATGGCCATGGAATCAGCCACTGCCAGCGCAAAAGAGATGCTCAAAGATCTGCAGACACAGTATAACCGGGTACGGCAGGCGGCGATCACCCAGGAAATCACGGAGGTGATCAGCGGCGCCAAAGCGTTGAGACGGAAGAAAGGAGGCGCCATGCGCCGATGAACAGAAATCAGACAGTAGAAAATCAGACGATGGAAGGGGAACCTTCTGCGGCGGCACTGGAAAATCATTTTCTGCGGAAAGGGAAAATCCGGCAGGTGATGGGGCCTGTAATCGACGTGGAATTTGAAGGGCAGGAGCTTCCCTATATGAAGGAAGCTCTTTATGTGGATAATCACGGAAAACCGTGTGTCATGGAAGTGGCCCAGCATGTGGGGCGGGGAACGGTGCGCTGCATCACCCTGTCGGCCAGCGAGGGGCTGAGCAGGGATATGAAAGTATATGCTACCGGCGCGGGGATTCAGGTACCGGTAGGGAAGAAAACGCTGGGGCGGCTGTTCAATGTGCTGGGCGAGACCATCGACGGCGGAGCGTCTCTGGATGATGAGGAACATTGGGTGATTCACCGGGATCCGCCGGCATTTATGGAGCAGAGTCCGGTGGTGGAGGTGCTGGAAACCGGCATCAAAGTCATCGACTTGCTTGCCCCTTATGCAAAAGGCGGGAAGATCGGCCTGTTCGGCGGCGCCGGCGTGGGGAAAACGGTGCTGATTCAGGAGCTGATCCGGAATATCGCCACGGAGCATGGCGGATATTCGATTTTTACCGGCGTGGGCGAGCGGTCCAGAGAGGGCAATGATCTGTGGCATGAGATGCAGGAATCAGGCGTTCTGGAGAAGACGGCCCTGGTATTCGGACAGATGAATGAGCCGCCGGGAGCCCGTATGCGGGTGGCGGAGACCGGACTTACCATGGCAGAATATTTCCGGGACAGGGAGCATCAGAACGTGCTGCTGTTTATTGACAATATCTTTCGTTTTGTCCAGGCCGGTTCCGAAGTTTCCGCTCTGCTGGGCCGTATGCCTTCGGCGGTGGGCTATCAGCCTACCCTGGCTACGGAGATGGGCGGCGTTCAGGAGCGGATCGCATCAACGAGGAATGGGGCCATTACCTCCGTCCAGGCGGTTTATGTGCCGGCGGATGATTTGACAGATCCGGCGCCTTCCACCACATTTGCTCATCTGGACGCCACCACCGTGTTGTCCAGAAAGATTGTGGAGCAGGGGATTTACCCGGCGGTGGACCCGTTAGAGTCCACATCCAGAATTCTGGAAGCAGATGTGGTGGGAGAGGAACATTACGAGACGGCCAGAATGGTGCAGGAGATTTTGCAGAAATACAGAGAGCTGCAAGATATTATCGCCATTCTTGGTATGGAAGAACTGTCGGAAGAAGATCAGAAGACGGTGTACCGGGCCAGAAAGATTCAGCGTTTCCTCTCTCAGCCCTTCCATGTGGCGGAGAATTTTACCAGCGTGCCGGGGAAATATGTGCCCCTTCATGAGACGATCCGGGGTTTTAAGGCGATTATAGAGGGTGAAATGGACGGGTACCCGGAGTGGGCGTTTTTTAATGTGGGAACCATAGACGAGGTAATTGAAAAGGCAAAGGCAGGCCGGTAGCTATGACGGATCAGACATTTACGCTGCGTGTGATTGCCAGCGATAAAATATTTTATGACGGAAAATGTATTCAGTTGATTATCCCGACTACGGACGGTGCAATGGGCATTCTGGCCAACCATGAAACTATGGTGGTGGCTGTCAGCAATGGGGATATGCGGATACAGACAGAAGACGGAAGCTGGATTGAGGCGGTCATCGGCACCGGCTTTGCCCAGATTTCCAACAACCGGGCCATGGTGCTGGCGGATACGGCGGAGCGGCCGGAAGAAATTGATGCGGAGCGGGCGAAGCGGGCCATGGAGCGGGCCCAGGAGCGGCTGCGCCAGAAGCAGAGCCTGCAGGAATACCATCTGAGCCAGGCGGCGCTGTCCAGGGCCATGTCCAGACTGAGTATGAGCAGTAAGTACAGAGAGCGTTAAAAAATCGGGAATGACGGGCAAAAACCTGTCGTTCCCTTTTTCAATCAGGGGAATATGCTGCGGAAAAGAGGCTTTTTGTCGGATTTTATGTTGTAAGTGCGTAGAATAATCGGTATAATAGATGCCATGGAAAAACTGGTAAAATTTAAAAAGTAATCGAAAAGGATAGATAAAATGAAACTACTAAAGACGATTTTCAGCCGCATTTTTATTTTTGGACTCTGCCTGGTCCTGCAGTTTGTCTGGTATATTGAGCTGTTCTGGAATCTGGCCAGTATTTCCGTGCCGATTATGGTGTTCTGTATGCTGCTCAGTGTGTTGGTGGTACTGATGATTGTGAGAAAGGACCAGAACCCGGCTTTGAAGATTCCGTGGATCATCGCGATTCTGGCGCTGCCGCTGCTGGGCGGACTGCTCTATCTGTTTCTGGGCACAAAACGACCGGCGAGGCATATGCGCAGAAAGCTGGACCGGGCGTACGGCCGGTCTGCCGGTCTGCTGAAACAGGACCCGGAAATTCTGAGAGAACTGGAAGAAAAGGATAAAAGGGCCGTAGGGCAGTGCCGTTATCTGAATCATGAGGGCTATCCGGTCTATAAAAACACGGAAGCCGTCTATTATCCCCTGGGGGATCTGGTGTATCCGGTGATGCTGGAGGAGCTGAAAAAGGCGGAGCATTTTATTTTTCTGGAATATTTCATTATTGACGATGACGGGATGTGGAACGGCATTCTTGAGATTCTGGAGGAGAGGGTCAGAGCCGGCGTGGAGGTGCGGGTGATCTATGACGATGTGGGCTGTCTGCCCACTGCCCTGCCTGCCGATTACTGGCGTCAGTTGGAGAAAAAGGGCATCAAGTCCTTTGCCTTCAACCCTTTTATTCCTATTTTTTCCGTGGCGATGAACAACCGAGATCACCGGAAGATAACGGTAATCGACGGCCATACGGCTTTCAGCGGCGGCATCAATCTGGCGGACGAATATATTAACAGGAAGGTAAAATACGGCCACTGGAAAGACAATGGCTTCCGGCTGAAAGGCGAGGCGGTCTGGAGCTACACGGTGATGTTTCTTGATATGTGGAACGCATTCCGTCCGGAGGACCAGGACTATGAGGCATTCCGCCCTCGTGTCTGGCATCCGGAAGCATTTACGGGAACCGGATACATACAGCCTTACGGGGATTCCCCTCTTGACAGCGAGGTAACGGGGGAAAATGTCTATCTGAATATCATTAATCAGGCCCATGATTATGTATATATTTTCACCCCTTACCTGATTATTGACAATGAAATGATTACGGCGCTGACACTGGCGGCCAAGCGGCAGGTGGATGTGCGGATTGTTACGCCGGGTATTCCGGACAAAAAAGCGGTATTCTGGCTGACCCAATCCTATTATGAAGGGCTGATCAGACATGGCGTGAAAATATATGAGTACACGCCCGGCTTTATTCATGGAAAATGTTTTGTGGCAGACGACCGGATGGCGACGGCAGGCACGATCAATGCCGATTACAGAAGCCTGTATCTGCACTTTGAATGCGGCACTTATTTTTATGATTCTCCGGTGGTGGCCCAGATTAAGGCGGATTTTCTGGATACGTTTGAGAAGTGCAGGCTGATTGGGAAAGAGGACTGTGCGGCAGGGCTGCCAAAAAGTCTGTTCCAGATGATTCTGCGGGTGTTTGCGCCGCTGATGTGACCTGAAAAACAGCAAATCGACTGGCAAATAATCTGTGCGTGCGTATAATACATGGAAGGAAGCAGGGAGAAGGGCTGATGGAACGCATAAAAGTAGCCGATATGCACTGTGATACGATTTCGATGATCCAGTATAAAAGGAACAGAGGAGAACAAGCGGTTCTGCGGAACAACGATCTGTATATTGATCTGGAAAAGCTGAGACGGGGCGGATACATGCTGCAGACCTTTGCCATTTTTACGGATCTTTCGGAAAAGGATCCGCTGGAGACGGCTCTGGAACAGGCCGATATCTTTTATCGGGAGATGGAGGCCAATCGGGATCTGATCCTTCCGGTTACGACGATGGCCCAGGCAGAGCGGAATATGGCGGAGGGGAAGCTGTCGGCTCTTTTGTCCCTGGAGGGCGGCGACGCCTGCCGGGGAAATATCGGCATCCTGCGGGATTTTTACCGGCTGGGTGTCCGGATGCTGACCCTGACCTGGAACTATGAAAATGAGCTGGCGCATCCGCAGACGCCCCGGAGCAGAGGAAAGCTGTCCGGGGTCGGCAGGACATGCGCCGCGGTGAAAGGAAAACTGCGGAAAAATCTCTCTGCCGGTTCGGAGCGGGCGGCCAAGCGCAGCCGGGAGAGAGGGCTGAAAAAGACTGGCTTCGCTTTTCTGGAGGAGATGGAGCGGTTGGGCATGGTAATCGACGTTTCCCATCTGTCGGACGACGGATTTTATGACGTGCTGGAGCATACCCGCCGCCCTTTCGTGGCCAGCCATTCTAATGCCAGGACGCCGGCGCCCCACCTTCGGAACCTGACCGATGCCATGCTGAAAAGTCTGGCAGACAGGGGCGGCGTGGCCGGAGTGAATTTTTATAACCGGTTTCTGGAGGATCCGGCCGGCCGGGCAGATGCGAATCTGTCGGCGGAAGCTTCCGCCGGCGGAAATCCTGATTCGGAAATCACCATGAATGAAGCGATTATCCGTCAGATCAGGTATATGACCAATGTGGGCGGCATGGACAGCGTGGGGCTGGGAACGGATTTCGACGGTTTTGTCTGTCCGCTGGAGATGGAAAACTGTTCCGGCATGCAGCGGCTGGCGGAGGATCTGGAGCGGGCAGGGTTTACAAACGGGGAAATAGAGGGTATATTTTATAAGAATGTGACGCGGGTATACAGGGAGATTCTGGACGGCAAAAGGGCGTTTTGATGCCAGGCTTCAAGCCACGTTTTGCGGGAATTACAGACGGAGAGAAAGAAATATGTATACATTTAACAGCAGAGTCCGGTACAGTGAGATCGGAAATGACGAAACTTTGAGTATGTATGGCGTGATTAACTATTTTCAGGACTGCAGCACCTTTCAGTCGGAGTCGCTGGGCTTGGGAATCGACGCTTTGAACGAACGGCACAGGGCATGGCTTCTGAGCGGGTGGCAGATTGACGTGCTGCGGTATCCCGGACTGGGGGAGGAGATTGAGATCGGTACCTTCCCCTATGATTTCCGGGGATTTTTCGGCATGAGGAATTTTTTTATCAAAAGCGGCCGGGGCGAGATGCTGGTGAAAGCCAATTCCATATGGGTATGTGTGAATACGGATACGGGGCATCCCGCAAAAGTGACGCCTGAGGAGGCGGCAGCCTACGGCATGGAGCCAAGGCTTGATATGGAATACCGGGACAGGCGGCTGAAACTGCCGGAAAAGCTTTCGGAATTTGCCGCCATGGAACCATTTCCCGTTAAGCGGTATCATATTGATACGAATCATCATGTCAATAACAGCTATTATCCGCTGATGGCCTGGGAATATCTGCCGGAGGGCTTTTGGTGCCGCAGGTTACAGGTGGAGTATAAGACGGCGGCGGTGTTTGGGGACCGCATCTGTCCCTATGTGCTGGAACGGGACGGCGTGTACTGGACCGTTCTGGCGGACGGCGAACAGAATCCCTATGCGGTAATACGGGCGGAAGAAAAGTAATGAAAAGGACTGTAGCGGAACGCAATTAACAGCGGAAGTCCATATGAACCCCGGAAGGATTTACGGACGCCATAGCGGCCGGAAATTCTTCCAGAGCAAGGGGGTTCAGGAGGACTGTAGCGGAACTGAATTAGGAGAAAAATATATGTTGGAATTGGGAAAGAAACAATGTCTGGTCTGGAAGCGGACCACGGAGCACGGCGCTTATCTGGGGACGGAGAGCGCAAAAGAAGAAGTGCTGCTGCCGAAGAAGTATTTAAAACCGGAGCAGCGGATCGGTGATGAGATCGAAGTGTTTCTCTACAAAGATTCGGAGGACAGGCTGATCGCCACCACACGGGAGCCGAAGGTGGAGCTGGGACGTCTGGCTTTGCTGGAAGTGGTTCAGGTGACTGCAATCGGCGCATTTCTCGACTGGGGACTGGAAAAGGACTTATTTCTGCCTTTTAAAGAGCAGACCCGTAAGCTGAAACCCGGCGATCGGTGTCTTGTTGCCCTTTATATTGATAAAAGCGACAGGCTGTGCGCCACCACAAAGGTGTATTCCCATTTGGAATGTCCCGGGAATGGCCTGTTCCGGGAGGGACAGCATGTGAAGGGAACGATTTATGAGGTGAAACCGGAGCTTGGCGCGCTGGTGGCCGTGGAAAACCGGTACTTCGGCCTGGTTCCCCGCCAGGACTTTTTCCAGGATAAAAAGCCCGGCGATGTGGTCAGCGCGCGGATTGTGAAAATCCGGGAGGACGGCAAGCTGGATCTGTCGCTGCGGGAAAAAGCCTATCTGCAGATGGACGCGGACGCGGCTCTTGTGATGGAGCGGATCGAGGAGCGGGGCGGCAGGCTGCCCTTTACCGATAAGGCGGCGCCGCTGGTGATTCAGCGGGAATTCGGCCTGAGCAAAAACGCCTTTAAGCGGGCGGTGGGACGGCTCTTGAAGATGGGGGAAATCCGGCTTGGGGAGGACAGCATAGAGAAGGCGGGGAAGGAACGCTGAAAAGAAGCGTTCGAATCCGTCCGTGTCCGGACGGATTCGGCAGGCGCCGTCATAAAGGGGAGAACAGTAAAAGAGCCATCGCTTTACGGCAATGGCTCCTTTTATGGTGAAAGTATGCAGTATATCCGCATTCTCAGGGGAGGCTGTTCTGATTCCCTGTATACAGCCTCGGCGGCTGTTAACGGGGGGTGCCCGGCAGCAGCTAAAAATAACGGCTGCCGGGTATGAGTATGAAAAAGCTTATATCACTTTCATGATATGCATATAGTATAGCGCATAATTATGATAATATTATGTTGGAATCCTGAAAAAAATATTAAAATTTGAAAAAACATTTGAAAAACCGTCAGCATTGTATATAATATAAATACTTAAACCGGTGAACCGGATGATCTGCCGAAGCATCGGCGAATCAGTATGCATGGAGAGAGATGGTTTTGAAAGCACCATATTGATCTGATAAAACAAAGAAAATAATCAGGAGGAAGAAAGAAAATGATGTTGTCAACGGACATTGGAATCGATTTGGGAACCGCAAGTATACTCGTATATATAAAAGGCCGGGGCGTGGTATTAAAAGAGCCCTCGGTAGTAGCTTTTGACCGTGATACAAACCAGATTAAAGCCATCGGTGAGGAAGCCAGGCTGATGATCGGCAGAACGCCGGGGAATATCGTGGCGGTCCGCCCTTTGCGTCAGGGCGTGATTTCCGACTACACCGTGACGGAGAAAATGCTGAAATACTTTATAAAGAAAGCCGTGGGCAAAAAGACGCTGCGGAAACCCAGAATCAGCGTCTGCATTCCCAGCGGCGCAACCGAGGTGGAGAAGAAAGCGGTTGAGGACGCCACCTATCAGGCAGGGGCCAGAGAAGTGACGATTATCGAGGAGCCGGTGGCAGCGGCTATCGGAGCCGGAATTGATATCTCCAAAGCCTGCGGCAATATGATTGTGGATATCGGCGGCGGCACCTCCGATATTGCGGTGATTTCTCTGGGCGGCACCGTGGTCAGCACCTCCGTGAAGGTGGCCGGCGATGATTTTGACGAGGCCATTGTCCGGTATATGCGCAAGAAACACAATCTGCTGATCGGCGAGCGCACCGCAGAGGATATCAAGATCAATATCGGCTGTGCGGACAAGCGTCCGGAGGTGGCCACCATGGACGTAAGAGGCCGGAACCTGGTGACAGGTCTGCCGAAGACGATCTCGATCACTTCCGACGAGACGCTGGAAGCTTTGCGGGAGCCTGCCATGTCCATTGTAGACGCCGTTCACAGCGTACTGGAGAAGACCCCGCCGGAACTGGCGGCGGATATCTATGACCGGGGGATTGTGATGACCGGCGGCGGTTCTCTGTTAAGCGGCCTGGATACGCTGATTGAGGAAAAAACCGGGATCAATACGATGATCGCCGAAGAGCCTATGACTGCGGTTGCCATCGGAACCGGCAAGTTTATTGAGTTTACCAACGGGGAACGGGACGAGAAATAATCGTTTCGCGGATTTTTTTGTCCGCCGAAGCATCTGAAAGCAATTCCACATGCAGTTTCCTTTAAATATAATCTGATCCGACAAAATGTGCCGCCCTGCAGCATACCTTTCGGCAGCGGTACATTTTGCCGGATCCTTCGTCATGAGTCACTTCTCTGCGTGGAAGTGTGGGATGAAAGAATATGGCAGTCATATCAGGATATGTTGAGCACATCATTTTCCGCAATCAGGACAATGGTTATACCGTTATGGAGCTGGCGGCCGGGAAAGACACGGCGACTCTGGTGGGAACCTTTTCTTATATCAGCGAAGGGGAATACATAGAGGCAGAGGGAGAGCTGACCGAGCATCCCGTCTACGGAGAGCAGCTTCGGGTCATCAGGTACGAGCTGAAAACGCCGGAGGATATTGATTCCGTCCGGCGGTATCTGGGTTCCGGCGCGATCAAGGGCGTGGGGCCTTCTTTGGCTGACCGGATTGTGAAAAAGTTTAAAGCCGATACCTTCCGGATTATGGAGGAAGAACCGGAGAGGCTGGCGGAAGTGAAGGGCATCAGCGAGTCCAAAGCCATTCAGATCGGCGAGCAGGCGGCCGAGAAGCGGGATCAGCGTCAGGCCATGCTGTTTTTGCAGCAGTACGGGATTACGGTTAATCTGGCGGTGAAGATTTATAAGCGTTACGGAGACGAGATTTATTCCGTGATGAAAACCAATCCCTACCGGATGGCGGATGATATTCCCGGTGTGGGTTTTAAAATCGCCGATGAAATCGCCGGCAGGGTGGGGATTCATACGGATTCGGATTTTCGGATTCAAAGCGGCCTGATGTATGTTTTGCAGCAGGCGCTGGGGAACGGTCATGTCTACCTTCCTCTGGAGGAACTGATGGCTCAGACCAGTCAGTTGCTGCAGGTGGAGCCGGATTCGATGGAGCGGCATGTTATGGATCTGACTATCGACAAAAAGCTGGTGACAAAAGCCGTGCCGGAAGGGCAGGGCGTCTATATTTCCAGATATTATTATATGGAATTAAATGCGGCCAGGATGCTCCATGATCTGAATGTCCGGTATCCGGCGGCGGAGGCAGGACTGACAAAGAAGCTGGAGCAGATCGAGAGCCAGACAGGCATGGAGCTGGATGAACAGCAGCGCCAGGCATTTATAAATGCGGCCCGGAACGGCCTTTTGATTATCACCGGAGGGCCGGGAACCGGAAAAACCACGGTGATCCGAAATATCATCCGTTTTTTTGAGTCGGAGGATATGGAGATTTTGCTGGCGGCTCCCACCGGGCGGGCGGCGAAGCGGATGACGGAAGCCACGGGCTGCGAGGCGAAAACCATTCACCGGATGCTGGAATTAAACGGCGTACCGGAGGATGAGTCCCGGACAGAACAGTTTCAGCGCAATGAGCAGAACCCGCTGGAGGCAGATGCCATTATCATCGACGAAATGTCCATGGTGGACATTCATCTGCTCTACGCGCTGTTAAAGGCGGTGACGGTAGGTACCCGTCTGATTCTGGTGGGCGACGTGGATCAGCTGCCCAGCGTGGGGCCGGGAAATGTGCTGCGGGATGTGATCGGCTCCGGTTCCTTTGCGGTGGTGAAGCTGGAAAAGATTTTCCGCCAGGCCGCTCAGAGCGATATCATTGTCAATGCCCATAAGATCAACGCCGGCGAAGGGATCGATCCGGACGCAAGGAGCAAAGACTTTCTGTTTATCAAGCGGCAGGATGCCAATGCCATTATCAACGCGTCCATCACGCTGGTCCGGGATAAGCTGCCCCGTTATGTGGGCGCTCCCATGTATGATATTCAGGTGATGACCCCGATGCGCAAGGGCGCTCTGGGGGTGGAACGGCTGAATACGATTCTCCAGGAATTCTTGAATCCGCCGTCCCCCGATAAGAAGGAAAAGGAGCTGGGCACAGTGACCTTCCGGGAGGGCGACAAGGTGATGCAGATCAAAAATAACTATCAGATGGAATGGGAAGTGCGCAGCCGGCAGTACAATGTGGCGCTGGAAAAAGGGACCGGCGTTTTTAACGGCGATATGGGCGTGGTGCGTCAGATTAATTCTTTTGGCGAAGAACTGACGGTGGAATATGACGAGAACAGATTTGTCACCTATGAGTTTAAACAGTTGGACGAGCTGGAGCTGGCCTATGCGATCACGATTCACAAGTCTCAGGGCAGCGAGTATCCTGCCGTGGTAATTCCGCTGCTTTCCGGTCCCCGGATGCTGATGAACCGGAATCTGATCTATACGGCCGTCACCCGTGCCCGCTCCTGCGTCTGTATTGTGGGGTCGCCTCAGACCTTTCAGGAGATGGTGGCGAATGAGCGGCAGCAGAGACGGTATTCCAGCCTGAGTGAACGGATTAGGGAGCTGTGAGAAAGAAGGGTGAAATAAATAGATTGGAATAAAGTGATATGCGGTGCGGGAAAAACAGATGATGTCCGGAATTTCCTGCGCAGAACGGCACGGCGGCTTGGCGGGGAATGTCTGGATGTTCTGTTTCCCAGAATCTGTCCGCTGTGCGGAACCATTGTTACGAAAGAAGAAGGGCTGATCTGCCGGGCGTGCATTCCGAAGGCAGAGCGGCTCTTTTTGCGTGAGCCGCTGTGCAAAAAGTGCGGAAAGCAGTTGGAATCTGAGATTCAGGAATACTGTTTTGACTGCACGGCCCACCCGAAACTGTTCTGGCAGGGGATTTCTCTGTTTGCGTACCGGGATGAGGCGAAAGAATCCATGATGGGGTTTAAATATCATAATAAGCGGGAATTTGCCGATTATTACGGGGAAGAACTGATGCGCCGCTACGGGCGCCGTCTGCGGCAGGCGGGTGCCCAGGCCGTAATCCCTGTTCCGCTGCATGCCAGAAAACAGCGGGACAGGGGGTATAATCAGGCGGAGCTTCTGGCACGGAAGCTGGGGGCCGCCCTGGAGGTTCCGGTGTATCCGAAGGGACTTGTCCGGATGCAGGACACCGCGCCCCAGAAAACACTACAGGGCAGCCAGCGGAAGAAAAATCTTTACCATGTCTTCCGGGCGGGAAAGCTGCCGGATGGAATCGATACCGTGATTCTGGTAGATGATATCTATACCACCGGCGCTACGATGAACGCCTGCTGCGCCGCGCTGCGCAGAGCCGGGGTACAAAAGATTTTCTGTGTCAGCGTGTGCAGCGGAAGGAACTGAGATCGGGATTCCTTCGCCGACAGGGTGATTTTCGCGATTGACAGGTTTCGTTTAAACGAATATAATAAAAAGGATTTTACGACCATATTCTGCGAGGTGTTAAATGATGAATGGTTATATGACAGTTCAGGAGACTGCGGACAAATGGGGCGTTACGCCGCGCCAGGTTCAGATTTTGTGCAAGACAAACCGCATTGCCGGCGCCGTCCGTATGAGCCGTATCTGGATTATCCCGGAAGATGCCGAAAAGCCGACCAGTGATAAGAGAAAGGCAGAATATGGAGAGGACTGACTGTTCCGGTCTGCAGCTTCTGGCAGACCGTTTTCATGCCAATTTAGAATTTTATAAAGATGTAAAAAATGCATATAACGAATATTCCTGCAGAATGGAATATATTGATTCGTTCTTAAAGCTTCTGGGATGGGATGTGGCGAATGAAAAGGGAGCGGCCCCCCAGTATCGGGAGGTAATCGCCGAGAATTATGCTTCCCGTACGGACCGCCCCGATTACACGATGACGCTCAGAGGCGTACCCAGGTTTTTCGTAGAAGCCAAAAAGCCTGCGGTGGACATTACCAGAGACGCCGCGCCGGCGATTCAGACCAGGAAGTATGGCTGGAACGCGAAGCACAAACTGGCCGTGTTGACGAATTTTGAGTATCTTGCGATTTATGATACCTGCCATGTTGCCCGCGAAGGCGACGGATGCGCGGCAGCCAGATATCGTTTATATCACTATACCGAATATGCCGAGAAGTTTGAAGAAATCAGCAGCCTGATTTCAAGAGACGCCGTGTATTCCGGTGAATTTGATTCCTGTCCGGACGATCATTTTCCGGCGGCAGGCAGACAGACACAGCAGGTAGACGCGCTGTTCCTCTCCCAGATCAACGGATGGAGGGTGGCCCTCAGCAACGAGCTGTATGCAAAGGGCGGCCGCTATGGGTCTTTGGAAGTTTTAAATGACGTCGTGCAGGAATTTATCAATCAGATTGTATTTTTAAGAATCTGTGAAGATAAAAACCTGCCTTTATATCACAGATTAAAAGATACCATTGCGGACCCCGACCGGCTGAAGGAGAGACTGGAAGAACTGTTCCGCTCGGCTGACAGGCGTTACAATTCCGGTATGTTCTCCGGCGGCGATATTATTTTCGATCTGTCATCGGACGTTATAAAAGGGATGATTGAGGAGCTGTATTATCCGCAGAGTCCTTATCTGTTTCATATTATTGAGCCGAATCTGCTGGGAAAAATTTATGAAATGTTTTTAACCGAGCAGTTGGTGCTGCTGGATGCCCACAGGATCGGCCTTGGCCGGAAGAAGGACTGCCAGAACAGATCCGTCGTTACGACGCCTACGGAAATCGTGAAATATATGGTGGAGAAAACACTGTCCGGCGTCTGCCGGGGGAAAACGCCCGCACAGATTCCGGAAATCCGCGTGGCCGATATCGCCTGCGGTTCCGGCATTTTCCTGGAGGAAGCCTTTGCGTTTTTACAGGAGTATTGTGTTCAGTGGTATATCAGCCACGGTCAGACCGATCATTTGGTGGAAATTGGAACAGACTTATATAAATTGCCCCTTCAGGAGAAGAAAGAGATTCTCTGTTCCTGTATCTACGGCATAGACATTGATATTCATGCGGTGGAGGTGGCTAAATTCTCGCTGCTCCTCAAGCTGATTGAGAATGAAACCGCGCCCTCCGTTGCGGAGGTCGTGCCGATCCTTCCCGATTTAAGCGCCAATATTCATTTTGGCAATGCCCTTGTGAGCTATGAGGAGATGGCCGGAATATCCGGTGCGGCAGGGCAGGCGGAGGATATCGTTCCCTTTGACTGGAATAAAATGAACGGGGGCGGCGGTTTTGACGCCATTATCGGCAATCCTCCCTATGTAAACACGGAGGGGATGCACGGGCTGCTGCCGGGCGCTGAGTTTGAAATTTATAAAAAAAGATACGGAAGCGCCCATAAACAGTTCGACAAATATTTTATCTTTATTGAACGGGCGATAAACAAAGTGAAGGACAGCGGCTATGTCTGCTATATCGTTCCAAACAAGTTTTTCAAAATCGGCGCGGGCGAAAAGCTGCGCGGCCTGATCGCCGGAAAAAAAATGCTGGTAAGCCTGGATGATTTCGGAGACGCCCAGTTATTTGAGGACAAGACGATTTACAGCTCTATTCTGCTTCTTTGTAAGGCAGAGCAGTCCACATTCGTTTACGGCAGCATCAAATCCGCCGATAAGCTTTGGGCGGGCGAGGAGGTGGACACGGTGGAGCTTTCTGCTTCCATGCTGAACGAGCTGCCCTGGAGGCTTACGACGGATCTGGATTTTCTGAAAATGCTTGGGAGGCTGGACGCCGCTGCGGTTCCGATTACAAAACATGCGGATATTTTTACCGGGATTCAGACCAGTGCGGAGCAGAAGCGTACATATTGGTTCACGGATGAGGAAATCACAGACGAGACGGAGGACTGTTATATCATCCGGCGGAACGACCGTGTATTTTCCATTGAAAAACGGATTCTCCGCCCTTATTTTAAGCCTGTAAAAAAGGCGGAAAAGAAGCAAGACACCTACAGCCGCCTGACAACCGATAAACACATTATCTTTCCTTACGATTCCGGCGGAAAGGTGATACCGCCGGAGGAAATGCGGAATGATTATCCGGGAACCTATGAGTATCTTCTGAGCAATTATGAGATTCTGGCGCCGAAAGGGATTGTTCCGGGCGGGAAAAGGGATGTGAATTACGCGACGGCGGATACCTGGTACCGCTATGGGCGCCACCAGGCGCTGACGGCATTTCAAAACAGAAAAAAGCTGATTGTGGGAATTCTGAGCAAAGAGCCGATGTATGCCCTCGACACGAAGGATTATCTGATTGCCTCAGGCGATACCGCCGGATACTGCGCCGTGTGCAGGCAGGACGGAAGCCCGTATGAACTGGAATATCTGCAGGCCTGGCTGACCAATCCTTATACGGAAAAGATTCTGCAGATGATCGGAAGCGATTTTGAAAACGGATTTTATTCCAGAGGACGTTCCGTGCTGGTTACTCTGCCCTTTGTGGAGCTGGACTTTGGCGATCCGGTGCAGAAAGGGATTTATGACAGAGTGGTGGAGGCGACCGGAACCATCTATCAAATCAACGAAGAACTGGCCGGACAGCCGGCAAAACGCATTGCCGGAGCGCTGCAGGGACAGAAGGAACATTTGATTTCAGAGATTCAGGAGTTAATCGCAAGGGTATATCGGCTTGAATTTTAAAAGAGGGAAGGACAATGAGACTCAAAAAGGATAGTTCGGAACAGAAGTTAAAAGGAGCGTATTATACGCCGTGGCAGCTTGCCGATGCCATGGCGGGGCTTTTTGCGTCTCAGGATATCTCGAATGTGCTGGAACCTAGCTGCGGCGACGGCGTGTTTCTTGACAGCCTTAAAAATCTCAATCTTCTGGATCGGGTGCGGAAACTGACTGCCGTGGAGATTGAGGGGGACGAGGCGGAAAAGGTGCGGGGCAGGTATTCGGGTTTCGGACAGGTTACGGTCCGTACGGAAGATTTTTTTGACTATTACGGCAGGGTGCTGGGCAAAGAGCGTTTTGACCTGATCCTGGGGAATCCGCCCTATATTCGCTATCAGTATCTGAAAGAAAGTCAGAGAAAGATGCAGTCTCAGATTCTGACTTCCCACGGAATGAAAGCCAATAAGCTGATTAACGCGTGGGTCGCGTTCCTTGTGGCATGTGTGCAGTTGCTTTCGGAAAAGGGAAAGATCGCCTTTGTGATTCCGGCAGAGATTCTGCAGGTGGCTTACGCCGAAGACCTGCGGCTGTATCTGGCAGATCATCTGGCGAAGATTACGCTGATTACTTTTGAGCGGCTGGTCTTTCCCGACATTGAACAGGAGGTAATTGTTCTGATCGGGGAGAAAGGGGAGGAAGAAAAAGGCATCCGCATCGTCGAGATGAGTACGCTTGATGATTTTGCCGGATTTAAATTAGAGCAGAACGGGTTTCAGAAGCTTGGCCATGTCCGGGAAAAATGGACGAAATATTTTGTGTCCGCAGAGGAGATGGCGCTGATTCAGCAGCTTCGCGGCGATAAACGCTTTGCAAAATTTTCGGAGTACGGCCTGATTAATATCGGTATTACAACCGGAAATAACGGTTATTTTTCCATTACGGAAGAGATAACCGAACAGTACGATCTGGAAGAAATCACCCTGCCTCTGATCGGAAGAAGCTCCCATGCCCACGGAATCTATTTTACGCCGGAGGACTGGGAGAGCAATAAAAGGGCGGGAAAGCGGGCGCGGCTGGTTTGTTTTCCTGAGATTCCCTTTGAAAAATACCCTGACGGGCATAAGCGGTATATTGCGCGGGGGGAAATAAACGGCGAACATGAGGGATACAAATGTTCGATCAGAGACAGATGGTATATTGTTCCTTCCGTCTGGGCGCCGGACGCCTTTTTCCTGAGAAGAAATAATCTGTATCCCAAATTTGTATTAAACAAATGCCGTGCCGTATCGACAGATACGATGCACAGAATGAAATTCAATGAGGGTGTGGAACCGGAAAATGTTCTTTTGTCCTACTATAACAGTATTTCTTTTGCGTTTACCGAAATCTGCGGCCGAAGCTACGGCGGCGGCGTTCTGGAAATCCTTCCCGGCGAAATGGGAAATATTCTGATTCCCAGGATAGAACAGATTGACACGGGGCTCAGAGAAAAGCTGTTATCCTGTATAGACTCGATTGTGCGGAACGATGAGGATATTGAAACGGCTTTGAATGCCGTGGATGAAGAAGTTCTTGTTAAAGTTCTGGGCATTGACGCTGAGGTTTGCCGTAGCTGCCGCAGGATCTGGAAGAAGATGCAGAAGCGCAGGCTGGGGCGGGGGTAAAAGGGCAGCGTATATAAAAAGGATGCGAAAGCCGGCAGGGCAGACGCATCCTGACAGGTTCTTTTATAAAATTTCCAGTTTTCTATATCGGTTAAAACATCCCAGCACTTCCTGCTTTCTCGGCATGGCCAGCCCGGCGGACAGATAGCTGCCGCCGTCGGTTCCTACCGTTTCCAGACCTTTTTCATGTACCAGCTTTAACAGTTCGTCCGCCACCTGTGCCATGGTGTGCCGTCCGTCCATATAATGCCGAATCGCATACAAAAGCATATAGGCCAGCGTTTCGGTCTGTTCTTTATCGGTTAGCTGTTCCAGGCACCGCAGTTCGATTTCTTCCCGGTTTACAGACAGAGAATCCCGTCCGCTTACTTTCAGCTTTACGCGGGGGTCCCGTGCCACGGACTGGTTCGGACGGGGAATCCGGTGAAAGTGCAGGGCGGTGTCCGCTAAGGGAAGGGGCGTGATGCCGGGATAGGCGGCGGCCTTTTCCTTTGCGGCGGCGGTGATATCAAAGGGCCGGTAACAGTCCATCTGAATAACCAGATCGGCGATATGGAAGTAGGAGCCGGAGCTGCCCGCCACGATCACGGAGGAAACGCCGGCCTGTTCATACAATCCTTTTACCCGCTCGATAAAGGGGGTGATCGGTTCCTTTTCCCGGCAGATTACCTGCTGCATCAGCTCGTCCCGGATCATAAAATTGGTGGCGCTGGTATCCTCGTCGATAAGAAACAGGGATGCGCCGGCTTCCAGTCCTTCCACGACGTTGGCCGCCTGGGAGGTGCTGCCGCTGGCGTCCTCGGTGGAAAAGGCGGCGGTGTCCCGCCCGTTTGGCAGGTTATTGACAAACATGGAGATATCGGTTTTACAGATGCTCCGGCCGTCCTCCGCCCGCAGCTTCAGTGCCGTATCATCGGTGATCACATATTCCCGGCCGTCGCCCCGGATATGATTGTATACCCCCAGCTCCAGCGCCCGCAGCAGGGTGGATTTCCCGTGATAGCCGCCGCCTACGATCAGGGTAATTCCTTTCGGGATGCCCATGCCGGTGAGAGGACCTTTGTGGGGAAGCTCCAGCGTAACCCGCAGAGATTCCGGCGACTGAAAGGCGACGGACCCTTCCATCGGAAGCTGGGAAACGCCGCTTTTCCGGGGCAGTACCGAGCCGTCGGCCACAAAGGCGCACAGCCCCAGTTCGGGCAGCCTGTCCCGGATAAACTGCTGGTCCTCTGCCAGCCGGATGACGGCCTCCGCTTTTTTGGGGTCGATGTTCCGGTAAAACAGGGAGGAGGAGACGGCTTTCGGCAGAAACTCAAAAAAGATTTTAATCAGCTCACCGGAATTGATGGTTCGTCCGTTGGCCGGGAAGCCCACTTCCAGCCGTACCAGAAGCCGTCCGGAGCCGGGGGTCAGCGTACAGGCCGTCCGCTCCAGCACCTCCTGTCCGCAGCGGCTGACAGAGATCAGACCGCTTTTTCCGGACCCTTTCGCTTTGAAATTGTATTTTTCGATCTCCCGCCCGAAGAGCCGGATCAGATGATCCTGCAGCGCGATCCGGGTGTGACGCTTTTCCAGGTACGCGGCGGGAAAGCCTGCCTGTTTTCCTTCTATAATAATACTGATCTTTGAGGGAGATGCAAAGGGATCTCCCTGTACATGGTCGACGGACAGTACAAAGCCGTTAAACTGGTACTGTCCTCTGGTGTCCTTATAGGCCGGATAACTTTTCCGGTCGATGGACAGCAGTAAATGTTTTAAATCGTCGGATCGTTTCATAGTGTCTGTATATGCTCCTTTCGCTTTTCTTCTGATGATGCGGTCATAAAACGGATTTTGCCGGCGGCCGTGCAATAAGAAATAGCCGTCCTGATCTTTGGCAAGAGGCGGCGGCTATTTTTAATCGTTAAAATGGATTCGCCGGGCAGATAGCGCCTGCCTTCCGGCTGTCCTGTTACGTATATTATAAGGGATTGTCTCTGATTTTTCAACCGTAATTTTGAAGGATGCTGTGCTTCTGCATGTTGCTCTGCGAGTTACGGAGGGCAGGTTCCCGTAAAATAACTTGTAAAAAATATGGATTCTGATATATAATAAATGAATCTTCTATACAGTATGTCTCCGATAAGGCAGACATAAAATCCGGGAGGTCATTTTAAATGTCTGAATATATGATGTGTGTGCCGCGGCCTGACAGGAAACAGCATAAAAAAATAATACGTCCGCTTTCGGCAGCGATGCTGTTTGTCGCGGTGATGCTGCTTTTTGCGGGCTGCGGCGGAAACGGCGGCGAAAAAGAAACGGAAGCTTTGGCGGAAACAAAAGCGCAACTGATCGGGAATGTCTATATCGCTCCGGTGGCTGACGGTACCAATTATCTGGCGCCGGCGGGGACAGATACCTTTTCTCTGTATCTGGAACGGGAAAATGTGGAGCCGGGAACCGGCGTCTTTACGCTGTATGACGCCGGGGATGACAGTCTGCTGGCAGAGATCCCGGCGGACAGCCAACAGGTGACGTTCGCCCCTGTAAGCGAAGAACATAAAGTTTACTACGGCATGGACAGAGGCACGGAGGTACAGATCCGCCTGGGCTTTGGGCTGGAAGCGGGAAAGCGGTACTATGCGGCGGTTTCCGAGGACTTTGTCCACTGTGACGATGTGGGAAACCGGGCGCTGGGCGGCGAAGGCCAGTGGCCCGTTCAGGTAGAGGAATAGGAGAAAACATTGGACTTTCAGATTTTGTTATGGATACAGGAAAACCTGCGGTCGGAATGCTGGGACACATTTTGGACCGGAATTACGTTTCTGGGGGATCACGGACAGTTTTGGATCCTTTTATCTCTGTGCCTGCTGATTCCAAAAAGAACGAGAAAAATAGGCTTATGCAGTCTGGCGGCGCTGGTGTTAAGCCTGCTCTGTACGAATATTTTCCTGAAAAACCTGGTGCGGCGGGCCCGCCCCTTTCAGCAGTATGCGCAGTTGATTCCGCTGATTCCCGCACCACGGGATTTCTCTTTCCCCTCCGGCCACACCTCTGCTTCCTTTGCGGCGGCCGTCGCCTGTTTTCTGGGATTCCGCGATCAGAACCGATGGCTTCCTGCCGTATGCCCGCTGATACTGGCAGCTCTGATCGGCTTTTCCAGGCTGTATCTGGGCGTTCATTTCCCTACGGACGTACTGGCGGGATGCCTGATCGGGTGCGCCGCCGGGACAGGCGGGTATTATGGGGTGAAGAAAATAAGCGGCGGCAGGCCGTAGGCCGTTAAGGTCCTGCGTATCACAAATATATAAAACAAAATGTATATTTTGATACATTCTTTTATTTTACAAATTTACCAAAATTATCAAAATATATTAAATATCCCGAAAGAATGCCGATATATAAGTAAGAGTGTTCTATGATTTTTATAGGTCACGGTATTTCGGGGAAATATCTTGAATCTCGCTCTTACCTGTGCTATACTTTTCCTCGGAAAACGGGTGAAAAGTATATTTTTTTACCCCTAAAAGTAACATATTATTAATTTTGTCATATAATAGGCGAAGCGGTGTGCAGGTATCGGCAGTCCGCGTGTGAGCGTTTTATGACAGCGGAAAGACATGACTGGTGAATATGACTGGCGAGAAATTGACACTGGAAGTAATAGAAGAATTTTTGGAAAGCCTCCGGCAGAAAAACCGGGGGAAAAGCTCTCTGGACACATACAGGCGCAGCCTGGCAGGGCTTTACGCATGGCTGCCGGAGGATAAGCTTCTGGAAAAAGACACAGGGGTGCGGTGGCGCAGATGGATGCTGGAGGAAAAAGGATTTTCTCATGTGACGGTGAATACGCAGGTTTCGATTATGAATACATTCCTGCGCTATATCGGACACAGAGACTGGCAGGTAGAAGAATTTGTACGAAAGCCGGCAGAACAGCCGGAGCTGTCCAGGGAAGAATATTTACGGCTTCTGTCCGCGGCCAGAAAGCTGGGCCGGGAACGGTCCTATCTGCTGATTAAGACCATGGGCGGCGCGGGTGTCCGGGTTCAGGAAATGTCCCAGGTGACGGCGGAGGCGGTTTTTTCAGGAACGGTGGAGCTGGACAGTCATAACAAACAGAGGCTGCGGACGCTGTATATTCCGGAGCCGCTTCGCAGGGAGCTGATGGAGTATATGCAGCGGCATCACATCAAAAGCGGCCCTGTTTTCCTGACCAGAGACGGAAAACCGCTGTCTCGTTCGATGATTCACCATTATGTCAGCGCTATCAGCCAGGATGCGAAGGTGGATTCGGAAAAGGCCAATCCCCGCTGTCTCTGGAAGATGTATCAGAGTATTCAGGAAGGGATTCGGGTCGATATAGACAGGCTGGTTCGCCAGACCTATGAGCAGATGGTGGAGAACGAACAGGTTTCCATCGGATGGGATAAGAACGGGGAGGATAAAGAGACCCTATGACAGATAAAGAATTGCGCAGACTGCGCCGGCAGGATCTTCTCCAGTTGCTGGTAGAACAGAGCAAGGAGGCGGCCAGACTGCAGACCGAATCGGATGAGAAAAGCGAAGAACTGGCCCGGCTGAACGAAAGCTGCGAGCGTTTGAAAGGAAAGCTGGACGAGAAAGATACACAGCTTGAAAGGCTTAAAGAAAAGCTGAATGAAAAAGACGTTCTTCTGGAAAAACTGAAAGAAAAGCTGAATGAAAAGGATGCTCTTCTGGAAAAACTGAAAGGCCGCCTGGACGAGAAGGACGCGTCCATCGGGGAACTGGAGAAACGGCTGGAGGCCCTGCAGTCTGACCGGTGGGAAAAACTGAACTCCGACGGCATGGTTGCCGAGATCATCGTGAAGCACCTGAAAGCGGAGTTGTTCGAACCGGAACAATCAGAGGGAATTGAATCAGACGGAAGGGATGTCCATGAGCGAGAACAGCGAGAAGAAGCTTGAGCTTCCAAGCCTGGAGCTTTTGGAAGCGGAGCTTGCGAAAGAACAATATAAAGACAGATACGGTAAGGTATTGAGAAGCACCGTATTTTTCCTGGTGGTGGTAGCCGCCGCTACGGTGCTGATCGCAGTCCTTCTGCTGCCGGTTCTGCAGATCAGCGGGACCTCCATGACAGATTCCTTACAGGATGAGGATATCGTGGTGGCGCTGAACAGCAACCGGTACAGGACGGGCGATATCATTGCTTTTTATTATAATAACAATATTCTGGTAAAGCGGGTGATCGCTTCCTCAGGGGACTGGGTAAACATCGACATGGATGGAAATGTTTATGTGAATGAGGAGCTGCTGGATGAGCCTTACGTGACGGAAAAGGCGTTTGGAGACTGCAATATTACATTGCCTTATCAGGTGCCGGAAGGCCGGTGTTTCGTGATGGGAGACCACAGGTCCACCAGTATCGACAGTCGGAATAAGGCGGTGGGCTGTATCAGCAACGACATGGTGATTGGGAAAATTATATTCCGGGTCTGGCCGTTATCAAACCTGGGAATTCCGAGATAATCAATGCAGGCGCAGGGAGGGAGGCTGTAAGATGAGATTTGATTTATCATCGCAGAATACAAAGATATTACAGGAACAGAAAAAGCACAGACAGTGGCTGATTATTTTTCTGGGACTGTCCGTGACGGTCGTCCTGGGTACGGCGGCGGCGCTGAAGCTGTATGGCCAGGCGCTGACCCACAAGGTCAGAGTGCTGGACTGCCGGGTACAGACACAGGTACACGAGCATACCGACGAATGCTATGTATATGACGAGAAGAAGGCAGAAGACGTAATGATCTGCGGCTATGCGGACTATCTGATCCATATACATAACGATGACTGCCGGGACGAGAACGGCAGACTGGTATGTCCGTTAGAGGAAATTGAGCCCCATACCCATGAGGAGGCCTGCTATGAGGAACAGCAGGCGCTGATCTGCGGCCTGGAGGGTGTGACCGATACGGGAAATGCGGGAGGCCAGCCGGTTCAGTCGCCCGATTCCCAGGACCAGCCGGCAAATACGCCCGACGGGGGAAACCAGCCGGTACAGAATGACGACCAGCCGAGCGAGCCGGCGACGGAAGCGCCGACAGAGACCCCGACGGAGGCACCGACGGAGGCCGCCCCGACGGAAGCACCGGAGGCGCCGGCAGATACGGAGCCTGAGCTGGTGTGTACGGTTGGAGAGCATACGCATACCGACGAATGTTATGATACGGAGCTGTCCTGTGAGCAGGCGGAGCATGTGCATGAGGACGGCTGCTACAGTAGTGAACTGACCTGCGAGGCAGAAGAACACAGCCATGAAGAGGGCTGTTACGATGAGGGGGGCAATCTGGTCTGCGAGGCGGAAGAACACGCCCATGAAGACGGATGTTATACGGAAGAACTGACCTGCGTGACAGAAGAGCATACTCACGAAGAGGGCTGTTATAACAGCACAGTGCAGGTCTGTGAAGCGGAAGAACACGAGCATACCGATGACTGCTATGCCGAGGTTGTTGTCGAGACGACGGCTCCGCCGGAGACAAAAGCACCGGAGACGACAGCGGCGCCTGAAACAACGGCAGCGCCTGAGACGACGGCAGAACAGACGACGACGGCAGTGGAAACAACTGCGGCGGCAGGAACCCATGTACACACCGCGGCCTGCTATGAGGTACAGATGGTTCCGGTCTGCGGAAAGTTGGAGAAGCACACCCACGACGAAGGTTGCCGGGATGAGAACGGCAGGCTGATCTGCGGCCTGTTCCAGTTGGAAGAACATGTACACAAAAAAGACTGCTTTAAGACGGTGGAGCTGACCGATGAGGAAATCGCCGCCCTGAGCATAGGCGCAAACCTTCATATCCATCATGAAGAATGCTACGACGAAAACGGCGAGCTGATCTGCGGCCACAATGAGACGCACATTCATGGCCAGAAATGCTATGACAGAGAAGGCAGGCTGATCTGCGGCCATGACGAGGCGCATGTCCACAGTTCGGAGTGCTATGACGGAGACGGCGATCTGGTATGCGGCCTTGAGGTGGTGGTACACGTTCACAACGAGGACTGCTACAATGAGGAGGGCAAGCTGGTCTGCGACCACGCCCATATCCATGAGGAGCGCTGTTTCGACGAAGACGGTAATATGACCTGCGGCTTCGAGGACGTGGGAGACTACCTGTGGACCTGCGAGGAAGACGATTATATTGTCACCGTGAAATTTAACCATGAGGCCGGGATTCCCGGCAATGCGAAGCTGTTAGCCGAGCAGATCAAAGCCGACGAGGATGAAGAATACTTCGCCCGGCGGGAAGAAGAATACCGGGAAGCTATGAAAGATGAGACAGCGGACATGAGAGCGCTGCTGCGCATCGGCTTCTACGTGGAAAATAAAGATGCAAAAACGGACGAAGACAGACTGATCGAGATCGAGCCGGAAGCACCCGTAACCGTAACCGTTCAGTTCCTGGATGAAGACGGCCTGGCGGAAGGCAACCCGATTACCGTAGTGCATTTCGCAAAAGAAGGAACCGAACTGTTAGACGGCGGTCAGGCCGAGGATAACAGCACCACCTTTGAGATGAAAGGATTCTCGGAGATCGCGATCGGATATGGCGACGAAGGGGCGAAGGCCGTCGGAAGCGTCAGCGGAAACGAAATCGACGATGAGGACGGAAGCGTCAGCGGGAATGTGATCGAGGAAGATAAAGATGAAACGATTCAGTTGGATGATCGGTTTGAGTATGAGGACGAGGCGTTTCATATTACGTTTCATGTGAAGGGCGAGGCGGTTCTGCAGAAGGATGCCGAGACAGAGAATCGTGGAGAAGAGGATGAAGCTGCCCCGACGCTTCCGTCTGATGAAATGAGCGAGCCGGAAGGAGAAAGTAAGGAGGATGGTGATTCGAAGGAAACAGAACCGGAGGAAATGAATCCGGAAGAAGTATCCGGAGAAGAGACAACACCAGACGTTGAAGACGAGTCTGAGGAAATAGAAAGCAGCACGGCTGCGGAAAATGAGAAAGAGGAATCTTCAGCAGAAGAAAATAGTGAAAAGGAAACAGAAGCGTCTGAGGCGAAAGCAATCGGGCAAAGAGATACAGTACATGTAAAAGAAGAGACAGATGAGGAAGAAAGCTCTGCTGAGGAAGAAAGTGGAGAAGCAGTTGAAAAAACTAATCAGGAAACTGACGGGAAGCGTGTTTCGGATGATGCAAATAAAGAAACAGTAGCCGGTGCGGGACAGGATAATGATGGAATTGAAGATGTAAATGTACCGGACGAAAAGAATGATAGCGCAGCGGGGATTGAGTCTGCAGAAGATGGGGAACCTGAGCGTATATTGGAATTCCGGATTGAACCTTTGGATGAAGCCACCGAAGAATATCATACAGTTGCAGCTTTTGCGGAAAACATGAGCGAAGAAAATGGACTTCTTGAAATTCGCATTTTGTCATATTCCTTGCTTTGCGATGGAGAAAAGCTGGATTTAACGGATTGTGAGGTTACGGCAGAAGTTACACCAACACAAAAGCTGGTAGATTATGCGGAGCAGACTGTTGACACAGCGGAGGTTGTTGAGGATATACAGCCTGAAGTTACGCTTAGTGCATTAATGTATCCTCATGAAGATATTGATGAGTCAAATGAGGATGAACAGGAAATGTTCAGAATCATTAATGCGATGTCCGTAAACGAGGAGTCTCAAGCTCAACCAATGATACTCTCTTTGGAAACTACAGGAACAGATAATACTGTAATATTGGTTGCGGCAAGCCAGGCCAATCCTAATTTTACTGTACAATATTATGCTAATTTAGACGTTATTGATAAAGTGAAGGATGGGGACGGACTGGAAGTTATTGATACCAGAAATGGCGGTAATGGCGATGGTGGAAAACTGCCGGGAAATGGCGGGGGAGAGCATGGATATGATACTACTAAGAGTACATGGGGAACTATAACAGATTCTCTTAGACGGCCATCAAATGCCGATGTGGTAAAGATTTGTCTTGAAAAGATTGACGGCGCAAATTATAAGGTGAAAAGTACTACGACACTGACGCAGATTTATGAGGATAATCCATGCAGCTATATTATGTCACCGGGACTGGTATATTTCAATCGACTTTCTCAGAATGGAAATTATGAACTGAAAGAAGTGTGGGTTGGAGATGAGCAGACGGCTGAAAGTACAGACAGAAAAGACTGGACGATATATAGTCTGAGAGATCCAAGTGAGGATGCGGCCGACAAGCAAGCCGATACCGCAGGTTCTGTCATTTATACTACGATTGACAACCTGTATTTTACTAACAGGCAGGCGACGGTCGACAATAAAGAAGAAAATGAGCAGTTCATATTAATTAAAGAAGGAACTGTAATCAGACTGGTGTGTGATACGACGACAAGTGACGAAGTGAACGGTGTGAATTTTTATGATTACGACATTACGGACGGAAAGATTTATAACTATAACAAAAATGTAATACCGCGTAATGGAACATATAATAGTAATCCGGGTACAATAGACAATTCACCTAATGATTCTGCCTGGTATGTTAATACTGAGAAAAAAGGTATTAATAGCAATGGAAATAATTTTGCTTTTGGTAATGATAATACCAGAACCACAATGGGAAAAAATAAATGGAATGGAAATTATTTAAATAAAACGAATGCAGAAATCGTAGGAACCAAACATATTCAACAGCTTGGTTATAAAGGCTGTACTTTTGGAATGGTGCAGGCTTTAACAACCACAGGCGAAATTATATATTCAGACGGAGTTAATCCGCCCGATTTATTTAATGAAAAAAATGGCGGTGTGTCAGGAAAATCTTCTTATATCGGATCGCTTACTTTTGAACGTAAAGGTGATACTTATACGATGACACAGGCAGAAGTAGGAGACACTGGTGAGATTAGTGGATTGGATATGTTTAAAAATCCTGATGAGAAATATACGCATATTTGGACCAATAATTTCTGGCCTATGGATTCCGTAGCGAGTGCCGGAACAGCGGGGCATGATCCGATGTTTGGAAAATTACCATATGAAGTAAAAGGATTTAGCAGCGATGGAATAGAAGGGTTTCCAACGAGCGACGATTTTGAAATTCATAACAGCTATTTCGGAATGCATTATACGGTTGATTTTAAATTAACAGAGGATTATACAGGACCTTTGGAGTATTTATTTTATGGCGATGATGACATGTGGGTTTTCCTGAGCAGAATTGAAAAGGATGAGGCGGGAAATGTGATATCACAGGATGAAGGCAGACTGGTTTGCGACATAGGTGGAGTTCATAGTTCCGTAGGCGAATATGTCGATCTTTGGGATTGGATAAAAAAGGGTGATGCAAATGATTATAGGCTTTCCTTTTTCTATACGGAACGAGGTGAATCAGGGTCTTCATGCTGGATGCAGTTTACTCTCCCGTCAGTATCCTTTAGTACCCCGGAACAGACGACAGGTCAGTTGAGAATCGAAAAATCTGTAACCGGGGAAGAAACAAGTGAGGAATTTGGATTTGCCATTGAGTTTAAGGATTCAGAAGGAAATATATTAAAAAATGACTATGCCTATTCTAAATATAATGAAAAGAATGAGGTTATAAGCAACGATATCCTTATATGGGATGGTGCCAACTTCACATTAAAAGCCGGAGAATATATTATTGTCAGTTTTTTACCGAATGGTACACAGTATACCATTAAAGAAATAGGACCAGTGGATGCTCAAAAGGATAGTGAAGGCAGGCTTTTATATGATGAGGATGGGAAGCCTGTATGGGAAGTAGAAGAGGATAATCCTTATCGGCCTGATATTACAGAAAATGGTAATCCTGTTGAGGGGACTATTGGGCAGGTGACAGGTACAATTGATGAAGGACAGATAGTGTCAATTCATTATAATAATATTCTTAAGTTCGAACTGCCCAAAACCGGCGGTCCCGGTACAAACGTATATACAACGGCAGGTGCCTTAAGCTTATTATTCGGCGCAGGTCTGATGTATAGAAAAAAATTCAGAGGAAGGAGGGTGTAGCACTTCTCCTTATCTGAAAGGAATGCAGATTTGTGGAGTAATCAATAACACAGAAATCGTTTCAAACAAGAATCAAAAACAAGATTAAAAGGAGGATGAGTTTATGAAACGAATTAAGAGAATTGCCAGCTTGATTCTGGCGATGGCGATGATATTCGCAATGTCAGCCACGGTATTGGCTGCGCAAACCAGTGATTCTGATGTGTCTAATGCGTCTGAAGAGCAGGAAGAAACTTCTGCGGCTGTAAAACAACATACGTATGAAATCTATCAGATTTTTACGGGCGATTATGCGGATGATGTCCTTTCTAATATTAAATGGGGGGCAAATGGTACTGGTACAGTCGGTGCAAAAGTTGACACGGCAGTTTTGAAGGAGTTGGAGGCAGTTAAAGATGCTACATCTGATACGGCTAAGTTAGCTGTTATACAGCAATATGCTGTTTTAACTACTACTCCTATTAAGACTGGAAGTGAAACGACATATACGGGTCTTACACCGGGCTATTATCTGGTAAAAGATCAGGATGGAAGTTTAAATGGGGCAAACGAATCCTACACTCTTTATGTAGTTCAGGTAATTAATGATACTTTGACGTTCACACCAAAAGCTGATATCCCTACGACTGATAAAAAGATAGTGGATGGTAATGATAAAGTAACAACGAACGAAGCATCTATCGGCGACGAAGTAAATTATGAGATTACCGGTACGATGCCGAGCAACATTGCCGATTATAAAACCTATTACTACTTATTTACCGATACATTAAGCAAAGGCCTTACCTATAAAGCAGACTCTATAAAAGTTACGGTAAATGGTGTAGATGTAACCAATTATTTTTACAAAGGTGTGGAACCGTATGACGAAACAACGGGTACTACTATTGAAGTAGGAATAATTGATTTAAAAGCATTGAGTCTTTTGACCAACCCGGCAGTGGGAGAAATTACCAAGGACACTAAAGTGGTGCTGACTTATACGGCTACTTTAAATGAGAATGCGGTAATTGCTGGAGATGGTAATCCAAATGATGTGAAGTTGGATTACTCCAATGACCCTAATAACAGTGGTGATGGTTCTACTACACCTCCGAAAAATCCGGATAAACCGACGCCGACACATCCGACCGGTGAAACTCCAGAAGTTGAAGTTGTTACTTACACAACTGAGTTAACCATTTTGAAGACAGATGAGGATAATAAATTCCTTCCTGGCGTTGAATTTACTTTAACCGGCAATGGCGTAAATATCGTTTTGGTTACAGAGGAAACCTTTACTGAAGCTGCAGATGGTGAGTACTGGAAACTGAAAGATGGCACTTATACGACGACTGCACCTACAGTAGCGGATGATGAAACAGATAATACGGCTGATTATGAGAGTGTTGACACAAAATACACCAAAACAACATCGGTTGTTGCAAAAGGTAATGGAGAGACAAAAACAGATGTAGTAGGTACAGTTCAGGCAGACGGTACGGTGACTTTTAGCGGTCTGGGTGCAGGAGAATACACAATTACCGAGACCAAGACTCTTCCGGGCTACAATACGATCGACCCGATTTCTTTTACGCTGACATTTAATGCGGAAACGAAAACATTTGTTTCCAGTAATGATAAGGTAACGGTTGGGGAGGACAATATGCTTGACACGTCTATTGTCAATCAGAAGGGATCTCTTCTTCCTTCCACCGGTGGTATCGGTACGACGATCTTCTACGTGGTAGGCGGCGTTCTGGTTGCAGGAGCAGGCATCCTGTTAGTTACAAAGAAGCGCATGAGCGCCCGATAATTTAAAGAAATCATTTGATACCGGGGACGGCAGATCCCGTCCCTGGTTATGCCGCACGGACTGACACCTTCCCGTGGTGTGCGGTGAGCAACGGATGAAACGGAATCCGGCCGACGTCAGTACAGAACATCATCCCGAAACGCTTTGATACGGCTTTGGCCGTAGAGAAGACTATTGAGAGGAAACTGATGAAAGAAGAAAAGCAAATGGAAGAACAGGCAGAAGGAAGACCGAAGCGAAAAAGTCCTTCCGTCTCTACAATGATATTGGTTGTCATATTGGTCGTTGGGATGGGCATTATGCTCTATCCTTCCATAAGTGACTGGTGGAACTCCAAGCATGCAACACAGGCGATTGCGGGCTATACGGAGGCCGTGGAGAATTTGTCCGGTCAGGAAAAGGAAGCGATCCTGAAAGCCGCTCATGAATACAATGACAGTCTTGAGAACGGCGTGAATTTTAATCTGACCGATGAACAATTTGAGGAATATAACAGAATCCTGGATATCACAGGAACCGGTATTATGGGATATTTGCAGATTCCGGTAATCGGTGTGAATCTGCCTACTTATCATACGGTGGATGAAGGCGTTCTCCAGATTGCCATGGGCCATGTTCCCGGTTCTTCCCTGCCTGTCGGCGGCGACCGAACCCACTGCGTTATGTCCGGCCACCGGGGCCTGCCCAGTGCAAAATTGTTGTCAGATCTGGACAAAGTGCAGGAGGGCGATATTTTCACGTTCACCGCCCTCGATCAGACCGTTACATACATGGTAGATCAGATCCGCATTGTCCTGCCGGAAGAAATCGATGATCTGGCTATTGTGGATGGAAAAGATTATTTTACTCTGGTAACCTGTACGCCCTATGGGATCAACACCCACCGGATTCTTGTACGGGGACATCGGATCGAGAATATTGCCGGGGAGATTGTAGCGGCTGCGGAGGCAGTCAGGATACCTACCTATATCGTGATACCGGCCATCGGCGTGCCGCTGTTGTTTATTTCGCTGGCGCTGATGCTGCTTTATTACAAAATAAAGAAACCCAGAAAGTCCACAGAGGAACTGCTGGAGGAACTGCGGAAACAATAAAGGGAGGACCATGAAAAACAGGAAGGGTTTCATGGCAGATGAAAAACAGCAGCGTATCGCACAGAACCCGGAAGGGGGAGCTGCGTAACCGTAAAAAGGAGGGGTTGCCCATGAAAAAGAAATTGATATATCTGCTGGCGGCGGTGACGCTTACGGCGGCTGTTTGGGGAGCGGGACCGATGCAGAGCAGGGCCGTGGATCTGTCCCGGAAGGGTTCTATGACGGTTCATTCCCTGAAAGAAACCGAGGATAATAAAGCCATGGCGGAGGATATCAAAACGGCCGATGTGGTGGTGGATGTCTATCAGGTTGCCACAGCCGTGAAAACCGAGGGATATGACAGTTACACCTATGCGTTTTTATCATCATACGGGAATCCCGACACGCCGGAGGATGCGGCCGGATGGAATGCACTGGCGCAGGAGACAGCGAAAACGGCCCTTGGCGGAACTGTCGATCCGGTAAGAAAAGAACAGGCGGTTGAGACATCCATTTCCGATCTGGAGCCGGGTCTGTATCTGCTGATTGCCAGAAGCAGAAATCTGACCACGGCGGAATCGTATCAGATAGATATGGAGCTGAAAGACGGAGCGGAAGGGGAGACAGTGATCGCCACGATCGCGAATTCCAGAGATTATCAGTATGCTTTTATGCCTCAGCTGATCTCTCTTCCCATGCGGGGAACCGGCGATACGACGGTGGTGCCGAATATGACCGCTGACAGAGGCCCCTGGGTTTTTGATCTGGACGTCTATATGAAGCCGGAGCAGTCGCCCCGGTTCGGCGCTCTTGAAATCGTGAAGACCCTTTCCAGCTATGAGACGGAGGCGGGGCTTCCCGCGGAACCGGCTACCTTTGTGTTCCGGGTGGACGGAGTCATTGACGGCGAGACGGTTTACAGTGAGGTGGAGAGTATTACCTTCACGGCTGCGGGAGAAGAACGGGTGAGACTTGACCGGATACCGGTTACGGCCGATGTGACGGTGACGGAAATATACAGCGGTTCCAGCTATCAGGCCGAGGTGACGGAGCCTCAGACAGCAGTGATTTCGGCAGAGCAGGTGGCTTCGGTGTCTTTTCGTAATTTTTATGACGGTCACCAGAGGAACGGACACGGGATCAAGAATCAGTTTACCTATGAGGGAGCAGGCAGCCGGTCAGGAGAGGCAGGAAGCCCGCGAAGCGGCCGGTGGAACTGGGCGCAGGACCCGGTTCAGGGCGCAGGGGAGGATAATTGATGAAGAAGAAAATAAGTTATGTGATTGCTGCCCTGGCCCTGACGGCAGTTATGACCGCAGGGATCGGGCAGGCGTGGGCCTACTTTACCACCTATGCCCAGGCGGAGGGCGGTTATCCGATTCATCTGGGCGACAGGACGGAGATCACGGAGGAATTTTCCGACTGGACCAAACATGTGGCAGTCACCAGCGATCCGGAATCGGCGCCGGCCTATGTTCGTGTAAAAGCTTTCAGCGGCAGTCTGTATACGCTGGAGTACAGTTCTGCGGTCAGCGGAGACTGGACGCCGGGGGACGACGGCTATTACTATTATAATAAGATTTTAAACGGCGGGGAGACTACCACAGGACTGAATATATCAATCGGCGGGATTCCGGAGGATGCCGAGGACGGCGATACCTTTAATGTGGTCGTGATCTATGAGAGCACCCCCGTACGCTATGACAGTGCAGGAGCGGAATATGCCGACTGGAACGCACTGGCAGATACCGGCCGTATTGATGCAAACGGCTCCGGAAGTGTGCAGGGCGACAACGCCGGCAGCGGGGAAGGAGGCGGCGAATCATGAAAAAACCGACCATGAGAAAACCGAAAAAACTGCTGCCGCCCATGGCGATCTACGGGCTGTTTGCGCTGGCCGTGGTGATGCTTTTGAGCAGCTCCGTCGGCGGGGCCAGAGCCGCGCTGACCTATTATTCCGAGACGTATTCTTCACGGGTGCAGATGTACAGCATCGGCGTCAGCCTGCTGGAGAACGGGGAAAAGGTTTCCTGGCGCGACTATAACAGCGGGGGAAACGGAAGCTGGGACGAAAGCACCGGCGAATTGCTTCAAAACATGCTGGCGGAAGGGGAAAGCCTGAAACCGGGCAAGGAATACAGAGAAGAACTCTGTGTGCAGAACACCGGAACCATCAATCAGTATGTCCGTGTCCGAATTTATAAATATTGGGTGGATAAAGAGGGCAATAAAGAGAGCGATCAGCTAAGAGAGCTGTCTCCGGAACTGATTCATCTGAACCTGGTGAATCTGGGAACGGACTGGATCGAGGATACGGAAGGCTCCACTGAGGAACGGACGATTCTGTATTATAATAAAATGCTGCCCGCAGGAGAGGGAGAGGTTTCAAAGACGCCTCTGTTCGCGGATAAGCTGACCATAGACGGAAAGCTGGCCACGAAAGTGTCCCAGACGGAAGAACAGAACGGGAACTATACCACGATTATTACCACGTATCTGTATGACGGCGTGCAGTTCCGTCTGAAAGTAGAGGTGGACGCAGTGCAGGAGCACAACGCCGAGGACGCGATATTAAGCGCCTGGGGCCGAAAGGTATCCGTAAGCGACAACATGCTGCGTCTTGTGGATTAAGGAGGTCCGTATGAAAAAGAAAATCAGTCTGTTTCTGCTGTGCGGCCTGCTTCTGATTCAGGGGCTTCCTGCCCATGCGGAGACTTTTTACGGCGACGAGACATGGAACGTCACCTTTAACAGCGATAATGAGATGGCCAGCAGCTTTAAAACCTCGGATATCAACGACGTGGTATCGGGTATGCAGCCGGGGGACAATGTGATTATTACGCTGTCTCTGAAAAATGACAATCAGACCGCTACGGACTGGTATATGAAGAACGAGGTGCTCTATTCCCTGGAGGACCGGAGTGCCAACGGCCAGACGAAAGGCGGCGCCTATACCTACCGTCTCTCCTACCGGAGCAATCAGGGCGGCGAGGAAACGGTGCTGTTTGACAGCGATACGGTGGGCGGCGAGGATGTGAGCGCCGCAGGCGAAGGTCTGAAAGAAGCCACCAGTTCTCTGAAAGAATATTTTTATCTGGATACGCTGTCACAGAGCCAGTCGGGGGTCATTACGCTGGAGGTGGCGCTGGACGGCGAAACCCAGGGCAACGACTATCAGGATACACTGGCGGATCTGCAGATGGAATTTGCCGTGGAGCTTCGGGATACGCCGGACAATCCGGCGGGAGACAATCCGCGGAATCCGAATAACCCGAATCATCCGGACAATCCGGGTACGCCCGGAGGGAATACACCGGGGAATCCGGGACAGAGCAATCCCGGAAGGGGGCTGTTTGGCAGCGGTGTGGTGAAGACCGGAGACGGCAGCGAGCTGTCCGTCTACACGATTGTGACCGGAGCCAGCGGTTTAATGCTTCTGCTGTTCTGTATCTGGCAGTGGAGAGAAAGCCGGAAACAAAAGGCGGAGAAAGAAGGTGACGCTGTATGAGAGAGCGGATAAGGAAGCCGGATCTGCAAGGACCGGGCTTACGGAAGCGAAAAGCCGGTAAGCTGGGGAAACTGTTCTGCATGGTCGGCGCGCTGTGTATGCTTTTTACGGCGGCGATGCCTGCAAAGGCTGCCCAGTCTGACCAGAGCGGAAAACCATATTCCTATAAAATCCGGATTTATGCAGGGCGTCAGGGAACGATCGGCGGCGGCGAGGTACTGGAGTACTCTTCGGTGGCTTACGGCAGCGGGGTGCAGTTTCGGATCGGCGACGTTCAGGTGTTTGATAACAGCAAGTATTATGTCAAGGGATTGAGAAAAAGCGGTGTGGATAACAGCGAGGCGCAGCAGAATCCGGCCTTTACGGTGACGGAGGATCAGGATTATGTGGTGGCTTACGGGATTCTCGGCGACGCGGTTTCCTATGTAATCAATTACCAGGACCGGGACGGGAACACACTGGCTCCCAGTGAGACATATTATGGAAATGTGGGCGATAAGCCCGTGATCGCCTATCTGTATATAGAGGGTTATCGGCCCCAGGCCTATAATCTGACCAAAACACTGTCGGAAAATGCGGCGGAGAATGTGTTTACTTTTATTTATACACCGATATCGGAGGGTGGAACGGAGACGCCTGACGAGAACCAGACTCCGGGAGGAGACGGAGGCGGCGGAACGGGAACGCAGAATCCGGCGGCGCCCACGCTGCCGGGAGGAACCGGTATCGTGCCGCCGGCGGCGCCGGCGCCCGGAACGGTTACGCCCGGGACACCCGGAGGAGCGGCAGCGCCCGCAGGTCCGGGAGGAGCGGATGCGCCTGCAGGTCCCGGGGAAGCAGATGCGCCCGGACCGGGAGATGACGATGCCCCCGGCCCCGGAGAAGCGGATGCGCCCGGTCCGGGAGGGGATGATGATCTGGCAAATATGCCTGATGACGAAGTGCCGCTGGACAACAGTCCGGATGACCTGGTAGACCTGGACGACGACGAAGTGCCGCTGGCAAACTTTTTTAATATAAGCAGTGACGCGAGAATCCTGGGCATTCCCACAGCAGCGGTGCTTGTGTCCGGAGCGGTGCTGATCGGATGTGTGATCTGGCTGATACTGAAGAAAAAGAAAGAAAAGGAAAAGGAGAAAGCATGACAAAGCAGCCTGATTCCTCCCGGCAGACAAAAGCCGGGAGGAAAAAAAGCAGGCTGCCTGCTTTTTGCAGCCTTGCCGGAACACTGATATTGCTGTGCGTAATCGGCGCATTTTTGCCGCTGACCATCCCCAACCTTCTGGGATACCAGATCTACGAGGTTGTCAGCGGCAGTATGGAGCCGGAGATACCGATCGGCAGTGTGATCTACGTAAAGGGAACGAAACCGGAAGAAATCCGGGAGGGGGAAATTATCGCTTTTATGAGAAGTTCCTCGGTCATTACCCATCGGGTGGAGGAAAACCGGTTTGTGGAAGGAGAATTTATCACCAAGGGAGACGCCAACAGCCAGGAGGATGTGATGCCGGTGGAATACGACAGCCTGATCGGCAAAGTAACCTGCCATATCCCCATGCTGGGCACGTTGATGTCGATCCTGGCCAGCGGCGTGGGAAAGCTGTATGCCGGAGCTTTTGCGGCCTGTGGCGTGATGTTTCATATGCTGGCGGAGAAGATAAAAGAACGGCAGAAAGCGTAAGCGGGAACGGATATCGGCCTGTGGGAAACGAGTCGGTCCGGAGGAAAGCCGCATAAGGCTGATAATACGGATAAGGCTGACGAAAAGTATTGTCAACAGGGGCAGAGTGGTGTATAATTAAAAACCGAAATGCAAACACAGACATTTTTTGAAAGAAGGGGCCGCCGTTGGATGACACCAGGACACGAATTATCTTCGCAGCGATGAAAGCCGTGCGTCAGTACGGTCTTGAAGGGATGCGTATCCAGAATGTCAGTGATCTGGCAGGAGTCTCCCCCGGAGCGTTGTACCGTTATTTTGAAAGCAAGGATCAGTTGATTCTCGAAAGCTTTCAATATGTGGACAAACAGGCCGCGGCGATTTTTGAGCATCTGAAGTTCAACCCCCTGCTTATGGTTACCGACCCCATGGGAGCCGTAAAAAGTCTGTGGCTGCCCTACTTCCGATTTTGGGTTTCTCATCCGGATGAAACCGTTTTTTACCACCGGTTCCGGGACAGCGCTTTCTTTCCAAAGTACGATAAGAGCCGGGATATCAGCTATTTCGGCACGTTTATCGGAATGGTTCAGCTTTTTAAAAAGGTTTTTCCGGCGCTGGACCGGATGAACCAGGATCTGCTGTGGCTTCATGTTCTTACGTCCACGGTCATGTACGCCAAATATGTGGTGGAGGGTATACTTCCCGATAATCAGGAAACCGAAGATACGATATTTCAGTTGCTGACCACCGGTCTGAACGGTTATCTGAAGCCGGAGAAGTCCAAAAACAAAAGGAAAAAGTAAAAACGTATCGCTGAAAGGCGGTTTGTTTTTACCTGGTAGTAAATAAACGTTTACTCCGACATTTTATACCGATATACTTGAAAATTGTATTCCCCTATGATAGACTAAACTGTATCCGAAAACTGCGCGGCCATTATATTAAGGAAGCGTTTTTCGGATATGTTCCGGTGTGGCCCATCGGAACCATGAATACAGATAACATCAGTCTTGGAGGAATGATCGTGAAAAAGTACGGTGTAAATGAACTGCGAAAAATGTTTTTGGAATTTTTCGAGAGCAAGGGCCATCTGGCCATGAAGAGTTTTTCTCTTGTTCCCCATAATGATAACAGCCTGCTGCTGATCAACTCCGGCATGGCGCCCTTGAAGCCTTATTTTACGGGACAGGAGATTCCGCCGAGGACCAGAGTGACCACCTGCCAGAAGTGCATCAGAACCGGCGATATCGAGAATGTGGGAAAAACTGCCCGTCACGGCACTTTTTTTGAGATGCTGGGCAATTTCTCTTTCGGCGATTATTTTAAGAAAGAAGCCATTACCTGGTCATGGGAATTTCTGACGGAGGTGGTGGGACTTGATCCTGACCGTCTCTACCCTTCTATTTATGAGGAGGACGAGGAAGCATTCGACCTCTGGCACAATATGATGGGGATTCCCGCGGAGCGAATTTTCCGTTTCGGAAAAGAGGACAATTTCTGGGAACACGGCGCCGGCCCCTGCGGTCCCTGTTCCGAAATATATTATGACAGAGGAGAAGTTTACGGATGCGGTCAGGAGGGCTGCACGGTAGGCTGCGACTGCGACCGGTACATGGAAGTGTGGAACAATGTGTTCACCCAGTTTGACAATGACGGCCACAACCATTATACCACCCTGGAAAAGAAAAATATTGATACCGGCATGGGGCTGGAGCGTCTGGCCGTAGTGGTGCAGGATGTGGATTCCCTTTTCGCGGTGGATACCATCAAGGCACTGCTGGACAAGGTATGCCGTCTGGCAAAGACAGAATATCTGACAGACGGGAAAAAAGACGTGTCCCTGCGGCTGATTACCGATCATATCCGTTCCTGTACCTTTATGATCTCCGACGGCATTATGCCCTCCAATGAAGGGCGGGGCTATGTGCTCAGACGGCTTTTGCGCCGGGCAGCCCGTCACGGGCGTCTGCTGGGCATCGAAGGACAGTTTCTGGCCCAGTTAAGCGAAACGGTGATCGAGCTGTCAAAGGACGGCTATCCGGAGCTGGATGAGAAGAAGGAGATGATCTTTAAGGTTCTCACGGAGGAAGAGAACAAGTTTTATAAGACTATCGATCAGGGACTCAGCATTCTGGCTTCTATGGAAGAAGACCTGGCGAAAGCCGGCGGGAAAACCCTGTCAGGTGAAGATGCCTTTAAATTATATGACACCTATGGTTTCCCCATTGATCTGACCAGAGAGATTCTGGAAGAAAAAGGAATGGATATCGACGAGGACGGGTTCAAAGCCTGTATGGAGAACCAGCGGCAGACGGCCCGTGCCGCCAGAAAAACCACCAATTACATGGGGGCGGACGCCACGGTATATGATGAGATCGACCCTGCCGTTACCACGGTATTTGACGGTTATGACCATCTGACTCTGGATTCCGAGATCACGGTGCTGACCACGGAGACGGAGCTGGTGCAGGCGATTACCGACGGCGAGGCCGGAACGATTATCGTAAAGGAAACGCCTTTTTATGCCACGATGGGCGGTCAGAAAGCCGACGTGGGAACCATTACCGGGGCTGACGGCGCAAAATTCCAGGTAGAGGATACGGTTAAATTAAAAGGCGGCAGAGTGGGCCATGTGGGCCGGGTGCTTGGCGGCATGTTCCGTGTGGGCGATGGGGTAACGCTTTCCGTATGCCCGGTAAACCGCAGGGATACGGCTCAGAATCACAGCGCCACCCATCTGCTGCAGAAAGCGCTGCGCCTTGTGCTGGGCACCCATGTGGAGCAGGCCGGTTCCTATGTGGCGGCAGACCGTCTCCGCTTTGACTTCACCCATTTCTCCGCCATGACGCCGGAGGAGCTTAAAAGGGTGGAGGAACTGGTGAATCAGCAGATCGGCCTGAATCTGCCGGTGGAAACGCAAGTAATGAATATCGACGAGGCGAAAAAATCCGGCGCCATGGCGCTGTTCGGCGAAAAGTATGAGGACGACGTGCGGGTAGTCAGCATGGGCGATTTTTCCAGAGAGCTGTGCGGCGGCACCCATGTGTCCGGCACCGGTGAGATTACGGCATTTAAGATTATATCCGAGTCCGGCATTGCGGCGGGCGTCAGGAGAATCGAGGCGCTGACCGGGTCCGGCGTGTTTGAATATTACAGGGGACTGGAAGAAGAACTGTTTGAGGCGGCGAAAACGGCGAAGACGGAGCCGGCTCAGTTGGTAAAGAAAATCCAGTCGCTGCAGGCGGAGCTGAAAGCGGTCCAGGCGGAGAATGAAAAATTAAAGAGCAGGCTGGCCAATGAGTCCGTGGGCGACGTGATGAGCCAGGTGATGGAAGTAAAGGGCGTAAAGGTGCTGCCCGTAAAGGTGGAGGGCGTGGATATGAACGGCCTGAGAAACCTGGGAGATCAGCTTAAAGACAAGCTGGGCGAGGGCATCGTGGTCATCGCTTCGGCGGCGGACGGAAAGGTGAATCTGCTGGCCATGGTGACAGATGAGGCACAGAAAGCCGGCGGACATGCGGGCAATCTGATCAAGGCCATCGCTGCCTTGGTGGGCGGCGGCGGCGGCGGACGTCCCAATATGGCCCAGGCCGGCGGAAAGAATCCGGACGGAATTGACGAAGCGCTGAAAAAAGCGGTGGAAGTGGCAAAAGAACAGCTTTCATAATAAAATAGTAAAAAGGAGAGGAAAAGCTACCAAACACAATATCCAAACAGGTATATAGGGGGGCCGGACGTTTCAATATGGATATGGTTGTTGATATTTTGTGTAGCGTAATATCATATGGACACACAGTATGTATGGAAAGAAGAATTTAACATCGGAGTAGATTCCATTGATCAGGAGCATCGTGAGCTTTTTGAATCCATTAACAAACTGTTTTCATTTACCCAGAAAAAGAGCATGTGGATGGGCGGAAAAAACAGCCGCCATGCGTGCCGGAAGGGTATTGAGCTATTCAAGGAGCATGCGGTAAAGCATTTTGCGGATGAAGAAGCTTATATGGAATCCATTGATTACGAGGGACTTGCGCAGCACAGACGGATCCACAAAGGGTTCCGTGAGAATACGCTGCCGGCGCTGGAGCGGGAGCTGGAGCAGACCGGCTATTCCCAGGAGGCGGTGGAGCATTTTCTTGGCGTCTGCGTGGGATGGCTGATCGGGCATACCACGACCGAGGATCAGGCAATTACGGGCAAAGCTGCGAGAACCTGAGAGAATCTGCTGCCGGGGGAAGAAATCGCGGATGCGAATAAGGCGATCAGCCAGTTAATGTATAATATATTTTCCCTGAAACCAAAGATGATCAGCGATGTCTACAACGGAGAGAAATTCGGAAACGGCTTATATTACAGACTGGTTTATGAGACGAAGAAAGAGGGAAAACGCCAGGAGATTCTGCTGGCCTTTGAGGAGCGGCTGCTGTTCGGCACCATCGGCGAGGTGGTAGGCAAAAAATCCGGCAGACTGGACAGAGCGATGCTGCATGCCGCGAGACATTCGATGCAGCGGTTTGCGGGACGTGTGACGGACTATTTCCTGCGGGGAGAGGCCTCGGTTATGAAGGAGGAAAACCTTCTCTCTTACGGACAGTTCCGGACGGTCTTTGAGATGGAAAAACCGGTGGCCAGCCTGCTGTTTGGCACGGACGAAGGGTATTTCGCGTGCAGTATCCTGACGCCTCAGATGTCCCAGGAGCCGGTGGGAACGCCTATCGGAGCGGACAATGCCATGGACGAGGTGGCGAAGTATCTGACGGAGTTTGAGAAGCAGGAGCATGGTGCGCCCAAAAAGAAGATTCTTCTGGTAGATGATTCCGCTACCATACGGCAAATGATGAATGAACTGCTGCATGAGGACTATGACGTGTCAATGGTGGATTCCGGCATGGCGGCTATCCGTGCCGTTACCCTGAACAGGCCGGATCTGATCCTTCTGGACTATGATATGCCGATCTGCAACGGGAGGCAGACGCTGGAATTCCTCCGCTCAGAGGAACGTTCCAAAGATATTCCGGTTATTTTCCTGACCTCAAGAAGCGATTCGGATACCGTGACCGGCGTGCTGTCCTTAAAACCCGCGGGATATATGCTGAAAAGCTTAAAGCACGCGGAGATTAAGAAACGAGTGGATGAATTCTTTGCGTCATAGGAAGGATTCCGCGTTTTCATCTGATGCGGAGCCATGTACAGTCCTGAGAAAAGATTTGAAAGTTGTTTCATTTCCATATTGACGAATGACAAAAATGTGCTATAATAGGCTTATGTTATGCGTTATGAATAACCCGTGCAGTTGTACCGGAACGCAATTTTACAACTGAAGGGAGGTTAGGTGTGAGCTATGTCAAACGTAATCGTTAAAGATAATGAAAGTTTAGACAGCGCTTTACGCAGATTCAAAAGAAACTGTGCAAAGGCTGGTATCCAGCAGGAGATTCGTAAAAGAGAGCATTACGAAAAGCCCAGCGTAAGACGTAAGAAAAAGTCTGAAGCTGCAAGAAAACGCAAGTACAACTAAGAACTATGAAGTCAGGCCACGGGGAAAGGGATTTCTCTGTGGCCTTTTCACGGTTGTATATGCAGATGAGATGAGAGGCTTATGGCAAGGCGATCCATGAGAGGGGGCTTATTCCCCCTCCTGAATCCCCTGAATATCCGGCGCCGAAACCATGGAATAGTTGGTGTGATAGATAACGAATCCGGGCTTTGCGCCGCTTACTTTTTTCACATGCTTCCGCTGGATATAGTCGATCTCCACCTTGTCGCCGCCCCGTCCTTTGGAATAGTAAGCCGCCAGCCGGCCCGCTTCCTCGAAGGTACGGTCCGGCAGCTCCTGTCCCCGTGTCTGGACGATCACATGGGAGCCGGGCATGCCCTTCGCGTGGAACCACCAGTCGCCGCCCTGCGCCACCTTGAAGGTCAGGTCTTCATTCTGATAATTGTTTTTTCCGATATAAATATGGAAGCCGTCGGAAGAAATGTAATGGAAGGGTCTGCTTTTGTTCCTTCCCTTTTTTTCTTTCGGTCCCCGTTTCTTAATATAGCCGAATTCCCGCATCTCCTCTTTGATCTCCGCCAGGTCTTCCTCGGTCATGGCAATATCAAGGGCCTGGGCGATGGATTCCAGATGGTCGATTTCTTCTCTGGTTTCCACCAGCAGGGTGGAAAGCGCCTCAAAGGTACGTTTCAGCTTGTTATACCGGTCGAAATATTTCTGGGCGTTTTCCTTTGCGGTCAGCGTCTCGTCAAGGGGAATCTCGATCTCCTGGTCCGTATAGTAATTCAGCGCTTTCAGAGAGCGTTCTCCGCCCTTTAAAGAATAGCCGTAGGTGTTTAACAGCTCGCCGTAGATCCGGTACTTGTCTTTTTTCTCCGTGTCCTTCATCTGCTTTTCCTGCAGCTCCAGTTTTTTCACGTTCCGTTCCAGAAGGGTCTGGATAATCCGGCGCAGATCGGCTGACTTCTGCCTGCTTCTGGTGACGGCGTTTTTCTCGGCGTAGTAGGTTTCCAGCACCAGACTGACGGAAGGGAAGGGACGGACGGCGCAGTTTTCGTAACAACTGGTCGGCAGGGCCGTAAATTCCACCGGTTCGCCGTTCTGATAAATGATGGCCGGGGAAAAACGGCCGCCGGCGATATCCTCGAAATAATAGGAGAAGGTGCGGAACAGGTGGGTCTGCTCCAGTTCGTTCAGCGTATTGGCCGGCTGGCCGGAGTCCAGGGAGGCCCGGCAGCAGATCTCCAGGGCGGCGGCAGGGCTGACGCCGGTATAGTGTCCGTACAGCGCCTTATACAGCGGCTGGGGCGCATCGTTCAGAAAGGAAAGGAACCCTTCTTCTTCTGCCAGAAGGGGATTTTCCTTCTCCACGGTGCGGGGAATAAAGTAATCCCGTCCCGGCAGCACCTCTCTGACCGAGCTGACCTGGGCGGATACGTGCTTGATACTGTCGATGATCTTATAGGTTTCGTCGCAGAAAATGATATTGCTGTGTTTTCCCATCAGTTCCACGATCAGATGCTTCCGGCACAGGTCCCCCAGGTCGTCCAGATGCTCCAGCGTAAAATCGATAATCCGTTCAAAATCCGGCTGAACCACCGACACAATCCTGGCCGTGCCGATATGCTTGCGCAACAGCATACAGAAATTGGGGGCGGTCATGGGGCTTGTCTTGTTTTTATCGGTAAAATAGATAAGAGGGAGGCTGGCATTGGCCGAGATCAGCAGCCGGGAAGCATCCCTGTCTTTTTTCAGTGTAAGCAAAAGCTCGTCCGGTTCCGGCTGGGCGATCTTCGTAATCCGCCCCCCCTCCGTGCGTTCTTTCAGTTCCTTTACCATACATGCGATTACGGTTCCGTCAAATGCCATAGCGTTTCATCCTTTATCTTAGATTTCCGTTGCATTATAGCAGAGATGGAGGGTGGTGTAAATACCGGCTTTTCCAACTTTTTCACCCGCATGTTGACTTGCCCGATAGAATCCCTTATAATGTAGGATAGCCGTGGTCTGCGGACTGAAAACATTCCTTAATAAAAGGAGGAAAAGCAGGGACGGCCGGAAAGAAGTGAAATTCGGCGGGGAACTGCCGAATCTGCCTGGATGACGCGAAAGGTGCGTCAGAAAGAGGAAAGAATGTTAAACAGTATGACCGGCTTTGGCCGGTGCGAGTGTTCCAATGACAAGTATAAGATGACCGTGGAGATGAAAGCGGTAAATCACCGCTATTTTGATCTGAATATCAAGATGCCCCGGAAGTTTAACGCATTTGAGTCGTCGGTCCGCACCGTGCTGAAGGAATACATCCAACGGGGAAAAGTGGATGTTTTTATTACGTATGAAGATTTTTCCGAGGAAACCGTAAACCTGAAATACAATGAGTCCATCGCCAGGGAGTATATGGATATTTTCCGGAAGATGGAGGATACCTTTGGCTTTGCGAAGGAGGTAAATGCCGTCTCTCTGGCCCGTATGCCGGAGGTGGTTACGATGGAGCAGGCGGAGGATGATGAGGAAACCCTTTTGAATCTTCTGCTGGAAGCGGTGCGGGGAAGCGCGGAGAAATTTGTGGGAAGCAGACGGGCGGAAGGCGATCAGTTGAAAGCCGACCTGATCGGAAAGCTGGAGCAGATGCTTCTGCGGGTGGACGAGATCGAAAGGCGTTCTCCTGTGATTCTGGAAGAATATAAGACCAAACTTCGGGATAAAATCCGAGAGGTTCTGGAAGAACGGGAACTGGAGGAAGCCAGGGTTCTGACGGAAGTGACCATCTTTGCCGACAAAATCTGCGTGGATGAGGAAACGGTGAGGCTGCGGTCCCATATCGCCGCCATGAAGGATGCGCTGCTGACCGGCGGCCCCGTAGGGCGGAAGCTGGATTTTATTGCCCAGGAGATGAACCGGGAGGCAAACACGATCCTGTCCAAGTCCAACGACATAGAGATATCTTCCGTGGCCATTGATCTGAAAACGGAGATCGAAAAGGTGCGGGAACAGGTTCAGAATATTGAGTAAAGGCAGGCGCAGCGTTGGGAAGACTGATTCATATCGGTTATGGAAATATGGTAAATTTTGACAAAATCGTTTCCGTGGTCAGCCCGGAGTCGGCGCCGATCAAACGGATGGTCCAGACCGCCAAGGATAAGGGAACGGCCATCGACGCTACCCAGGGAAGGAAAACCCAGGGGGTGATTATTACGGACTGCGATTACATCATTCTGTCCGCCCTCCTGCCCGAAACCATCGCAGGGCGCTGCAGGGATAAAGAGGAAGATGAATAGACAGCGGCCGGGAATGGAACCAGAACCGGGTGCGGTGTGCGGACGGATACGGAACTGTATATAAAAGGCGGTGTTGATGATGAAAGAAAAAGGAGTGCTGACGGTGCTTTCCGGATTTTCCGGTACCGGAAAGGGAACCGTGGTGAAAGAACTGCTGCGCCGGTATGACCGGTATGCGCTGTCGGTATCGGCTACCACCAGGGCGCCCCGCGAGGGAGAAGTCCATGGGCGGGAGTATTATTTTCTGACTGCCGGGGAATTTGAAAAAATGATCGGCGAAGGCGCGTTTTACGAATATGCCCGGTACGTGGATCACTATTACGGCACGCCCAGAACCTTTGTGGAGGAACAGCTTGACCAGGGGAAGGACGTGATTCTGGAAATTGAAATTCAGGGGGCGCTGGAGATTAAAAGACAGTCTCCCGACTGCCTGCTGATTTTTCTGATTCCTCCTTCCGCCGGTGAATTAAAAGAGCGTCTGGCGGGCAGAGGAACGGAAGATCAGGACGTAATCATGGCAAGGCTACGCCGGGCGGTGGACGAAGCCGAGGGCGTGGAAGCCTATGATTATATATTGGAAAATAATGACCTTCAGGAATGTGTGGAAGGGCTGCACGGGCTGATTCAGAGCGCTCACAGCAGAGCAAAGGCTAGGCTTGGCCAGGTAAAAAGCATTCAGGAAGAATTAAAGGCAATGGTGAAAGGAGACTGATTTTTATGCTGCATCCATCTTATAATGATTTACTTGATACCATTAACCAGGACGTGGAGCCGGGAGAAGAACCGATTGTCAACAGCCGTTATTCCGTGGTGATCGCCACGGCCAAAAGAGCCAGACAACTGATCGGCGGCGATGAAAAGCTGGTGGGCGGAAAGACCAAGAAGCCTCTGTCTATCGCCGTGGAGGAAGTGGCCGAGGGCAAGGTGACAATCGTGGGCGAGGACGACGTAGCGGAAGACGAGATTGAAGTATGATGGAGACGGAAAAGGGCCGAAAGCCAAAGGTTCTGTTTGTCTCTCTGGGCTGCGATAAAAATCTGGCCGATTCCGAAGCCATGCTGGGGCTGCTGACGGACCAGGGGTACACCTTCACCGACGACGAGTCGGAAGCGGAGGTGATCGTGGTAAACACCTGCTGTTTTATCGGGGATGCCAAAGAAGAAAGCATTCAGACGATTCTGGAGATGGCCCGGCAGAAAAGCTGCGGCCGCTGTAAGGCGCTGGTGGCGACAGGCTGTCTGGCCCAGCGGTACAGTGAAGAAATCCTGGAGGATATTCCGGAGCTGGACGGCATACTGGGCACTACGGCCTATGATCAGATTGTCACACTGATCGAGGAAGCGCTGGAAGGGAAAAAGCCCCGCCGGTTTCAGAGCGTGGACCGGCTGGTTACGGATCAGGGAAAACGGGTGGTTACTACGGGAGGCCATTATGCCTACCTGAAAATCGCCGAGGGCTGTGACAAACGCTGCACCTACTGCGTGATTCCGAAAGTGCGGGGAAATTACAGAAGCGTTCCCATGGAGCAGCTTGTTCAGGATGGGCAGGCGCTGGCAGAGCGGGGGGTGCGGGAGCTGATTCTGGTAGCCCAGGAGACGACGGTTTACGGCACGGACCTGTACGGGAAAAAAATGCTTCCCGAACTTCTTCGCAGACTGGCCGGGATTCCCGGCATTTACTGGATCAGGCTGCTCTACTGTTATCCCGAAGAAATTACCGATGAGCTGATCGAGGTGATCGCCGCGGAGAAAAAGGTGTGTCACTATCTGGATATGCCCGTGCAGCATGCCAGCGACGCCATATTAAAAAGAATGGGCCGCAGGACCAGCCGGCAGGGGCTTTTGGATATGATTGAAAAGCTGCGGGGCCGGATTCCTGATATCGCGCTGCGCACCACGCTGCTGACCGGTTTTCCCGGAGAGACGGAGGAAGATTTTCAGACGCTGTATGAATTTGCCGATATGGCAGGTTTTGAGCGGCTGGGCGTATTTGCCTATTCTCCCGAAGAAGGCACGCCGGCATTTTCTTATCCGGACCAGGTTCCGGAGGAGGTGAAGGCGAGCCGCAGGGACCGGCTGATGGAGCTGCAGCAGGAGATCGCATTTGACACCTGCCAGGATCAGATCGGCAGGATTCTGACCGTGATGATTGAGGGGAAGGTGGCCGACGAAGCCGCCTATGTGGGCCGTACTTATATGGACGCTCCCGGCGTGGACGGGTATATTTTCGTTCAGACCGGAGAGATTCTTGTGACCGGTGATTTCGTGACCGTGAAGGTGACGGGGGCCGTGGACTATGATCTGATAGGAGAAATATATGATGAGTTCGATGAATCTGCCGAATAAGCTGACGATCCTCAGAGTGATTATGATTCCCTTTTACGTGATTTTTCAGATGAGCTACGTGGGAGGCGAATGGGCCAAATATGTGGCGCTGGCGCTGTTTGTCATCGCCAGCCTGACGGATTTTCTCGACGGCAGAATCGCAAGAAAGTATAATCTCGTTACAAATTTTGGGAAATTCATGGACCCGCTGGCGGATAAGCTGCTGGTCAGCGCGGCGCTGATCTGTTTTATCGAGCTGGGCAGTCTGCCGGCCTGGTATGTGCTGATTATTATATCCAGAGAGTTTATTATCAGCGGCTTCCGTCTGGTGGCATCGGATAAGGGGGTGGTGATCGCCGCCAGCTACTGGGGGAAGTTTAAAACCACTTCTCAGATGATTATGGTGGTGCTGCTGATTCTGAATATCGACCATCCGGTTTTTGGCGTGCTGACGCAGATTTTTGTCTGGGTTGCGATGATTCTGACGCTGGTATCATTAATTGATTACCTGATGAAAAATAAGGATGTGCTGAAAGACTGAGACCGGCACAGCGGCGCTGCGAAACTCTGCGAGACATCGTTCCGTAAGGGAGGCTTTTATGACAGTAGAAATGATTTTTGTGGGAACCGAGCTTTTGCTGGGCAATATCGTGAATACCAACGGACAGTTTTTATCGGAACAGTGTGCGGCGATGGGACTGCCTGTTTACTATCAGACCGTGGTGGGGGACAATGAGGAACGGCTGTCCGCCGTAATATCTTCCGCTTTTTCCCGCAGTGATCTGATTATCCTGTGCGGCGGCCTGGGCCCTACGGAGGACGACCTGACAAAAGAGGTCTGCGCCCGGACGATGGGAATTGAGCTGGCGGAAAATGCCGAGGTGCGGGCGGAGCTGGACGCCTTTATGAGCAGACTTAAAATGACCGTCACCGAAAATAATTACAAACAGGCCATGGCGCCCCGCGGGGCTGTCTATGCGGACTGGAAGAGGGACGGTGCAAAAAACGGCGGTGAGGGCGGAAATGACGGGAACGGCCCAGCGGACCCGGAAGCCGACCATTGTTTTCTGCTGCGCAATCCAAACGGAACCGCTCCGGGGCTTGTGATGGAACGGAAGGGAAAAACGGCGGTTCTGCTGCCCGGCCCGCCGGGGGAAATGAAGCCTATGTTTCTGGAACAGGTAAAGCCCTATCTGGTGAAGAAAAGCGGCCAGGTATTTCTCTCCGCAGTGGTAAAAATCTGCGGTGTGGGGGAAAGCGCCGCAGAGACCAGGGTGCTGGACCTGGTGGACAGTCAGACCAATCCCACCATCGCCACTTATGCCAAGACCGGCGAGGTGCATATCCGGGTGACGGCCAGCGGAAAAACGAAAGAAGATGCTCAGAAGCTGATTAAGCCCTGTGTAAAGGAACTGAAAAAACGGTTTGGCGACGACGTTTATACGGCAAAACCGGAGGTGTCTCTGGAGATGGCCGTGGTAAAGCTGCTGAACAAGTATGATCTGACGATGACCACGGCGGAGTCCTGTACCGGCGGAATGGTGGCGGCCCGTCTGGTCAGCGTGCCGGGAGTGTCGGACGTATTTTCCGAGGGCTTTGTCACCTATTCCAATAAGGCGAAAAGAAAGTTTCTGGATGTGAGCAAAACCACGCTGAAAAAGTATACGGCAGTCAGCGCGGAGGCGGCAAAAGAAATGGCTATCGGCGGCGTATTTGCCAATGACAGTGATATGTGCGTGTCCGTGACCGGGCTGGCAGGCCCGGACGGGGCCACGCCGGAAGTTCCTCTGGGCAGAGTCTATATCGGCTGCTGCCTGAAAGGGAAAACCGTTGTAAAAGAGTACAATTTTACCGGAAACCGGGAGAAGATCAGGGAGCTGGCGGCATCGGCGGCCCTGGATCTGGCCAGAAGATGCATTTTGGAGCAGTGCAAAGGAAAATAGGGATAAAATGGATTTCAGATGGTTTCAGCCATTGCATGTAAAAAAACTTTCGGGAAAAAAAGCGGAGAAAATCATCCGCAGAATCAGCCAGAACCATTTTGAAAAAGATGCCTGGCTGATTGTGCTGCCTTTTGGGGAGCATAATCTGTTTGATATTTATCCCGCTTATGTTTTTTTGCAGGAAAGCTTTCCCTGTTACCGGGCTGACGTGATCGGACTGGCGAAAAGCAGAGGACAGGCTGTGGAGCTGGCTGCGGAGCTGGTGCAGGAAGTGTATCAGGCTACGGGCGGTTTCGACACCAGAACATACTACCGGAGCAAGATGCAGTGGACGGACTGCAGGGAGGCCTGACGGATGCTTCATGGAATTCTGTTTATACTGAAAATCATAGGGATTCTGCTGCTGGCCGTGGTGGGACTGATTTTTGCGGTGATGCTGCTGGTTTTGCTGGTGCCGGTGCGATACCGTTTAAAGGCTTCGGTGCTGGAAAAAAATCCGGATGTGGATGTGCGCATCACCTGGCTTTTGCATCTGCTGTCCGTCAGGGTCCGCTATCATCCCAAAGGGGGACCTTTTGACCTGGCAGTCCGGATACTGGGAATCCGGCTGGGAGGAAGAAAAAAGAGCACCGAAGACACGGAAGGGGACATGAAGCTGCGGGACCGGAACGGAGAGGAAGACGGGAACGAAGACAGCGATATCGAATTTGGGGAAGAACAGCTTCTGGAATTGCTGGAGGAAGGGCTGGAAAATGCGGACAGTCCGTCGGAAGAAACGGCGGAGGGAACCACAGAAGACCCGGAAACATCGGCGAAGCCTGAGGAAGAAACCGCAGAATGGAGTGAGACGGCAAAAGCAGATGAATCACATGCAGAACCGAATGCGGAAGCGGAATCCTTCGATATGGGAGAAGCTTTTGAATCGGAAAAGGAAACATCTTCTCTGGCCGACCGGATCGGGAAGCTGATTGATAAAATCAGAAGGGTTTTTCAAAACATTCCGGAAAAAATCGAAAAGCTGAAACAAAGCGTAGAAAAACTGGCGGAAAAGAAAAACAGCCTGATGGAATTGATACAGGATGCGGACAACCAGAGCCTGTTCCGTCTTTTATGGAAGCAGACCGGCGGCGTGTTCCGGCATATCCGGCCCAGAAAGCTGCGGCTGTATCTGCATTTCGGGTTTCAGGACCCGTCGCTGACCGGAAAACTTTTGGGATATGCGTCGGTATTTTACGCATACTATTATAAAACTGTGGATCTGGTGCCGGAATTTCAGACGGACAAGCTGATTCTGGAGGGAGATCTGTATGCAAGAGGACGCGTTCGGGCAGGGACGCTTCTGTGCAAGGGCGTCCGGCTGCTGTTTAACAGAGGATGCCGGAAAATGATTAAAAAAATTTTGAAAAAAAGATAATAAATCAGCGGAAGTCCGTACAAGCCCCGGAAGGATTTACGGACGCGTAAGCGGCCGGAAATCTTTCCAGATCAAGGGGGGCTTGGAAGGACTGTAGCGGAACTATATTAGGAGGGCATGATATGGCGGCGGTGACAAATCAGTTTTCATCGACAGTAGAATCATTGTTTAAAGGCATGGAAAATTTTGTGACCACGAAGACGGTGGTGGGAGATCCGATTCAGCTAAAAGGGGCGGTGATTCTGCCTCTGGTGGACGTTTCTTTTGGGTGTGCGGCCGGAGCCAACGCAAACAACGTCAAAAGCGGAGCCGGCGGCGGACTGGGCGGCAAGATTACGCCGAGCGCGGTGCTGGTGCTCCAGAATGGTACGGCCAGACTGGTGAATATCAAGAATCAGGATACCGTTACCAAGCTTCTGGACATGGTGCCTGATCTGGTGAATAAATTTACCAAATCCTCCGGTCCGGAAGATGTAACCGATGAGGAAATCATTGACGCGGTGCAGAAGGACAAAGATCAGTAAAAAGATTTGGCCGGGAAAAGATTAATGATTGGACGACGCGGTGCATAGACTGTAATAACAGCATAAAAGGAGAAGCGCAGGCGATGAAGAAAATCTGCGGCCTGATACTGTTCTGTTTTGGAGGGGGCATGGCGCTGATGCTGTTTCTCCCAAAGACACTGACGACGCTGTTCTTTGTGATCGTGTGTCTGGTGCTGGGATATCAGTTATTCTGCTGCCCGTGAAGCCGATCAGCATATAATAGCAACATAAAAAGTCCGCTTAACTTTACGGCAGTTATGCGGACTTTTTAACATGGCTTTTTAACATTTCCTAAGCTCTCTCAACTAAACCTGACTTTAAGCAGGATGTACATACATACATTTTTTTGGCAGCTCCGTTTACGTTCACCTTAACGGATTTTACGTTGCATCTCCACATTTTATTTGATCTTCTATGGGAGTGGCTCACGGCATTACCAAAATGAGCGCCTCTCTGACAAACAGCACACTTCGCCATCTTTGCACCTCCTTATGTTAAGTTCCCTCAGATCGAAATGATCCCGTAATCAATTGTACCGGGCGGTCTGCGGACCGGCCCGCAACCTTACATATCATATCAAATATTTCGGAGAATTGCAAGCATAAAAACGGTACTGAGGTAAAAAAATAGAAAATAACCTTCCCAAATGGCCGATTAGCGGTTATAATATTGACGAGTATATGCGTTTGGATCGCAAAAATATGGTTTTAAAAAGGCAGAGTCAAGAGCGTTATGAAAACAGCGGCGGACCGGACTGCAAAATAGCAAGCGGCTAAAACACACCCGCTGACAATTTTGTATGCATCGCACTTAGCCCCTAATAGTCAGGGGCTAAGTGCTCATAGCAAAGCCCCGGGAGGATTTACGGACACTTTAGTGGCTGGGAATTTTTCCGGTTTAAGGGGGCTTGGGAGGGAAGCTGCGCAACTATCATGGAGGAATATGTATGAAGTGTCGGATCTATAATAAATTAGGGGAAGTCCTGATCGATACGGAAGTGATTGCCCGTTATTCCGGTTCCGTGGCCATTGAGTGTTTCGGGATTGTGGGAATGGCGGCGATCAGTATGAAGGACGGCCTGGTAAAACTCCTGAAAAAGAACAGTCTGACACATGGCGTGAATGTGACGGTGGACAATAACCGGATCACCATTGATTTCCATGTGATCGTCGTATACGGCGTCAGCATTTCGGCCGTGGCGGATAATCTGATTGAAAACGTGAAGTATAAAGTCGAGCAGTTCACAGGCGCGCCCGTGGAGAAAATCAACATTTATGTTGAAGGCGTGCGGGTAATGGATTAGTTTTTAAGGAGGATACGGACCAGTGGCTGTCTATAAAATTGATGCTGATTTGCTGAAAAAGATGTTCTTATCCGGCGCAAACAACCTGGATCTGAACAAAGAATGGATTAATGAACTGAATGTGTTCCCCGTTCCCGACGGTGATACGGGTACGAATATGACGATGACGATTATGTCTGCGGCGAGAGAAGTGGAGGCCATTGAGCATCCCACGCTGGAGAACCTGGCGAAAGCCATTTCTTCCGGTTCTCTCCGGGGCGCACGGGGAAATTCCGGCGTTATTCTGTCCCAGCTTCTGAGAGGGTTTACGAAAGCCATCAAAACCCAGGACGCCATAGATGTGCCGCTGGCGGCGGATGCGTTCCAGAAAGCGGTGGAGACGGCTTATAAGGCGGTAATGAAACCGAAAGAGGGTACGATTCTGACCGTGGCGAAGGGAATGGCGGATAAAGCCATAGAGCTGCGGGAAGAAATCGACGATCTGGACGAGATGTTCCGGCAGGTGATCGAGCACGGGGACAGGGTGCTGGCTTATACGCCGGAGCTGCTTCCGGTGCTGAAAGAAGCCGGCGTGGTGGACTCCGGCGGTCAGGGTCTGATGCAGGTCATGAAGGGCGCCTACAGCGCCATGACCGGAAAAGAGATCAAGCCGGCCAGAGACGGCGAGGCGGTTTCGGCGGTCCGGCCGGCGGCTGCTTCCGGCAGCCGGGAGCTGTCAGAAGGCCAGGGCCAGTCCGGACTTGCAGATTTTGATATCCGGTTTGGCTACTGCACGGAATTTATTGTCAACCTGGAAAAAGAGATGGAAGACAGCGAAGAACAGGAATTTAAAAAATACCTGGAATCAATCGGTGATTCCATCGTTCTGGTGGCTGACGATGATCTGGTAAAAGTCCATGTGCATACCAATGATCCCGGTCTGGCGATCCAGAAAGCGCTGACCTACGGCTCTCTGTCCCGCATGAAAATTGACAATATGCGGGAGGAGCATCAGGAGAAGCTGATTAAAGATGCCGGCCGGCTGGCTGCGGAGCAGAAGGCGAAGGAAGAAGCGGAGGCGGCGAAAGAGCCGAGAAAGCCGTATGGATTTGTGGCGGTTTCCGTGGGCGAGGGAATGGACGCGATTTTCCGTGATCTGGGCGTGGACTGCCTGATCACAGGGGGACAGACGATGAATCCCAGCACGGAGGATATGCTGAATGCCATCAATCAGGTAAATGCGGATACGGTATTTGTCCTTCCGAATAATAAAAACATCATTCTGGCGGCCCAGCAGGCCCAGTCGCTGACAGAGGATAAAGAGGTTATTGTGGTTCCCACAAAGACCGTGCCGCAGGGGATTTCCGCCATTATCGGATTTTCTCCGGACCGGAGTGCAGAGGAAAATACCCGGCAGATGGAGGAAGAACTGAGCTGTGTGAAAACCGGGCAGGTAACGTATGCGGTGCGGGATACCGCCATCGACGGCAAGGAAATCCATGCAGGGGATATTATGGGCCTGGACGATCACACCATTGCGGCGGTGGGGAATGAAGTGACAGGCACGGCCATGGAGCTTCTTGCTTCCATGGTGGACGAGGATTCGGAGCTGATTACGATTTATTATGGCTGTGATCTGGAGGAAGGGGATGCGGAGGTATTCTGCGGGAAGGTGCAGGAAGCTTATCCGTCTTGTGACGTGGAGCTGCAAAACGGCGGGCAGCCGATCTATTATTATGTGATTTCGGTGGAATAAGGCAGTATTATCTGAGAAAACGCAGGCAGGGGAGGTGAGCACATGTCCGGATCCGATTTCGGGGCTCCCTTAACGACGCTGAAAGGAATCGGGGAAAAAACGGCGGCGCTGTTTGGAAAGCTGAATCTTGCGACAGTGGAAGAACTGCTGGAATTTTACCCCAGGACCTACGAAGCCTACGGGCCGCCGGTTTACGCCGGGGAGCTGGAAGAAGGCAAGGTACAGGCCGTGCGGCTGCAGATCAGCAAAGAAGTGACCGTGACCTGGGTGAAGAAGATGCAGATCATCAGAGCGGCCGGCCGGGATATGACCGGGACGGTGAAGCTGTGCTGGTTCAACATGCCCTATCTGAAAACCACTTTAAAGCCGGGAAGCGTCTATGTGTTCCGGGGAAAGGCAGTGCGGGGGCGGTCCGGATTTTCCATGGATCAGCCCCAGATGTACGCAGCCGACAGTTATGAGACTTTGCAGGGGCGGCTGCGGCCGGTGTATTCCGTGACAAAGGGGCTGCCCTCAAAGACCATCGGCCAGGCCGTGGAGCAGGCGCTTAAAAACATGCCTGTCCGGAAAGATCCGCTCCCCGGCTGGGTCCGGGAAAAATACAGACTGGCGGAACAGAATTTCGCCCTCAGGCAGATTCATTTTCCCGACGATGAAAACAGCCTGGTTCTGGCCCGGCGCAGGCTGGTGTTTGACGAATTTTTCTTTTTTATCCTCAGAGTACAGCAGTTAAAAGAAAACCGGGAGAAGAAGCTGAATTCCTTTTCCATGGCAGGCAGTGCATATGTGGAGCGGGTGCTTGACAGGCTGCCCTATGAGCTGACGCAGGCCCAGCAGAGAACCCTTGGGGAAGTGCTGGCGGACATGGAAGGAGCAGGGGTGATGAACCGGCTGATACAGGGCGATGTGGGTTCCGGAAAGACCATTATCGCCTTTTTGGCGTTGCTGAAAGCGGCGGAGCACGGGTATCAGGGAGCGGTGATGGCACCTACGGAGGTACTGGCCAAGCAGCATGAGCAGGCGTTTCGGGAACTGCTTTTGGACAATGAGATTCCGCTGCGGGTGGAATTGCTGACCGGTTCGATGACGGCCAAAGAAAAGCGGCTGGCGTACGAGCGGATTCAGAATCATGAAGCGGATATTGTGGTGGGCACCCATGCGCTGATTCAGGAGGGCGTGGAATATGCCGACCTGGCGCTGGTGGTGACGGACGAGCAGCACCGCTTCGGCGTTCACCAGAGAGAGAGCCTGGGAGGAAAAGGGAAGGAGCCTCATACGCTGGTGATGAGCGCCACGCCCATTCCGAGAACGCTGGCCATTATTCTGTACGGGGATCTGGATATCTCGGTGATCGACGAGCTTCCTGCCACCCGGCTGCCGGTGAAAAACTGCGTGATAGGACCGGACAAGCTGCCGAATACTTATGAATTTCTGAGAAAGCAGACGGAACAGGGCCGGCAGGCTTATGTAATCTGCGCCATGGTGGAGGAAAGCGAGGGCATGGAGGCGGAAAATGTGACCGATTATGTAAAGACGGTGCGGAACCATCTGCCGGAGCAGATTACGGTATCCTGTCTCCATGGCAAAATGAAGCCGAAGGAAAAGAATCAGATTATGGAAGACTTTGCCGCAGGCAGGATTCAGGTGCTGGTGTCCACCACCGTGGTGGAAGTGGGCATCAATGTGCCGAATGCCACCGTGATGGTGATCGAAAACGCCGAGCGGTTCGGCCTGGCCCAGCTTCATCAGCTGCGGGGCCGGGTAGGGCGGGGCAGTCATCAGTCCTACTGTGTTTTTATTAACCGTTCCGGGTCAAAAACCAGTGAGAAACGGCTGGATATACTGAATCATTCCAATGACGGTTTTTTGATCGCGTCGGAAGACTTGAAACTGCGGGGTCCGGGAGATTTCTTCGGCGTGCGGCAGAGCGGCGTCATGGAGTTCCGGATCGGAGATATTTTTACGGATTCCAACGTGCTGAAAGATGCTTCCGAGGCGGCCGCGCTGCTGCTGGCAGAAGATCCGGGGCTGGAACGGCCGGAGCATGGGGAACTTGGCAGAATGATGGAACGGGACCGGGAGAGGATGCGGCAGGATATCAGTCTGTAGAGTGGAAACGGAGTTATGGAACTTTAAAACAGCAACGGAGTGATAAAACCAGCAACGGACCGGACATGGCCCGGGAGAATTTACAGACATGTGAATGGCTGGAAATTCTCCCAGTTCAGGGGGGCATGGAAGGGGAGTTGCGGAACGATAAAAACAGCAACAGACCGGACATGCCCCGGGAGAATTTACAGACATGTTAATGGCTGGAAATTTTCCCAGTTCAGGGGGGCATGGGAGGGGAGTTGCGGAACTATGATAAGGAGATGAAATGGAGAACAGTTATCGTTTTTTCAGCAATACGGCATGTAAGTATTTTCCATGCCATGAGGATATGAAGGGGAAGGATTTTAACTGCCTCTTTTGTTATTGTCCCATGAACAGTCTGGAGAACTGTCTGGGAGAGCCGGTGTATTTTAAGAATAAGGAAGGGAAGTTGATGAAGGACTGTACCGGGTGCAGCTATCCCCATAAGCCGGAGCATTATGAGGCGATTATGGAGTTTTTGAAGAAGAATCCGCCGTCGGTGAAGGAGGAAAGGAGGTAGAGAAAAAATATTCGTTTAAAAGAATGGGCTTATTTGGGCAATTATGATTTTTTCACTAATAGATTGCAGATATTAGCAACAAATGAGTTGTCACCTGAAAAATGGAGTTATGCAGGGAAAAATGATTTTGGCATATTAAAAAATTATTTATATTATACTTTTGAAAAATTATGGAAGGAAAGGGAAGAAGCTTTTGAGAATAACAAACAAAAATATATTTATATGGCTGAACAGATAGCTTGTTTTAATACGGGATTATATGATAAAACATGGCAGCCAATATTTTTTTATTGTATGAAAAATCCAATAGATGGATTTCAAAAGTGGAGATTCACAGCATTTTATAATAGTTATACCATAAAATTTACAGATATACCCAATGTAGAAGCGTCTAATTTACAAAGAGCAAGTTATTTTGATGATCCCAGCGCATTAATATATGATATAAAATTGGATATTATTCCTCAGTGGGATCATATTTTATATGATGAAGAAAATTTTTTGAGAATACCTGAACAATTGCGGACTAATGGAAAAGAATTTTGCCAAAATATTATTGGAGGAGCGATTGGGTCAGTTAAGAAACGTATTGAAGCTAATTATAAAAAGGTTGTTCCACAGTTATATAATGATAAAATACAATTATTGGTACCACTATATTTGACAAATCCAGATAAACCAGATTTGGCTTTGGTTTTATCTTTAAGTGATGATAAAACAGTATATTATGGTCATACATGCCTTACAACAGAAATGGCGTATAATAATGCAAGGTTAATTGCCCGTCCAGACAGCTATTGGCTGCAGCCCTAAATATTAGTTGACTTTTTTATAAAAAGTGGGTATACTATAAGCGATAGATAAGTTGCAATATGGTTATTATTTTATTTGGTAAGTTTGCATTTTGTTAATTATGGTGTAATGTTATGTTTTTAGGGCAATAGTCCGGCCGGATTATTGCCCTTGATACTTAAATAATAAGGTAAAATTGGTATGTCGCATATCCCCTTCGCATATACTGTTATCAGCATATATGGAAGGGGTTTTTCTATGGAGCCATTCAATGTCTATAAGGATATACAGTTGCGTACCGGCGGCGATATTTACATAGGGGTGGTGGGGCCGGTGCGTACCGGTAAGTCCACTTTTATTAAACGTTTTATGAATCTGATGGTGCTGCCCAACATGGAAGACGTCCACGACAGGGAGCGGACGAAGGATGAGCTGCCCCAGAGCGCGGGGGGCAAGACGATTATGACCACGGAACCCAAATTTATCCCGAAGGAAGCGGCCCGGATTTCCATCAGTCCCGATGTGGAGGTGAATATGCGGCTGATCGACTGTGTGGGTTATATGGCGGAAGGGGCGGCCGGGCATATTGAAAATGATGAGGAACGGCTGGTGAAGACGCCCTGGTTTGACTATGAGATTCCATTTACCCAGGCGGCGGAGATCGGCACGAAAAAGGTGATTAACGATCATTCCACCATTGGCGTTGTGGTAACTACGGACGGCAGCTTTACGGAGATTCCCCGGGAGTCCTATGAAAAGGCGGAAGAAAAAACGGTGCAGGAATTGAAAAAGCTGGGAAAGCCTTTCGTGGTCCTGCTGAATTCAAGCCGTCCCTATTCGGAGGAAACGGGGCAGATGTGCGCTGAGCTGACCTTAAGATACCAGGTGGCGGTGCTGCCTGTCAATTGTGAGCAGTTGAAAAAGGATGATATCTGCCATATTATGGAGGAGGTGCTGAAAGGCTTCCCTGTGTCACAGGTGGATTTCCATATCCCCAAATGGCTGGAGCTTCTGCCTGCCACCCACTGGCTGAAAGCAAAGGTAATGGAGATGGCCATGGGGGTGATTAATAAGATTACATATATGCGGGACGCGGATCCTGTCAATATTATCACGGACCTGGAGGAGGTTCAGGAAGTTAAAATCGACAGGAAAGATCTGTCCTGCGGCAGGGTGTCGCTGCGGGTGGATATGAAGCCCTCCCTCTATTATAATATGATTTCCGAATATACGGGGATTCCGGTGGCGGGAGAATATCAGCTTTTGAAAACGCTGAAAGATTTTTCTCAGTTAAGGGATTCTTACTCCAAAGTTCAGAACGCTATGGAATCGGTGCGCTACAAAGGCTACGGGGTGGTCATTCCTGACCGGGAGGAAATTGTGCTGGATGAGCCGTCGGTGATTAAGCACGGCAATAAATTCGGCGTGAAGATGCGGGCGGAGGCCCCGTCGATTCATCTGATGCAGTCGGTGATCGAGACGGAGATTGCGCCGATTGTGGGCAGCGAGCAGCAGGCGCAGGATCTGATCCAGTATATTAAGGGCCAGTCCGCCGAGGAAAACGGCATCTGGGAGGCCAATATTTTCGGCAAATCCATCGAACAGATCGTGGAGGACGGCATTCAGGCCAAGGTAGCCCAAATGACCGACGACTGCCAGCAGAAACTGCAGGATGCGATCAAGAAGGTGATCAATGACAGCAACGGCGGGATGATCTGTATTATTATATAGGATAATGCCGCAGATGGTTTTATGTGAAAATACATATCGGATACGTGAAAAAGCCCTGTTTTCAGTGAGGGCTTTTTTCTATGTTAGGGTATAAAAGAAAAGCAGGCGTTAAAGAGTACGGCCTGCATGTTCGTAGAATATATCGTTCCGCGAAAGATACCCTCTAAATTCGCATATTTATTAGCTTTTGAGATTCCGCTGACCATTGTTTTGACGGAAATTGGATAAAAAATAGATATGTGCGTAAATTATTTTGAAAGGCATATAACCCATGGTATTCCCGGAAAAACAGAGAACTGAGGCAAAAAAATTTTTGACGGTAATTTTGACGGCTAATAAGTTTTTTCAGGGAGAAGTTTCCGATGCTTCGTTACGAGACCGGTGAAAATTGCCGATATAAAAGGTAGAAAGGACATTATGCGCAAAAAGTCTTTTACCTTTTGCATTTAATATTAAATTTTTGAAATTGAATTCTGAAAATTTTAGAAATGGTTGACAGAATTTCAGACATTCTATATAATCAATTTGATCTCTTTTGAATAAAATATTTTCGTAGAACGATATACTCTACGAAAATCAACGCAAATTTCATCCGGGCACACAACCTGGGCCGATATCGGCGGGACGGGGCTGTCAAAAGGTATGAAAGAACAGAAAAATACGATATTCAAAACCGTTTATCAGTACAATCAGACGCCGATTTCCGCCGCCGATATGGAAAAACTGCTGGAAATTGCCAGGGATTGTATGGATGTCAGAAATTATGTTTACGACAGATACGGCGGAATCCGCGCCCTTCCGAAAATCAGTCCGGGTTATACCGTACAGAATGAAATGACGAAAAGCGGACTGCGGGAACGACTGAATTTGCCGTCGGTGTACTTCTACCTGTCGATCTTTGACGCCCTGGGGGATATCAAAAGCCAGTGGGCACGCGTGAAAAACGAGATTGGGAAGAATATCCGCGCCAATCCGAACCTGACGCCGGAGGAGAGACATTATCTGCGGTTTGTCATGAAGCAGAGCCAGTGCTTCGAGATGGTTCTTGTGGGAGGAGAGTCGGCGCCGACGGGAAAATGGATACGGATTTACGAATCCATGCGTGAGGGCGTGGACGCCCACCGGCTGGACCAGTATCTGCGCAGGCAGGTGCGCCGCCATCTGGTAAAACCCCACAGCGAAGCTGCGGACGGATTCCCGGCTTCTCCGAAAGGCTACCGGTATGGGGACCACGGGATTTATCTGGCCATGAAGGAGAGAGGAAAAAGGCTTTTTATTCCGCTGACGGATAACAACCGGTATACGAGACAGGTTTATATCCGCCTTTATCCGGAAGAAAGTAAACTGACGGTCAATGTGCCTGTCCAGGTCAGACAGAGGCATCCGGCAGGTTATGACGGAGAACTGGGGCTGGCGGTGGGGCTGAAATGCATGTTTGTGACCGACCGGGGAAGAGCCTACGGGGAGCGTTATCTGGAATATCAATCCGCTCTGACGGATTATGTGCGGGAGAAGCTGCCCCGCCATCGAAGAAATATGAAATACAATCCCGGCACAAAGAAATACAATGCGGGGAAAGCAAGGCTTGAGAAAGCGATGCACGATTATGTAAACGCAGAGATCAACCGGATGCTGGAAACGGAAAAGCCGGGAACGGTGTACCTGCCGAAGCTGCCGTCTGCGCCTAAGGCGGGATTCAGCCATAGGATAAACGCCACGATGAATATGTGGCAGAGAGGGTATGTCAGGAGCAGGCTGATTAGAAAATGCGCGGAACGTTCCGTGGAAGTGACGGAGGTGTTCGGCAAAGGGATCAGCAATCAGTGCAGCGGCTGCGGAGCGGAAGGGGAAAAGAAGCAGGAGATGTTTTTCTGTAAGGCCTGCGGAATGGAGCTGTCGGAGAGGGAGAATACTGCGAGGAATGTGCTGAAAAGAGGGCGTGGGATAAAAGAGGAGACGGCGCCTGAGGGAAAATCGTAAAGGAAATAAATTTCATTGTTCATTATGAAGGAAACCGTGGATGAACGTACCGCAGGGTGCGTTTGACCGAAACCGGAAGAGGGAATAGGACTGCGGGGGAATTCTTATGATAAAAAAAGAAGAACGGCATTGGAAGCCGGTTCTTTTGGGAGCCGGGTATTGGGTATGCCAGGACCTATGGGAACTCCGGCGCGGGAAACCGCGAGGGAGAAGTACCGGGAGCGAAGCGGGAAGGACACGGAAGTGTCTGGTCGCATCACCTCTTTTACAGAGGTACCAAATATGTTTTATAAATATAACAAATTAAATTCAATATTAAACGACTAAAGAAAAGAAGGGGGGATTGATTCCCCTTTCTCTATTCATAATGAATGCCATTAAAATTTAATTTTAATAAATAACGAACATATGCGGATAGCTACAGAGAATGATAAACACAAAACTTGTTCAAGGTATGAGTGCGAAAAATAGGGAGCTTAGGAGGTTGTATTTTGTACAATCAGTTGCTTGGAAAATTAATTTCCCGGAAAGAATCGTTGTCTGTTATCGGACTAGGGTATGTAGGGATACCGGTCGCGGTTGCCTTTGCGGAAAAATTTAATGTAATTGGCTTTGACTTAAATGAGAAAAAAATAGAACAATACCGGAGCGGCACTGATCCGACAAAAGAAGTGGGAGATACGGCAATTCAAAACACTGCGGTAAATTTTACTGAGGACGAAAAAGCGTTGCGAAAAGCCAGATTCCATATTATCGCAGTTCCCACTCCGGTAAAGGCAGATCACACACCTGATCTGGGACCGGTGGAATCGGCCAGTGAGATTCTTGGACGTAATCTGTGCAGAGGTTCGATTGTTGTATATGAGTCCACAGTGTATCCGGGAGTGACAGAAGAAGTCTGTGTTCCGATTCTGGAGAAAGAATCGGGCTTTCAATGTGGAAGGGATTTTAAGGTGGGTTACAGTCCGGAACGGATTAACCCCGGCGATCAAGAGCGCAGGTTTGAAAACATAACGAAAATTGTATCGGGAATGGATCAAGAGACGCTGGATATCGTGGCGGACGTATATGGGACCGTAATCAGGGCGGGAGTTTACCGCGCAGAAAGCATCAAAGTGGCGGAGGCGGCCAAAGTCATAGAAAACAGTCAGAGGGACATTAATATCGCTTTTATGAATGAACTGTCCATCATATTTAATAAAATGGGAATTGATACCCGATCGGTATTGGAGGCTGCCGGAACAAAATGGAATTTTATGAAATTCTATCCGGGACTGGTCGGAGGACACTGTATCGGTGTGGACCCATATTATCTGACTTACAAAGCGGAGATGTTAGGGTATCACAGCCAGGTTATATTATCCGGACGCAGGATCAATGACGGTATGGGAAAATATGTTGCCGAGATGTGTGTGAAGCATCTGATAGAAGCTGACAGACCGGTTAAAAACGCCCGTGTCGCTATATTTGGATTTACTTTTAAAGAGAATTGCCCGGACACAAGAAACACCAGAGTAATTGATATTGTGAAGGAACTGAAAGAATACGGAATCATTCCGCTGATTTTTGATCCCGTCGCGGACAGACGGGAGGCCGAGGCATTGTATGATGTGGATTTCGCCCGTAAAGAGGAAATAAATAATCTGGACGCGGTGATTTTTGCGGTTTCACATAATGAATTCAAAGCTATAAAAGCTGATCAGATGAGAGGGATGTTTGGCCGGGGGAGAAGAATTCTTCTGGATCTGAAAGGCATTTTTGACCGAAAAGAATATGAAGATAACGAATATATGTATTGGAGATTGTAAATGGGTTATGAAAATATAAATTTTCCAGAGGAAACCGTATTTCTGGTGACAGGCGGAGCGGGCTTTATAGGTTCCAATCTTTGTGAGGCAGTTTTGAAAAAGGGCTGCCGGGTCAGATGTCTGGATGATTTGTCCACAGGAAAGATGGAAAATATCGGGGCATTTATGACCGATGAACGGTTTGAGTTTATCAAAGGAGATGTAAAAGAACCGGCTGTCTGTATGGAAGCATGTGAAAAGGTTGATTTTGTACTTCATCAGGCAGCATGGGGAAGTGTACCTAGAAGTATTGAAATGCCGCTTTTTTACTGCGCGAATAATATTGCCGGTACCCTTAATATGTTGGAAGCGGCCCGATTAAGAGGCGTTAAAAAATTTGTGTATGCCTCCAGTTCATCGGTGTATGGAGATGAACCTAATCTGCCGAAAAGAGAAGGCGTTGAAGGCAATCTCCTTTCCCCGTATGCGGTGACGAAAAAATGTGATGAAGAATGGGCCGGACAATATACCAGGCATTATGGATTGGATACCTATGGGCTGCGGTATTTTAACGTATTCGGAAGACGGCAGGACCCGGATGGGGCATATGCGGCTGTTATACCCAAATTTATCAGGATGCTTTTGAAAGGGGAGCGGCCGGTTATAAACGGAGACGGGAAACAGAGCCGGGATTTTACCTATATTGAGAATGTGATAGAAGCCAATTTGAAAGCATGTATAGCGGAAAAAGATGCCGCGGGAGCTGCCTATAATATCGCGTACGGCGGCAGGGAATATCTGATCGACGTATATTATCATCTGAGAAATGCGTTAGGTGTTGAGACAGAGCCGATTTTTGGGCCGGAAAGAGCAGGGGATATCCGACATAGCAATGCGGATATATCAAAAGCAAAGGAAAAACTGGGATACGATCCGGAATGGAGTTTTGAGAGAGGGATCAGGGAAGCGATAGAGTGGTACAAAATATCATTATGAAGGCCGCAGACGTAGAAAAATATTGTACAAAATAAAAAGACGTAAGAAATCTGGAAGTTACGGACGAGGATCAAAGGGAGGGCGTAGGAACATTGAAGCATTATAAAAAGAAAGAACTTCTGAAAACCGTATCCACGCTGGAAAAGGCAAACGACACCATTATCAAATCCATTAGAACAAATCCCAGCGGCGCAGCAGAGGCCCTCGCTCTGTGCCAGGAATCCGCGATTGTGATGGGAACTTGTATAGAAACTCTGGATGAAAAATATGCTTATCTCGTGAGACTTTTGGAGGATTACTGTGAGAATATTTTCCGGATGAGCGAAGCAGTTCCGGATGAGACGCAGTGCCGAAAGACAGCAAAGAAGATAAAAAAGCAGCTAAGCCAGCTTCGGCACGGCATAACCTACGATCTGCCCGATGACAGGAAGGAAGTTGTGTTCCTGCCATATAAAGCATGTATGTGGGACAGCCTGGAAAGCGTATGGAAAGCGGCGGATGCTGATGAGAATACGGATGCATATGTGATTCCTATTCCTTATTTTGACAAAAATCCGGACGGTACATTCCGTGAGATGCACTACGAAGGAGATCAGTATCCGAAAAATGTGCCAATTACTCATTATGAGGAGTACGATCTGGAAACCTGCAGGCCGGATGTGATTTATATTCACAATCCATATGACGAATGCAATCATGTGACCAGTGTGCATCCCTATTTTTATTCCAAAAATCTGAAAACCTTTACGGATCGAATGGTGTATATTCCCTATTTTATTTTGAGAGAGATTGATCCGAATAATCAGGCAGCTATTGATGACATGAAGCATTTCTGTTTCCTGCCGGGAACGATTTATGCCGATCAGGTGATTGTTCAGTCAGAAAATATGCGGCAGATATATATTAATGAATATATTAAAGCCGCGAAAGCGGCGGGACTGGGCGGTGGGCATGTGGACAGGCGGTTTCTGGAAAAGAAGTTCCTGGGAACGGGCTCCCCGAAGATCGATAAAATGCTCCGCACAAAAAAGGAAGATCTGGAAGTTCCGCCAGAGTGGCTGCCGATGATCGAAAAGCCGGATGGAAACCGGAAAAAGATCGTCTTTTATAATACCAGCGTGAGCGCGCTTTTGCATAATGATGAGAAAATGCTTCGCAAGATGGAGTCGGTGTTTGAAATTTTTAAGGAAAACCAGGACAAAGTGGCGCTTTTATGGCGTCCGCATCCTCTGATTCAGGCGACAATCGGCTCCATGCGTCCGCGGCTTTGGGAAGAATACCGCAGGATCAGGGACCGGTATATAGAAGAAGGCTGGGGGATTTATGACAGTACGGCGGATTTGGACCGGGCGGTGGTGATTGCGGATGCGTATTATGGGGATGAAAGTTCTGTTGTGGAACTGTGTCGAGAGAAAGGTCTGGATATTTTGATACAGAATCCGGCCAAAAAGCAAAAATTACAAGATATGACGAAAATTCCCATTTGGTTTGAGGATTGTGTGCAGATAGAAAATTACATATGGTTTTCTGCTAATGATTTTAATGGTCTGTGCAGACTAAATATAGCAACTGGAAAAACTGAATATATAGCGCAGTTTCCAAATGAATATCAGAACGCAGACCGGTTATATACGAAAATATACCGATCAGGGAATAAACTGATATTTATGCCGCATTCTGCGCGAAATATTGCCGTCTATGGATTAGATAGTGAAAAACTAATAAGCATTAGTTTGGATGAATTGGAAGATACGGACTTAGAGTATGAGGATAAATATCAATTTGTTGAAGCGTATAACGAATCGTTGTATTTTTTTGATATATTTGCTGGCGTAATAAAAATGAATATCACCACAGGCCGCCTATCCAGAGTGAGGACCAGTGTCAGAAAGAAAGGCGTTTTGTTTGATAAACATGCGCGGGTTGCCAATAAAGTATATGGTGTATTTATAGGATCAAACAGTGTATATATTTTTGATTTGGAAACAGAGACATGTGAGGTCAAGTCTCTTCATAAAAAGATGATTGAACTGCAATTTTGTTTTCATGTGGATTGTGACCTTTATTTTGGGACAAAAAACAGTTTGTTCCAATGTAATGAAAGTTTGAATGGATGGAGAGAGGTTTATAGCGAAAGTGGAGCAGAATGGATAAACGGATATTATGATCAACGAGTTTTTTTCTTATGTGATACGAATCAGAAAAAAGTGTCAGTAATCGATGAAAATGGACGGAAAATCCATACATTATCCGGGAAAAAAGAGGATGAGTATGAATATTCAAGATGGCAATTTTCATTATGGCTGAACAAAGAGAATGATAATTTGAAATTTATTGATTTAAATACACATAGTCTTTTGATTGTCAATTTAAAGGAACAGGAAATGAAATCTTTTCCGATATATATAGAAAAGGCCGATCTTGCAGCGCAGATTGGCTTGCATCATGATCTGCTTCAAGTGAGAAACCATAGACAAGCAATGGGAGAAGGGACTCCGGGTTACTTGTTTACATTGGACAACTGGTTGGAAGCCGTTATTGAAAAAAGTGTTTGATATGGAGCAGTATTTATTCTGTAGGTGTGATCAAAATGTGAGTTTTTGCTGCAATATTTTGAAAAGCTTGTACGCGGAAGGGTGTGTTATATGTTGTGGTATAGATTGGTGCTTTGTAAGTGTTTTCATTTTGACCCATGGCATGTGGAAGAAAGAAAAACTTATGCTGAATGGATGATAAAGAAAATCAACAACATGAACGTCAAAGGAGAGATTGTGGAAATTGGATGTGGACTTGGAGATATTTCCGCAGGGATACACAATCGTTGTAAAATAGGATACGATATAGACAAAAGGGTTATTAGGGCTGCAAAGTTTGTACATCCATTACTTAAAACGCGGGTAGGAACATTTCAAGATATTAAAGGTCAAAAAATTTCGCTATTAATTGCGGTTAATTTTTTGCATAATTTAGATGAAGATACGTTTTGTCGGTATTTTGAACATATTATTGCCAGAAATGAGATTGAAAGGATTGTTGTGGATGAGGTTCCCTGTCCGCCCTATAGATATGCACATAATTATGAGGACTATTTCATCAATAAAGGATACAAACTGGAGTATAGATCAAAAGGATTCAGAGCTTTGAGCGGAATGAGGCACCTTTTATTTTTTCAAAATAATCTGTTGTTGTAAAAAAGAATATATGACTGGAAATGACGTAGATACCATTCAAGGAATCGAAATATTTGAAAAGTTAAAGAATTCAAATAAAGGGTGTAAAAATGATTATTGGAATAGATAAGGGATTGCGAAGTAGAAAATATGTGATTGCAGCGAAGAATATGAATGTTTCCTATAAATTGGTGGACTGTAGCTCATCGGATATTGTAAGGCAGTTGAAAAATATTGACGCACTGATATGGCACTGGTCGCAGGATAATTACATCGATAAAAATGTTGCCTATCACATTATTAAGAGTGCGGAAATTATGGGGAAGAAAGTTTATCCGAATTCTAACACATGCTGGATGTTTGATAATAAGATTTCTGAAAAATATCTGCTGGAAGCAGTAAATGTGCCATATATTGAGAGTAAGATTTTTTTTGAGGAAACAAGTGCTATGGCATGGATAAAAAAACAGCACTTTCCGATTGTGTATAAATTGCCACAGGGAGCTGGGAGCAGTAATGTCAGGCTGATAAAAAATATGGACGAAGCTAAAAAGATATGTAAATCACATTTTTCTTTTTGGAGAAGACCTGATATAGATATGAAATTATATTACACCCAAAAAAGTAAGTATGGAAATATTTTAAAAGATATATATCAAAATGATTTGGTCCGATATGGAGTCAATAATAGAGGGTGTTTGCTGCTGCAAAAATTTATCCCTGGTAATGAATATGATATTAGAGTAACCATCATAGGTGAGAGAGGTATAATATTTCGACGTCATGTAAGAGAAAATGATTTCCGAGCGTCCGGAAGTGGAAAAATTGATTATGATGTATCAAAACAAGATATTTTGGCAATTCCTATTGCTAGAAAAATATCGGAGCAGATTGGCAGTCAAACTATGACTTATGATTTTATTTATGATAAAAGTGAATTGCAAATTATCGAAATGAGTTATGGTTTTTCGGCGAAGGCGGTATATGATGCTCCGGGATGGTATGATTCAGATATGTTATTTCATGGTGAACATACAGATGTTCACAAGTTGGTAATTTCAGAATTGATGAGATAACAAATAAAAGGAAATATTATGAAAAATTTTATTTATTATAAAGAGAATGCCGAATATCCAAAGGATAAATATTTCAGACCGGATAAAATATACCCGGAGTATCTATTTGCTGAGCTGGGAATATCGGAAGAGAAAAACGATGTTTATGATATGGTGAGAGATATGTTTATATCACTCTCATTGGATGCGAAACATATTGGAAGTCGACAGTGGAATCCATTAGGTGATTATGTAACACCAGGTGATATTGTATTAATAAAACCTAATTGGGTAAAGCATAAAAATGAGGCTGTAGTGGGAAAGAAAGGATTAGATTGTCTGATTACCAATACATCAATTGTAAAATGTATTATAGATTATGTTTTAATTGCCTTAAAAGGACAAGGCAAAATAATCGTTGCAGATGCTCCGGTACAGACATGTGATTTTGAAAAACTCAAAAGAAATATTGGAATATACCAGTTGGAGAAATTTTATAAAAAGGCAGGCAAAAACGTAGAGTTTGTAGATTTGAGAAATTACAGGAGCTATAGGAATAATGGAAATGTTATAAATGTTGCAATGGAACCAGTATATCCTGGTAAAGTTGTTAATCTTGGGAGACAGTCATACTTTTATAATAATTGTAATGAGGGGAAATTAAGAATTACAAACTATGATTATCGGAGTGTTAATAAACATCATAAAGGAGTGATACAGGAATATTGTATTAGTGAAGCTTGTTTAAAAGCTGATGTTATTATAAATCTTCCAAAACCCAAAACACATAGAAAAGCGGGATATACAGGAGCTTTAAAAAATATGATTGGGGTAAATGCAATGAAAGATTTCTTACCTCATCATACAAAAGGCTCTTATCTTTTAAAAGAAGGAGATGAATATTATGTAGGATCAAAAATTGACAAAAAGAAAAGTGATATTAATGATTTGGTTGATATATTAGATAAGAAATCATTGTTTTTTATGAGTAGGACATTGAGGCTGATCGAGAATGTTTTATTAAAGAATTTGAGTGAAATAGAAAAATACTCGGAAGGAAGTTGGTGGGGTAATAATACTATTTGGAAAACTATTCTAGATATAAACCAAATAATTCTATACGCAGATAAACAAGGAAAGATACAAAATAACATACAAAGAAAAGTAATTACAATTGGGGATATGGTTATAGCAGGTGAGGGGGAAGGGCCCATGATGCCAGTACCTAAAAGAACCAATAGCCTTATATTTGCGGATAATAGTGTGTTGTTTGATAAAATATTGGTTAAATTTATGGGCTTTGATGAATGTAGATTGACTATATTAAAAGAAGCGGAGAAAAATCATCGATTATTTGGGAAAAATTCTGGTGGAAATACAGTATGTTCAAATTATGAGCAGTTTTGTGGAAAAATATCAGAATTAAAGAATATATATAAATTTGTGCCGTCAAAAGGGTGGAAAGGGTATATTGAGGGAAAATGAAGAAGAAATTTATCATTACCGTGGATACGGAAGGAGATGATTTATGGGCTAATAAAATAACACAAAAGGGATTGAAAAAAATCACAACTGAAAATGCAAAGAATTTGGAGAATTTTCAGCAACTGTGTGAAAAATATAACTTTGTTCCTGTTTATTTAACAAATTATGAGATGTCAGAAGCAAAACCGTTTGTAGAATTGGCTCGCTATGCATTACGAAAAGGCACGGCAGAAATTGGAATGCATATGCATGCGTGGAATTCACCTCCAATTAAACATTTGCCTTATAATCCCAGAGGGACACATACATATATTGGTGAATATTCACAACGTCTGCAGTGGGAAAAGATGAAATATTTAACCAGAAATCTTGAAGATGTATTTCAAGTATCAATAACAAGTCACAGAAGCGGAAGATGGTGGTTTGATGAGTTTGTACTTAAGTGTTTAAAAAAATTAGGCTATATAGTTGATTGTAGTATGACTCCTTATGTATCATGGAGTAACTGTGTTGGAAATTGGAAATACGGGAAGGATTATTCAAAGGACGCATATAAAGGAGAATATATGCTTTCATCCAAAAATATTCATAAATCTGGATGCTCAGGAATATATGAGGTTCCGCCAACCATTTTAAAACAGATTACATTTGATTCCCTGACAATAAAACATTCGACGGTGTGGCTTCGGCCAAATGGAAATAATTTAGAGCAAATGCTTTGGATTAAAGAAAAAGTAAAAAAAAATAACAAGTTAGATTATCTTGAATTTATGCTTCATTCTTCTGAACTAACAGCAGGAACAAATCCTACGTTTAAAAATAAAGGAGCTATTGAAAAATTATATTTGGATTTAGAAATATTATTTGAAGAGATTTCGAAAGATTTTGATGGGATAGGGATAACAGATTATATAACGACTAAGTATGGGAGATATAAGAAAGAGATGGTAGCCGGGAATGCAAAAAGATTATAAAAGGATATTATAGGACCGGGTGTCAATCCCATTTTTAAGACGCAGAGAAGCATAGAGAAATTATATGAAGATATGGAAATTCTGTTTCAGAAAGTATATCAAAAATATAATGGAATTGGAATGAGTGATTATGTGATGATGAAAAGAAACCTGTCGGACTAATTTGAGGAATCATTGATTAAATGAAGCAAGGAAAAGTGATAAGGTGTTTATATGTTAAAAGATTTCAGAAAAGATACGTGGGATGACGTGAAAGAATGTGCCAAAAAAAGAAAATGTATTTGTTTGGCGCCGGGGAATTTGGTCAGCATATTTGGCGAGAGTTAAAAAAGTATCAGACGGTTTGGGACATTGCAGGATTTATAGATAATGATACGCATAAACATGGAAAAGAAATCTGCGGACTTAACGTGTATTCCGCTAATATTTTGGCTGATATTGATATAAATGGAATTATTATTTTAATTTGCAGTATGAAGACGGCAGATATAGCGGTTCAATTGCATAAAGCGGGCGTACAAAACTATTTTTCAGTGTTTTTTTTAGATTTACCGGATGAAGTGCGGGATACATGTTATCAGCCCGATATCAGCACAGCCAATATTGAGTGGTTGAGAAAGAGAATGTCTGATAACGAATCAAAGCAAGTTATAGATAAAATTGTGGAAAAACGGAAAGCAGGGTTTTTCGATTATACGGATATTAGAAGCTCAGGAAGTGAATATTTTATTGACGAAATTTTTAAGATTGAAGAGGAAGAAATCCTGATTGACGGTGGAGGATACGACGGCGATACAATAGAAGAATTTGTAAATTATACGAAAGGGAAATTTAAGCGAATATATTCATTTGAGCCGCAGAAAGATAAGGCTGAAATAATTGAAGAGAAAATCTGGAGATATGGAGACCGGATTAGGTTATATAAAAAAGGATTATATGACTGTGAAAAAGAAATAGGCTTCTCCAATGGAAATGCCGCATTATCAGGAAAAATCATTGAAGGTGAAGAAAGCGAAAAGATATGGACGATTGATCTTGATTCTGCTGTGGACGAAGCAGTCTCTTTTATTAAAATGGATATTGAAGGCGCTGAGTTAAAAGCTTTACAGGGGGCGGCGGATACAATAAAAAAATATAAGCCTAAACTGGCAATATGTATTTATCACAAACCGGAGGATTTATGGGATATTCCCAGATATATAGACTCGCTGGTTCCGGAATATAAATTTTATATAAGACATTTTGGCTGGAGATATACAAGCACTATTCTTTATTGCACATTATAGAACATTAATAGGGGTAATATAAGCAAAGGGCAGGAGGAAACAGTCATTAACATTGCAATATTGATTCCGGAGTTGCTGGGCGGTGGTGCTGAGCGCGTTGCCGGAGAATTGGGAAATTACTGTATAAAAAATGGGCATAACGTGTATTATTTTCTGGCGGATAATAAAATCAAAAGTGCTTATCAGATACAAGGGCAGATTATTTATACGGAGATTTCTATGGACGATATGCGTCCGCAATCCATGTTGAAGTGGGCGTATATTATGCGCGGATATAAAAAGAAATATAAGATTCAAGCATCGGTTAGCTTTATGGAGGAGTTTAACTATATTAATATTCTATCTCGAAGAGATGACCTTGTGATTACGAGAATATGTACAATTATTTCTCAACGGAAAGATCTGCAGAAATCATATTTATATAATAAGGGAATCATTCACTTATTATATAATCGTGCGGATAAAGTGGTGGTAATGACAAATTATGCGCTCAGAGAAATGGTTAAAGAATATGGTATCCGAAGAAAACGGATGGTCAGGATTCCAAACGCTGTTGCCAAACTGGAGCAGGAAAATAACGGGATGGCGTGGGAATATGGAAATCAGACAGTGATCTGCGTTGGCAGGCTGGAGAATGTAAAGCAGCATAATGTGGCAATCAGGGCGTTTTCAACGGTTGCTGAAAAGAACTCGGAAGCGAAACTGTTATTATTGGGAACAGGTCCGGCAGAGGGGCGGCTTAAAGCGCTGGTCCGAAAGCTTGGCCTTGAAGATAAAGTTATTTTTACCGGTTTTCAGAAAAATGTAGGTTATTACCTGCAGCATGCGAAGGTTTTTTTAATGACTTCGAAAACAGAGGGGTTTCCCAACAGTATGATCGAAGCGATGTCATTTGGAATTCCCGTTGTTTCGATTGACAGTCCGGGGGCGCCGGGAGAGATTTTAAAGGCAGAAGGGCTGGTGAGGGGTATACAATATGCCAAATATGGAATTTTAACTTCTTATATCGAGCACGATGTTCTGTCACAACAGCCGATTATGCCGGAGGAACAGGAGATTGGCAAAGCGGTCTTACGGTTATTAGAAGACCATATATTATGGAACAAATATTCCGCAGCATCTCGAAAGAGAGCCGGTATGTACGGCACAAAGAGAGTTATGGGCATCTGGATGAAACTAATGAACAGTAAGAAAAATCGGGAGGAATGGTCATGAAAAAAGGAGTAATCGGGGGATTATCGGCATTATTGGGAGCAGCGGCAGGCGCGGGAGCGGCAGGCGTTAAAATGAGTAAAGCACTGGATGAAAAACAGAAAATGTCCAACAAACATTTTGCGTTGTTTCAAATGATGAATCAGTGGGTCAGGGTGAAACAGGAGGGGAAAAACCTGTCCGAATATTTTGAAGAGAACGGATATCGAAAAATTGCAATTTACGGAATGAGTTTTGCAGGGGAATCCCTGGTATACGAGCTGGAAGGTACAAAAACGGAAGTGATGTACGGAATTGACAGGAACGCGAAAAGTCTGTATCTGGATATCAATATTGTGGAACCCGGAGAGGATTTGCGGAAGGTAGATGCCATTGTAGTAACTGCAATTACATTTTTCGATGAAATTGAGGAGATTCTGAGTCGGAAGGTCGACTGTCCGATTATTTCGCTGGAAGATGTGCTGTATGGCGTTTAGGGGATTTTATGTATGTATATCATATTTGTAACGGCTTTTTTTGCTGAGAGCGAAAAAAAGCCGTTGGCGGGTATGCCCGGTTACATCTATAAAATAGTACGTTTTCTGGCAGAGAGAGGGCACAGGGTCGAGATTGTAGCGGGAGCGGGTTACGGCAGAGAATGGAAGTATAAAGGTATAACCGTATATAATTGTGAGACCCCTCAGGAATTGGAAGGCGGCGTGATTGATGTTTCGAGGAAGGTGTTACAGCGGGAGATTACGTTTCAGAGGAAACTCAGGGAACTGAACAAACGCAGGAAGATCGACATCGTCCAATATGCCGGATGGTCAGGCGTCGGATGTCTGCATTCCCTGAAATGTCCGGGTATTCTCCGGCTATCTACTTACTCACGTATTCAGTACAAGGAAAGCCAGATTTTTAAACATGTGGAGTGCTATTCATTTTGGGAAAGAATGGCCGGCCGGCGCGCCGACGGCATATTGTCGCCCAGCAGGGTGCTGGGGGATCGGTTTGGCAGAGACATTCACAGAAACGTAGTCATTATGGAGACACCTTATAACGGCGGTGTTACAGAAGATGAAAGGTTATATGAGGACAGGCTGAAAGGAAAAGCGTATTTTTTATTTTATGGACAGACTTCTATAGACAAGGGCTTTGAGGTGATCGAAGATATGATGTTCGAGCTTTTGGAGTCTTATCGGAATCTTTTTTTCGTTGTTGCCGGGTGGAACTCTCCGCAGGGTGGAAAAGATGCGGTAAGTATTCTTCGGAAAAAACTGGGAATACATGCAGAGCGCTTTATTTATCTTGGTCCGGTCCGTCAGGAACTGTTATTTCCGATTATACGGCATGCGAAGTGTGTCTTGATTCCTTCGTTGATTGATAATCTGCCGAACTCCTGTCTTGAGGCACTGTATCTGGAACAGATTGTAATAGGTACATATGGTACAAGTCTGGAACAGTTAATTGAGGATCATGTAAACGGTTATCTGGTGCGGCCGGGCAGCAGGGATGAACTGTTAAAGGCGGCAAGGCATGTATATGGCCTGAACGAAGGGGAACGCCGCTGTCTGACGGAAAACAGCAAAAAGGTATTAGCACGTTATCAACCGGAGTATGCGGTCAGAAAATTGGAAAGGTATTATGAATGGGCGATTGCGCATAACAGAAGGTGAGTATGGCAGAATATAAAGTTTTGATTTACGGGCTTGGGGAGCAGTATAACAGGAACTTCAACATAATCAGGTATTTCGATATGACGGGACAGTTTCGGATGATCGGCGTTACGGCAAGGCATACCCCGGATGCCGTGAAGTTAGACGGATATCCGGTGATTAAATATGAAGAGATTTGTAAAAGCGGCTTTGACTTTATTGTGGTAATGTCGGACATCTATTTCAGAGAAATTGTGGATGACCTGACGGGGCTTGGGATCGGCCGCCGCCGTATCTTACCATACAGGGTATTGCAGATACCGTCCCTTGACTTTGAACGGTACATTGCATTCCGGGACAGTGATATCAGCATCATTTCCAATAACTGCTGGGGCGGAACGGTCTGCCATACGCTGGGAATAGAGTGCCGGTCGCCGTTTAAAAATCTTTTTGTCAGGGAGCCGGATTACTTAAAGCTTCTTGCCCGTTTTCGGTATTATATGGGATGTGATCTTACCTTTTTGAACTATGCGTTTAGTGCCAATTCGAAAAAGAATTACCCGGTCATGCTTCTTTACGATATCGAAGTGCACTGCAACCATGATACGACCCTGGGGAAGCGGCTGAGAAGTGGAACAGAAGACGGATAAAAATCAATTATGAAAATCTGTTTATAGAGATGTATACGGAGAGCCGTGAGACGATGGAGGCGTTTCTGAAAATAGAGGGATATAAACGGAAGCTGTGCTTTGTCCCTTTTGAGACGGACGCGGAAAATGTGCGGCAGTTGACGCCGTATCCCGGTCAGAAATATTTCTGGGAAGCGGTTAACAGCAATGCGGGAAACGGTCCCAACAGTATTGTGTATAACAGTTTAAATTTATTGCTGGGAATGGACGCGGACAGGCAGGAGAAGGAATGAGAATACAAAATGCCCCTATGGAAGCCTTTATCCGTTATGTTGCGGATAAAAACCTGTACATATACGGCCTGGGTGACGTATATCAGCAGTTCAGGAAAAGAGACGCGTACAGCCGGATTCAGTCATCCGTTGCGGGATATATTGATAACGGGAAAGCCGGAGAAAAGATTTCGGCGGCGGGCTGTGATTACAGGATATACGGCGTGGAGTATCTGCGTACGGTGGACCGTGCCGTGGTGCTTTTATGCAGCACAAAGCAGCTTGACAGTATGTATCAGGCATTGTGTGCGCAGCAACTGCCGGACAGCGTCCAGTGTTTTGTTCTGCCGTTGATTTGGGCGGTGTCGGACGGAAAAGACGATGCCGGTGTCTTAAATAAGATTCATGCGGCAGCGCGGGCCCCTGAGCGGATTGCTAGGAAGATACACTGTTTCTGGTTCAGCGGCGAAGAAAAGCCAAAGGATTACCAGCGCTGTATTGACTCCTGGAAACGCGTATGTCCGGATTATGAGATTATTGAGTGGAATGCGGGGAACTATGACTGCGGCAGAACCCGTTTTACAAAGCAGGCATACGAAAAGAGGAAATGGGCGTTTGTGTCGGACTATGCGAGGCTGGATGTTGTTTACAGATATGGGGGCATTTATCTGGATATGGATGTGGAGTTACTCAAAAGACCCGATCCCTGGTTAAGATTTGATGGGTTTTTTAACTTTGGAACACAGCATGATATTGACCTGGGCTCCGGCTTTGGCAGTGTGAAACATAACCCGTTTATCGGTCAGCTTCTGGATCTGTACAAAGACAGGGATTTCTGTGACCGGGACGGAACGCCGATGTTATGGAAGTATGTGCAGCCGGTGTATATCCGGGATGTTTTCAGAAACAGGGGGATACGGCTGGACGGAAGCATGCAGATGGCGGATGACATGCTGATTCTGCCGAGAAGATTCCATACGCCGGTAGATGACTTTCTGTTTGACAATTATGTGCAGTCGGAGGATACGGTTGGGATTCATCACTATAATGCCGGCTGGTGCGGCGAACAGTTTCTGGAACAGAGAAAAGTAAAGTCATTTTGGAGAGAGGCGGCGGGAAAGCTGCTTTAGGGTTAAAGTGTTGCATAGAAAAAATGAAATATATGAGCACTCTCGGAAACTCAATAGCGAATAAGCAGGAAAGGGTTGATTTTCAGAAATGAGAGGGATAAGAGATGGATGATTGTGGGGCTTGAGCAGTCCAGAGAGCATAAAGAATAAAAATGTGC
>CAOKOL010000003.1 GCA_948470335.1 uncultured Lachnospiraceae bacterium | reverse complement strand
TGAAAATAAAGGCTATACAGCGCTTTTTGATTTTATAAAGTGTTAAAGACCGGATGGTAAAGCAGTACATAGAAAACAGTCATTGTAACGGACGTAATCCATTTTCCGGCTCCCAGAGCCGCCGTATAGTTTTCCAGCCCCGTGGTACAGAGGGCGACGGCGCGGGGAACCAGATGAAACGAATCGCCGGCGCCCAGCACCACCGCCATCCATCCAAACAGACGAAACGGACTGTTCGGCACACTTCCCCGAATCATCCGAATTCCGATTGTAATGACCAGAATCAGATACACCGCATCAAAAAGCGTTTCCATTATTGCCTGCATCATTTATTCTCCTTTCTGAACATTGTTCACTATGCTTGGTAAAAATTCCCGCACATTTATACGGAATATGCGGGATTTCTTTCATAAAGCGTTCTGCGGATGATCTCCAGCACAGCGTAAGGATCATAATCCTGCCGCAGCAGCGCGGACAGGAGCAGCGAGAACAAAACACCGGCAAACTTTTCCGCCGTAAACTGTCCGTCAAAGGCATCGGCGCGGACATTCGGGTCCTGTTTGATTACGGAACACAAACGCTTTTCAATATGCTCCCAGGTCCGATCCATCATCCGCTTTCCGTCCGCCCTCTCCTGCCCGATAAAGCTGAATGAATGAAGGGTGAAAAAACCGGGATATTCCCTGCTGCCGTACTCCATCCGTTCGTAAATCCAGGAAACACAGGACAGCGTATCGGAAAAAGCCGTTTCTTCCTGGGGCAGATGAAAAATCTCATGCCATACACTCTCCACCGCGGCGCTGACCAGCTCGGCCTTTGAACCAAAATAATTGTAGATCGAGCCCACCGATACGCCGCAGGCCACTGCCACGGAACGGATATTCACCGCCGACCAGCCCTCCCGCCGGATTAGCTCTCTGCTGTTTTTTAAAATGTCATCCTTTGACGTTATAACGGTATTCATGAAATCACCTCAATATGAACAATGTTCATTATGGCAGCTTTCGGTGTTGGTGTCAAGTGGGTTTCAGAGGACCTGACTGTTTTTCTTTTTGTATTCTGTTCCCCATGAAAACATGGCGTCCATTTCCTCACAATCGTTTCTTTTAGGTAACTACGGCACAATAAAGTGCTTACTTTACGTTTTCGCCCTGCGGATATATTATAATCCTGCAAGCGGGAAAAAACAATCCGCGAACAAACTCAAAAAACTGTAAAAGAACAGGAGGAACGAAAACTATGAAAATCGCGGTTATCTGCGCAAATGGTTCATAACCGGTTAAGGACATGTATTCGGCAGGCTTTTATCCCTACAAAACAGCAGAAGAACACTGGGCGTATTGGAGCCGTTATATTTTTATGAACCGTTACCAAAACACACCCAAAAACGTCTATTATGATTTATACAATCTGGTACGGGATAAGGACTATTTTGTTTTAACAACAAATGTAGACCATTTTTTCAAAAAGCAGGGTTTGATAAGCACAGGCTATTTTATACACAGGGCGACTATGGATTATGGCAATGTTCAAAGCCCTGCCACAATAAAACCTATGATAACGAACCCATCATTAAAAAAATGGTTGCCGAACAAAAAAATGCGTATTCCGTCCGAGTTAGTTCCCCATTGCCCGGTCTGCGGCGCGCCTATGGCAATGAATTTGCGGACAGACAATACCCTTGTGGAAGACAAAGGCTGGCATAGGGCCGCCGGCAGGTATCAAACCTTTATAAGCCGTCATAAGGACCTGAAAATCGTATATCTGGAATTAGGTGTCGGCGGTAACACGCCGGGGATTATAAAGTATCCGTTCTGGCGCATGATTCATGAGTGGAAAAATGCAGAATATATTTGTATCAATGCCAAAGAATCTTATGCGCCGGAGGAAATCAGAGATAGTTCCATCTGCATTCAGGCGGATATCGGGGAAGTGCTACAGCAGTTTATGGATTCGGATTCTTAAAATTGCTTTAGTATGTCATGATGCCCTACATCTACCAAAATAATCATTTTGTCATCTTCGTAATACCAGATAATACGGATATCCATGTTGACGCTGCACTCAAAAAGATCTGTAATCCCCTGGATGTGTTTGGTTCGCAGGGAGGGGTGAGAAGGATTTTGGGCCAGAAGCTGCAGCTTGCTTTTAAGCTGCTTCTTTTCTTGGACAGTCAGATGCTTAAAGTGTTTTTGGAAGCGAGGCGTAAAAGTAAACTCATATGCCATCATTCTGACTCCAGCTTGTCAAACAGAGCGTCCACACTATCGAAAACAGGTTGTTCTCCAGATGCAAGCTTCGCCTTTACATCGCTGATTTCTTCCCGAAGCTCATTCAGGTATTTTTTAGGGTAGACAGCCACCGGCATGATGCAGATCGAACCGTCTTTCTCGAAGATATCCAGCTTGTCACCTTCTGACAGGCCGAGCTTAACAATGATTTCTTTTGGAATGGTAATCTGGGCTTTGGGGCGTAATTCAGCTAACATAGTGTCGTCTCCTTTACATTTTGTACAAAAGTAGGAAAATCTTATTTTCTTACTTTTAGTATATTCGTTTTTCAGTAATAATACAAGAGGAATATGAAAATTAACAAATATTATACGAAAACCCTCTCCCATAATTGCGGACACAGCTTATGCAACAGAGCAAGCATACGATATTTATAGTCCGCAAACGGGACCGCAAAAAACAATTACTTCTCTTTTTTATTTTCCAAAAGTGTAAATTTAACTGCGATTTGATCTCTCATATTTTCATAAGCCACTTAACACTACCGCATAAAACTTAATCTCCTGCACTGTTCCAGCTCTGCTCCAAAGCCCAATTCTGCATTTCCAGAAACATCCTGCCCCTGATGCTGTCATAATCCATCCATATAAGTTTATGGTCAGATTCCATCGGAGCCTGTTTTTGTTCGACCAGTTCTCCCAAGTAGTACGTTTGGATCGGATGAAAATAACCTATCACGGGATGTTTTACATAGCTTTCCGCTGAGCATATTTTCTTCTTAATCAAAACGGAATACCCTATTTCCTCCATACATTCCCGCATAATGCACAATGTATCCGTTTCCCCGTTATCAATTCCGCCGCCCAGCAGAAAATACCCTTTCGGTGTTCGCACAATTCCAATACGGTCATCTTTTACAGGGATTAAGTACGCTCCCTTTCTATGTACATATTCACCCCCTTCATTTATTCCAAATATTTTGTGCATTTCAATTATCTCCATAAAAATTCTGTTGAAAAATATGATTTTTTTATAATATATGTTAATATTGTATCTTGTAAGCAATATTCTGTCAATCAACTTTTATTTTTTCTGATACGGGGTTACTGTTCAGGTGCCCCATACTCTGCTATACTTTCTTTGGACGCATTGCTTCCAGTTCCTGCATCAAACCTGTATGCTCTGTCATAACACCAGTCTTGCCAAACAACGCCTCCTGTCCCTTGGGAATCATAAATCTCCGCATAAAATCAATCTTTAAATAACCATTACTGTATTTGACAATCCGCCCAATGCGTGATACACTTATCACGAACACCAACTGAACAGAACTGCCGCGGTGGGAATCGGGTGCAAATCCCGAACGGTCACGCCACTGTGAAAAGCCGGAAAACCGGCTTTCAGTCAGAATACCCGCCAGTTCGAAATGGTACTGCACCTAGTTACGAAGGATGACGACGTGTAAAGGAGAACGTATTGTTCTCATTTGGTTCATCCGCTCTACGGATGGACTTTTTTCGTTTTTAACCGGCGCATTTCCTTTGCGTTCGCGCGTCCTCGCTTCGCCGGCCGGGTCATTATATTACTACATACGGGAGGAACCGCCATGACAGACGGGACATGTAAGAAGGCCATACTGGCCGTAAGTTTTGGAACCAGCGTAAACGAGACAAGAGAGAAAACCATTGACGTGATCGAGGACAGCATCCGCAGAGCCTACCCGGACTATAAACTGTACCGGGCCTGGACCAGCAAGATGATTATCAGAAAAATCCTGAAACGGGACGGCATAAAAATCCCCACCGTCACCGAGGCCATGGCACAGATGGTAATCGACGGAATCAAGGAAGTGGTCGTACAGCCCACCCATATCATCAACGGCATCGAAAATGACCTGATGAAAGAGGACGTGCTGGCTTACCAGAGTCAGATGGATTCCATCCGGTTCGGAGATCCGCTGCTGACCACCACCCAGGACAATGTGGACTCCATCCATGCGCTGCTGACGGATTTCCATGATCTTCCCGACGACGAAGTACTGGTTTTCATGGGACACGGCACCACCCACTACGCAAATTCGGTATACGCGGCCCTGGACTACACTTTTAAAGATATGGGACACAAAAATATTTTCCTCGGCACCGTGGAAGCCTATCCCAGCATGGAATCCCTGATGAAGCAGGTAAAGGCATATCAGCCCAGAAAAGTCCACCTGGCTCCTTTTATGGTCGTGGCCGGCGACCATGCCATGAACGACATGGCCGGCGACGATCCGGATTCCTGGCGGTATCAGTTTGAACAGGCCGGCTTTCCGGTGGAATGTCACCTGAAAGGGCTGGGCGAATACGAGGGCATCCGGCAGCTTTATTTAAAACATGTGCAGGCTGCCATGAAGAACTAAAAACTGAAAACTAAAACACAAAAATATACGGATATTTTTTTACAGATCATTTTTCACCGCTGACATTACGGGGCCTGTTTTCAGGCCCTTTCGTTCCGCCGCGGCACGATCCCGCGAAGCAGGATTCATTTATTCATTTCATCAGGATACAAAAAATTTCATCCACATGCGGAAAAATTCCCTTCCATTTTTATAATTCCGGCTGAATAGGCAAAAAATAAAAGGAATGTTATACTGATGTGACATCATAAAAACCTGTCCGTCCGGCTTGCTGCCCGCGGAAATAAAAAAGGGGGGATATCCATATGTGGAACGGAGCACTCGTAACGGCAGTCCTTCTGCTGACTGTCCTGCTGCTGCTTACAAAAAAAGCGTCTCTTGGCTGGATCGGCCTGCTGATTCCATGCCTTCTGTCCGCTTCCGGCATTTTGTCAGCCAAGGACGCTTTTGCGGGGCTTGCGGATAAATCCATGTTCGTGTTTGTGGGTGCTTTTGTGATCAGCGAAGCATTTTTCAAAGTGGGACTGGCAGGAAAGTTAAGCGACGGCATCGGAAAAAAGCTGGAACATATCCGAAACGAAGCCATGATCCTGCTGCTTCTCTGTCTTGTTACCGCCGCCATGTCCGCATTTATGTCCAGCCTCGGCGTACAGGTTGCCATGCTTTCCCTGGTACTGGCTCTGGGCACAAGTCTGCAGGTCAGCCGCGCAAAAGTTATGATGGCCATCGGCTACTCCGCCACCATCGGCGGCATGATGACACTGGTAGGGACGCCGTTAAACATGGTAGGGAAAGCCGCTTACGAAGACGCGGTGCCCGGCGGCGCCATGGGGGTGTTCGAGATTTCTCTGATTGCTCTGCCTGTCGGAATAGCGATGATTCTCTATTTTTGCCTGATTGGCAGCCGCTTTCTTCCGGACTGTAAAGACCAGGACTTTACCGGAGAATCGGAAACCGGAAAAAGAAGCGAAAATAAAAGCGATTTCGGATTCGGAGACAAAATCAAATATAAAAACGGAACGAAACACAGTATCCAAAACGGAAACGAATACAAACACGAATCCCCCGACCCGAAAAACCGCCGAAATCAACTGATTACCGTCTGCAGTTTTTTCCTCTTTCTGATTCTGATTGTACTGGACGGAAACACCTGGATTTCTTCCAGTGTGGCAGGCGCTCTGGTGCTCCTGCTGATCGGCGGGGCGAAAATTCTGACCGCGGAAGAAATGGCGCAGTCCATCCGGTGGGATATTCTGATGTTTATCATGGGCATTCAGGCTCTTGGAAAAGGAATTACCAGCGCGGGACTGGATATGCTTCTGTCGGAACAGGCGGCGATTTTGTTTGGAAACGGCGTGCCGGACCGGCTTCTGATCGGAATCGTATTTCTTATCGTTGTCACAATCACGCAGTTTTTAAATAACACCGGAACCTTCGGCGTCGTTCTGCCCTTTGTGCTGATGCTTTCTTCTACCCTTCACGTTCATCTAAAACCGATTATGATCACCGCCATGGTCGCCGCCAGCAGCAGCTTCGTCCTGCCGATCGCCGCGCCTACTTATCCCATGCTGGCCGAAGAAGGGAATATCCGGTTCCGCGACTGGATGATTCAGGGTCTGCCCCTGGTATGCATCGGTCTGGCAGGCTGTGTAATCGGAATTCCGCTGCTCTGGCCGCTGTAAAATCATCTTATCGAAATAATTCGTAAATGCGAAGGGACAGATTCAGATAAAATATGGTATCGGAATCCTCCAGATCCAGGCTTGTAAAGGCCTGGATTTTTTTCAGCCGGTAAGTCAGCGTTCCTCTGTGCAGAAACAGCGCCTTGGCCGCCAGCACCGGCTGACAGTCCGCTTTTATATACGTTTCCAGCGTATGATAATAATCCGTATTCTTTTCCCGGTCGATCTTTTTTAATGTGCGCAGAGCCGAGGAACAGACCACATTCATCGGCAGGCTGCCGGTGGCATGGGTCAGCATATAGCTGAGGGCAATACGGGAAAAGGGATGACAGTAACGGTCCGGCTCCTGCTCCATCCCATATTTTCGCCCATAATAAGCCTGCTTTTCGTATTCCGGCAGCCGGATCAGATTGTAGAACAGATCGCTGGCGCCAAAATGAATGCTGTTTTTCAGCCCGATCTCATGAAGAAGCCTGTAATAAGGCACCGGATCCAATACCGTCTCCGGCAGATGGCAGACCACATACAGCCTTTCATTTTCGAAAAAAGCCACGCTGTCATTGATATTTTCCATAATGCTCAGACAAATGCTTCGGGTATAGCTGGAATCGAGAGGTGCCAGAGGCGCGGAAGCCGTCAGATAACGCCCTTCCTGATGCCATCCTTTTTGCTCCAGCTGCTCCCAGGTATCGGAATGGGCGTCCAGCCGCCGGAATAAAATGTGGGACAAAAGCACCACAAAAGGATTTTCTGCCTTATTATCCTCTTTTCTCAGAAAACGGAAGGCTTCTGAAATATATATAGAAAAATATTCCAAAAGTTTTAACTGGCTGGGCTTTATGGAAGACTGCAGCTCATTAATCAGGATTCTCCCCTGATAGCGCTGTTCGTCGTCAAAGATGTTGATGTAAATATCCCGGTGCTTGTTCCATTCCGGCGTCCAGTAATGGGCTTTTCTCGTACTATAAGTTTCCAGAAATTCTCTCGTATGGGAATGGAGATTCCGCCGCTCAGCCGACAGAAGCAGCCTGCCGGTATCCGGGTCCACCGACATCCGCATCATACCCGATACATAAGAGGTGCGCACCAGCGCATTATTGCTGGCATCCAGAATATACATGGGATTCTGAAAAATCTCATCGGAAACGGCGCAGTAATCATAGAGAGTGGCATGATTGACCAGCAACTGATTCAACTGACCGGTCCATCTGCGGAACCTGGAAAATACATCCTGAACCAACTCCAGAATATGAAAAGGGCTCTCCTCTCTGGAAATATAGATGACAGAACTCTGCGGATGGATGGAATGAATGGGAATATCCGTCTTTCCCACCAGAATCATACAGCAGCTTGTATCCATAATCTGTTCCAGATACTCCGGCGTCACGACATATACATACTGTTCATAAATCTCCTGCTGCCCCTGAAACAGACGGACATCCTCCAGCTTCATAGGGTCCTTATTCCGGTAAAACAGATAATCCGAGAACCGGTCGTCCAGATAATCCGATAAAATCTGCATGTTTAAAAACAGCGCCGTTTTTTTCATCATGCCCTCTCCTTCCAAAATTCCGCCGCTTTCCGTTCAAAACGCAATCATTCTACCACACTTTGACGGATTTTTCAATTTTGTTCCGTTCTGGTCCGTCTGCCCAAAAAACCGCAGCGCACTTTGAACAGCGGGTAGAATAGAAAAAAAGGGGAAATTCTAGTATGATATCTTTAACAAGAATCATCCAAAACAGCGGAAGTCCGCATGAGCCCCGGAAAGATTTTCGGATGCTTCAGCAGCCGGAAATTCTTCCAGATACAGGGGGCTCAGGAGGACTGTAGCGGAACTAAATGTCAAGTGGTCTATGAAAACAGCAGCGGACCGGACAAGCCCCGGGAGGATTTACAGACACTTTAGTGGCTGGAAATTCTCCCAGTTTAAAGGGGCTTGGGAGGGGAGCTGCGGAACTAAATTAGGAGGAAATGAAATGCTTCAAATCTTGGCAACGGCGGTCCTTCTGGGCCTGCTTATTTTCAGTATCGTAAAAAAGTACAAAACGTCAGTGGTCCTTCTGACCCTGTCTCTGATCGCCTACGGTGGCCTGACCGTCGCAAAGGGCACTGTTATGGGCGAAAATGGCTGCGGAAGCGCCTTTTTCGATATTTTCGAAAAAATCAATTCCAGCGCCCAGGGAACCATGGCGGGAAATGTGCTGATTATTATGTCCATCTACGGCTACATCGTGTATATGCAGCACATCAAAGCTTCTGACATGTTTGCCACCATGGTAGCGTCGCCGCTGAAAAAAATCAAAGCGCCTTACCTGCTGGCGGCCATGGTGGTAATCGTGGGCAACCTGATCAAAATCGTTATTCCCAGCGGCATCAGCGTCGCCGCCCTGATGATCGCCACCCTGTATCCGGTGATGCTGAAAGTGGGATGCTCCAAGAGCACGGCGGCCTCCGCAGTCCTGCTTTCCTATTTCACCTGCTGGGGACCTTCCGACGCAAGCCTTTACACGGCCCTTTCTCTGGCCGGTCTGGAGGACGTCTCCGTATCACAGTGGTTCGTCTCCAGCCAGATACCGGTGATGCTTGTGGTCATGCTGGTGGTCGTGCTGGTCTTTGTTCCGGTTTCCAAGTTTTTCGACAAGAAAGAACAGGCAAGGCCCTCGGATGCGGCGCTGGAATCCCAGTCGGTCAAAGATATCGGCGTTCCCTATTTCTACGCCGTTCTGCCCCTGCTGCCTCTGGCCACCATTCTGATTTTCAGCGAACTGGTAGTGGGAAGCATTGTAATCAGCGTTGTGGCAGCCTGCTATTTCTGTCTGGTGGCGGCAGTCATCATCCACACCATCTGCCAGCGGAACTTCAAGGAATGCTTCAATGGCGTATCCGTCGTATTTGACGGCATGGGCGATTATTTTAAAGGCCCCGGCATCCTGCTGATCTTCGGCACCCTGTTCGCCTCCGCCTTAAACGGCATCGGCGGCATGAAGCTGATCGTCAACGGACTGACCGGCATGGGCGGCGGAACCGCTGTCGCCGTATTCGTCACCACGATGCTGGGCATCTTCGTCGTCGGCGTCACCGGCGTATTCAACGGAAATGTAAGCCTGATTATTCCGGTTATGACATCCATTATCGAAGCCGGCGCTCTGCCCGCGCTGCCCCTTTTACATCTGGGACTGATCGGCTGCGCCCTTGGTTCCTCCGTCACCCCTGTGGCCGGCGCATCCCTGTACATCGCCTCCGCCACCGATGTCAGCATTCTGACCTGCGTAAAACGGAACCTGATTCCGATTATCTGCGGCGGCATCACGGCGGTTATTACCGTAATGGTATTCTTCATATAGTCCCGCCCGGTTTACAGGCCTGGCAGAGAAATCACAAAACAACCATAAAGGAGAAACAGCAATGAACAATCCAACATTTTCCGAAAAAGAACTGGAACGAATCGGATCCTATCAGATCCCCGGCAGCTACGGCTCGGCCAGCGTCGAGCAGCCGAAATTAAACACCCCCATAACACCCAGAGAAAACATGCTCCGCGTGATGCGGGGAGAAAAGCCCATGTGGCTGCCCAATATGAACCGGGACACCAACCTGCTCTGCCCCGACATGATGCCCGACGCCTCCGCCAGAGCCTTCGGCGGTATTGACTGGTTTGGCGTGGACTGGCAGTATGAGCCGCTGACAAAAGCCGCCATGGTACGGCCCGGCACAAGGCGGCTGTCCGATATCACCAGATGGGAAGAAGAACTGGTATTCCCTGACCTGATGGAACTGGACTGGGAAAAAGATTCCAAAGAACTGTACCATATGCTGCCCAATGATCGTTTTACATATTTTGTAATTTACAACGGTATTTTTGAGCGGACCGCCGACCTGACCAGCTTTGAGGACGCTTTCTGCTATCTTCTGGAGGAACCGGAAGCACTGACGGCTTTTTATGACAGGATGATCGACTGGTACATCCAATTGATGAAAATCGCCAGCACCTATTATCATGCGGATATGATTCTGTTCCATGACGATATGGGTTCCCAGCGCTCTCCTTTCTTCTCCACGGAAGTCTACCGGGAGCTGTTCGTACCCCAGTATCAGAAACTGACCCGGGCGGCCCATGACGAAGGCATGTATATCGCTATCCACTCCTGCGGAAATGTCCGCCCCCATATCCCCGGTTTTATCGAGGCCGGTTTCGACGCCTGGGAGGGACAGGAAGGCACTACGGATAAAGACGAGATTATGGAAACCTTCGGCGGCCGGCTGGTACAGTTAGGCAACTTCGAGATTACAGGAGAATGCTCCGATGAAGAAGCCGCGGAAGTCATTCGGCGCATGATCGAGACACGGGGACGGACAGGACGCTGCGCCTACCGTATCCGGGACAAACGTCCGGTACAGGGCAGCCTGAACCTGGATGATGAGATGTATCGTCTCAGCAGGATTTTCTATTCCAGCGAATCATAACCGGCCGCTGCAGCCGCGCGGAACCCGCTGACCATTTACAAGATGCGTTGACCGTGCGTGACATATGTGCCCTCGGAGTCTCGCAGTGCCTGATTATGCGAAATGACTTTTTGTCAGACGCAGGCAAAAAATCAGCTGCAAAAACAGGTGCCGGGAGATTCCAGGCGTGCATGGCCTATAAAAAGGAGAACATGAATGGCCACTTTATCCTTTAAAGAAAACGCCCTCCTGTCCCTTCGGCACCAGGAGCCTGAATATCTGCCGATGATCACCGATCTCCAGACTTACACGCCTCTTGGCATGGACTTCGTCTGTGAATATACCAATGTGCCGGGGGAAGCCCTGGACTGGTTCGGACAGAGCTGGACCTTCGAGCCTTCCATCGGCGCTTCTAATCCCACCCCCGGCAAACATCTGGTACCGGATATCACCCGATGGCGCGATTATATGAAATTCCCTGATCTGTCCCGGCTGGACTGGGAAGGACATTCCGCCAAAGACACGGCTGACTGGGATCGGGAACACCGGCTGACCCGCATCAATGATGTATTCGGCCCCTGGGAGCGGATGTTCAGCGTAATGGAATTTCAGGAAGCTCTGTGCGCTCTGATGGAAGAACCGGAAGCCTGTTACGACTTTTTCGGAGCTGTGGCAGACCATAAGATTCGGATGTATGAATATATCGTGAACTATTACCATCCCGATATCATCTGTATGCACGATGATTACGGACACGGCAAAGGGATGTTTATGTCACCGGACGTATGGCGCAGGCTGTTAAAGCCCCATCTGCAGCGGATCATTGACATGATAACTTCCCATGGAATCATCTATGAGCATCACTGCTGCGGATATTTCGCGCCGATCATGGAGGAAATCGCCGATATGGGCTGCGCCGCCACCAACCTGGTGCATATCTCCAACCATCCGGCAGAACTGAAAAAAGAAATCGGCCATAAGCTTTGCTTTATCGGCTGTTTTGACACCCAGTTTATGGATTCCCCTCAGGCCACGGAAGACGATATCAGACGGTCCGTGCGCAAAACCCTGGATGAGATGGCGCCCGGCGGCAGTTACATGACGCTGTTCGGCATGAAGACCCCGGGGAGAAACCAACTGATCGCCGACGAGGTGAAGCGTTACAGCGGGAATTTTTATTCCTGTGTAAGACCGGACGCGCCGGTTTGAAACGCAGCCCATAAAAACAAAACTCTTTTAACCCGTCCGCACCATTTCACAGCAACAAAACCACCCTTGGTCTTCATCCGAACACCAAAGGTGGTTTTCCTGACAAAATCTGCCGGCTTCTAATGCTTTTCCGCCCCCGACTGACTTTTCTTAGGACGACCGGGACGTTTTTTCGTTTCCATCCGGGACGCATACAAAGCCATCTCTCTTTGTCGGCGTTCCTGAATCAGCACTTGCAGAAGCGGATAAATCAGCTCACATTCCGCTATCGTACAAGTGTTTAAAACATTGATTATATGTTTTTTGCTGGTGTCATAAGCAGATGTCTCACCGATCTGTTCCGACCGGATTCCCTGATACAGATAGCGGTAGCTGGTGCCGAAATGTTCGCACAGCGCATCGGCCATTTTTTTCGACAAAGCTTTTGCGCCCCGCTCTACCTGCCCGTAATAATTGACGGAAAAACCCAGCTTCTCGCTGAATTGTTCCTGACTCTTATTCGCAGACATGCGCAGCTTTTTAATCCTCTGTGCCACAGTATCCTCCGGAAGACCGGCAATCTCACTTTCACTTAATTGTCTTCTCATTCGCACTCCGCCGTCATCCTAAACGGACATGTCTGCCGATGCAGACATCACCAGATATGAAAGCAGTACGCCGAATATCCATAGATGCGCTTATACATGCCCGCAGAGCACTCAGCATGTCCCATCTATATCCACCTGGCTTACTTTCACAATAAATTTCGCCTTAGTGTCCCGGCCGAAAACCCTTCCGCCGGGTCAGCAGCTTACCTTCAAAAACTGCGCTCTGCCATGTATCTTTAAGGGCGCGCAGGAAGCAGGAATAAAAATACAGTCTCCTCTGAAAAAATTCAAAAGCTCCCTCCGCTTTTCTTCTCCGAACATCACGCCGCAGCCGCCGATACAGAGAAATACCTGAAATGAATTGGCTTCCGTCTGAAAATTCACCATGTTCCGGCACCGCTCCGTATTAATCAGCAGCCGCTCTACCTGGAAATATTTACAGCGGCACAAAAGCTCCGACGCATATCCGGGACGGTACCGCAGCATACGCATCGGCTGACGGGGCTCGGCCCTCCCCCGCAGATCGGCCACCGCAAGGGCCTGCTTGATATGGAGCTGACGGGGCTGTCCGTTCTTGTCCACACGATTGTAATCATAAAGCCGATAGGTAATATTGGAGCTCTCCTGAATCTCCGCAATCAGGCAGCCGGCGCCGATACCGTGGACCGTACCCGGCTCCACAAAAAACACGTCATCTTTTCTGACTGCCGCTTTCCGGAGATATTTTTCCACCGTTCCGTTCAGAAGGCTTTTTTTCAGCATTTCCCGATCCATGTCATGATAAAACCCATAGATCAGCCGGGTGTCTTTGTGCGCATCCAGCACATACCACATCTCCGTCTTGCCCAGAGAGCCATTCTCATGCTCAGCCGCGTAGGCATCGTCAGGATGAACCTGAACCGACAGATCCTGACAGGCGTCGATCAGCTTAATCAGTATCGGAAGCTCCCCGTTTTCAGTCTTCGGATGGGTTCCCAAATACGCGGGATGCTCTTTCAGCACGTCTGACAGCATCCGTCCGGCATAAGGACCGCTGGCCACGGCACTGGGGCCGTCAGGGTGGGTGGAACACTCCCAGGTTTCCGCCAGAGGAGATAGGTCGATTCCCTTGGCAAAATCGTCGTTTAGACGAGTTCCGCCCCAGAGATAGTCCTTTCCCTGGGGCTTCAATAAAAAGGGCATCGGACAGTCGTCCTCACCCTTCCGGCTCATATTTATGTTTGTCATGTACACTGATCTCCCTGCCCAGTTGAACCTCAATCACTTTCAATTCCGTATCCGCAATGATCGTATGACGGCAGCCTGCCTGCATCGTCACCACGTCCCCGGCCTTGACTGGCTGCTCCATACCGTCCACAATGGTACGTCCCTTGCCGGATATAACGGTCCACACCTCATCCCGCCTCTCATGACTGTGATAATTCATGGAATGACCCGGATTCAGCGTAACCTTTACCGTCATGCTCTCTTCTTCAATATCCACCACCTGGAAACTGCCCCAGGATTTGTCCGCAAACATCACCTGCTGATGAATCTGATCCACATAGGGTTTAATATAGCTGGACTGCTCCTTGTCGGAAACCAGAATTCCTTCGGAGCTGGCGGACACCACCACATCTTTCAGGCCCATACACAGAACGGGAACATCCAGTTCATTAATCACATGGACATTTTTGCAGCTATCGTTCATCACGGCTTCCCCGATCACGGAATCCTCCATAGCCTCCGTCAGCGTATTCCAGGTACCCAGATCCTTCCACTCTCCGGCGAAACGCATCACCTGAATACTGGATTCCTGCTCCACAACAGCATAATCAAAGCTGATTTTCTCCAATGTATCATACTTTGCATACAGATCCTCATAATCCGTAAAATCGATCAGCTCATGGGCTTTGTTCAGCAGATATCCAAGCTTATAAGCAAACACCCCGCCGTTCCAGAGAGCACCCCTGGAGATGTAATCCCGGGCCGTTTTCTCGTCCGGCTTTTCCTTAAAGGTGTCCACTCTGCTTACCTCTCCCTGATCCGTCGGGATAATATACCCATATTTTTCACTGGGATAGGTAGGCTGAATGCCCATCAGCACCAGATTGGCCTCCCCGGACCGGGCCAGCTCGCCAAGCCGGTTCAAAGCAGCAAAGTAGTCGTCCTCCACATAAGGGTCCACCGGACAGACCACCACCGCTTCCTCGCAGGAAACACCCTGCATATCATGAAGATAGGCCGACGCCAGCGCAATAGCCGGAAAAGTATCCCGCCTGCAGGGTTCCACGGAGATACCCACGTCCTCCCCCAACTGATTATGGAGGGCGGAAACCTGGGTTTTAGAGGTGGCCACAGTGACTTTTGCATCCCGGTCCACCTTGCGGATCTGCCGGAATACTCTCTGCGCCATAGACTCGTAGCCGTCCTCCGTCTTAAAAATCTTGATAAACTGCTTGGATCGGATCTCATTGGAAAGGGGCCAGAGCCTTTTTCCCGATCCGCCGGACAGCAATATAATATTCATAATTCAAACCTCGTCATCTAATTTAGTTCCGCTGCTGTTTTCATAGACCACTTGACACTACCTCTATATCTCCTGCGGCGGACGCCACGCCAGATTAACATGCCGGCGCGGCGTTCACTGCCCGCAAAAAAATCTTCCCGTCCTTTACCGCTCCGCCCGCATCGGATTGCTCAGAAAATCCTGATAGGCCAGACGGATGCCGTCTTCCAGCTCCGTCTGATAATGCCATCCCAGCGCGGCGCTCTTTGACACATCCAGCAGCTTTCTGGGCGTACCGTTGGGTTTTTCCGTATCCCAGAGAATCTCACCGGTGTAGCCGATCACCTTTGCCACCAGCTCCGTCAGCTCTTTGATCGTCAGCTCCTTCCCGGTTCCTGCGTTTACCGTCTCATTTCCGCTGTAATTGTTCATCAGGAACACACACAGATTTGCCAGATCGTCCACATAGAGAAACTCCCGCAGAGGGCTGCCGTCTCCCCAGCAGGTCACGGCGGGCAGGTTCTGCTCCTTCGCCTCATGGAAGCGGCGGATCAGCGCCGGAAGCACATGACTGTGAGTCGGATGATAATTATCGTTGGGCCCGTACAGATTGGTGGGCATTACGGAAATATAATCGGTGCCGTACTGGCGGTTTAAAAACTCACAGTATTTCAGTCCGGATATTTTTGCCAGGGCATAAGCCTCATTGGTCTTCTCCAGCTCGCCGGTCAAAAGACAGCTTTCCTTCATGGGCTGGGGCGCCATTCTGGGGTAAATACAGGAAGAACCTAAGAATTCCAGCTTTTTGCACCCGTTTTTCCAGGCCGCATGAATCACATTCATCTCCAGAATCATATTGTCATACATAAAATCTGCCAGCGCATCCTGATTGGCCACGATACCGCCCACTTTGGCGGCGGCCAGAAATACATAGTCCGGCTTTTCTTCCTTGAAAAACTTTTCTACGGCCTCCTGCCGGCACAGATCCAACTGGGAATGGGTACGGGTAATGATATTTGTATACCCCTGCCGCTCCAGTTCTCTCACAATGGCGGAACCCACCATGCCGCGGTGGCCGGCCACATATATTTTCGCGTTTTTTTCCATCATTATTTCACAACGCCTTTCTCCAGATATTCTTCCAGATTACACTTGATATGCTCTTCGGCCCGCTCGACGGCCGCTTTCTCCATATCATGCTCCACCATAATCTTTACCAACTGTTCGAAACTGGTCTTGGTGGGATTCCAGCCCAGCACCGTCTTCGCCTTTGTAGGATCGCCCCACAGATTCACCACGTCGGTCGGCCGGTAGAAATCAGGAGAAACCTCCACCAGCACCCTGCCGGTAGCCCGATCGATCCCTTTCTCCTCCATTCCTTCGCCGGTAAATTCCAGCTCGATACCGGCATAACGGAAAGCGAGCTGACAGAACTCCCGGACGGAATGCTGCTCTCCGGTGGCGATAACAAAGTCCTCCGGCTTATCATTCTGAAGAATCAGCCACATACATTCCACATAGTCCCTGGCATAGCCCCAATCCCGAAGGCTGGACAGATTTCCCAGATACAGCTTGTCCTGCTTTCCCTGTTTAATTCTGGCCGCCGCCAGCGTAATCTTTCTGGTGACAAAGGTTTCTCCGCGGCGCTCGGACTCATGGTTAAAAAGAATACCGGAACAGCAGAACATGTTGTAGGCTTCTCTGTATTCCTTTACGATCCAGTAACCGTACTGCTTGGCCACCGCATAGGGGCTGTAAGGATGAAAAGGAGTATTCTCGTTCTGAGGCACCTCCTCCACTTTACCGTACAGCTCGGAGGTGGATGCCTGGTAGATCCGGCAGGTTTCCGTCAGGCCGCACACCCGCACCGCCTCCAGAATCCGCAGCACGCCGGTAGCCACCACATCCGCCGTATATTCCGGCACGTCAAAGGATACCTGCACATGGCTCTGGGCTGCCAGATTATAAATCTCGTCAGGCCGCACCTTTCCGATAATCGCCACCAGACTCATGGAATCCCCCAGATCGCCGTAATGAAGATGGAAGTTTTCCCTGCCCTCCAGGTGGGCGATCCGCTCCCGATAATCCACGGAAGACCGACGGATCATTCCGTGTACGTCATATCCTTTTTCCAGCAGAAACTCCGCCAGATAAGAACCGTCCTGACCGGTAACGCCTGTAATAAACGCTTTCTTCATGTTAAATTAATCCTCGACTTTCTTTTTAAACTATTATTTACGCAAATGATGCAAAAATTCAGCTAAACTTTCTCATAATACAAAGCAAGCGGCCGAAACGCCGCTTTACTTTTAAAAAGATTCACTTATTGGCAACTATTTCCGCAGCTTCCGCAATTCTCCGAACACCACGTCATTGATCACTTTGATATAAGTACCTTTCATCCCGGAAGAACGGGACTCAATCACGCCGGCACTCTCAAACTTCCGAAGTGCGTTTACAATCACAGAACGGGTGATCCCCACCCTGTCCGCAATCTTGCTTGCCACGAGAATTCCCTCATTCCCTTCCAGCTCGTCAAAAATATGCTGAATCGCCTCCAGCTCAGAAAAAGACAGCGTGCTGATGGCGGATCTTACAATATTAACTTTCCTCTGTTCCTCCGCGCTTTCTTCATTGACAGAGCGCATCATCTCAAGTCCTACCACCGCAGTGCCGTATTCACTTAAAATAATGTCGTCTATGTCATACTGAGAGCCGCATTTATAAATAAACAGTGTGCCAAGACGTTCTCCGGCAATATCAATCGGCGTGATAATCGCCTGGTACTTGTCGATATTTTCCATAAAACCAAGGGTCGCCAGATTAACATTTTCCTTTGTTGAGAGAACGCTTAACAGTCTTTCGTTCAGCAGTTCGTCAATATGCGCTCCCACCTGCCCGGTAATCAGCTCCCTGATCTCCTCCACACCTTTACACAGACCTACGCCTAAAACCTTGCCTTTCTTACTGATCACCAGTATATTGGAATCCAGTATCTCACTGAGCACCTCACAGATGTCATTAAAAACTACTTTTGATGAGTTATTATTGTGTAGCAGCTTGTTTATTTTTCTTGTCTTATCCAGCAATTGTACACTCATTACAATCCTCCTCTTTCGAATAGAAAATCGCAAGTTGCCAATACTGTTCTAATACTATCATAGCAGTTTCCGAAAAGCAAGCGGTTTTGCGCAAATCTGGCGGCAAATTGACTAAATTGCCTGTTCTTTTGGTTTATTTACAGCATAACCGCAGGTTTGGTCCGCACATGTCAGTTTACTCCCCCGTTCGATCATATAACCGCCGCATTTCGGACATTTTTCGCCGGAAGGTTTCTGCCAGGACATAAAATCGCAGTCCGGGCCGTTTTCACAGCCATAATATCTTCTCCCTTTTTTCGTCTTCTTCACCAGCACTTCCCCGCCGCATTTCGGGCAGCTTACGCCGATCTTTTCGAAATAGGGCTTGGTATTCTTACAATCGGGAAAACCGGGGCAGGCCAGAAAACGTCCGTGAGGACCATATTTGAATACCATGTTCCGGCCGCACAGCTCGCACACCACATCGGAGACTTCGTCGGCGATCTTCACCTTTTCCAGCTCCTTTTCCCCGGTCTTTACGGCAGCTTCCAGATCCGGATAAAAGTTTCTGACCACCGTCTTCCATGCTACCTTCCCATCTTCCACCATATCCAGAAGCGATTCCATATTGGCCGTAAAGCTGGTGTCTACAATACTGGGAAAGGCCCGCTTCATCATATCATTTACCGTTTCGCCCAGTTCGGTCACATAAAGATTTTTATTCTCTTTCGTGATATACCTTCTGGCCAGCAGCGTGGTGATAATCGGGGCATAGGTACTGGGACGTCCGATGCCGTCCTCCTCTAAGGATTTTACCAGAGAAGCCTCCGTGTAATGAGCCGGAGGCTGTGTAAAATGCTGCTTGCTCTCATATTCCTTCAGCTTTAACTGACTGTCGGTCGTCAGGGCCGCCACAGCCTTATTATTTTCCGCCTTTTCCTCATCATCGGTATAAACTGACAGAAAACCGTCAAATTTCAGCCAGGAAGAAGACGCGGTAAAGGGATAACCCGCAGCTTCAAGCTTCACATTTACCGTCTCATATACTGCCGCCGCCATTCTGCTTGCCACAAACCGTTTCCAGATCAACTGATACAGACGGAACTGGTCCCGGCTCAGGGAATCTTTCAGCAGTACGGGCGTAATCGAAATATCGGTAGGGCGGATGGCCTCATGGGCATCCTGAACCTTTCCGTTCTTTTTTGCCGGCTGGGCGGTTCCACCCACATACTCAGCCCCGTACTGCTCCGTGATATAGTCTTTCGCCATCTCCACGGCCTCGTCAGACACGCGGACAGAATCCGTACGCAGATAAGTAATCACGCCCATGGTGCCCCTGCCCTTCACATCTACGCCCTCGTAGAGCTGCTGAGCCAGCCGCATGGTCTTGGAGGTAGAGTAATTCAGCGTTTTCGATGCCTCCTGCTGCAGCGTACTGGTCGTAAAAGGCAGCGGCGCTTTTTTCACCCGCTCCCCTTTTTTTGTAGAAATAATCTGAAATTCCGCATTTTCCAGATTTTTTAATATTTCTTTTAATGCTTCTTCATTTTCGATTGTATCTTTATATTTTACGGTCAGCGCCTTTTTGGACTTTCCCTCTGTCAGATGTGCGTCCAGCGTCCAGTATTCCTGAGGAATAAACGCGTTAATCTGATCGTCCCTGTCACAAATCAGCCGCAAAGCGGCAGACTGCACCCGCCCGGCACTTAACCCCCGCTTAATCTTGGCCCACAGCAGGGGGCTGATACTGTAGCCCACCATCCGGTCCAGCATCCTTCTGGCCTGCTGGGCGTCCACCAGATCCATGTCAATCTCTCTGGGCGTCTTTAAAGAAGCCTTTACCGCATTTTTCGTAATCTCGTTAAAAGTAATCCGCTGCACCTTCGAATCATCCAGTTTCAGCGCGTAGCAGAGATGCCAACTGATGGCCTCCCCTTCCCGGTCAGGGTCGGTTGCCAGATAAATCCGATCTGCTTTTTTCGCTTTCTTCCGCAGATTCGCCAGCAGATCACCCTTCCCTCTGATCGTAATATATTTCGGTTCATAATCCTGCTCAATATCAAATCCCAGTTGGCTTTTCGGCAAATCGCGCACATGACCGTTGGATGCTTCCACGTCATAATTCGCCCCCAGGAACTTCTTTATTGTCTTCACCTTAGCCGGTGACTCCACAATAACCAGATATTTCGCCATAATAAACTCATTCTCCTATATGCTTGTTTATTTCTTTCAATCTGTTGTCGCCGTATACCGGCTTAATCCTGCCCGTCTGGCCAGCCCCTGAATTTCCAGCCGGACCAGCGCCTGCGCCGTTTCCTTCACGGTCAAACCGGTTTTTTCCACAAGTTCCTCCAGGCTTCTGGCATGATAATCCAGACAACTATACACCTTTTTTTCATTGAAAACAAGTCCATTTTCGATTTCTTTTCGTTTTTTTAATGGTTTTTTCCACCGGGGCGTCAAAATCTCCAGGATATCTTCCGGAGAGGACAGCAGGCCTGCGCCGTTTTTGATTAATTGATTGCAGCCCTCGGAAAGCGGGGCCGTCACCGGTCCGGGAAGGGCGAATACATCCTTTCCCTGGTCCAGCGCATACGCTGCCGTAATCAGGGAACCGCTCCTTTTTCTGGCCTCAATCACCACAACCAGATCGGACAGACCGCTGATCAGCCGGTTCCTCTGAGGAAAATGCCAGGGCAGAGGCTTTGAGCCCGGCGGAAATTCTGACAGCAGCCCGCCCTCCGCCTCCAGTTTTTCATACAGAGGAAAGTTGGAGACGGGATAGCACCGGTCCACTCCGCAGCCTAAAACGGCAAAAGAGCTCCCGGTTTCCAGCGCGCCCCACTGAGCCGCCCCATCGATTCCGGCCGCCATGCCGCTGATAATCTGAATGCCTGCCGCCGCCAGCTCTTTTCCCGTCCGCCTGGCCATGTCCCGGCCATAAGAGCTGCATCCTCTGGCACCTACCAGGGCCGCGCTTTTTTCTCTGGGCGCCGGCAGTCGCCCCTTTACATATAATCCGCATGGCGGTCCATATATATGCAGCAGACGGTTCGGATATTCCTGATCCGAAAGCGTAATCAGACGGATTCCCTGCCGTTCCATCTGCTCATAGGTTTTCCGGAATTCCTTTTCCTCATTCCTGCTGTCTGAAAACAGTTTTTTCTCCCGGTCCGTCAGAAAATCCAGTGCGTATAACTGTTTTTCTTCTATATTATATAATTGTTCCGGCGACGGATACAGGCGAAGCAGTCTGGTTTTTTTCACCGGATTTAAGTTTTCCATGGAACAGAGCCAGTGCCAGTACAGACGGTCATCCATATTCTTCCTCTCCTCTCCAGTATTTTTCCGCCATACTTCTGTAAAATACTGCTTCGCTTAAATGTTCCTCCCGAATCCGCTCCTCTCCTTCCAGATCCGCCGCGGTTCTGGCTACTTTTAAGATCCGGTCATAATGCCGCGGACTCATTCCCATCTTCTGAAAAATCTGCTCCATAAACCATTCCTCTTTTTCGCCCAGCGGACAAAACTGCTTCACCTGCCGTCCTGACATCTGGCTGTTAAACCGAATCGGCATCCCGCGAAACCGGATTCGCTGAATCTGGCAGGCGGCTTCCACGCGGGCCCGTATCTTTGCCGAGGACTCTGCCTGTTCGCCGGATTTCCACTCCTCATAGGTTAGCTTCGGCACCTCCACAATCAGATCCAGCCGGTCTAACAGCGGCCTGCTGATCCTGCCCCGATAGTTTCTGACCGAACCGTCGCTGCAGCGGCACTGGCTCCGGTCAGGATAATATCCGCATTTACAGGGATTCATGGCGGCACAGAACAGAAAATCCGCGGGAAAATGACAGACCCTCCGCACTCTGGCCACGGTCAGCTCCCGATCCTCCAAAGGCTGGCGCAGGCTTTCCAGGGCTGTCCGGGAAAATTCGGGAAGCTCGTCCAAAAACAATACGCCCCTGTGGGCCAGACTGATTTCCCCCGGTTTCGGAACGGAGCCGCCTCCTGTCAGAGCGGCCGCAGAAATGGTGTGATGGGGAGCGCGAAACGGGCGCTTTTTCATCAGCGGCGCCCCCTGGTCCAGCAGGCCGCGCACGCTGTAAATTTTTGTTACCTCCAGCATCTCTGCCTCATCCATCAAAGGCAGAATGCCCGGAAGCCGTTTTGCCGCCATGGTTTTTCCGGTGCCCGGCGGCCCCACGCACAGCAGGTTGTGCATACCCGCCGCCGCAATCTCGGCAGCCCGCTTCACGGCGGCCTGTCCGGCGATATCGCAGAAATCCCATTCCGTTTCCTCCTGTTTTTCCGCCGCCGGGACCGTCGACTGTTCTCCTAACTGCTCTGGATGATTCAGCCAGTCCACCGCCTCTTTTAACGTCCGCAGGCCCGTTGCCTGAATGCCCTCCACCGCCTGGGCCTCCGGCAGATTATCTATGGGCACTGCTATTCCCGACAATTCTTTTTCCCTGGCGGCAAACGCGGCAGGCAGGATGCCGGACACAGCGCAGAGCCTCCCGTCCAGGCCAAGCTCGCCACAGAACATACGGCTTTTTAAAGATTCGGCCGGAATCAGTCCAAGAGCGCATAAAATGGAGATTGCAATGGGGAGATCAAAGCCGGACCCTGATTTTCTCAGGTCGGCAGGAGAAAGGTTAACGGTGACGCGTTTCGGAGGAATCCGGAAGCCTGCGTTTTTCAGGGCTGTGCGGACCCGCTCTTTTGCTTCCTTTACCTCAGAGGATAAAACGCCCACCATATCAAAAGATGGAAGACCGTCGCTGATATCCGCTTCCACGGTTACCAGGATCCCGTCTATCCCATAGATCGTTGCACTATACACTTTTCCGAATATAGAATCACACCTCCTAATTTCGTTCCGCTGCAGTCCTCCTGTCCCCCCTGATTCTGGAAAATTTTCCGGCCGTTACACGTCCGTAAATTCTTCCGGGGCACATACGGACTTCCGCTGATTTCGTTCCGCTGCAGTCCTCCCTTTATTTTACAGCAAAACAGACGGCAGTTCAACCAGGAATCTGTGCCGTCTGTGTGCCAGTTAACGCCAAATCAGCGCCTATTTTATTTTTCTGTCTTTCAGGACATTATATGCCCTTCCAGCCACTGTCTGATATCTTCGTATACTTGTCCGCGGTCTGTCTCATTGACCAGCTCATGGCGGTCGTTTTCATACAGCTTTAATGAAACATCCTGAATCCCCAGATGTCTGATACTCTCATAGGCTTTCCGCACGCCTGTGCCAAAAGCGCCTACCGGATCACAGTCCCCGGACAGAAAGAACACGGGAAGATCTTTGGGAATACGGCCAAACTGCTTTTCACGGGCCAGGTCACGAAGCACTGTGAAAAAATCATGATAGGCAGAAGCCGTAAAGGCAAAATTACAGAAAGGATCCCCGTTATATGCTTCCACCGTCTCCCGCTCTTTGGACAGCCAGGCATTTCGCCGGCCCTCGTCCCGAAACGCCTGTTCATAGGCCCCCAGCGTCAGCTTCACCAGAAGCCGGCTGCGGTACCTGCCGCCCATCAGCCGGCTGATGATGCCGGACAGCGCCCATCCCACAAAAGCCATGGCTTCGGATACCCAGCCGGTTCCCATCAGAATCACGCCGTCCAGCTCCCGGCCGTACAAAGTCATGTAACGCCGGGTAAAAAAAGAACCCATACTGTGTCCCATCAGAAAACAGGGCAGGCCCGGATAGCGCTTTTTCGCCGCCACAGTCAGCCTGTGAATATCCTTCAATACGGCCTTCTCACCTTTTGTCTCCGCAAAAAAGCCCAGCTCTCCTTCATCGGCCGCCGTCCTCCCATGCCCCAGATGATCATGACCCACAACAGCGATACCGGCATCCGCAAGCACCCGGGCCAGCGGCTCATACCGTTCAATATATTCCACCATGCCGTGCGTAATCTGCAAAACGGCCCGCACCGGTCCTTCCGGCTTCCAGTCCACACAGTAAAGCCTGTTTGTTCCATTGCCGGACGGAATGTAAAATATTTCTTTTCGCATCCCACACCTCCAAAACGTTCCTTCCCCTGCCGGATATGCCCCTCGGCCTTTCTATAACCTTCTAAATAGAAACGGTCAGCCCCGCAGCCATCTCCAGATACTGTTTCATTCCATCTCTGTCCGTATTTTTAAAGTCCAGAATCAGTGGTACCGGACAGACTGCCTCTGCCGCATAGAGGAAAAAGCTGAGCATATTCCCGTATTCCATCTGCTCATCCCACAGCGACGGGTCTGCGGTACAGCAGACATACCCTTTCGCATATCCCGTCACATCCGGAATCCTGTCTCCTGACTGGGGGCAGATCTCCTGCAGAAGATAGGGCGCTCCCTCTTTCAGCAGATATACTTTCAACTGCGGCTGCTCCTCCATAGGCAGGTCGGGAATGCGGATTCCGTCCACCCCCGCCTCCGTACAGGCGTCGGTAAATGCCTCCAGTCCGTACCGGAACACCTGATGAAAAGACAAACGCAGCACCAGCGGCATATCCGGAAAGCACTCCCGGCGCAGCCTCTTTACCAGCTCCAGCATTTCTCCCGCTTCCACGCCGTTCTCCGCCGCATAAAGCTCCAGAATCTCCGGGCCGGTTTCCCCATATTCCTTCCGTTTATTCTCAATCCGGTCTGTCAGGGCGGCCCACTCCGTATCCGCGCCGATCTCTGTCTGCCAGACCGTTACCGGACATTCCTTCTGTTCCTCCGTCGATAAAACACTGTCGATTCTGTTCACTGCCCATCCTCCCCTTTGTTCAAAAATACTGTCAGATAATCCTGACTTTCAAGCTGTTCTGCCTTTTTAACCGCTAAGGCCAGACTGCATGCATCATACCAGGACAGGTGGATTCCTTCTGTCCTCGCCGCCAGCACCCTCGCCGCTTCCGCCTCCCGGCCGCTGACAGTTTCCAGGCAGATCCGGCCGCTTTCCGTACGGTCCGCCAGCTCCGGCCCCAAAACGGGCGCCGGCTCTTTATAAGATCTTGTAAAGCTGATACGCCCCTTATCGTCCTGGAACGCCAGCGTTCTCATTCCGCCTGCGATTCCGGTTGTCCGAATACCGTTCTTCCCTTCCGGCTCCGCACCGTACAGCCGCATATTTTCCTCAAAAAAAGGTGCAAAAAGACCACTCAGCACATATTCGGGGCGGACGCCTGCCACAAGGACTGCGGGCAGCTTTCCCTCCTGCGCTTCCATCTGTCCTTTCATTTCCTCTCCGATCAGCTTCTGGAGAGATGCCGCGGCCTCCGTATAGGGATAGGGACCCCAGTCGCCGGTCATAATCATGCAGGTATCTCCGGAATGATCCGCCCAGTAAGCAATCGCTTCCGAAACGCTGTCCCGGCCCGCCGTCACCAGCCGGGCGCCGCACAGTTTCATCATCTCTAACATGGGCTGCTGCCGCTCTTCTTCCTCTGCGGCCACATACAGCACGCATTCCATGCCCATCATCGCCGCAGCTCTGGCCACCGCCACACCCCACAGGCCGCAGCCCGTCTCCGCCACCGCCTTGCGATAGCCAATCCGTTTCCACAGCAGAAGCTGCCCCGCCGCAGGGCCAAAGAAAGCGGCATCATTTACATCTCCCCGTTTCAGATACAGCTTACACCCTATCTGCTCAGACAGATTTTCCGCCAGATAAAGAGGGGTTTTCCCCCCCGCCCAGGTTTCCATGTAACGGTCATAGGCGTCCCAGAAACACCGGTCGCTCTCCGTCAGATCCACCTCACATTCCAGTGAGAACAGTTGATTCATCACCGCCTCCGGTACATAACGGCCTCCAAATTTTCCAAAATAACCCTTTTGCATCTTATCCTCTCCTAAATCATATATGAATATCCATACTGCCGGAACGGAACCCTTCCAGATCCAAGGCAGCGTATGAAAATCCCAGTTCTTTTAACTTTTCCGCCACGGTGCCGCCGTCCGCCGCCAGATCGGACAGCCTGTCCGCCGGAACCTCAAGCCTGGCAATCTCCCCGTGGACCCGCACCCGGACCACCGGATATCCCAGCTCTTTTAAAAAGGTTTCCGCCTGATCGATCCGCTCAAACAATTCAAAATCCAGCCGGGTTCCATAAGGTATCCGGGTAGCGAGACAGGGAGCCGAAGGGCGGGAAGCCACGGACAGGCCCAGCTCCCCGGCCAATCGGCGCACATCGGTTTTTGTAATGCCCAGCTCTGCCAGCGGACTTCGAATTCCCAGCTCTTTTAAAGCCTTAAGTCCTGGCCTGTACACCTTCAGATCATCAGCATTGGTCCCGTCCAGAAACAGGCTGACGCCCATATCCCGTCCATAGGAAATCAGCCGGCCGAACAAATATTTTTTACACAGATAGCATCGGTTTACCGGATTGTCCAGCAATTCTTCATTTTCCGATTCGTCTACCGGCAAAATACGGTGAACCGCCCCGGTCTCCGCCGCTACCCTTTCTGCAATCTCCATGTCGGCCGGAGGATGGAGTCTGGTCTGAAAAGTGACCGCATAAATGCGGCCTCCATGCTTCAGCCGCCCGGAGGCATCGCACAATAGCTTTAACAGAACGCTGCTGTCCACTCCTCCGGAAAAAGCCAGACAGACATCCTGTCCGGCTATTTTTTCTATTTCCCGCATTAAACTGTGCTGATTCATACTGTCTTCTCCTGGCGCCGGCTCTCAGCCGCAGGCGCGCCCTCCTTTTCGATTTGCCGCATGGCCGCTTCTTTCAGCAAATGATACGCCGTCTGATAATCCTGCCCGGAGCTCTGACAGATCCGCTTCACGCTCTCAAATTCCGGATACGCATAAATCCGGTTTCGATGGCAGCACAGCTTTACCGTGCCAGTTCCCAGGCTGGTTTCCACTTCCATAAAGGAACGCTTCAGCACGGTCCGTTCCATCCTGACCCGGCGGATTCCGATGGTGGTTGTGCCTGAAAAAATAATATGCTCCAGCTCCTCCCGCGCCTCCTCGCCGCAGATCACGTGGAGCGTATAAGCCGGCCGGTTTTTCTTCATAAAAATCGGAGAAAACCAGGCGTCCTTCGCCCCCCGGACAAACAGAAGTTCCATCACATAGCCCATCGTCTCCCCGCCGCAGTCGTCCACATTACACTCCAGCAGCCAGACTGTATCCGTATCCGGACTGCCGTCGCCGAACAGGCGCTCCGCATATTCATACCGGTACGCTGCCAAAGGAGCTTCGCCGGACTGCCGATTTCCCCGCTGATCCTTCAATCTGTTTTCCCCATCCATCCCTATCACTCCTAACGCACACTTTCCGTTACTGTTCTCGCGAAATAAACGTAACCATTTTAACATAAATACGGCAAAATCACAATCAAAGAACCCTTGTAAAACGTTTCCCGCTGTTGTACAATTGTTATTGTCCGGGCGCCGCTGTGCCGCCGGACATTTCATGTATGCCATGCATGAAATTCCGAATTATAACACAAAGAAAGGAACCGAAGCAAAATGAAACAGACTCTGATCCGATTTTTTGCCCTGGCCGCAGGGATTTTTGCTCTGGACCAGTCGATCAAACACAGAATCGAACAGATGCGGCCGGAACAGTTTCCCAAAAAGGCCGGAAACATACCGGTAACCCTGCACCGTTCCCACAACCGGGGCCTCTTTATGAATATGCTGGAAAACCGCCCGAACTCTGCCGCCGTGCTGTCCTCGGCAGCCCTTGGCATGTTCTCCGTTTTCTATCTTCCGTCTCTGCGGAATAAGTGTTCCGCTTTTTACATGACAGGCGCCGCCCTGATCATGGGCGGCGCGCTCAGCAATGTTTGTGACCGTTTCAGCAAAGGATATGTGGTAGATTATTTCAGCCTGCCCGTAAAACCCATCCGCCATGTTATCTTCAACATCGGGGACTTTTCGATTTTTACCGGTCTGTCGGCCCTTTTATGGGATCAGCTCCGCTCATGACAGCCCCCGGAACCCGATCACCGGTCCGCCTTTCTGCTGGATATAGGCTTTTGTAATCGTAACGCTTCCAATATTGCTGTCCTTTGGCACCTCATACATAATATCCTGCATAAAGCCTTCGATAATGGCCCGGAGCGCCCGCGCCCCCGTCTTTTTTTCCAGTGCGGTCCGGGCAATCTCAGTCAGCGCGTCTTCCTCAAAGATCAGATTCACCTCGTCCATCCGCAGAAGCTTCTGATACTGCTTGATAATCGCATTTTTCGGCTCCGTCAGAATCCGCACCAGATATTCCGCCGTCAGCGCCTCCAGCGTTACAATCATGGGCAGACGACCCAGAAACTCAGGAATCATGCCGAATTTACGCAGATCCTCCACCGTCACTTCCCGAAGCAGATTCTCCCGTTCTCCTTCCGCAAGCTTCAACGCCGAGCCGAAACCGATGGAGGATTTTTTATTCAGCCGCTCTCTGATAATATCCTCCAGATCGGGAAAAGCGCCGCCGCAGATAAACAAAATATGGTTCGTATTTACCGTAGTCATGGGCACCATCATATTTTTGGTGCTGCCCCCTACCGGAACCTCCACACTGCTGCCCTCCAGAAGCTTTAATAGCTCCTGCTGCACCGACTCTCCGCTGACATCTCTGGTGTTGGTATTTTTCTTTTTCGCAATCTTGTCGATCTCGTCGATAAAGATAATGCCGTGCTCCGCCCGATCCACATCATTGTCCGCGGCGGCCAGAAGCTTAGAAACCACACTCTCGATATCGTCGCCGATATACCCGGCCTCTGTCAGAGAAGTCGCGTCGGCGATAGCCAACGGCACATCCAGAAGCTTTGCCAGCGTTTTAACCAGAAAGGTTTTACCGCTGCCGGTGGGACCGATCATCAGAATATTAGACTTCTCGATCTCCACGCCGTCAGAAAGGTCGGCAATTACCCGCTTATAATGATTATAGACAGCCACGGAAATCACCTTTTTCGCCGACTCCTGCCCTACCACATACTCGTCCAGCCTCGCCTTGATCTGATGAGGCAGCGGAATCGACTTGATATCAAATTCCGGTTCTGTCTTTTCCTTATCTTTTTCTTTTTTCTTTTTCAGCTTCTGTTTTTTCGGAACCTGCATCATCTCCAGATTCTGCAGATCCATTCCCGGAGGCAGTACCGTCATCCGAAGCAAATCGGAATACTGCAGCCCGCTGTTCTCAAAAGACTCAAAAGCCCTCTGCATACAGTCGCTGCAGATGTGCAGCCCGCCGGGCAGGTTCATCAGCTTGCCCGCCCTGCTTTCCGGACGGCGGCACATATAACACAATTCCTCGTACTCACTGTTCCGTTCTTCCTCATGGCCGTCCTTTTTATCCTGCGCTTTCTCCTGACCGCTCTCTGTCAGCGCATTTCCATCCTGACCGCTTTCGTCTTCTTCCCTTTCATCCTCCGTAATTTCACGGAAATCCATATCCGCAGATCCATGAAACTGCCCATCCGATTTATCCATCAGCCGCCTCCTGTGATTTTGCATCATATTATAACCCAATTTTTAAAATAACACAACTCCCGGACGGCGGCCTTCGTTCTTCTTAATTCTTAAAGCTGTGTATCGGCGCCGGAATCCGTCCGCCCCGGCTGATAAAAGCCTCACAGCCATAAGAATTCACCGGCTGCACCGGCGCATAGCCTAACAGGCCGCCGAATTCCACCGTATCCCCCACAGCTTTGCCGATCACCGGAATCAGCCGGACCGCCGTGGTTTTCTGGTTAATCATGCCGATGGCCGCCTCGTCGGCGATAATGCCTGAGATCGTCGCCGCGGAAGTGCTGCCGGGAATGGCAATCATATCAAGCCCCACGGAACAGACACAGGTCATGGCCTCCAGCTTTTCCAGCGTTAAAGCACCTTTCGACACCGCATCAATCATGCCCTGATCCTCGCTGACCGGAATAAACGCGCCGCTTAATCCGCCCACATAGGAGCTGGCCATCACGCCGCCCTTTTTCACCTGATCGTTTAACAGTGCCAGCGCCGCAGTGGTGCCCGGCGCGCCCACGGACTCCAGACCCATTTCCTCCAGAATCTCCGCCACACTGTCTCCGACAGCGGGGGTAGGCGCCAGGGACAGATCCAGAATGCCGAAAGGAATGCCCATCCGCTCAGAAGCTTCCTTCGCCACAAGCTGCCCTACCCTGGTGACTTTAAAAGCGGTCTTTTTCACCGTCTCGCACAGCACTTCAAAATTTTCTCCCCGGACGGCTTCCAGCGCATGCTTCACCACACCCGGACCGCTGACGCCCACGTTCAGCACCGCATCCGCCTCGGTAACGCCGTGGAAAGCGCCGGCCATAAAAGGATTGTCGTCGGGGGCGTTGCAGAATACCACCAGCTTGGCACAGCCCAGAGAATCATTCTCCTTCGTTTCCTCCGCCGTTTTCTTGATAATTTCCCCCATCAGTTTTACCGCATCCATATTGATACCGGTTTTGGTGGAGCCCACATTGACGGAAGCGCATACCCGCTCCGTCTCCTTTAAAGCCATGGGAATGGAACGGATCAGGTTTTCATCTGCCTCCGTCATCCCTTTCGACACCAGCGCGGAAAAACCGCCCAGGAAATTTACACCGGTTGTCCTGGCCGCCGCATCCAGCGTTTTTGCAATGGAAACAAAATCACCGGGCGTCTGACAGGCCGGACCGCCCACCAGGGCGATGGGGGTGACGGAAATCCGCTTGTTCACAATGGGGATGCCATAGGACAGCTCGATTTCTTCCCCCGTTTTCACCAGATCTTTTGCTACCTGGGTAATTTTATTATATATTTTCTGGTTCAGCGTATTCAGATCGGCATCACAGCAGTCCAGAAGGCTGATGCCCAGCGTAATCGTACGCACATCCAGCCGCTCCTGATCGATCATGTTATTGGTTTCATTTACTTCAAATATGTTAATCATAAAGCCTCCAACGCCATAGCATATGCTTTCGCACTCTTACATTCTCGCCATTCCTGATTTTATCGTTCCATGTGTACATAAAATGATCAGATTCTGTGCATTTTCGTAAAAATGTCCTCGTGCTGACAGCGAATCTTCACGCCGATCTCCGCCCCCAGCTCGTCCAGCTCCTTCACCATATCCCCGAAAGGCTTGGCAGACTGATTTACATCCACAATCATCATCATATTAAAATAATCCTGTACGATTGTCTGGGAAATATCCTCAATATTCACATTGTTGGCAGCCAGATAAGTGCATACTCTGGCGATAATGCCTACGGTGTCCTTACCCACTACGGTAATGATGGTCTTTTTCATCTTTCATTCTCCTCGTAATCATTAATATTGTTATGCATTATAAACCATATTCCAATAAAAAGCCATATGAAAATGCCAGAACAAATCAAAAAGGACTGAAAAAACAAACCCGCGCTTTTCCAGTCCCCTGAAACGGTTTCCCGAAGTTATATGCTGTGAAAGGGGGCAGGCAATCGCCCGCAGAAATAAGAAAGAAGATCACACAGCATAAGAAAATCAATTGACACGGGCACCATATATAGGTAAAATCAAAAAGAAGGCAGCCAAACGCAAAATGAAAGCGTATTTAGCCGAAAGAGAGGTATACCTATGAACTCGAAGAAATTTTCCGAAGCCATGAGTGAGCCTGATACAAAATATTTTAATGAAGCCCTCGACTACAAAAAGAAAGCCAGAAAGCCTATCTGGGTTAAATGGGGAGCTGCCGCAGTCTGTTTAACTATCATATGCGCTACAGCAATTTACTTTTTTCTATATTCTTTTTTTACTGTCCGATAATTCTCTGAATACTTTTCAAAATTAGAAACTATTTTAAACCGAACTCACTGACAGACGAAAAAACTGCCGGTGAAAATATAGAGAAAACCGCAGCGGAAGCCGGGATTACTGCCCACACCGTCCGGACAGCCAAGAAAACCCTCGCCGAACGGCCGAACCTACTGCTTTTCAAATATCCTCCGAATCTTCTCCTCCAGCGCCTCCGCCAGCTTTCTGTGATTTTTCTCATCCAGATGGATGCTGTCAAGCTCCGAAGCCTCTGCGTAATCCCCGGCATTCAGGAAATGGCATCCGTACCGTTCTGCCAGCGTTTCGTACACGCCGCCAAGCTGCCGGGAAAGCTCCACGCTGTTCCGGTCATACATGCCCCAGAAATTAGATGTCTCAATCTGATCCCGTACCGGCACAGGGGCCACCAACAGCAGCTTGGGCACTCTGCGGTGTTCCCAGATATAAGGATTTAAAACCACTTTCAGCAATTCCTCCATGGCCCGGACCGCCATATCCACACAGGGATGAAAAGACACCTTGATGTCGTTGGTCCCCAGCATGATCACCAGCAGATCAACGGGCGAATGAGACAGAATACACGGATAAATACTGTCCTTTCCGTTGCAATGGGGATAAACCGGATCAGGAAATACGGTGGTCCTGCCGGGAAGCCCCTCCTCGATCACCCTGTATTCCTTCTCTCCCAGAAGCTTTTGCAGCACACAGGTCCAACGGATCTCCTCGGAAAAACGCACCGTTTTTTCCGGGTCTTCCTCCCAGGCCGGAACCCAGGCGGGATTACAGCCGTGGGTGTTGGAATCTCCGTAGCATAAAATTCGTTTCATTAATCTGCTCCTCCTAATAAAGTTCCGCAACTCCCCTTCCAAACCCCCTGGATCTGGGAGAGTTGCCTATTTCCACCGCAAAAGCCGTTCTATAATCTTTCTCTGGCATTCCGGGTCCTTCTCAGGCACACAGAGATAGATGCCCTTTGGCGACATACAGTCCAGAAAAGGCTCCAGCTCGTCTGTCTGCAAATCAATCACCAGGCTTTTGCCTGCGGCCTGGATCTTTTTGATGAAATCGATCCACTGCATAATGGGCTTGTCAGTTCCCACACCCTGGACCCACTGAATCGCCCCGATCTGCGGAATCTTCAAAAGTTCGTCCACATGCCTGGCCACCCCCTTGCCGTCCAGATGAAAAATATTATACCGGAAATGCTTCACTTCCTCCTTAATATAGGGCAATGCAAACCGATTAAAAAATTCCGGCGATATCATGGCGCCCAGATCACAGCTCGGAATATGCATGGTATCGTAAAAGGGAATCTCCATCCAGGTGGCATACAACTGGTCTTCCCTTTCCAGCCGTTTGTGAAATACATCCATCATGGGCAGAAAAGGCGCAAAGCATTTTTCCACCAGACGGTCCACAAATTCCGCCTCATCATACATATCCGTGCAGATTTCACCCGTTCCCCGGAAGGCACAGGCGCAGTCCAGGCTGGGATGCATATCGGTATAGGCCACCATAAACCGGTGGGCGCACCGCTCCAGTGCATAGTCCATCAGTTCCAGAATCTTTTGATAATATTCGCTTTCCGGCCGGAAATAAATCTGCTCCAGATCCGCCTCATCTTCCACACAGGCTTCCATCCAGGAAGTCACCTCGCCGAATTCCAGCTCACCTCCCAGAGAAGCGCCGAAAAAATTCGGTCCGATATTCGGGAAAAAGATGGGAAATGTCTCGCCCTGAAACACATTGCTCTCCACCCTCTTCATAAAACTTTCCACCTGATATTCCACATCGAACCAGCGGTCTTTTAAAGTCTTCCACTTTTTATTCTCGTCGATCATGCCGTAAGCCTCATTGTGAGCGGAAAACCGCACCGGCACCCGGTCCAGAATTTCTCCGTCATACCAGGCGTAAATCCGCTTCATGCATGCCACAAAATCCGGCTTCGATTCCAGTTCCAGATCTCGAAATACAGTATCCATTTCCACCTCTTTCCCGGCGCACTGACACGCCGTACGGGTCAATTTCAAAAGTCCGTTATCAGACTGTTTTTAATGTGCCACATCTGCCCGCGCTTTTTTGTCTTTGGAGCGGATATCTATTGCCACCGCTGCCAGAAGCACAATTCCTTTTACGACCCGCTGCCAGTAGTCGCTGATATTCATCATCATCATACCGTTTGCCAGGATTCCCATGAAAATCACGCCGACAATCACCTTGGAGAGCTTTCCCTCTCCGCCGCTGACGCTGACGCCGCCCAGAACCACCGCGGTAATAATATCCATCTCATAACCGTCGCCCGCATTGGGCTGTCCGCTGTTTACCCTGGACATCAGAATCAGGCCTGCCAGCGCTCCCATAAAGCCTGCGAAACAGTAGATTTTATAGATTTCCTTTTTTACATTTACACCGGACAGCCGGGCCGTCTCCGGATTTCCCCCGATACCGTAAATCCGCCGCCCGAACACCGTTCTGTTCAGAATCACATAGCCGATCACAAAAACAATCACCATAATAATCATGGAAATCGGAATGATTCCGATATTATTCTGTCCAAGCACCTTAAATGACTCCGGAAGCCCATATACCGGCATACCGCCGGAAATCAGATAAACGGCTCCTCTGACGGAAATCATCATGCCCAGAGTGGTAATCATGGGCGGAATCCGAAGACCGTTGATGCAGGCGGCATTCACCGCTCCCACCAGCAGGCCCAGCACAAGAACGGCCAAAACGGCGGCAAAAACCGGTGTGCCGGCGCTCATCATTTTCGCTCCCGCCACCGCTGCCAGCCCGATCAGGGAGCCGATGGACAGATCGATTCCCCCCGTCAGAATCACCATCGTCATCCCCACCGCACAGATGCCTACGATCGAAATCTGTCTCGCTATATTGGAAAAATTACTGGCGCTGAAAAATGCTTTTGTGGAGACGGAAAAAAATATGGCCATGGCGATCAGGGCAATGAGAATTCCTGCGTCAGACCAGTCTATCTTTTTCAGTCCGTTTCTTCTCTCTTTTTCTTCCACTTCTCTATCCCCTTTTTGACTTTGCCGCCTTTCCGGTTTTTTTCATCCGGAAAGACCGGCACTGTTTTACGATACCTTTTACTGTTTTACGATCGGACCTTTTACACGGCGGAGGCATATCTCAAAATATCCTCCTGGGTCACGTCCGACGCCTTTACTTCCCCGGTGATTCTTCCCTCCGCCATCACGATTACCCGGTCGCTCATACCGAGCAGCTCCGGCAATTCGGAGGAAATCGTGATAATCACCTTTCCTTTCTCTGCCAGCTCATTCATCAGTTGATAAATTTCCTGCTTGGCCCCCACGTCGATTCCTCTTGTGGGCTCGTCAAAAATAATAACGTCGCAGTTCATCAAAAGCCACTTGGCCAGAATCACTTTCTGCTGATTGCCGCCGCTTAAATTTTTTACCAACTGGTCCATGGAGGGGGTTTTTATAGACAGCGCCCGAATCTGCTCCCTGCAAAGCTCCCGCTCCTTTTTCCTGTTAAGAATCCCCAGGACGCCCGCTATTTCCGGTGCAAAAGAAAACATCATATTTTCTTTTATGGAAAGATGAAGAAACGCTCCCTGCTGCTTTCTGTCCTCCGGAATCAGCACGATCCCGGACCGGATGGCGTCCTCCGGCGAACGCAGCCTGATCTTCTTTCCGTGCATATAGATTTCGCCGCTCCGTATGGGATCCGCACCGTAGACCGCTCTTACGGTTTCCGTACGCCCTGCGCCCACCAGCCCGGCAAATCCCAGCCGTTCTCCCCGGTATGCGCAGAAAGAGACATCCTTTAACAGCTCCGTATTCAGGTTTTTTACCTCCAGTACCTTCTCGCCTCTGTCAGCCGCAAAAGCCGGATAAGATTCTGTCAGCTCCCGGTTTACCATCAGACGAATCAGCTCCTCCTTGTTCGTCTCTGCCACCGGCATGGTTTTTATGTAATGTCCGTCCCGGAATACGGATACTTTATCACAGATCTCAAAGATTTCTTCCAGCCGGTGAGAAATATAAAGAATGGCGATTCCGCCGTCCCGCAGCTTTCTGACAATATCGAATAAATATTTCAGTTCATTGTTGGTCAGCGGAGCGGAAGGCTCGTCCATAATCATCACCTTTACGTTTCTCGAAAGGGATTTAGCGATCTCCACCAACTGCTGATAGCCCACGGACAGGTTTTTCACCAGCATTTTGGGATCAATTCTGACCCCCAGCCTGTCCAGAACTTCTTTCGATTTCCGTTCCAGATCCCTAAAGTCGATCAGACCCTTTTTTAACGTATACCGGTTATAAAAAATATTTTCCGCCACCGTCAGATGCTTTAACAGATTCAGCTCCTGATAGATGGCGGTAATGCCCAGATCAAGGGCTTTCTGGGGAGAATTGTGCTCCACCCGCTTCCCCTCGAAATACAGCTCTCCCGAAGTGGGCCGTATGGCACCGGTGATCACCTTGATAAATGTGGACTTGCCGGCACCGTTTTCTCCGACAATGGCATGGACTTCCCCGCTCTGAAAGCTTAAAGATACCCGGTCAAGGGCCGTCACGCCGGGATAAACTTTCGTGATATCTTTCAGTTCTAATATTGTCTGACTCATTTCACCCTGTCCTTTTATTTCAACCCACACGCCCCCGCGGTGCTGTGCAGAGAATGACCTCCGCGCAGCACCGCGGGATCCGTTATCTACGGTTTAAGCCTGCACGGTCCGGGAATGGCTGTCTTTTTCGCCCTCCCCGGACCGCGCCGCAAACGTATTCCTGATTATTCGATGGCGTAATCGCCGATATTTTCTTTTGTCACACTGGACATATCATAGACGATCTGTTCCGCAATAGGGCCGTTCGCCAGTACGTCCCGCACGATGTCAAACACCTGAGCGCCTTTTTGGGAAGGCTGGATATCCACCGTACCCTTATACATCGTATCCTGGGAAATCAGTTTCAGCGCTTCCGGCAATGCGTCCAGACCCACGATACAGGTATTTTCCGGCGTGTGCTCCTTATGGGTCAGACAGGATTCATATACGCCCAGCGCGGAGGAATCATTGATGCAGACAAATACGGAAACTTCCGGATTGGCTGTCAGCGCTGTCTCCGCCACTTCAAAGCCCTGGGCGGCATCCGGTGCGTTCTGTTCGTACACGTATACGATCTCCTTATCGCCGGTATAGGTTTCTTCCAGTCCTTTTTTCAGGCCGTCCGCCCGCAGAATCACGGAAGAAATCGGGTCATAGCGCACAACTACCACTTCGATTTTCCCGTCAGAATCCAAAACGTCGTCGATGGTTCCGTCCGCTTCTTTTTCATTCAGCCAGTTTCCTGCAATCTGGCCGCCCATACGCCCGTATTCTTCCTCACTGATTCCGAAGAAGGCGTCGGAGCCTTTTACCTCCTGATCCAGACTGATCACCGGGATGCCGGCTTCCTGCGCCTTCTTTACCGCGTCGGCCGGCGCCTGCTGGTCAACCGGGCTGATAATAATCGCGTCTACCTGCTGAGAAATAAAATCTTCGATCTGGCTCACATGCTTGGAAGCATCAGCCGCCGCATCGGCCACAATCAGCTTGATATTCTGCTCTTTGGCCGCAGCCTCCATCCCTTCTACAATCGACACAAAATAGGCATTCTCCATACTCTGTACCGTATAGCCGATGGTCAGCGGCTCACTGCCGGAATCAGACCCGCCGGCCTGAACGGTTTCACCGCCGGCTGCGGTTCCCTCAGCCTTCGTTTCTTCCGGGGAATTCTGTGCCGTTGTCTGGGGCTTGTCCTCCTTCGGAGCCGAACACCCTGACAGCACCCCGCCGATCATCAACACTGCGCAGATTGCCATACATAACCATTTGCTTCTGCTTTTCATAAACCAAACCTCTCCTTTCATCATGATTCCTTCGGGTTTATTGCTTTATGAAAATGATTATAGCTTTCCGCTGCCGGTGATTCATTAAATATCTTCGGAACCTTTTTCACTTTTTTACGAATATGAAAACAGGTTTACGGACGGATCATTTCCCGGTACCGGGAAACGGTCATCCCCGAATATTTTTTGAAAGTGCTGCTGAAATAGGTGGAATTGTCATAGCCCACCCGTGCGGCGATTTCGCCGCTCCGGTATCTGGTGGTCATAAGCAGATGCTGGGCTTCCTTCATCCTCCGTTCCGTCAGATAATCGGCGAACCCCTGCCCCGTTATCTCTTTGAATACCGTGCTGAAATAATTGGGGCTTAATCCCACTGTCGCCGCCACATCCGCCAGCCGAAGTCCGGGATCGGAAAACTGTCTTTCTATCATGCCCTTTGCCCGGCGGATTAATTCTTCGTTGGAAACATTTGTATCATATTCCTTTTCCGACAGTTCCCGGGCAAATTCCAGAACCATCCGCTCAAAACATACCATCGCTTCATCCAGAGTGCCTTTTGCCATGATTTCCTTGTAATAATCATTGTATTTTTCCTGGATTTTGTCCGGATGCGCTTCCGGTTTTATTCCGTTTTTATTGAGTTCTCCCCAGAACAGGCTGAGCGCGAAGGAAAGCATAATCTTTGAATTGTTTCCCACATGCTTCAGATTCGTTTTCAGACGCCCCACATAGTCGGATATCGCCTGCTTCTCCCCCAGAAAAGCCAGTCTGGCCGTATAGGCTATCAGAGATTTGTTCAGCGCATGGTTCAGGTTATAATATTTTTCGATATCCTGTTCCGATAAATCCGCTTCTTTCCCCTCCGTATACCGGTATGCTCCGATCTGCTGCACCGTCTCATAAGCCAGTCCCAGCTTTGACAGCTCCTGCGTCTGGGGCCCGTTCACAAAAGAGAGGGTGTCCCCCTGCATTTCCTCTCGGATTTTCTCTCTGCACGCCGATTTAAAACGCAAAATCAGCTCCGCAAGTTCCTCTCTCTGCCCCTGAAAACAGTACAGCGCTTTCTCCCCGCTCCATTCCAGAAGTTTTCCCTGAAAGTCCCCGGCTGTCTGTCGGATCAACCGCTGTTTTTCCTCTGCCAGACGCATCTCGTCGAGACATACCTCCAGAAGCTGCCACGCCGTCCCGCTGCCGGCATATTCTTCCTGAAAGCTTTTCAGCTCTCCGGGGCTTAAATATCCCTTTACCAGTCTTTTGAATATGCTCTCCTCCCGGCTTTCTTTATGTTCCTTAATGATCTTTTTCAGTTCCTCATGCTTCTTTCTCGCCTCGGACCGTTTGCGGATCACCCGGCACACGGTCGTTCTCAACTGCTCTAAGTCCAGCGGTTTCAGCAGGTAGTCTTCCACATTCAGCCTGAGTGCCTGCTGCGCATACTGAAACTCATCGTAAGCGCTCATAATAATAATCGAAACGTCGATCTCATCCTGCTGCAGCTTTGTGGTCAGAAGCAATCCGTCCATATTTGCCATTCTGATATCCGTCAGCAGAAGATCTGCCTCTGTCTCTTTCACTGCCGCAAGCGCCTTGTCTCCGTCCACCACGCTGGCCGCCACCTCAATTCCCAGCTCTGCCCAGTCAAAGGCACAGGTCAGGCCTTCCAGTAATATTTCATCATCATCCGCAATCACTATTCTGAACATTCTGTCTCCTATCTGCCGTTTTGCTGCCGGCCTTCGATACGTTAAAATAAATATTTACGGAAGTCCCAAGGCCCGGACTGCTCTCTATCTTCATATCATAGCTTCCTTTAAAGAAAAGCCGCAGCCTCTCATCCACGTTTTTCAGACCATAGCTGTCTCCCCGGCTGACCTCGCCTTTTGAAATTCCTTCCCGGAGGGATTCCAGCGAAAGCCGGTCCATTCCGCAGCCATCGTCTGCCACGGAGATATGAACCCGGCCTTCCTCTTTACAGATATGGATATCAATAAAGCCCCCTTCCTCTTTGGGCTTGATGCCGTGGTACAGCGCATTTTCCACCAGCGGCTGCAAAATTAACTTAGGCACCTCCAGTTCTTCCACATCCTTTTCCATATAAACAAAAAATGTAAGCTTGGATTTGTAGCGCAGCTGCTGAATCGTCAGATAACTCTCCACATTCTCCAGTTCTTCCCGAAGCCGGATAATATCTTTTCCGTTATTCAGTCCGGTTTTAAAGAAATGGGTCAGGGCAGTGGTCATTTTCTCCGCCGCCGCCAACTGGTTCATCCGGATCAGCCATTGGAGAGAACCCAGCGTATTGTAAAGAAAATGGGGATTGATCTGCGCCTGCAAAAGCATCAGCTCATATGCTCTCTGCTTTTCCTGCTCCTCATAGACCCTTTTTAACAGCTCCTTTAAGCTGCCCACCATCCTATTAAACTGATCGCTCAGCTCTCCGATCTCATCATTGGACACCCTGGGCACCTGCACCTCCAGATTGCCCAGAGCAATCTCCGCCGCGGATTCCCGCAGCAGGCGGATCGGTTTTGTAAGGGAGTCGGAAACAAAAAAGGAAAAGCGAAGCGTGGCTGCCAGCATCCCCATCATGGCCAACAGCGAGAGAACAGCCGTCAGAATCACCCCTTCATACAGCTCCCGCTTCCGGATGACATACACCAGAATCCATTCCGTTGTTTTCATACGGGCATAACTGGCATAATATCCCATCGTTCCAAAAGAACTCTGGGAAGGAAAATCCCGCTGCCAGTAGCGGATCTGCCCTGCCGTTTCCTGCATATAAGCCGGACAGTCTTTCTTGTCCTCATATACCTGAATGCCGCCGTTCATATCCACCAGTTTTTCCGCCCCGTAAAATTTTACCCGGCTGTCCTCAATCACCATTTCGTGGTCGGCATGCATCATATAAAGCTTCTCTTTTCTGTCCTTGCCGTATTCGGCAAAGATATCGTCCACTTTCAGTTCCACCAGCACAACGCCCAGAAACCGGTTTGTCTCCAGGTCATTCATGGGAATGCCCATGGAAATATACTGATTTTCAGGGGAAACCGCCACCCGTGAGCCCATATGAATATCAAACCAGGTAACATCCTTTTCCCGCCTTATGGTCTGATACCATTCCTCGCCGGAATAATTCTCCTGGCAGAAGGAAAGATAACCACTCTTAAACAGGCTGCCGTTCTCCCCCAGCACATACACCGATATGTTCTCATCGAAATATTTGGAAATATATAAAAGCTCGCTGCTGAAAAAAATATCATTCCAGTATCGTTCTTCCATGCTGCCGGACGGTCTTTTCAGCGCTTTCTGGATTTCCCGGTTCTCACTCACTGTCTTTCCGATCTGATACACCGTTCTGGTCTGCCGTTCAAACTGATCCGATATGGCCGTCAGATCGGTCATCAGGCTTTCTTTTGTCTCCCGCACCTCATTGACCAGCAGATACCCGGCCGTCACACCGCCGAATACAAGCACCATAGCCGCTGCAAAGGCTGCAAATACCACAAAGATTTTTCTCTGGACTCCCTCTTTTCTGATGTTCAATACCCCTGCATCTCCTTCGCATTTTCTTCCGTATACATAACGCCCCGAAGCAGTGTTTCCTTTTCCACTTCTTCCCCGGCCATATCCCTTCGGATAATTGAGGACAATTCTTGTCCCAGATAGGGCGAGGACTCCACACTCCCCAGATAGTATCCGGCCATCAGTGCCTTTTTTACGTCCTGCTGTCCGTTCACTGACACGATCGGACAGACCTCCGTGCCTTTCGCCGTGCCGATCACCGACAGCACGCCGATTCCCTCCTCATCGCTGCTGCAGAAAATGCCGTCAAAGCTTCCCGACTTCTCCACGAAATTCTGCAGGTTGGAACCGGCCGTCACCCGGTCAAAATCCCCCTGCACCGCGCCGGTCAGCTCCAGATTCGGATATTCGCACAGTTGATTCCGAAACCCCACGCTGCGCAGCTGCGCCTGCGAATTCCCGGCGATTCCCTGAATCTCCAGAATTTTTGCCTCTGTTCCACCGAAATACGCTCCCAGAAGCTTCGCACATTCCTCGCCCTCCCATCGGGCATCAGGCCTTATAACGGTCAGATAATCCTTAAATTCTTCCTGATCCACCATACCGTCCAGGAAAATAATTTTGATCCCCTGCTCTCTGGCCTCCTCCAGCACTTCTCCCAGCCCCAGCGTCTGTATCGGCACCACAATCAGATATTCCGGCTTCCTGCCGATCAGCTCCCGGATATCCGCTTTCTGTTTTTCGATACTTCCGTCCCCGCTTCTCCATTCAATTGAATATCCGTCCTCTCTGGCCATAGACAGCACATCGCCGATCAGGGCCGCCATCCGGGCCGTCTTCTGCTCATACACGGAAAAGGCCAGAAACGGCAGTTCCTCCTTCTGGCGGCAGCCGCCTGTTAAGAAAACCACAAAAACGCCCAGCATGAGTATCAAATGCTTTTTTATGATTCTGTTTTTCCTTATTCTTTTGTCTCTCCCATTTTTTCTGCTTTCCATATCCATCTGTCCGCAATCCTCCTGACTGTCCGCAGTTTATAAAAAGAACCGCTGAACCGGAAAAATTTCACAGTTCAACGGCTCAGCCGGTCCCCATCTCTGATTGGTATATCACACATATAAAATCTCCGAGCACCGGTCCCTCCTGGCCACGGTAATCGGAAAATCCGATGCCTGATAGGGATTGTCCCCCATCGTAATCTCCAGCCGTACAGTCTCATAGGCCAGTTCTTCCATATTGTTCTCTTTGCTGAGATGGCCCAGCACGATACGGTTCAGATGGTCATGGAGAATCTCTCCCAGAAGCCGGCCGCAGCACTCATTGGACAGATGTCCCCTTTCTCCCATAATCCGCCGTTTCAGCGGATAAGGATACGGGCCGGCCTGCAGCATATGTACGTCGTGATTAGACTCGATCAGCACGGTATGGAGCCCCTGCAGCCGCTCTATCAGATACTGATTATAGTGGCCCAGATCAGTGACTACCGCTGCGGATTTGCCGCCGCTGTTAATCCGGTAGCCCACCGGCTGGGCCGCATCATGGCTGATACGAAAAGGCAGAATCTCCAGATCACCGATCTGAAAGGCCTCGTCTTCATTGATTTCCCGAAAAACTTCCCGGGACAGTCTTCCCAATGTCTTACACCTGCTCACCTGTTCCAATGTCCCTCTGGTAGAAAAAACAGGCGTGGGATATCCCCGGTGCATCACCCCAAGCCCGCTGATATGATCCGAATGCTCATGTGTCACCAGAATGGCTGACAGATCCTCTCCTGTCAGATCCAGATCTTTAAGCCCTTCCTCAATTCGTTTTTTTGTGGTTCCTACATCCACCAGAATATGGGTCGTGTCAGAACCGACATAAATACAGTTGCCGCTGCTGCCGCTGGCAATACTCATCATCCGCATGATTTCCGGCCTCCGCAGGCCGCTTCGATGCCCATCTTGGCAAGCCTTTTCACAATCTGCTTTCTCGTTTCCTCCAAAGAGCGCCCATTGTCCACCAGAAAATCACAGCCTCTGCGGAACTGGCTGTCGCTTAACTGATTGCTCATAATCGCATAGGACTTCACCTCGGAATAGCCCCTGTTTTCATAAAGCCGCTTCACCCGCTCCTGGGCCGGCACATAAATATACCACAGCTCGTCGCAGAGCTCCCGGTAGCCCGCCTCGATCAGCAGCGCCGCCTCAATCACCACCAGCTTTTCGCCGCTTTCCTCCGCCTCGTCAATCTCCCGCCGGACTGCCTGCTTCACCTGCGGATGGACAATGCCGTTTAAACAGGCCAGTTTCTCCTGATCCTGAAACACCAGTTCCGCCAGCTTTTCCCTGTCAAGTCTGCCGTCTTCTCCAAGAACGCCGGTTCCGAATGCCTCCGTGATCTTTTCAAAACAGGCCTGTCCCGGCTCCATCAGTTCCCTGCCGATCTCATCCGCCATAATGACATGTCCGTGAAACTCATTTTTCAGTAGATGCAGGACGGTGGACTTTCCGGCTCCCACACCCCCTGTAATTCCTATTACGTTACTCACTTTTTCCAGCTTATCCTTTCCCTATTGTGCGTAAACTATCCGCTGTCCGGCAAAAATTAAAATTTATTTCGCATCGAACCAGGTTTCGCCCGTGTGCAGGTCCGCCTCCAGCGCCACCGAAAGCTCTGCGGCGCCTTCCATTTCCTCCCGCATAATCCGGGACACCTGTTCCACCTCGTCCCGGGCCGCCTCTACCAGCAGTTCGTCATGGATCTGCAGCACCAGACGGGACTGAAAGCCTTCCCGGCGCAGCCGCCGGTCCACCCGGATCATGGCAATTTTAATAATATCGGCGGCTGTTCCCTGAATCGGAGAATTCATGGCCACCCGCTCTCCGAACTGTTTCTGCATAAAATTGCTGGAGCTAAGCTCCGGCACCGGACGGACTCTGCCGAACATGGTAACGGCGTTTCCCTCATCCTTTGCCCGCTTTACAAGACCATCCAGAAACCCTTTCACACCCGGATAGGTTTTAAAATACCGGTCAATATACTCCGTAGCTTCCTTTCGGGAAATGCTCAAATCCTCACTCAGCCCGAACGCACTGATGCCATATACAATTCCGAAATTTACCGCTTTCGCGTTCCGTCTCTGCAGCGGCGTCACTTCTGCCAGCGGCGTATGAAACACCTGAGACGCCGTGATGGCATGAATATCCTGAGCCATGCCATAAGCCTGAATCAGCCGCTCGTCCCCGGACATATGAGCCAGCACCCGCAGTTCAATCTGAGAATAGTCCGCGTCCACAAACACAAACCCTTCTTTCGGCACAAATACTTTCCGGATCGCCCGGCCCAGCTCCATACGGATGGGAATGTTCTGTAAATTAGGCTCCGTGCTGCTGATCCGCCCCGTGGCCGTAATGGTCTGATGGAATTTCCCGTGAATCCGCCCGTCCTCCCGGATAAAGGCGGCCAGCCCGTCCGCATACGTGGATTTTAATTTGGTTAACTGCCGGTATTCCAGAATCTGTCCCACCACCGGATAGTCGGGACGCAGCTTCTCCAGCACGTCCGCCGAAGTAGAATACCCTGTTTTCGTCTTTTTGCCAAAGGGCATATGAAGTTTCTCAAACAGAATCACCCCCAGTTGTTTCGGGGAATTAATGTTAAACACTTCGCCGCAGCCCTCGTATATACTCTGTTCCAGCTCCTGAATGCCGGATACCAGATGATCTCCGTATTCTTTTAAGGCCTCTTTCTTAACGGCCACCCCTTCCGCCTGCATATGGGCCAGTACCTGCACCAGCGGCATCTCAATCTGCCGGTACAGCGATCCCATTCCCATTTCTTCCACCCGGGCCAGTACCAGCGGCCCTGCTTCCAGCGCCGTCACACACAGCCCTGCCGCATAGGACAGAAAAACCTCATGCTGTTCCCGGGCCGCCTGAACAAGAGACTGCTTCCCAAACAGATCGGCTCTGGAGCGCAGCATACATCCCCGGTAATCTCTGGTCAGGTCGTCGGCATCATAGGTATCTTTCAGCGGATTGACCAGATATGCGCCGATGCTTAAATCCCAGATCCGGGACTGCTCCGGCAGATCTTCGTGACTCAAAAAAGCCAGTTGTTCTTTCAGTTGTATCGTATAAACGGTAACGCCGGTTTCCAGAATGCGCCATGCCCAGTCTCCCAGGTACTGTTCCGTCACAAATCCCTGACAGGGAATATAAACCGCATCCTCCTCGAAAGCCATGGCCAGTCCCAGAAGCTGTTCCTGCTCCCAGATCAGTTGTAAGCCCAGAACATACTCCTGTTCATCATCCGGCACCCGCTCAGACTTTCCCTCTTTTTGCTGTCTCCGTACACTGTCCGCTTTCCCTTTCTCAAAGATCTCCGCAAACAGCTTTTCCGCCTCGGACAACTCCGTCACTTCTCGGCAGCTTCGGCTCTCTTCCTGTTCTTCCTTTTGTTCACCCACGGAAAAACGGGAAAGAATCGACTTGAATTCCAGCCGCTTCATATATTGATAGGCTTCTTTTGTATATAAATTTCCAAGCTTTGCATGTTCCAGTGCAAAGTCCAGCTCACAGTCCGTTTTAATCGTGGCCAGCATTTTGCTCATCTGAGCCATATCATAATGCTCCCGCAGAGCGTTCTGGGCTCTGGCCGGCTTAATCTCGTCTATATGGGCATAGGCATTCTCAATGCTCTGATAGGCCACGATCAGATTCGTCGCCGTCTTCTCCCCGATTCCCGGAACGCCGGGAATATTGTCAGAAGCGTCTCCCATCAACGCCTTGACGTCGATAAATTCTGTCGGCGTCACCTGATAGGTTTCCTTCACATCACCGGCACGGTAGTCCTCCACCACGGTCTGATTCCGTTTGGTTTTGGGAATCCGCACACAAATCAGCTCGCTGGCCAACTGCAGAAGATCTCTGTCGCCGGACACCAGCGCCACCTGAATGTTCTGGGCCTCGCAGATCCGGGCGATAGTGCCCAGGATATCGTCGGCCTCATAACCGGGACGTTCCATCACCGGAACTTCCATGGCTGTCAGTACTTCCTTAATCAAAGGAACCTGTTCCAGAAGCTCCGCCGGCATCGGTTTTCTCGTGCCTTTATAAGCCTCGTACATCCGATGCCGGAAGGTAGGCGCCTGTACGTCAAACGCAACCGCCAGATAATCCGGCTTTTCCTCGTCCAGAATCTTAAACATAATATTCAGGAATCCATATACGGCATTGGTATGGATTCCCTCGGAATTGGTCAGCTCCGGAACCCCGTAAAAGGCTCTGTTCAATATGCTGTGACCGTCGATCAATACAATTTTCCGACTCATCTTATTCCTTTCCGGAACAGACGCTTTGGACTGATCTGCCGCCGCATACAAAGCATGATCGCCCGAAAGCCATCGTCACCTGATAAAGTTCTTCATCTAATATTCATTGTCGCCGCATTAAAACCCGATCTTCCATTTCAGCAGAAACGCCAGGACCACAAACCAGAAAGCAATCGTGGACATGGCGTATCGAAACGATTTCCATACCAGATGCTCGTCGATATGGTTCAGCGCGCTGTCCATACAGGCGGCATAGGCCCCTTCCGGGTCGTATACGCCGTCGGTGTCATCCTCCAACTGCTCCAGTCCCACATCAATCACCACATAGGTTTTCAGTTCTTCCTCACAGGCGCCGCAGCTGTGTATATGCTCCACAAAAGATTCCAGCTCATCAAAAGGCAGCCGGCTATGAAAAAAATCTTCCAGTTTCGCACAGGTTTCCCGGCAGTCCATGACGTCCCCTCCTTTTACAACGGCCTGCGGCCCATAACATTCTCGTTTATCCCGACAGCCTCTATTATGCCCTCGTTTCCCATGTATGTCAATATCCCCGCACACGAAATTCAGGGCGCCGGCTATTTCTAACCGACGCCCTTATACGGACAGAAACTACCGAATCCGGAACGTTTCCGCAACGGCTCTGATCGTATCCGAGCAGACAGTGTCTTTTATCCCGCGAACTGGCTGTCATACAGCTTCGCGTAAAACCCGCCCAGTTCCAGCAACTGGCTGTGGCTGCCCTGTTCCACGATATTGCCGTCCCGCATCACCAGAATCACGTCCGCTCCCTGAATTGTGGACAGCCGGTGCGCCACGATAAAACTGGTACGGCCTTCCATCAGACGGGCAAATGCGTTCTGTACCTGAATCTCTGTCCGGGTGTCGATTGAGGACGTGGCCTCATCCAGAATCAGCATGGGCGGGCGGCGCAGCATCACTCTGGTAATACACAGAAGCTGCTTCTGCCCCTGGGAAAGACTTCCCCCGTCCTCTCCGATTACCGTATCATAACCATTCGGCAGACGGCGGATAAAGCTGTGAGCCTTTGTGGCCTTTGCGGCGGCGACGATCTCCTCCTGCGTCACCCGGATATCTCCCATGGTGATATTCTCCCGGATCGTCCCGGAACGCAGCCAGGTTTCCTGGAGCACCATGCCGTATGCGTCCCGCAGGCTCTCCCTGGTAATCTCTCTGATATCCGTGCCGTTTACAAGAATTTGGCCGCTGTCCACATCATAAAAACGCATCAGCAGATTAATCACCGTAGATTTGCCGCAGCCGGTAGGCCCTACGATGGCGACCCGCTGTCCTGGCTTCACCTGCAGGTTAAAGTCCTGAATCAGCTTCTGTTCCGGCACATAGGAAAACCATACGTGAGACAGCTCCACACGTCCGTCAGTGTCAGTCAGTACCTTTGCATCCGGCGCATCCGGAACCTGAGGGGCTTCCTCAATCAGTTCAAAGATACGCGCCGCGCATGCCAGGGCGTTCTGCAGCTCCGTAATAACGCCGGAAATCTCATTAAAAGGCTTTGTATACTGATTCGCATAACTCAGAAAGCAGGACAACTGCCCCACTGTGATCCCGCCTTTTAAAGCGGTCAGCGCGCCGGCCAGCGCCACGCCGGTATACACCAGACTGTTGACAAACCGGGTGGAAGGATTGGTAATGGAAGAAAAGAAGGTGGCCTGAAGGGAACACTTTTCCAGCCGGTCATTGATCCGGTCAAAGGCTTCCAGCGCCTCCCGCTCATGGCCGTAAGCCTGCACCACTTTTTGATTTCCGATCATCTCGTCAATCAGGGCCGTCTGTTCCCCCCGGACCTTTGACTGCTGTTGAAACATATGATAGGTGCGCCGGGCGATAAATCCGGCCACAAAAAAGGAAACCGGCGTAATCAACACAACCACCAGCGTGATTTTTACATGAATCGTCAGCATAAACACAAGAGTCCCGAAAATCGTCAGCACGCCGGTAAACAACTGGGTAAACCCCATCAGCAGGCCGTCCGCGAACTGGTCCACGTCGGCGATCACCCGGCTGACGATTTCCCCATGAGCATGGCTGTCAATATATTTCAGCGGCAGGATCTGAATCCGGCGAAAGGCCTGCTCACGGATATCCCGGATCACGCCGTAGGTAATCTTATTATTGCTCAGGTTCATGCACCACTGGGCCAGCGCCGTCAGCCCCGACAGCAGGAGGATCCGCAGCAGAATTCTGCCGATCTCCTGAAAATCCACCTGGCCCTTTCCCAGCGCCAGATCAATGGCCCTGCCCGTCAGCACCGGCACATAAAGAGTCAGCGCCACAATCACCAGCGCAAGAAGCAGAGACTCTGCCACATACAATCCGTATTTTTTAATATAGCGCAGTACTTTTTTCAGCGTCCGTATCTGATTCCCATTGCTTTTCATTCTGACACCTCTTTATCCCCGCGGACTCCCCCGGCTTCCCTGCCGGAAACCTGCGTCTCAAAAATCTCCCGGTAAACCTGACAGTCCGCAAGCAACTGCTCATGGGTTCCGATTCCCACGGCCTGTCCGTCATCCAGAACGATAATCTGATCCGCATGCTGAATGGAAGAAATCCGCTGCGAAACGATCAGCACGGTCGTTTCGTCGCCCAGCTCCCGGATTGCTCTGCGCAGCCTGGACTCCGTGGCAAAATCAAGGGCCGAGGCACTGTCATCCAGAATCAGAATTTCCGGCCTGCGCGTCAGCGCCCTGGCAATCGACAAACGCTGCCTCTGTCCTCCGGATAAATTTTTCCCGCCCTGGGACACCTGAAAGTCCATGCCTCCTTCTTTTTCTCGGACAAATTCCATGGACTGAGAAGCTTCAAGGGCCTGCTCCAGAACCGCCCGGTCCGCATCCGGATCGCCCCACAGCAGATTTTCCCGGATGCTGCCCTGAAACAGAACCGCCTTCTGCATCACAATCCCCACTTTCCGACGCAGCTCCTCCGGCGCACAGGCCCGCACATCAACACCATCCACCAGCACCCGTCCCCTGGTCACATCATAAAATCTGGGAATCAGATGAACCAGACTGGTTTTCCCGGAACCGGTTCCGCCGATAATGCCCACCGTCTGTCCTTTCTCTATGGAAAAGGTCAGATCGCTCAGCGCCTCCTCGCCGCCCTCATGATAGGTCAGGCCCACATGGTCAAAGATAATTTTGGGCGTCCCGGCGTCTGTCTGTCCGGCTCCGATACCCTCCGTACACGCAAGATCTTCCCTGCTCTTATCCCCGTCGCGGTCCGGACCGGAGGGAATCTCCAGAATCCCCTGAATCCGGTTCCCAGACGCAATGGCCTTTGTAATCGAGATAATCAGACTGGCCATTTTAATCAGTTCCACCAGAATCTGCGTCATATAGTTGACCAGCGCCACCAGCTCTCCCTGGGTCAGACCGCCTTCATAAACCTGCCTAGCCCCACGGCGCAGCAGCAATACCACCGCTCCGTTCACCACCACATAGGTCAGCGGATTCATCAGCGCCGAAACCCTTCCCGCAAACAATTGAATCCCTGTCAGCTCCTGGTTTCTTCCGGAAAAGTCCCGAATTTCCTCTTCCTCTCTGTGAAATGCCCGGATCACGCGGACGCCGGTGAGATTTTCCCTAGTCAGAGACAGAACGCCGTCCAGCTTCGCCTGAACCTTCTTATACATCGGAATATTGACCAGCATAATCCCGAACACCAGAACCATTAACAGCGGCACGGTCACGGCAAAAATCAGGGCCGCTTTCGGGTTCACCGTAAAGGCCATTGCCACCGAGCCGAACACCACAAAGGGAGAACGCAGCAAAAGCCGCAGGGCCAGATTCATGCCGGACTGCACCTGATTGACGTCATTGGTCATTCTGGTAATCAGGGTCGAAGTGCCTATGGTATCAATTCCGGAAAAAGAGAGGCTCTGAATATGTTCGAAAAGAGCATGCCGCAGCCTGGCGGCAAACCCTACGGCAGCTTTGGCCGCAAAATACTGAGCGGTGATGGAGCAGGCCAGACCCACCACGCCCAGAAGCACCAGTACCAGACACATTTTCACAATATAATCCGTCTGATTCCCTCCGATTCCCCGGTCGATGACAGAAGCCATCACCAGCGGTACCAGCAGCTCAAATGACGCCTCCAGCAATTTAAACAGAGGCGCCAATATCGTTTCTTTTTTATAATTTTTCAGATATCCCAGTAAATTTTTCATATGCTTCTATTATCTCTGTTTTCTCAAACACTATACTCCGCAACTCAGTCCGGCGATTCCGTATTTGTATTTGTTTCCGTCTCCGGCTCCGGCTCTGTTTCCGGTTCCGGTGCCTTTTCTTCATCCTTTTTAAACACATATGCCGTATTAATGGAATTCTCCTGATACCCTTCCAGATAAAGGGTTCCGGAGAGCCCCTCGATCTGGGGCAGGATATTTTTCAGCTCTCCGATTTTCAAATCCAGGTTTTCATCGTCGCCCAGTCTGACGGTAATGTTATCGATCACCACCTGGGCATTGAAATTTTTGTCAAAAAAGATTTTATCCGCTCTGATCTCATACCGCTCAAAAAGCTGGGTCAGATTTAAAAGCACTTCAAATACATCCTGCCGTTCCACCGGCAGCTTCTGATACAGGATCACATGATCCAGATGCAGCCCTGCTACGATGGGAACGCCCTCAATCACCCTGGAAGAACTCTCCACGATCATGCCGTCCCGGTCAAAAAACAGGTTGCTGCCCAGATATTCGATATAGCCCACGATATTTTTCTCGTAGACAATTACTTCTACGGAACTCAGACTGCGGAATTCAATCTGATACCTCTCCACAAAAGGGATCGTCTGATGCTCCCCAAACCTGTTATTCAGATAGCAGTAGATCGTATTCCGTTTCAGCGGCGTATCAAACAGCATGTCCCGGATTTCTTCATTGGTATAAAACGCATTGCCCGTCACCGACATCTCCCGGATGGTAATGTTGGCGGCGGCCAGCAGCGCCAGAACCAGCGCCGCGGCGGCCATACCAAACATCATCAGGAACTTTTTAAAACTTCTTCTGTGCTTTCTCTCTTTTATCTGATTCAACTTTTCACCACCATATCCTGCCGCCCAGCGACTGCAGGTCCCAATCAATGGATTCGTACCCCCGCCTGATATAGCCGGGGTCCGCAATCCGGGTCCGCCCCTCGGCTCCCACGGCCGCCACTGCCAGCGCGGCTCCGGCCCGCAGGTCTCCCGCTTCCACCAGAGCGCCGCGCAGTTTTTTCTGTCCGGTCACCCAGGCCCGGTTTTCCTCCACCCGGATATCCGCGCCCATTTTCGCCAGTTGCTCCGCCAGCTTTAACCGGCCCTCAAAAATAGTTTCTTCGATCATACTGACCCCATTCCCATAAGCTAACAATGCCATAAAAGGCGACTGCATATCCGTGGGAAATCCGGGATAAGGCGCGGTCTTCACCCAGGGAACCGCGGCGACCCGTCCGTCAGACCGAAGGGAAACCTCCTCCTTGCCCCAGGTCACATCACAGCCGCATTCCCGAAAGGCCCGGATCACCGACGCCATATAAGGCGTATAAATGCCGGTCAGGCGCACCTGGCCTCCGGTGACTGCGGCGGCAGCCAGATAGGTTCCCGCCACGATCCTGTCCCCCGTGATCCGATAGCTGGTCTGGCGCAGCTCTCTTTTTCCTTCAATTTTAATCCGCCCGGTTCCGGCGCCCCGGACAGGCACGCCCATTTTCTGTAAAAACAGACATAATTCGATGATTTCCGGTTCTCTGGCCGCATTTTCAATCACCGTAACGCCTTCCGCCGCCACGGCGGCCAGCAGTATATTTTCCGTGGCGCCCACGCTGGGGAAATCCAGCCGGATATAAGCGCCTTTCAGCCTGGATGCACATGCCCGTATCTTTGTCCCATCCTCAGAGATTTCCGCCCCCATCTCCGTCAATCCCTTCAAATGCAGATTTATGGGCCTTAACCCGATGGAACAGCCGCCGGGATAGCTGGTGACGGCTTCTCCCGTTCTCCCCAGCAGTGCCCCCAGCAGCATAATAGAGGAACGCATCCGTTTCACATCCTCCATGGGAATCTCCCCGTTTTCCACGGAAGACGCATCCATCACCAGACAATGATCGGAAAAGACAATTTTCACTCCGACCGCCTCCAGAATGTGTATCATACAGTATACATCCTGAATCATCGGAACGTTTGTCAGCATCGTTACGCCTTTATAGAGAACCGCCGCCGCCATAACAGGCAGGACAGTGTTTTTGGAACCTTGTATTTTCAGTTCGCCCGTAAGAGGGTATCCGCCCTGGACATTTAATGTATCCAACCTTTTACCTCCGAAATATAATGGTATATTATCTTATGTCGGAAGGAGGCATCTAGTGCAATACACTTATTACTTTTCATATGTAATCTGGTTCGATACACTCAGAGCCAGCCCCATCTCCGCCATCAGAAACACGATGGAGGAGCCTCCGTAGCTGATAAAAGGAAGGGTGATACCCGTATTGGGGATTGTGTTGGTTACTACGGCGATATTCAAAATAACCTGGATGGCGATATGGGCCATAATTCCCACAACCAGAAGCCCGCCGAATAAATCCGGCGCATTCTGAGCGATTATCATAAACCGCCAGATCATAAAGACAAACAGGAGGATCAGACAGCCGGCCCCAAACAGCCCCAGTTCCTCACAGATAATGGAAAAGATCATATCATTCTGGGCCTCCGGCACAAATCCCAGCTTCTGCAGACTGTTGCCCAGCCCTTTTCCGAAAATTCCGCCGGATCCGATGGCATACAGCCCCTGTAAAACCTGAAAGCCGCCGTCTAAGGGATAGGCCGCCGGGTCCTTCCACACATCAATCCGCTCCAACTGGTATTTTTCCAGAATCCCCATGGATACCAGCGTATCCCCGAATTCTATAAACACGATAGCTACCGCAGCCACCGCAGCCACCGCCACCGCAAACCGCAGCTTTTTTCTGCTGGCCACGAAGTACATAACGCAGGAAATCCCAAAAATAATAATACCGGAGCTTAGGTTATTATCAATAACCAGATAAGTGGGCGGCGCTACCATCAGAAGCAGCAGCCCGATCACTTTCCACCGGTCAATCCACTTAATCAGATAATTGATGGCGCAGGCCAGGGCCAGAATCAGCGCGATCTTTACCAGCTCAGCAGGCTGAAACAGAGAAGTATTCGTCCCGGGAATACCGAACCACCGCTTTTTGCCGTTACGCTCAATACCGAATGGCGTATAGTTGACCATCACCATGATTACCACCGACAGCACATAGCCCAACACGGCAAAATGTTTATAAAAATGATAATCAATTTTGGAGACGATAATCATTCCCACAAACCCGATCACCAGCGCCTGGGCCTGCCGGATCATAAAATGAGCGGCCCCGTCGGACTTGGCATATTCCAGCGACGCGATATAGGAGCTGCTGCTGTAGATCATCACCAGGCCGAAACAGCAGAGAAAAATGATCGTCACCAACAGGCTGTAATCATAATACCTTCTTACTTTTTCCGGCCGCCTTCTCCTCCTGGTTGCCATTCATCAAACCTCCTAATTGAGTTCCGCTACAGCCCTTCCGGGATCCGTACGGGCTTCCGCTGTTTTGCGTTCCGCTACAGTCCCAGAAACGCCAGCAGACACAGCATTCCCGTAACTACGGAAAACACCGCCACAACTCTTGTCTCGGACCAGCCGCCCAGCTCAAAGTGGTGATGGACCGGCGCCATGCGGAACAGGCGTTTTCCGCCGGTTTTTTTAAAATAAGTCACCTGGAGCATCACCGACAAAACCTCTGCCAGATAGATAAATCCCACAATCGGAATAAACAGCGGCATCTGCAGCATAAAAGCCGTGGAGGCTACAAATCCTCCCAGCGCCAGAGAACCGGTATCTCCCATAAACACCTGGGCCGGATACACATTAAACAGCAGAAAGCCGATCAGACTGCCTGCCATCGCGCCGGTCACAGGTTCCAGGCCGCTGTTTTCCCCGATGGCGATAACCGTGAAAAAGACGGCCACCAGCATCGTGACGCTGGAGCAGAGTCCGTCCAGACCGTCCGTAAAGTTCACACCATTATCCACTCCCAGCATAATAATAAAATAGAGAGGAATATACAGCGCCAGCGGCAGTTCCAGATAGGTTCCGCCGGAAAAAGGAATCAGCATCCCGGTTCCCCCGTTGGGAGAGGTCAGCAGATAGTAAAGAAACACGCCGGATACCAGCAACTGCCCGAACAGCTTCTGTCTGGGATTCAGTCCCTCGGAACGCTTCATCACCACCTTGATATAGTCGTCCAGAAAGCCTACCACGCCGAACCCGATGGTGGTAAACAGAATGGGCACAATCTTCGGATACTCCCCAAGATACAGAAAAGCGGCAATCACCATGGCGGCAATAATCGCCAGACCGCCCATCGTGGGCGTCCCCTTTTTTTTCAGATGCTCCTTCGGACCGTCGTCCCGGACCTGCTGTCCAAACTTCAGCCGTTTTAAAAAAGGGATCAGCAGCGGACAAAGCACCGCGCTGCATCCAAAGGCAATCAATATCGGTAAAATTACATCATATTTCATGGTTTCCTCTTTTCCGACGCACCTGCTGCGTCATCCAAAACTGCCGCCTTTGTATCCGGGATACAAGTATACGCCATTCTATTTCAGTATTCAACGGGAGAATCAGTCATTTTCAAAATATAAAATCACGACGCCCGTCTTTTGTATCTGTTCGCCTGCCAGCGGAAACTGATCTGTCACCACGGGATCTTCCCCGGCACCTGACGCAGTCTCCTCAAGTCCGATGTACCGCACATCAAATTCCGCTCCGTTCAGCACCTCTTTGGCTTCCTTCATCGTCATTCCCATGAAATCCGGCACCTGAGCCTCGCCGATCTCATAGGTTTCCAGTTCCGCCTCCGTATAGGCAGGCTCCACGCCCAGATAGGGCAGGATATTGTCAAATATGGAAGCGATCACCGGCGCCGCCACCGTACCGCCGTAATAAATACCCTCCGGCTCGTCAATGGTAATCAGCGCCGCCACCTGGGGATGGTCCGCCGGGGCAAATCCCAGGAAGGAGGAAATATATTTCCCGCTGCGCCGGGGCAGCTTCTCCGAAGTGGCTGTCTTTCCGCCGATCCGAAATCCCGGCAGATAGGCCCGCTTTCCGGTGCCTTCCGCCACCACCTTTTCCAGTATCTCCCGCACCCGGCCGCTGGTTTCCTCCGAGATAATTCCCTCTTTTACCGGATATTCCAGCGTATAAACCTGTTCTCCGTCGGCATTGTGGACAGATACTCCGAAATGGGGCGTCACCTGGGTTCCGCCGTTAATGATGGAACAGACAGAGGTCAGCAGCCTTAACGGCGTAATCTGAAAAGACTGTCCGAAAGAAACCGTGGCCAGCTCCACCTCTCCCACATTTTCTTTTTTATGCATAATGGTACCCGCCTCTCCGGGCAGGTCCACCCCGGTTTTTTCAAGCAGTCCCAGCCGCTCCAGATATTCATAAGTACGGTCCACGCCCAGCCTGAGCCCCACCTCGATAAACACCGGATTGCAGGAGTTCATGGCGCCCAGCACAAAGTCCTCGGCCCCGTGGCCCGCAACCTTGTGACAGCGAATCCGTCTGTCCTCCACCATCTTGTATCCGGGACAGTAAAAGGAATCCGAAGGCGAAACCACCCCTGATTCCAGCCCTGCCGTCATCGTGATAATCTTAAAGGTGGAACCGGGCTCATAGGTATCATTGATGCAGCCGTTTCGCCACATCTGATTCAGCAGATCCTGTTTTTCCTCTGCCGTCACCGGTTCCTCCGGTTCTTCCAATAATGTAAAGGGATCATTCAGGTCAAATTCCGGCACGTTCACCATCGCATAAATTTCCCCGTTCTGAGGATTCATGATAATGACGGAAACCGAATTGGCCCCTTTTTCTTCCATAATTTTGTAAGCGGCCTGTTCCGCATATTTCTGTATATTCACATCCAGACTGATATGCAGATCATTGCCGGCCACCGGTTCAATCCGCTCCTCTGCGGCCTGGTCGATCTCCACGCCCCTGGCGTCCGTCAGGGTCAGAATCAGTCCGTCGGTCCCTTTCAGATATTCTTCGTATTTCACTTCCAGACCGATAATCCCCTGGTTGTCGCTCCCGGTAAATCCCAGCACTTTGGAGGCCAGAGAACCGTAAGGATAGTACCGTTTATAGTCTTCATCCACCTTGACGCCTTCCAACTGGCAGAGGCGGATCTGGTCCCCGATCTCCTTGTCTACGTTGGTCTTTATAATCTCCCTGGCGCTGTACTTTTCCACTTTTTTTCTGACTTCTGATTCTTCCATCTCCAGCATCCGGGACAGCGTGCGGACCACTTCCTCCTCGTCCCGGATCTGGTTGTGAATCACGGAAATCGTACATACGGTACGGTTAGCGGCCACCAGAGTGCCGCTGGCATCGTAGATATTCCCTCTGGCCGCTTTGATATAGCGCTCTCTCTGATGTAACTGGCTGGCCATCTCCGTATAATATTCCGACTGACAGACCATCAGGTAGCCGGACCTGACGATCAGCCCCAGCATCAAGAGGGCCGACGCCATGCAGAAAAATACAATTTTCTTTCTTTGATAGGTTTTGCTCCGGTTCATACTGTGTCCGATTTTAAATATTACTATAATGTATTAGCACACAGCCCAGACTATGACCAAAGTTTTGTACCACAGGACAAACCGGCCCGCAATACCGCCAAAACCGGTTCCCTCCTGTCTGCTGTCATTCTTCCGGCGTCTGGCCATCTTCCGGATTCTGTCCGGGATCCTGATCTGGTCCGGCATTTGCCTCAGAACCGGAAGGATCTTCATTGCCGGAAGGATTTTCATTGCCGGAGGGCTGACCGCCGGGCGGCTGATTCCCGGTGGGAATATCATCCCAACTGGGATTCTGCCTGTCGCCCTCCGGAGGCTGACCCTCCTGCGCAGGAGGCTGGCCGTCCTGCTGCCCGTCTCCTTCGGGATCCTGCCCCTCTCCCGGTTCTTCCTCATCATGCCGGGGTTTCTCTCCGGAAAAACCGCCGTTGTTATATTCTTCATTGTTGTCAATAATGGTGATCGGATTGGGCGCTTCTTCTTCTCCGTCTTCCTCACCCTCCTGCGGTTCCTCGCCATCCGGATTTTCCTCCGGCGCTTCCGTCTCATCCTCCGGAATATCCTCGGTAGGATATATATTCAGATAAGGCAGAATTTCTTTCAAAATATTCCGGCACAGTTCCGTAGCCTGAGAACTGTCGGACTGTTTCTCCACCTGAGGCTCGTCGATAGCCACATAGATAAACACTTCCGGATAATCCGCCGGAATATCCGCCACAAAGGATACGATAAAGGTATCCTCGTCCCTGGGCAGCTTCTCCGCCGTACCGGTCTTTCCGCCCATCCGGTAGCCGGGAATCGCCGCTTTCTGCCCGGTTCCGCCCTCTACGGTCTGAAACAGCGCGTTTTTCAGAAATTCGCAGGTGGAGGTACTTAAGGTTTTCCGCACCAGAACCTTGCTCGTATTTTCTATCACGGCGCCGTTTTCATCAATAATCTGACGCACCAGACGGGGCTCGTAATAATTGCCGCCGTTTAAAACAGAAGCATAGGCCGCCGCAATCTGGATCATCGTCACATTATAATTCTGTCCAAAAGAGTTGGTTGCCAGACTGGTAGGGTCCATATTTTCCGCCGTATAAAGCAGTCCGGACGCGGAAGCCTCATTGGGCAGGTCGATGCCGGTCAACTGGCCGAAACCGAAAATCTCCTGATACCTGGAAAAAACCTCTGCGGTGGTGGCCTTCGCGATATACATCAGGCCCACATTGCAGGAACTCATCAGCGTCTGAGTAACCGTCAGCGTTCCATGTCCCAGCTCGTTATGGCAGTGGATCTCATGGCCGCCCACCCAAAGCGAACCGCCGCAGGGATAGGCCTCATTGCCGGTGATTTTTCCTTCCTCCAGCGCTGCTCCTATGGTAAAGGTCTTGGCGGTGGAACCGGGCTCAAAAGTATCGCTGATGCAGTGGTTTTTCCACATCTCGTTCATTTTCAGCGTCCGTTCTTCCTCATTGTTCTCCAGCGCCGCCAGTTCCTCCGGCGTGCAGTAACCGGACAGATCGGAAGGATCGTTCAGGTTATAGGAGCTTTTCATGGCCATGGCCAGAATCTCCGCATTCTGAGGATTCATCACGATCACGCCCACATCTTTGCAGCCTACCTCGTTCACATATTTGTCCACATATTTCTGACAGACCTGCTGCACATAAAGATCAATGGTGGACACCAGCGTATAACCGTTTTTTGCCGGCTCGATCTCCCTCTGCCTGGTGGAATCATCGTCGAAATAACCGTATTCCCTGCCGTTGACGCCGTTCAGCACATCGTTGTAATAGGCTTCCAGCCCCATTCGTCCGTCCTTGCCGTCGGAGGAGGTAAAGCCGATGACCTGACTGGCCAGATTATCATAAGGGTAGATTCTGCGGTATTCTTCCTCGAACCAGACCCCCGCAATCTTCTGTTTGCCGCCGGTTTTCGCCTGGTTCTCATTGAATTCGGCCTCATAGGTATCAAACAGCTCCTTGCGTTCTTCCGACATCTGCTTTTCAAAACGAACGTAACTGCTGCCCGGCTGTTCGTCAAGAATCTTCTGCAGCTCGGCCCTGTCGTAGCCATAGCACTCCGTCAGCGCGTTCAGAGTTGTCTCCGTATATTTCCGGTCGTCGGATAAAATAATTTTAGGGTCTAAAATCAGATTATAGACCCTTTCATTTCCCGCCAGCACCGTCCCGTTCCGGTCAAGAATCTCTCCCCGCTCAAAAGCAATATCCCTGCTTTCATAAGACTGCTGATTCAGGACGATCTGTTTATATTCCACATCGTTGCCGGCTATCGTAAACAAAACGACACTCAGGCCGAATAAGACCATAAAGCCGATCAGAAACAACAGCACCAGTTTTCTCTGCATATACCGGTAAAATGGTTTCACCTTATTCTTTCGGGATGTCCTCATTCTGTCTTACGTACTCACTTTCTGTCCTGTTAAAATAAATGACCTGATCTTCCCCGGCCGGCACCATGCCCAGCTCCTCCGTAGCGACTTTATAAACATACTCCAGATCCGTATAATTACTGATGCTTTTCCGCAAACCGCTGTTGGACTCCCGCAGTCCCTCCAGCTCGCTCTCCAGCATCCTGACCGTCCTGGCACTGTCATTAATCCCATTCCTGGCCTCCAGATACCGGGTGGATACCACCACCAGCGCAATGCTGGCAAGGGTCAGCGCAAACACATAGGGCAGCGTCATAAAACTGGCTTTCTTCCAGTTTTTGCGCACATGATACCGTTTCCGTTCCCGTTCCGTTCCGACACGGACATACTCCTCGGAATGTCTTTCCTGGCGTACCACATTTCCTTCCGTATAATAACGGTTTCTTCTCTCCGCCTGCGGCGTCCTTCTGTGTGCCCCCTGCTGTCTCCTGCTGGCCATAACTCCCCTCACTCTCTGTCTGACCGATGTCCTGCTGTCGATCTTTTATTTTTTCTCAAATACTCTTAACTTTGCGCTCTTTGACCTTGCATTCTCCTCCAGTTCTTCCTTTCCGGGAAGAACCGGCTTTCTCGTTACCACCCGCCCCTGACTTTTTTTACCGCAGACACAGACCGGAAAATCCGGCGGACAGGTACAGGGATGTTCCCATTCCCGAAACCTGCGTTTTACAATCCTGTCCTCCAGAGAATGGAAGGTAATGATACACAGCCTTCCTCCCGGTTTCAGCAGTCCTGCCATCTGATCCAGCGCCTCTGTCAGAACCGAAAGCTCCTGATTCAGCTCAATCCGGATAGCCTGAAATGTCCGTTTTGCCGGATGGCCTCCCTGGGCCCTGACCTTGGCCGGTATCGCTCTTTTAATCAGCTCCGCCAGCTCTCCCGTCGTCTCTACCGGCTTGTCCTGCCTGGCTCTTACAATGTGCTTTGCGATATTCTTCGCGAATTTATCTTCTCCGTAATCTCTGATTACCCGGTACAATTCCTGTTCCGTATAGTCATTCACAAGATCTCTTGCCGTTTTCTCCTGCCTCTGATCCATACGCATATCAAGCGGTGCGTCTTCCATATAGGAAAATCCCCGTTCCGGCGTATCCAGTTGATAGGAGGATACCCCCAGATCCAGCAGAATACCGTCCGCGCCCCGGACTCCCTGCGCAGCCAGCACCTCGGCCATATGTACATAATTGCTGCGTATAATCCGAAAACGCCCTTCGTATGCCGACAGCCGTTCTCCGGCCGCCTCAATGGCCGCCTGATCCTGGTCGATGCCGATCAGCAGCCCGCCGTCCGTCAGCCGCTTCACGATCTCCAGAGAATGTCCTGCGCCGCCCAGGGTTCCGTCCGCATAAATACCGTCCGGTCTGATATTCAGGTATTCGATACATTCACCCAGCAGGACAGATTTATGTTGAAACTCCATCAAATTCCCAGCCCCTCCATTTTCTCGGCGACTTCATCCATATCGTCATATGTGACGCTCCCCGCCCAGGTTTTGCTGTCCCAGATCTCAATCCGGTTGCCCACGCCGGCCAGCACCACATCTTTCTCCAGGCCCGCGTAATCCCTGAGCACCTGGGGAATCACCATACGTCCCTGCTTGTCCGTCTCGCATGGAAAAGCGTTCGACATCAGAAACCGGGCAAATTTACGTCCGTCGCGGTTGGAAATGGGAATGGCGTTCAGTTTGGCCGTCAGCGCCTGCCAGTCCTCTCCTTTAAAGATAAACAGGCAGTGATCCAGACCCACGGTCATTCTGGCACTTTCGTCCAGTTCCTCTCTGTAGCGGGCAGGAATAATCAGACGCCCTTTGGCGTCCAGTGAATGTGCATATTGACTGATAAATTCACTCACGCCTCTCACCTGCCTCATCTTATGGAGCCTGCGCCGCGTCTTAAACCTATTCCCTCAGCTTTCCACCACCAGCCACCACTTTATGTACTTTTTTACCACTTGACATTCATTTTATAATAATACGCCGGAAAACACAAGGGCAGAGAAAAAAAAATTTGAATTTCTTTTCCTGTTTTTTCCTCATTTTTCGCGCGCGGAACAGGTGTTTGAATACAATTCAGAACAACCGTTTGGAAATGATAAGTTATGATATGAAAAAGAGACAGCCGAAACTGTCCCTGCTCCATCATAAAATGATATAATTAACGCACCGCTTCATTGTCTGCAACCGAGAATCCCGCATATCATTTGATATTCATCACAAATCCCTCATAAATCCCTGCCGGCACATCCTCCCCGAAAGCATACTGCTCCATTGTCTCCTGTTCAAAATTGTATACCGTCACCAACTCTTTGATCGGGTCCACAATCCAGTACTCTCTGACGCCGGCGCTGTTATATTTGAAAAGCTTTCTGAAATAGTCCATCCGCTTACTGGAAGGCGATACCACCTCAATAATCCAGTCCGGCGCGCCGTGACACCCTTTTTCGTCCAGCTTCGAAAGGTCGCAGATCACGGAGATTTCACTCCTCTCCGCTTCCACACCAGTATCCCCGCCGCCGCAGTCACCATCACCGCCGACAAAAGCTGAGACACGGCAATCCCCGTGGAAAACAGCATCAACTGGTCCACCCTGATCCCCTCGATCACAAAACGGCCGATGCCGTACAGAATAAAATACAGACACATAATCTCCCCGTCAAATTTTTTCCTGTAAATTCTTCTGCGCCCCGTCCCTTTTGAACCGCCGCCGGAAGGGAGGCTTTTGTAAAACACCCACATCAGTATGGCAAAAACACAAAAGTCCCATGCCGACTCATACAGAAAAGTAGGATGCACCTGGATATATTCCACGCCGTCCTTTACCACCAGATGTTCAAGAAGGTCCTGAGACACCATGGCCGGATCCGCCAGAGACCTGCGGATCTGCATGGCGAACAGATTGTCCGTATACCCGCCGAACACCTCGCAGTTTACAAAATTTCCCCACCGCCCGATGGCCTGTCCCAGAATCAGTCCGGGAATACAGCAGTCTCCCAGCTTTAACGCCGGCACTTTTTTCAGCCTGCAGAATACAAAAAGCGTCACAACCGCCGCAATCACCGCCCCGTAAATGGCCAGTCCGCCGTTCCTGATCTGAAAGATCTGCATCAGATTGTCTTTATACATGTCCCAGGAAAAAATCACATAGTAAATCCTGGCCCCCAGCACGGAAAAAATCACGGCATAAATGCCGAAATCATAGATGACGTCTCCGCCCATCCCCGCGGCCTTCGCATTCCTATCTGCGATAAACATTCCGGCCAGCACGCCGATACCGATAATCAGGCCGTAATACTTAATCTCAAACCCGCCGAATATGGGCAGCACAAATCCATTCACAATCCGCTGAATCTGAATTCCCAGATTCACAAAAGCGATGTCATAGCCAGCCGCTAAACTCATATCAATTCCACCTCGTATGATAAAATTCTGTTGAAAAAACATAGGTTTTTTTACTTTCCTAACATCTTACTCTATTTTTTCACAAAAAGCAAACCAATTCTCTTTCCCTTTTCCCAATCTTGTGTTAGACTAAAGGGTAAACATTTTCAAATCGGTTTTATACTTACGGGTATATTTTTCAGGCTGTGCATACCGTTAAACGGCCGATCTATACAACCAGGATTTTTAAGGAGGATACAAGAAACATGAAACTAGGTATTGTAGGTTTGCCCAACGTAGGAAAAAGCACTCTGTTCAACGCTCTGACCAAAGCCGGCGCAGAATCTGCCAATTATCCCTTTTGTACCATAGACCCCAATGTGGGAATCGTTCCCGTGCCGGACTTCCGCTTAAAACTGCTGACGGATTTATATCATTCGAGAAAAACCACTCCCGCAGTTGTGGAATTCGTAGATATTGCCGGACTTGTCAAAGGCGCTTCCAAAGGCGAGGGACTGGGCAACCAGTTTCTGTCCAATATCCGTGAGGTGGACGCCATCGTCCATGTGGTACGCTGCTTTGAGGATGCCAACGTAGTCCATGTAGACGGCAGCGTAGACCCTGCCAGAGATATCGAAACCATTAATCTGGAACTGCTGTTCTCCGACCTGGAAATTCTGGAACGGCGCATTTCCAAAACCGCAAAGGGCGCCCGCAATGACAAGGCGCTGGCCAGGGAACTGGCGCTTCTGGAACGGTTAAAAGCCCATCTGGAAGATGGAAAACTGGCCAAAAGCTTTGAGGCTGCGGACGAGGATGAGGAAGTGCTGCTCCACTCTTTAAACATGCTGACAGGAAAACCGGTTATCTATGCGGCCAACGTGGCGGAAGACGAGCTGGCCGACGATGCCGCTTCCAATCCTTTTGTGGGACAGGTACGCACATTCGCCGCAGCGGAAGGCAGTGAGGTTTTCGTTATCTGCGCCCAGATCGAACAGGAGATCGCCGAGCTGGATGACGAGGAAAAGAAACTTTTTTTGGAGGATCTCGGACTTTCGGAGTCAGGCCTTGAAAAACTGATAAAAGCCAGCTACCAGCTTCTGGGGCTGATCAGCTACCTGACCGCCGGAGAACAGGAAACCAGGGCGTGGACCATTAAGCGGGGAACCAAAGCCCCTCAGGCCGCCGGAAAAATCCACTCCGATTTCGAGCGGGGCTTTATCCGGGCCGAGGTGGTAAACTACCAGGATCTGCTGGATGCCGGCACCTACGCAGGCGCAAAGGAAAAAGGACTGGTGGGACTGGAAGGCAAGGACTATGTAGTAAAGGACGGCGACGTTATCTTATTCCGTTTTAATGTGTAAACGAATCACAAAGACCGGAAAGCTCCGAACGTACACAGGAATCACAGGAGGTTATAACAAATGGAAAGAACAACAGGCAGATCCCACCGGATTTTACTGTTTTACCCGCCGGGACCCTTATTTCAGCGGGGCGAGGACCGCTGTCAGCAAAATGTGGACGACGGCTCGGCTCAGGCCATGCGGGCCTGCAACGACTTAGGCTACGCCGCCGCCGTGCTGTTAAAGAAAAATTATAAGGTAAAGCTGCGGGATTATCAGACGGAGAAAGCCACCGAAAAAGATCTGTTCCAGGATATGGAACGGTTCAAGCCGGATATGATTATGCTCAGCATCACCAACACCACCATCTTTGACGATATCAAAATTGCCAACCGGTTAAAAGAGACGTTCGGCTGTCTGGTGGTTTTAAAAGGCGCTCTGTTTTATGATCCTGAGGATGCGATGCTTGCGCTTCTTGATCTGTCTCAGATCGATTATATGATCGGCGGCGAGGTAGATTTCGCCATTGACAAAATCGCTGACTATGCGCTGCGCAGACAGGGCGATATCACGGCCGTCCACAGCATTTTATATAAGGATGAGACGGGAGAAATCCGTAAAAATCAGTTCCATGTCTGGGACGAGGATCTGGACGGCCAGCCATTCCCGGCAAGACATCTGATGAACAACAGTCTGTACACCAGACCGGACACCGACGAACCCATGGCTACCATCGCCACCTCAAGAGGCTGTCCCTCCAACTGTATTTTCTGCCTGTCCCCTGAGATTTCCGGCAAGCGGGTACGGTTCAGAAGTCCCCAAAATGTACTGGATGAAATGACGGAATGCTATGAAAAGCATCATATCAGAACCTTTTTCTTCAAGGCGGACACCTTTACGATCAAGGCAGACTGGGTGGACGAGCTGTGCAGACTGATTATCGCCTCTCCTTTACACGGAAAAATTACGTTCACGGCCAATTCCCGGGTAAATCCTTTAAAACGAGAGACTATTTTCCTGATGAAAGAGGCGGGCTGCTTCCTGGTGGCCTTCGGCTTTGAATCCGGCAGCGACGAAACATTAAAGCTGGTACACAAAAACGCCACCGTGGCCCAGAACTATCAGGCCATGAAATGGTGCCGGGAAGCCGGACTGGCCGTATGGGGTTATTTTGTCATCGGCTTTCCCTGGGAGACGAAAAAGCATATCATGAAGACGAAAAAGCTGATCTTCGATTTGTCCCCCGATTTTATCGAGATCACCATCGCCCTTCCTTTTTATGGGACAAAGCTGTATGAGATGTGCAGAGAAAACAACCTGCTGGCCCAGTCTGTTCTGGGAAGCGATTTCTTTCATTCCAGCATGACCGGCACCAAATATCTGACTACGGATGAGCTGATGAAGCTCAGACGGAATATGCTGCTCCAGTTCTACCTGCGGCCCGCCTATATTCTGAAAAAAATGAAAGAATGCGTGCGACAGCCAAAAGTATTTCTCAATTATGCAAAATACGGCATCAAACTGGTAGTAAATCTGTTCCGGCACTGATCCGGGCTTTTTCGGCAGCAGAAGGCGCACGGATCCGAACTGCTGCCGGAATGTTGAAAAAGCTGACGAATAGGAGAAATTACCATGAAGCTGTCCATGTTCATACTGGATGCCTGGTTCCGCTCTCAAGGCTGCGCCCCGGAATCACATATTGTGAGCGGGAAGCTGTGCCTGTCCGGCGCCAGGTTTTTCCGGAAAGACCCCCATCCGAACTACGTCTGTCTTATGGCGGCTTCCCGGTCTGAAAACCAGTCTTATTCTGCGGACCGCCCGGACTGCCCGGCTCTGGTCAACGGCGAAGATTATATCCTGCTGCCCGGACTGTCCGCAGACATGATTATGGAGCACACGCTGGAAGCTTTTGAATTCTATTCAAGCTGGGAAACCTCCCTGCTTCAGAAAATCGTGACGGAAACCTCTCTGCAGGACCTTCTGGACCTGGCCCATGTGGTAATCGGACGGCCCATGAACATCTGCAACACCCGCGCCTGGATCTATGCCATCACAAAAGGCTACGGCTCCTATGTCCATCCCCACTGGAAAAATTATGTCTCCAAAGACACCTCCTACGAGCTGAACAACGACATCAGCCAGGAAATGAAAACCCGTCCGTTAAACAAAGACAACAAGCCGACGGTGGCTTATTCCACTGCTTCCGGCGGCATGGTGCTCTATGCGGATATCGTGGTTGAAGGGGAACGGATCGGAGAGATTATGGCCTATGAAAACAACCGGCCCTTTACCGAAAAAGATATTCAGGTCATGCAGATTTTCCAGGACGTGGTAGCCGCCTACGCACGGAACAATCCCAGCGTGCTGCGCTCCCGCTCCGTGGTATCGGAATATCTGCAGGACATGCTGCTGCTAAAACCGCTGGATCATTACAATATCGGCTACCTTCTGTCCCTGTACGGCTGGGAGGCGGACAATCCTTTCGTCATCCTCTGTGCCCAGGCCAAAAAATCCGGACAGTCGGATGTGATCGGCAGACTCTGCGACGACCTGGAAGACTCCATCGCCAATGTCCAGGCCTTTCCCCATGACAATATGGCCGTGGCGCTGATCAGTTTAAAATACTGGAAGGATCTTGACGAAGCAATCCAGATGCTCCGGAAAATCATCCCCAAACGCTCTTTTTCCTGGGGACTGAGCCACAGCTTCCGGGGACTGGACGGTTTTCTGGACTATCACCGGCAGGCGGTCTACGCACTGGAACATGCAATCCGGTTCCGTCTTCCCTACAGCACCATGCACAGCATCGCCATTAGCTGCCTGCGGGAAAACCTGATGCAGAATCCCTGGCTGAAAAGCCTGCTTCATCCGGATTTTCTGGCGCTGACCCATTACGATATCGAAAACAACACCCAGTATACCAGCTCTCTGTACTGGTATCTGTTCTACTCCGGCAATTTCACGGACGCTGCCAGTCAGTTGAACCTGCACCGGAACACATTGATTTACCGGATCAACCGCATCCGGGAAATTGTCCATATTGACCCGGAGAATATCAACGAAAAAGAGCTTTTTCTCCTCTCCTACCTGCTGTACCCCTACGACAGCGCCAACCTTACCGCAAATCCCGAATAAACTGCTCCCATGCCTCCTGATTCCGCACATAATACAGGGGGCATTCTTTTCCCGTCACATCATAATGGCGGATCACATCCTCGCTGCCGTCCAGCTTAAACGACTCGCACAGCCACTGCGTCAGACGCACCAGAGAATCGTAAGTAGCCTGGGTAAATTCTCCGCTCTCGTCCGGGTGGCAGCACTCGATAGAGATGGTGTCCTGGTTCCGGTCGTTGGAACAGTAGGCGATCTCATCCAGCGGAACACACTGGATCACCTCCCCTTCCAGCCCGATCACAAAATGGCTGCTGGCATAGGTTTTGTGGCTCTCGGCCAGACCGTTGAAATAGCTCTGGTTCTGCCTGGCGGTGGTGCCCGGATTTCCCACGTAATGAACCACAATGCCGTTTACCCATTCCAGCTCCGTCTGCGGGCGGGAATAGGGATTGGGCTTGATATAATTTTCTTCAATCCACTGGGGCTTATCCAGTTTGGACACGTCGATTTTTTTCCGAAACATCGAAAGCTGGGACAGACGCAGGCATAAAAATACCAGACCGGCCCCAACCGCGGCCGCCAGCAGCAGCCGGAACAGCACCTTTCGCAGCCTGCGCAGCCGGCACCGCCGTTTTCTGCGCCGCAGCATCTTCTGTTTCCGGCGCCGGAAGTCCTCGTCGCGCCGCTGTTCTGCACGCTGACGCCTTTCCTGCTGCTCTGCATTCCGCTGTCTGCTGCCCTGCAAATCTCTCTCAGGTTCATATTCTTCTGGGTACCGCTTTGGTCTTCTCTCCGTATCTTCCTGTTCCGTCCCTCTGTATCTTCTTTCCGTAAAACGGTTCATCGTAATCAAATCTCACTCATTCCATACTTCCGCTGACATTCCTGTTCCATAAACAGTATACCAGCTTCCGACATTTTTTTCGCTTAAAATATCTTACGAAATGATTACGGAAACATATAGAATGTCTAAAAGAATTAAAAACTGTGGGGAACCGCACCACCGCCGGATTCCGATCCGCACCGCAGCAGTCATCGTATATGGAAAATCCATTGTCATCCGCATATGAAATATCTCTAATATCCCCTGCAATTTGGGCTCTGCAAATGTATTTTTGTTTTGTTGCCTTGCAGCCATGTCTGTGTTATAATATTGCCAAACAAACGTTTCTACAGATTCCCAAGTATCATGAGGCGCCGGATATGATAAACAATAAGCACAAAGACCGTCTGTTCAGCTATATATTCGGACGTGAAGAAAACAAAAAATGGACGCTCAGCCTGTACAATGCGGTCAACCACTCTTTTTATACGAATCCGGAGGACATTCAGATCACAACCATGTCAGACGTGCTGTACATGGGAATGAAAAATGATATTTCATTTATTCTTGCAAATATCGTCAGCATTTACGAACAACAGTCTACGTTCAACCCGAATATGCCGCTGCGGGAGTTCATGTATGCGGCAAGGCTCTATGACAAGTATATCCATGACCATGAACTAAACATTTACGGAACGGAACTGATCAGTCTTCCCGTGCCCAAATTGATGGTGTTTTATAACGGAACGGATGAGATGGACAATATGTTGCTGGAATTGAAGGATGCTTTTGAACCGGGCGCCGAACCGGATATTGCCGTAAAGGTACGGATGCTGAACATTAATTATGGAAGAAACAGAAAACTGATGGAATCATGCAGGCCCTTATTCGAATATTCGTGGCTGATAGACAGAATCCGGGAACATAAAAAGGAAATACAGATAGAGGAAGCCGTAGACAGAGCGCTGAACGAAATGCCCTGGGAATTCGAAATCAGGCAGTTCCTGCTGGGCAACAGAGCGGAGGTGTTGCAGATGTGTATAACGGAATATAATGAAGCCGAAACTATGAGGATGTTTAAAGCGGAGGGACGCAAAGAAGGCCATAGGGAAGGACGCAGGGAAGGACGCAAAGAAGGAATTCAAGGAGCCGTTGATATCCTGCGAACGCTGGGCAACGATGATGAAAAAATTTTGCTGCTGGTAATGAAAGAATATCAATTGTCGGAAGAAGACGCAAGAAATTATTTGTAAAATGGCATAAAGGAGAAGTTCGAAGAACTTTTCTGATAACATTTGAAAACCCGGACAAAACGGCATCCGATCCTCCGCCTTGTCCGGGTTTTTCATATCTTTTCCTGACTTTTTGATTTATTCCTGGCTGCTGTAATTCGGCGCCTCTTTCGTGATATGGATATCATGAGGATGGCTTTCTTTCAGAGAAGCTGCGGAAATCTTGATAAACTTCCCGGTTCTCTGCAAAGTCTCAATATCCGGCGCGCCGCAGTAGCCCATACCGGAACGCAGGCCGCCGGCCATCTGGAACACCGTATCTTCCACGGTTCCCTTATAAGCCACACGTCCTTCCACGCCCTCCGGAACCAGCTTTTTCGCATCGGCCTGGAAATAGCGGTCCTTGCTTCCGTTCTCCATGGCCGCGATGGAACCCATGCCACGGTAAACTTTGTACTTCCTGCCCTGATACAGCTCAAAATCTCCGGGCGCCTCGTCACAGCCCGCAAACAAGCTGCCCATCATACATACGTTTCCGCCTGCGGCAATGGCTTTGGTCAGATCGCCGCTATACTTGATGCCGCCGTCGGCAATAATCGGAATCCCGTACTCCTTCGCCACTTTATAGCAGTCCATAATCGCCGTAATCTGAGGTACGCCGATACCGGCCACCACACGGGTCGTACAGATGGAACCGGGGCCGATACCCACTTTCACGGCATCCACACCTGCCTCGATCAGATCTCTGGTGGCCTCTGCGGTAGCCACATTTCCGGCGATCACCTGAAGCTCCGGGTATTTTGCCTTGATCTCTTTTAATGTACGGATAATATTCGCGGAATGACCGTGGGCGGAGTCGATAACGATTACATCCACCTTGGCCTCCACCAGCGCGTCCACCCGCACCATCACGTCATTCGTGATGCCTACGGCAGCGCCGCAGAGCAGCCGTCCCTGCTCATCTTTGGCAGAATATGGGTACTTAATCTGTTTTTCGATATCTTTGATTGTGATCAGGCCTTTCAGATGAAAGTTCTCATCCACAATCGGCAGCTTTTCCTTCCGGGCCTTTGCCAGCATCATCTTGGCTTCCTCCAGGGTAACACCCTCCCCGGCCGTCACCAGCCCTTCCGAGGTCATGGATTCCTTGATTTTTTTCGTGAAATCCTTCTCGAACAGCAGATCTCTGTTGGTAATAATGCCCACCAGTTTTTTCCCTTCCGTGATGGGAACGCCGGAAATCCTGTATTTCCCCATCAGCCTGTTGGCATCCTCCAGCGTGTGTTCCGGCGACAGGTAAAAGGGATCTGTGATTACACCGTTCTCAGACCGTTTTACCTTGTCCACTTCGTCCGCCTGGGCTTCCACAGACATATTTTTGTGGATAATGCCGATCCCACCCTGTCTGGCCATGGCAATCGCCATCCTGTATTCCGTAACCGTATCCATTCCCGCACTCATCAGCGGAATATTCAGTCTGATCTTTTTCGTCAGCCAGGTAGAAAGATCTACCTCATTCGGAATCACTTCCGAATAAGAAGGAACCAGCAGCACATCGTCAAAGGTAATGCCCTCACCGATAATTGTACCCATTTCTTTTCCATCCTCACTTTCTTTCTGATGTACTCCCGCAGCCTCTCGGCACCTGCTTTTGCGTCCGGCAAAAACCCCTCTCACAAAATCGAGCGCGGCAGGATTCCCGGAGTACATCCTGCTTTTTTCCGGTATTTTCAAAATAGTGTAACAGAAAACAAGTGGACTGTCAAATCAAAAAATATGTCGTTTTTTCAGTTTTCTTTGTATGGAATTTCACAAATGTCAGTTCGCTTTTGATTTCTGATTGTGAATCATTCGTTTTCTCATGGCAGAATCCAGAATCCGCTTTCTGATCCTGATATTTTCAGGCGTCACTTCCAGAAGCTCGTCGGTGTCAATAAACTCCAGCGCCTGCTCCAAACTTAAAAGCTTCGGCGGCGTCAGTTTTAACGCATCGTCGGAACCGGATGCCCTGGTGTTGGTCAACTGCTTGCGCTTGCAGACATTGACTTCCACATCCTCGCTCTTTCCGTTCTGGCCGATTACCATGCCGGCATATACCTTTTCGCCAGGTCCCACAAACAGAAGTCCTCTCTCCTGGGCGTTAAACAGACCATAAGTAATCGTCTCTCCGGACTCAAAAGCGATCAGAGACCCCTGCTTGCGGTACTGGATATCTCCCTTATAAGGGCCGTATCCGTCAAAAATGGTATTGATAATACCGTTTCCCTTTGTATCGGTCAGAAATTCACCCCGGTATCCGATCAGCCCTCTGGCCGGAATGGCAAATTCCATCCGGGTATAGCCGCTGTCCGACGCGGACATGCCCTGCAGCTCGCCCTTTCGCAGACTCAGCTTCTGGATCACCGTACCGGAAAACTCCTCAGGCACGTCAATGTAAGCCAGCTCCATAGGCTCTAATTTCCGTCCCTTATCGTCTTCCTTATACAGTACCTCAGCCTTGCTGACCGCAAATTCATAGCCTTCCCGTCTCATATTCTCAATCAGGACAGACAGATGCAGTTCCCCTCTGCCGGACACTTTAAAGCAGTCCGCACTGTCCGTTTCTTCCACCCGAAGACTGACGTCCGTGTTCAGCTCCCGGAACAGACGCTCCCTGATATGGCGGGAAGTGACAAATTTTCCCTCCTGTCCTGCCAGCGGACTGTCGTTTACCATAAAGTTCATGGCAATCGTAGGCTCGGAAATTTTCTGAAAGGGAATCGGCTCCGGATGCTCCGGAGAACACAGCGTATCCCCGATATGGATATCCGCGATGCCGGACACCGCCACGATAGACCCCATGCCGGCCTCCTGCACCTCCGCCTTATTTAAACCGTCAAATTCATAGAGACGGCTTACCTTTACCTTTTTCATCTTCTGCAGGTCATGGGCATTCACAATCACCACTTCCTGATTGACGCGCAGAGAGCCGTTATCAATTTTGCCCACGCCGATGCGCCCCACATATTCATTGTAATCAATGGTGCTGATCAGCATCTGTGTATCTGCGTCCGGATCTCCTTCCGGCGCCGGAATATGATTTAAAATCGTTTCAAACAGCGGCGTCATATCCTTAGATGCATCGGCCAGATCCGCCTTTGCGTATCCGTCTCTGGCCGACGCATAGATAAAGGGGCAGTCAAGCTGGGCGTCTGAGGCGTCCAGCTCGATCAGAAGTTCCAGCACCTCATCCACCACCTGCTCCGGGCGCGCTTCGGGACGGTCAATTTTGTTAATGCAGACAATCACCGCCAGATCCAGCTCCAACGCTTTTTTCAGCACAAATTTGGTCTGAGGCATGGCGCCTTCAAAGGCATCCACCAGCAGGACTACGCCGTTTACCATTTTCAGCACACGTTCCACCTCGCCGCCGAAATCCGCATGGCCGGGAGTATCCACAATATTAATCTTCGTATCGCGATAAAAAACCGCCGTATTTTTGGAAAGAATCGTAATGCCTCTTTCCCGCTCGATATCATTGGAGTCCATAACCCGCTCCGCCACTTCCTGGTTTTCCCGGAACACACCGCTCTGCTTTAACAGCCCGTCCACCAGTGTGGTTTTGCCATGATCGACATGGGCGATAATCGCCACGTTTCTGACATCTTCTCTTTTTGTTCTCATACTCTTTCGCTCACTCTCTTTCCTATATATAGTCACGAATGCCACACATGAATGAGAATCCTGCTTTACAGGATTCTGCGCCGCAAACACGTTGCTTTCAAGCGACAATTTCCTCCGCGTTTGCGTGTGCATCTCTGCGAATCCTTGGGCATCCTGTCATCAGCCGTTCAGCTTCTTCATATAATTACCGTCGATAGACGCCCCTTCCTGCACGATGACAAAAGCGTCCTGGTTATGTTTATGCACAATCCGTTTCAGATGAGGAATCTCATATTTGGACAGCACTACAAGCAGAATGCTGGTATCTTCCTTCGTATAAGCTCCCTGGGCATTCCACTGGGTAACGCCTCTGCCAAGCTCTCTGAAAATTTCATCTTCCATTTCTTTTACGCCGGTCTTGGTAATAATCAGCACTTCCATATTAATATTCTGAGAATGGATCTTATCCACCACAAAGGAAGCGACCGCCGCATAGATTACGGAATAAATCGCCGTAGGGACATCAAACAAAAACAGACAGATTCCGTACAGTACCACGTTGGATGACAGGCTGATCTTCCCGATGCTGGCATTTCCATTCTTTTTGATCATATACAGCCCTACAATATCCAATCCGCCCTGAGAACTGCCCATTTTCAAAACAAGCCCGGTGCCGAATCCGGTGATCAGGCCGCCGATCAGGCTGCACCCCAGAATATCATCCGTTAAAATCGGCGCCGACGGTATGGGAATCAGAGACATGCACAATGTCACCGCCGATACGCAGATCAGCGTCTTTGCAAAGAAATATTTCCCGATAGACCTGAACGCCATAATAAACAGAGGAATATTCACCAGATAATAGATAATACCGGAAATATCAAACCCCGCTAAAGGCAGGTGCAGATAATTCACCAGAAGCGTCCGCAGCACCTGACAGAATCCCATAACGCCCCCGCTGTAAAGCCCTGCGGGAACAAGAAACAGATTCAGTCCCAACGCGTAAATCAAAACGCCTGCAAATGCCGTCAGCATTTTTTTCAGCTCCGCAGGCGACTGCCATTGTGTTTTCTTCATACGATACTAATCCTTTCGATCCTTCTTTCCATAGTGATTGGCGTACTGATACGGGTTTCCCAATCCATTTCACGCCATACCAATGTAGTATAGAACCGACGAAGATAAAAATCAAGGAGAAGTTGAAGAAATTTGGCCGAACCCCCTACTCCTGATCAAGATACCAAAAAAACTTCATCCGTATCTCTTTACGCCTATTCTGACTTATACTGACTCGAATATTATTATCTAACATAAAATAACGCCCCTCATAACTTTGAATATAATGAGCGTTCACCAGAAAGCTTTTATGACAGTGAAAAAAATAATCTGGCATGTCCGAAGCCATATCCCCCAAACGGCCATAAGTTTCCCATGTATTCTGCGTACCATGAACTATCAGCATATGCTTCTGACTTTCAACATAGCGAATTTGGGAAAGTGGAATTTTCTCCATACCGTTTTTGGTCTTCAGCAATATCCACTGGCGTGAATCTCGTTTTGTCTGCCGGATTTCTTCTGTCACCTGTTTAATCAATGTTAGCAAAAGTTGTTCATCAACAGGCTTTCTGACAAAACCATAGGGACGCAATGTCAGAAACACCTTTTCATAATACAAATCAGGATATCCGGTAATAAAGATTACGGGCATCTGAGGAAAACAGGTTAAGATATCCTTTGCCAGACAGATCCCATTATCTTCCTCAAGGCATATATCCATTAGAAGCAGATCATAGTGAACATTTCCCTCAAGAAGCTCCGACAGACGGCTCCGATCCCCGCATACCTGAAACTGAATGCAGTCAGGCAGCTTTTTCTCCAAAAACCCGCCCAGAGCTTCGGCAAAAATCAAATCGTCATCACAGATTAAAAATTTCATGTCACAGCTTCCTCACCTTTCGTTTGTTATATAATATTTTTTATTCCATTTATGATTTCTGTCTCAAAACAGAATGCTTTCATTGCAGTCGCAGCTTAATGGATGACGTAAAAACCGCTTCCGCTTTTACAACAGTCAATTCCCCGCCATATTTTTCAGCAACAGACTGAAGGATAAACAGTCCAAGACCCTGATGAACCGTATTTTTCCCCTGATTCAACGAATTGTCGGCGGCATATGTATTTCTCACCTTTACCATACAATAACCAGCTTTCATCCAGGCACGGACGACGACAATTTTAGCGGCCGGAGCCTGAGCGGCGGCGCAAACAGCATTGTCCAGCAGATTGGAAAACACGCTGCACAAATCTGCTTTTTCCATATTCATCTGTTCCGGAATACGAACGGATATCTTCATCTTAATTCCCTGTCTCTCTGCCACCCTTGATTTTTCCTCCAGAATCACGTTTACCATCAAATTCGGGCAGAAAACCGGAGGTGTGGAATGTTCTATCTGCCGCTCCAACTGTTCTAACAATAAAAGGGCGGTTTTCTTCCCTTCAATCCGTTCTTTAGCAATTACACAATAGGCTGTTTGAAGCTGATTATTAAAGTCATGACGGATTTTTCGGATTTCCTGAATTTTTTCATTAATTGAGTGATAATACTCCAGTTCTCTGTAAGCCTGAGCTTCCATCATTTCCAACTGTGCTACCAGTCGGTCCTTTTGAGAATTAGACAGGATCACCTGAAACAAAACGATATCGGCCACAACGCAGAGAATGCTTCCAACCGTGATACAGCACATGGGAATCAGATAATAACTTCCCTGGATAATCTGAACAACCATATAATATCCCACCGCTTCCAAGAGGAAAAACTGACTGAGAGGAAACAACAGAGTGGCATAAATACTTTTTTTCAGTATCCGATCCTGATTCCTCTTCCACAACAACAGAAAAGTAAAAATAAAAGTGAGATACAACAACAAGAAAAGCAAATTTGCTGTCAACATAAGAGAACCATTCGGATATCCATCCATACCCGGAAAGAAAAACCACATCAAAGCAGCTACAACCATGTCACATACAAAAGCCATAACACAGACAACCAAAATAGAAAACAAGTCTGCTTTCCACGAACTTCGATACAAACACCGGCAAATCAAAAGCAGAGAAGAAAAAAAAAGAAGTTGCCGGAATACCATATGCAGATTAAGAACATAATCAATAACTATAACAGAAAAAATAATCAGCAAACTTGCTGCCATGGTAATCTTCATAGAATATTTTCGGTTCAGTATGTGGTAAAAACAGAAAGCCATCAAGCCGCCCTCTAGAATCCAGGCGGCAGCAATGGCAACATCAAAAAAATATGACATATCGCACACTCCTTAAAAATACTACTGCATTTCGGTCTGGTTCAACGTCAGTCTGGCGGTAAACCGCCCGTTTTCCTTTTGTGTGACCAGCTCCCCTTTGTACTTCTCCCCAATCGAACGCAGAATACACAAGCCATAGCCGCCGTGAATATCCGTTTTATCAGCATCAAAAGCAGCACAAGAAATTTTTTCCGTATCTCGACTACATGAATTTACCGTGATAAACTTACAGCAGCAACCGGAAACTGAAGCCGTCACCTGAATATACCGGTCCTCCGAAACTTTGGCGGCAGCATGAATGGCATTATCCAACAAATTGGAGAAAACGCTGCACAAATCCACCTTTTCCACAAAGATTTCCTCCGGAAGCGCCACGGACACGTGCAGGGAAATTCCCTGTCTAGCAGCTATACGGGCTTTTTCTTCCAGAATCACGTTGACGATTATATTTTCACAAAATTCAGCAGAAAAGTTTTGCTCCCCGGATTCTTCCAGGGCTTTTGAAACCCGGACGGCAAACTCTTGTTCAGGCGCCGTATCATTTTGAATGATACAATATACCGTTTGCAGTTGATTGCCAAAATCATGACGAAGCTTTCGGCTTTCACGAATTTTTTCATTGATATATTGATAGTATTCCAGTTCCCTGCAAGCCTGCAAATTCATCATCTCCAACTGCACCGCCAGCCGTTCTTTCTGAGAATCATCCAAAATCACCTGAAAAAGAAAAATATCCGCAAATATGTATAGGATAATGCCAGTCATGGCAATGGCAATAGCTTCGGGATAATAGCGACGCGTCGTGGCAATCTGTAAAGTAATGTAATAAACCAAAATTTCCATCATCAACATTTGACTGACCGGAAATAGAAATGTAGCATATATACTTTTATTTAAAATCCACCTGCGGCGCTTTTTCCAAAAGAAAAGGATTATATGCATAACTGGTATATAGATGATCTCATAAAAAACATTAGCCAATATTAAGTAAAAGCCGGAGAGATAATCAGATGCCTTCGGAAAACAGACAAAGATAAAACTCGCCGCCGCGGTATCGCAGATAAAGCCAATGCTCCATATCATAGCAATGGAAAACAGATCCTCTTTCCAGGAGCTTTTATATATAACCCGACAAATAATCATCGCATCTGTCAAGAAAAAAAACTGCCGCAGCAATATATTTGTATAACTTTGATAAGTGATAATAATACCGGTCATCAGAATGGCCCAGCCGACGAATATGGCCAACCGTCGCGAGTATCTGTGTTTCAGCGTGTAAGAAAAAAAGATAGATACATATAAAACCTGAAGGGAAAACAGACCAATCAATATGATGTCAGACAATGTATACATTTTAAATTTTCCTCTTAAGAATATAATAATAACCGCCGTAATATATACATATTTTTAAATAGTGCTTTTTTTCTAGTATAACAATATTTCCTATGAAAGTAAATAACCGCACCAACTTTCCATTACCCGGAGGAAATGAAAAAGTAAATTCCATTCAGCACATCAGGATGGAACTTACTTCTTCAAAATTACTTTTTTCGGGTATCGATGTTGCCGCTCTTATTCTCCAAACGTTTTCAGACTTTCGGACACTTCATATGTATAAAGATCTCTGTTTATCGTCACCAGTTTATCATACATCTCCGTTCCGTCTATATAACCTTTGGTTCCGTAATAGCTGTCAGGAAAAGCGACATTTCCCATAATCCCGGCAGCTTTCGTTACCATATATTCCTCATCAGGCAGTCGGACAATACCATCATATTCCACAGGGAAATAAACGGTAGTCGGAGGGAACGCATCGTCCTCGCTTGTCACATCCGCCGAGTAAATCACAAAATACTTATTATTATTCCCATAATCCGTTCCCTGGGTTTTTGCCAGTAATAAATATTCTCCCACAACTGCCAGACCGGAAACCGCAAAGGAGGGCTCATAGGAAGAGGCTATATAGCTTTCTATGCTGTCTTTTGCTTCCGCATGCAGCACTTCTTTATAAACATCACTGATATCGGCCAGAGAAGCAATCTGTTCACTGTCCGCAAATTTTTCAAATCCGTCTCCGCATTCTGACGTATAGCTGTCTCTGTTGCTCTCCACAATATCCATGTAACAAATCAGGGGATTTACATATCCGTTTGTATCATATGATTTATCCACCCGAGAACTTCCCATAATGCCCCGATTCTCCCGGTATTGCATACCGTCCGCTCCGTTCATCAGATCCAGAAACCTTACCGGATAATAAACCTTCGACGTTCTAAAATCTCCGTCCGTGTTAGAAACTGTGCCGCTGTAAACCAGATACAGATCATTATAATCGCCGTCATATCCGATTCCGTCCTTCACCATACTGAAAATATATCCCACATATGCCAGATCACTCAGTGTAGTACCGTCATTATAAGAACCGGCTGTATAGGAATAAATCGTATCCTCCGCTTCCGCTCTCAGCTTATCCAGAAACGCATCGGTCAGATCAGAATACTTATTTACATATTCTTCCAGTCCGCTCACTGTAAATTGTTTTTCTTTTTCCGATACCACATATCCATAACGCATCGTATACTCATCATCGGTATTAATGGACACCGTGACCGTATCTCCGTTGCGCAGCCCATCTCTTTTATCAATGGAAAAAGCATACGTATCAATATAAGAAGAGCTCCCCGTATATTGATATTCCGCTCTCCCGTTAGGCGCGGTTCCGTCAAAGGTGACAACCAGTCCGTCAAAAGGATCCACTTCCTCTATCGTTTCCAACCCCTCTACCGTTGTTTCTACAGTTTTTCCCGTAAATCTGATATTCTGCTTTTTCACGATGTCATTATCATATGTAATGGCCACCGTTATTTTATCTCCATTCGAAAGTCCGTCCCCCGGCGTAACAGAAAGTTCCACCGTTTCGATACATCTGACGATATCCGCCCCGTCTTTTACGGCCGAGCCCAGCACGTTCCAGGAAGCGATATTTTTATAATCTGTCTCTTTTCCCTGCGCCTTCATAATAGCCATATACAGGCCGTTAATATCCAGCTCTGCCTTTGGCTTCCCATGCCCTTCATACCCGCTATAGCTGATCGAGACATAATCTTCTATATTTATTTTTTTTGGCTGTAATACAACTGCCGCAATCATAACAATCAAAATAACGGTACCCGCAATGCCTCCAATCAGAAACTTTTTCTGTGGAAGCTTTTTCCCATTACTCACGGAATCTGTCTTCGATGGCGTTTCCGCCTTCGCGTTTTCGGCGGCTTCCGGCACAGCCACAGCCTCTTGTGAAGGTTCGTTTGCCGTTTTTATAGACGCGCCGCAATTTGAACATACGGAAACTCCGTCTTCCATCTTTGTTCCACACTTTGTACAAAACATCTTTTACTCTTTCCGACACGCTGACCGCGCCTTTTTAGATTGACAATTTATTTTCAATTTTCAGCTCTTTTCACCTGTCCGATCAGAATCAGATTGGCAACCGCCGATATCACCACAATCCATGGCGCCGCTTTCACTTTAAATACTCCTGCCGACGCGGCGGCTATCAGTCCGAATGTAAGAACAAACAACAGGCTGATTACCAATAACATAATAGAGGCAATCTTCCCATATTTATAATACCCCTTTTTTTGAGGAAAGCCTTTTGCTATATAGAGAATATCAAACACACTTCCCAGAAACGCAAAAAGACAGAGCAGCCAACTGATTAACACAATAACAGTGTTGCCACCAACCGCTCCCCCGTTGAACAAAAGCCCAAACAGGGAAAAGGAAGCCGCGTTATTTGACCCTCCAAGAAAGCCGTAAAGGCTGTTTACAGCCGGAATTTCAAACCATTTCATAAATGGCATAAGCGCCTGTATGGCTGCAATAGCCACTGTTATGTAAAAAAACGGAATTCTTGCAGCCGCGCCGCTTCCCTGAACCCTCTGCATCATATTTTGCAGTTGGGACGCAGAGCCTGTTCCTCCGGTATTGTTTTGTATCGGCGTTTTAGGAGCCTGACCGGCCCGCCGCATATCCGTTCCACAGTTCTGACAAAAAGCATTTCCGTCTTTGTTTTCTGTTCCGCATTTTGGACAAAACATATTTTTTTCCTCTTTTCTTGTAAAATTGTATTATTATTCGGGCTTTGTTGTCGACGTTTTCAGAACCCACCCCACTTTTTCCTCCATAGGCGTAAGCCGTTTTCCGTCAAAATACTGCAACGTACCCCGATCATAATATTGACTGTAATCCGTTAGCAAAAGAATCCCCTTTTCGTTTGCCGGCCATACATGATATACACCGGACGCGATTTTCTCCGTCTCACTGCCATCATAACAATATAAGATTCCCCCGCCTGTTTCCGCGTCGTAATCTGTCATGTAATACACTTTGTTTTCAACCTTCAGCTCTATCCGACCTGGAACACCGGAAGCAACCTTAACGCCGTTGCGGTACAGCTCTTTTCCTCCCTGCTCTCTGTCTTTTAAATAATAAAGCTGTTTCCCTGCCATTCCGGCCAGGCTGTCTACTTCCATATCCATAATCTCGGCTTCCCCGCCATCCTGTCCGCATGGCTGACGGATAACCGCCTTCACGCCTTCATATTCGCCGTCCAGACCGGTCAGGATATATGCCTCTTTTGTGCTAATATCCGCAAAAAGTCCGTTATATCCGTTCCCACTCACATCTGTCTCCACAATGGATTCTTCCCATTGCACCCATAGACTGACCCCGGCAGCAATATCATGATCCAGCAGGCTCTGCGCTTCCTCCCAGGACATATGATCGATCTCGACAATACTGTGAACAGGGATATTCTTCTTATTTAGACACCGGAAAGCCGTCACATATGGTCCGTCAGTTTTTGCAATTCGGGACGTATTTCTGTTGTCCGACGCAACCACAATATCTTTGGCGATTATCCTGCGTTCCTCCGTTTCACCGTCATATACCATCAAATTCACTCTGTCCCACTGTCCCTGCAGTTTCGTCTCCGTCTGATTCAGTTTCTCTCGAGTTATCTGATAAGATGCCCGGAGAACCACGACTCCCAAATCCTCATAATAATCCAAACCGGTCCAATTTCTGGTCTGGACGCCCCAGAAACGTTGAATTTCCTCCGTATTATTATAAATATCCTTTTCACCTACAGGATCCTCCGTGCGCAGCTCCCTTTCAAAGTCTTCTTTTACAAAATCGGAATAATGCCAGGTATCTATATGTTCCCGCTGTTTTTCATAATAAATTCTGAACATTCCATTCAGATTTGAGACAGTGACATTTGACACAAATTCATCAATTTGTTTTTCTTCTCCTCCGCTTTCGACCACAGTCAGACAATCATTTTTCAGACAGACAACTATCTGTCCGTCATCCGATGAGAAAAAATCCGCCACGCCGTCGGCAATCGGCCTATGCCCTCCTTTTAAATCACTGTACACAAGCGACCCGTCCCGGCTCAGACAGTAAACCCCCTCGCTGCCAATCACCTGATATCTGATAATATTTATTCCTAATCGAACAGGCTGTTTGTTTTCCGGTCCCACACAGACCAAATCATAAGATTCCCGCCAGGCATCCATATTCATGGGGAATAACAAGTATCGACCGTCCACCGTCTCTTTAACCTCTACCATGTCATAAGCCGCCACATCAGGATTGGCAAATACCGGACTGCCCACAATCTCCGCCTCTTCTTTTCCGGGTATGGCTGCCCATATTCCATTGTCTTTAAAATAATAGACCCTCTCCGCCTTTTTCAGTCTCAAAACAACCATCACACAGCAAACTGCTGTGGCGACAACTGTCAGTCCTGCCAGCAACACTTTATAACTACGTCTCTTTCGACCCACTATGTCCGAGTCTGCCGGACACTTATCCTGTCCCGCCGCCTCCTCGAACGCCGTCGGCATCTCCGAAAGCGTTTTCGGTACTGAATCCGCAGGCACGCTTTTCTGTGCCCCTCCTCCTACCGGAGCGCCGCAGCCAGGACAAAATACCATGCGTTCTTCCAGTTTACGTCCGCATGAAGTACAATACATCGCAAATCCTTCTCCTTGTTTCATAATGGGAACCTTCAACCAAGTTTCTGACCACAATTTACGCAAAACGCAAAGTCAGGTTCAACCTTTGCGCCGCAGACCGTACAGAATCCAACGGTTTGTTCCTCCTTATTTTCCTCTTCTGTCACTTTTTTGCCGCAACTACCGCAAAAAACGGCATTCTGAGGAATATCGCCGCCGCAATGAGGGCATTTCTTAATTCCTTTCAGTATGCTGATTTGCTCCTGATAGTTTGTGATCGTTTCCTGACAGACTTTAATCTGTACAATCCGCAGCAAAACGTCGCCATTCTCCGCCAGCGTTTTCCGGATTTGCGCTTCCGTCCCGGAGATATCCGCAGATACCGGCATTTCAACTGTGCTTGTTCCAATTCCTTCTTTCGGCCAAACGGTTCCCTTTGACTCCATATTTACAACTTCCGTATCATGAACCTTCTCATTATTTTTCTGCTCTCGATCATTTAGGCAGGCAATCAGCGCTCCCTTCTCAAATGCCCGAAAGCTGTCGCTGACCAGAACGCCAATCTCCTGCTGCAGCGCCGCGATCTTTTTATTTTCTTCCGCCAGCGCCGCATTCAGCTTTACAATCTCTGCCATTTCTTTTGTCTTCTGTACCGCTCCCTGACTGGTTTCTGTCAACGTTTTTCCAACATTGTTAAAAAACTCCACTTTCCTTCCTCCTCGTCATTTTTTATATATACCCAAAATTTCTGTGCCTGGTTTTATATATTAGACTTTATCCGTTTGATTTTATTTAAGGCGTCTTTTGATTGGCCGACCTGGCTTCATTATTCAGCCTGATACAAGTCTACCATCATGCCCACATCCCGAATCCAGGTAGATGTATCCCCACTATCCATCAACTTTCCGGTAACAGACAAATGGCTTCCGTCCATTGCCGCAGCCGCATTTCCATCCATAATCAACTGTATTTCCTCAATAAGATGACTATAACCGATTACCTGAATCGGCTGATCCAGAATCAATATAATCCCTTCATTTTCTGCCTGATTCCATTCCCAGGCAAAAGTACGGTAAGACAAGGTTCCTGACAGCGTATAGCTTTCCGCAAACGTTTCGTAAAGCTTCCCATCCATGGACACCCGCTCCTGTCCTGACTGCTCATCCCCAGTTGTATCCGGTCCGGTTTGCCCGTCCTCCGGCATTTCATTCCTGCCGCCTGTTGTCTCCTGTCCGGACACCATTTCTCCGGCAATATCAATAATTTTGGCATACGTAAACATCCACTCCTGCTCATTCAAAAGTTCCCATAGCCGTACATTCCCTTTCTCACGCTGATCTGCCGCGAAGGCTCGCAAATATTCCGGAATACCGCCATTGACCGCATCACAAAGCTCCCTGGTGCTTAACAAAAGATCATATCCCTGGTGTTCGGGATATCCACCATCCTCCACAATTGCCTCCACCAGAAACGTTTTCTGTTCATCATGCTCTGTCAGCCATTGCTCCAGAAATTGCTGCCAGTTCATGTCGGTTCCGCCTTCGGATACCAACCGCAGCCACTCATCCAAACCGGATGCCAGATCCGGCGCTTCAATCCGCAGTAAAACAGGCAGCTCCGCAAGTGTATATTCAAAAGGAACATAGTGTACGGAAACCTGGTCCTCATAGCCATTTAACTGTCTGACCTCATCGATCCATACAAACGCATCCACACTGGCATTGATATCTGAAAACCTGCCGTCAGGAAACATCTCCGCCCATTCCGTCTCCATTTCGTCTGACCACGCCTTCATTCTGGCCACCGTCGTATCCCGCATATCCTGACTTTGATCTTCACTTTTTAAAGTTCTGGACGGCACCGCCAAGCCAAGCCCCCAGTCAGCTACCTTTTCTCCGTTCTGTTCCTCCTGCTTTTTGCATCCTGACAACAAAAATAACGCCGCTATCAACATCATAAGCAGAAACAATTTTTTTATTACCCGATCTTTCATTACTGTCATTTTCTCTCTCTCATTTTATCTTTCTTTAAAATTTGACTGCGTGAAATTATACTATGGAATAAATGAGATTGATACGGACTTTGCAAAATTAACTAATAATTCAGCAAAATTGATTACATAACAAAAGATTTTTTTTAAATGAAAACAGACAGGGAATGACAAATCTGCCATCCCCCTTAAAATTTTTCAATATTTAATTTTTCAAAATATCATCCGCCTCCGTATAAACCAAATCTATGCTATTCTGAGCATTTTCCATAATCAAAATCCCATTTTTGTTTATAATTACATTTTTCTTTTATAATTAACATGGTCCTGCGAATGTAGCAATTCCCCAAATCATCTTTTCTCCAAGCAGCCCGATCCCCCCCCCTCCCAATAATCCCCAACCAAAAAGAGACCTCCAAAGAAGCCCCTTTTCAGCAATACCCCCCTTACGGCTCACACGCCGCCACAATACTTTCCATAAAATCCCAGTACATCTCGCTGCTTCCCGTATGATGACTGGTAAAAACTACAATCAGATCCAGCTCTGGCACGCAGAAAATATATTGTCCGAAATGCCCTTGGGCAAAAAAAGCATCATAATTTTCCGCTCCAAACGTACGCACCCACCACTGATAGCCATAATCTGCCGACCCGGTGGAACGCTTAAACTGTAAACCGGTGGATTCTCTGACCCATTCCTCCGAGATAATCTGCTTCCCTTCCCAGACACCGCCGTGAAGAAACAGCCGGCCCAGCTTTGCCATGTCATAGACATTCATCACAAAACCGTTGCCGCCGTCCGAGATGCCCTGGGCGTCGGTTCCGCACTGAACACTGTCCATCCCCAGAGGCGAAAACAGATATTCCTGCCCAAAATCATAAAGGGTTTTTCCTGTGGCTTCCTGTATCATCGCGGCCAGCAGATGGGTATTCCCGGTGAAATAATCAAAATTTGTCCCAGGAGCGGAAACCACCGGGAGATTCAGCACAAAATCCACCCAGTTCTCCGAACCCCTCCAGGCTTCCCAGTTATTGGTATCATTGGCGGCAAATCCGGTGGTGTGGGTAAGCAGGTGCCATAAATTGATCTGCTTTAAAGCCGCATCCTCCGAATCCGCAATCTGCGGGAAATAATCTACAATCGGCACATCCACTCCCGCAACATATTCTTTGTCGATGGCGATTCCCATCAGCGCGCTGGTAATGCTTTTTGAGCAGGAATGAAGCTCAAACAGGCTGGTTTCGTCATAACCTTCCTTATAATATTCATCTACAATCCGGTCATCCCTGACAATCACCATCGCAAACACATCCGTTGTGTCCAGAATCCTGTGCAGCGATTCCAACGCACCGGTATCCAACCCATGATTCTCCGGAAGATCATGCTGCCACTGCCAGTCCGGTTCCGGCTCCTCTGTTTCGGGCGCAGCTTCGGCTTCCGCCGCGGACTCTGATCCGGTTCCGGTTTCCTCCCCGTCTTCCGAACTTTGTGCCGTCTGCTTTATTCCATTTTCACTGTAGTCCGTCTCATTCTCTCCTTCATGATTTTCCGAAGACAGGACGGATTCCTTTTCACCGGCTGTCTGACTCTCTCCGCTCTCCGGCTGATCTGTCCGCGCCTGCGTCTCACCGGAAGTATCACGGCTGCATCCCGCAAAACCGGATACAAGCGCAAACAGCAACAGGGACAGCGCTATTTTTTTCACACAATTCCGGCCGACCTTGCTCCTACACATCCAGACTGTCCACCCACTCTTTCAAATCTTTCGCGGACTGTATGCCGTTTAACAATTTCCCTTCCACAATCACCGTATCAGCCGCCACACTGCCTTTCAGCCCGTCCGCCGTCTTTCCCATCCCGCTGCCTCCGGAGGTGGCAAACAAAACGACTGTCTTTCCGGAAAAATCATAGCTTTCCAAAAACGTGTTGATAATCGTAGGAGCGATATACCACCAGATAGGGAAGCCGACAAAAATTACATCATACTTCTCAACACCTGCGTTCCGGTCCGCAATGACCGGACGGAAGGACAGATCATTCATCTCGACTGTACTGCGGGATTTTTTATCCATCCAGTTCAGATCGGCTTTTGTGTACGGCACTTCCGGCTTAATCTCATAAAGATCAGCACCCGCCGCCTCCGCCAATATATCCGCCGCTTTCGCGGTCACACCGCCGGCGCTGAAATAGGCTACCAGTTTTTTACTCATAACAGATTTCTCCTCTCCTCTGCGTTTATTTTGTTCAGTATATATCCTGGAGCCAGCTCTATGTCAAGAAGAATTTGGAATTTTCAAATGAGTCAAACAGCTTATATCTCAGATTTAAGATGATCATAAGTGATATTTAAAAACCGGTAGACAACACATATCAGAAAGGACTGCCGTATTTATAATCGTTTTAAAAATTGGGGAAATAGAGAAGTGAACCAGAATTCACCTGCGTCATTTATAAAAAGCCATTTACGGCAGACCACGAAAGCGAATGCATTCGGGTACGGTCATAAGCAGGCAAAAAGCTTCCGACCGGCAGGATCCGAAGCTTTTTGTCTGAATAAAACGCTTAATTTTTATTGGGCAGCACCGCCGAGATGGCACCCGCGAAACCACTGATGGGCATGGTCTGCAACACGATATGTCCCGGGCCTGTCACCACGGTGTTAAACAGTCCTTCTCCGCCAAACAGCGCGTTTTTAACGCCCTTAACGCTCTTAATGTCAATCGAGCAGGTATCGTCTATCATCGCCAGGTTGCCCGTATCCACAATCATCTGCTGGCCGGGACCCAGATCATATTCCACAGCCGAACCGTCGATCTCCAGAAAAGCCATGCCGCGGCCGGACAGCTTCTGCATAATAAAGCCCTCGCCGCCAAAGAAGCCCGATCCCATCTTCTTCTGGAAGAATACGGACAGCTCCACCCCTTCCTCCGCAGCCAGAAAGGCTGACTTCTGGGCGATTACGGACCGTTCCGGCGTGATCTCCACCGCCCGGATCGCGCCGGGAAAACTGGAGGCAAAAGCAATCATTCCGGGACCGTCCTTCGCCGTGTAAATATTCTGAAACATGGATTCACCGGAGAACATCCGTCCAAAAGCCTTTCCGATGCCGCCGGCCGTGGTCTGCATCTCCATATTAGGACTCATCCACACCATGGAGCCTTTCTCCGTAATCATACTCTCTCCGGCGCTTAAGTCACAGATAACCACCGGCATCGGCTCTCCCGTAATTTGATACTGCATTCTATCTTCCACCTTTCGTTTTTTCCAATCTTACTACAAAGGGGTTAGGGTGTCAATTCGCTTTTGTGCCGCGCCATATCTTTGCGTTTCCTCGAACTCAGACAAAATAAACATTTTTATCTGACAAAACGCTGCCCCGGCCTGTTTCATGGCGGAAGTTTTCCGATTTTTTCATTTAATTAGCTTGTAAATCCGCCTGTCCAATGCTATAATTGGATTAATACGCCTAAAAACAGCCTGGGTAAGGAGATATTCCAATAAAAAAAACGAAAGTAATTTTAAAAAGGCGCTCAATGAGCTGTTAGGGAGCGGTTCTGACGAAGCGTCCAAAACCCAGAGGGAGCCTGAAACGGATTACCGCCAGACAGATACGGAAGCTGCGCAGGCGAAAGAGTCTCAGGAAAATCAGACTTCAAACGAATACGATACGGATAACCAAACTGCGGACGAATACGACAGAACAGAGGATACCGCAGACGATTACAATAGGGCAGAGAATACCGCAGACGATTATGACACGGCAGAGGATGTCTCAGACGAATACGATCGAGCAGAAAATGCCACAGACCAATACAATAAAGAAGATGATACCACAGACGAACACGATACGGCAGAGCCTGTTACGGACGAGCCGGCTTCCGGGGACCAGCTTCCTCAGGAAACCCTTCCCGCTTCGGAACCGCCGGTTGTCTCCGGGGGAAATTCAGATATCTCCCCTTCCCGTCCTGCGGTACCTGAAAAACCCGTATACGAAGCCGTGATCACACCGGACGTTATTATCAACGGTAATATCATCGCCGGCTCCAACCTTAAAATATTGGGAAAAGTATTCGGAAACGTAGATTGTGAGGGAACCATCGTGCTGTCGGGCAGCATCGAAGGCGACGTCAGCGCGGAGAAGCTGCGTTTCATGAAAGGAGGCATCCAGGGAAATGTCTCGGTCAAACGGGATATTACGGCTGAAAAAGGCACCCGCATAAAAGGAGCCATGATTGATAAATCATGGCTCCTTTTCGAATGTATCCGATATGGAAGCAATGGGGCTCGAACCCATGACCTCTCGCGTGTGAGGCGAACGCTCATCCCGGCTGAGCTATGCTTCCTTTATTCCGGCATCCCGGCTGAACCGGGATGCCGGATGTTTAAACTACACTCATTATAACACTTTTCCCGGAAAAAGCAACCGTCAATTACAATTGCCTTTCCCTCCGCATAAAGCGTCTGATTACATCATTCCGCCCATACCGGGATTTGCGGGCATAGCCGGTTCGGGTTCTTTGATAATCGCCACTACGGACTCTGTAGTCAGCAGGGTGGAAGCAACGCTGGTGGCGTTCTGCAGAGCGCTTCTGGTAACTTTTGCGGGATCCAGAATGCCCTTATCCACCATGTTCACATATTCTTCGCTCAGCACGTCGAAGCCTACGCCTTCTTCGGACTCTCTCACCTTGTTGATAATCACGGAGCCTTCCAGACCGGCGTTTGCGGAAATATGGAACAGAGGAGACTCCAGAGCTTTTAGTACCAACTGTGCGCCGGTCTTCTCGTCGCCTTCCAGCGTGTCAGCCAGCTTGGCAACCTTCTTGGCCGCATGGATATAAGCGGAACCGCCGCCTGCAACGATACCTTCTTCTACGGCTGCTCTCGTAGCTGCCAGAGCATCTTCCATACGCAGCTTGTGCTCTTTCATCTCAGTCTCGGTCGCAGCGCCTACACGGATTACGGCTACGCCGCCTGCCAGCTTCGCCAGTCTCTCCTGTAATTTCTCTTTGTCATATTCGGAAGAAGTTTCCTCCAGAGTTGCTCTGATCTGTGCGATTCTGTCAGAAATAGCCTGCTGTGTGCCTTCGCCGTCCACGATAATGGTGCTTTCTTTCTGAACCTTAACGGATTTTGCACGGCCCAGCATATCCATCGTGGCTTCCTTCAACTCATAGCCCAGCTCGGAGGAAATAACGGTGCCGCCTGTCAGCACTGCGATATCCTGCAGCATCTCTTTTCTTCTGTCACCATAGCCGGGAGCCTTAACGCCCACAACGGTGAAGGTGCCGCGCAGTTTATTTACGATCAGAGTGGTCAGCGCCTCGCCCTCAATATCTTCCGCGATAATCAGAAGCTTCGCGCCACTCTGTACTACCTGCTCCAGAATCGGCAGGATTTCCTGTACGTTGGAGATCTTCTTATCGGTAATCAGCACATAAGGGTTATCCAGAACAGCTTCCATCTTCTCCATGTTGGTACACATGTAAGCGGACAGATAACCGCGGTCAAACTGCATACCTTCCACCAGATCCAGCTCGGTGTGCATGGTCTTGGACTCCTCAATGGTGATTACGCCGTCTTTGGACACCTTCTCCATCGCGTCGGCAACCATCTCGCCTACGGTCTCATCGCCTGCGGAGATTGCGGCTACCTTGCTGATCTGCTCCTTGCCGGAGATAGGGCTGCTCATCTCGGCGATGGCCTTTACAGCCTCGTCGGTGGCCTTTCTCATACCCTTTCTCAGAATAATCGGGTTAGCGCCCGCAGCCAGGTTCTTCATGCCTGCGTTGATCATAGCCTGTGCCAGTACGGTTGCGGTGGTGGTTCCGTCGCCGGCCACGTCGTTGGTCTTGGTGGCAACTTCTTTTACAAGCTGTGCGCCCATGTTCTCAAATGCGTCTGCCAGTTCGATTTCTTTTGCGATGGTTACGCCGTCGTTGGTAATCAGCGGAGTGCCGTAGGACTTATCCAGAACAACGTTTCTTCCTTTCGGTCCCAGGGTTACTCTTACGGTATTCGCTAATTTATTTACGCCGGCTTCCAGAGCGGCTCTGGCTTCTGCGCCATATTTCAGATCTTTTGCCATGACTTTTCATTCCTCCTGATTTTTCGGTCTCATACTGTCTGCTTCGGACCGATCCTGTTTTATGGTTTTATGATTTTATTTCTCTACAATCGCTACGATATCATTCTGGCGGACAACGATGAATTCTTCGTCTTCCAGTTTCACTTCTGTTCCGGCATACTTGGAATAGATTACAACGTCGCCGGGCTTTACCATCATGGTAACTTCCTTGCCGTCTACCATACCGCCGGGACCTACTGCGATTACCTCGGCTTCCTGGGGTTTCTCTTTTTCAGCGCCGGCAATCACAATGCCGGATTTGGTGGTCACTTCTGCGTCTTTTTGCTTTAAAATAACTTTGTCACCTAATGGTACTAATTTCATAATTCTGATTCCTCCTGTTTGATTATTAGCACTCATTTCCTCCGAGTGCTAACGACTGGTTATATATTAGTGGAATTGCAGTTGAAATGCAACAGCCTAAATATCGCTTATTTTTTCTTTTTCAGGATATTATATTCTGTTTTCTCTTGTTTTCTCTTATTTTTATGCTTTATCGCATTTATTTACACCGACGAAGGAACGCCGTTTTACACACCCAACCGAAAACCTGTCAGCCCGATGCGGCGTACAGGGCCTGTTGTGCCGCGGGTCGTTCAGATCCACCGGTTTCTGACACATGCTTTGTAAATCCCGTCCTCATAAACAGAATCCGTATGACGGGCACACAGTTTTAAAATCTCTTCGGAACTGTTGCCCATGGCGATGCCTTCTCCCACAAAGGAAAGCATCTCGTAATCATTCATGCTGTCGCCAAACGCAGCGGTGTCCTCTCTATTTATTCCCAGTTTTTCCAGAATATATGCAATGCCGGTTGCTTTTGAAAAACCTTTCGGCACAAATTCCACCGATTTGCCGGAGTCAATCACCGTTACCCACGCGGAAGCCCTGCGCAGAAGCCCCGGCCGCCTGTCCGCCGCCTCTCTTGGGAAACGCACGGTCATCTTGCTGATCTCCCAGCTCTGCCCGGATACGGGCCTTAACAAATCCCGCAGCAGCCTCAGCCGTTTCTGATAATAGGCATACAACTGGGAATCCGGCGCCGGCGGGTCGCAGTACAGCGCATCCTTCCCCTCCAGAATCGCCAGTCCGTCTCCGCTGTTCACAAGCCCCATCAGATGATATACGGTTTCCGCATCCATCCGGTGATAAAACAACTGCTTCCCGTGATAGAGAATCTGTGTGCCGCAGCCCAAGATCATACCGTCAAAGTTCAGCCCCCTGAGAGACTGCTCCACCGCACAGTTTACCCGGCCGGTACAGATAAAAATCCTGTGACCGTTCTCCCGCAGCATTTTTAGGGCCAGTTTTGTGCTGTCGGGAACTTCTTCCGAATGCTCCCTGTCATACAAGGTACCGTCAATATCAAAAAAAATGGCTTTTTTTCCAGGTTCCACAGGCACCTCCTGTCATTGCAGGCTTGTTTCTTAAAGCTTACAAAAAAACGCTTTTTCCTTACGTCATTGTGTCAACAAAGCCGACACAAGCGTCTATTGTGAATGTTTTGTTACAAATTTCTGAAATTCATATTAAATTATCCGTTTATCCCTTCCCATTTTTCCGCCTTCGTATTACAATAAGATAAGCATAAATTACCAATGCCACAAAGAGAAAGGACTGAATACCATGGCAAAAAAATTGAAAAAAATCGCAGCCTTCGCGGCAGTTACCGCAGCCGCAGCAGGAATCGCCTATTTTGTTAAAAACAAATTTTTCAACGACTCGGACTTAGACGATTTCGACGAGTTTGATGATCTTGATGATTTAGATGACCTCTCCGACTATGAAGACGATTTCGACGGCACGACGGAAGCCGCGGAAGATACGGATTCCGAAGATCCGGCTGCTGAGGACACGAAAGCCGGCGCCGATACGGACGAGGAGGATTCCGGGAAAGACGAATAAAGTAAGAATCCTGCTTCGCAAGTTTCAGATTCATGAAAGGCTCTCCGCCATGGTTCCGGAGAGCCTTTTTCGGCCGGTTTTATTTTTGCGGCAGCTTAAAGGAACTTTTCAGCGATACGATGCGGTTGAATACCAGATGGTCCTCTTTGCTGTCTTTGCTGTCCACGCAGAAAAAGCCGTTTCTCACAAACTGGAAGCTGTCGGGGGACTTTGCCTCTGCCAGCGCAGGCTCCACATAACAGTCTTTCAGGGCAGTCAGTGAATCTGGATTCAGGTTCAGGCTTCCGTCGTCATTATACACGCCTTTTTCCTCATCCACGATATTCTCATAGAGACGCACCTCCGCCTGCACCGCTGTGGGCGCCGCTACCCAGTGGATGGTACCTTTTACTTTTCTGCCGTTAAAGCCGCTGCCGCTTCTGGTTTCCGGGTCGTAAGTGCAGTGAAGCGCCGTGATCTCTCCGTTTTCATCCTTCTCAAAGCTGTTGCAGGTGACAAAGTATGCGTTCATCAGCCGCACCTCATTGCCCGGAAACATACGGAAATATTTTTTTACCGGCACCTCCATAAAGTCTTCCCGCTCGATATACAGCTCCCGGCTGAAAGGCACCTTCCTGCTGCCCATCTCCTCATTTTCCTGGTTGTTGGGCACATCCAGATATTCCACCTGTCCTTCCGGATAATTGTCAATAATCACTTTCAGAGGCCGCAGCACCGCCATCATACGGGGCCGTTTCAGCTTCAGGTCCTCTCTGATACAATATTCAAGCATCTGATAATCACAGGCGCTCTGGCTTTTGGAAACGCCTGCCAGCTCCACAAACATCCGGATCGCTTCCGGCGTATAGCCCCTGCGACGCAGCCCGCTGATGGATACCAGACGGGGATCATCCCAGCCGTCTACAATGCCGTCCTCCACCAGTTTTTTGATATACCGTTTTCCCGTCACCACATTGCGCAGATAAAGTTTGGCAAACTCGATCTGCTTCGGCGGATGAACAAACTCACACTCTCTCACCACCCAGTCATACAGCGGCCTGTGGTCCTCAAATTCCAGCGTACAGATGGAGTGGGTTACATGCTCAATGGCATCCTCGATGGGATGGGCAAAATCATACATGGGGTAGATGCACCATTTGTCTCCCGTGTTGTGATGGGTCATATGAGCCACACGGTAAATCACCGGATCTCTCATATTAATATTGGGAGAAGCCATGTCGATTTTGGCCCGGAGTACTTTGCTTCCGTCCTCATAGACGCCGTTTTTCATATTTTCAAACAGCTCCAGGTTCTCCTCTATGCTTCGGTTCCGGTAAGGGCTTTCCCTGCCCGGCTCCGTCAGCGTGCCTCTGTATTCTCTGATCTGCTCCGCCGTCAGGTCGCAGACATAAGCTTTTCCCTTCCGAATCAGCTTGACGGCGCACGCGTACATCTCGTCAAAATAATCGGATGCAAAAAACAGACGGTCCTCCCAGTCCGCCCCCAGCCATGCGATGTCCTCCTTGATGGACTCCACATATTCCACTTTTTCCTTGGTAGGATTGGTATCATCAAACCGCATGTTAAACTTGCCGTTATATTTCTTTGCCAATCCATAATTCAGAAGGATCGACTTGGCATGTCCGATATGAAGATAACCGTTGGGTTCCGGGGGAAATCTGGTCTGCACATGATCATACTGTCCTTCCTGCAGATCCTTCTCGATAATCTGTTCGATAAAATTTCTGGAAACGGGCTCCTTTTCGGAATCCGTCTCTACATTCACTGTGTTTTCGCTGTCCATTACAGGTTTCCTCCAAACTTATTTTTACAGGGAAATACCCGCCGCCCTTTGCGGCACAATTTTCCCGTGCGCACAGGGGCATATGATGGGCAGAGCCGTTTCCCTGATATTCTATCATTACATATTATAATAGCACATTTCATTCAATTGTAAATATGAAACAGCTTCACTTTGTCAGATTGGTTACTGTTCAGGTGCCGCTATTCCGCTTTTCACGCCGCCCATAAAGGGTTTTTCAGACTGGCTCCCCCAGAAACATGGAAAAGTTCCCCGACGCAATCAATTTTCCTTCCTCCGAAGTGACTTCCACCCGGATGACCGCGGTCTTCCGCCCTTTATGCAGCGTATGGGCCTCCACAAACAAAAGGCCTGTCTGAAAGCCCCGGATAAAATTAATGCTGCCCTGCTGGGTTACGTTGGTCATTCCATGGGAATAGGCGCACATGCCGGAAATGGAATCACACAGGGTAAAAATATAGCCTCCGTGCAGATGACCGTAAAGATTCAGCCCGTTTTCCTCCACAAGAATCCGCAGCCTGATATGTCCTTCCTCCGCAATCAGAAGCTGCGCTTTCTCAAAGCCTCCCAGCGGATGGATATGACGGCGGATGCCGTCTAAAACTTCTTCTCTCATACTCAATATTCTCCTGCGTCGTAAACTGATCTGTTTCCCTCTAACGTTAAAAAGGCAGCTTTCGAACGCTGCCTTTTTAGGAGAAGGTATTTTTGGGGTGTAGCAAAAACTATAAAATGTATTGGGGGGATTTACGATACTTATTATATATGAGCTGTGCCAATCAGTGTGCACAAACTTTCATTTGAATCAAAAATTGTTTTGGTCATAATGATTACGGCCCTCTTTATGGGGCTGTGCTTTTATCAGTATTGTCGGCATTTTTCTCAGGTTCTATGTAAATATTGTCCATATCCCCGTTTTTTCCCTGCCAGACCGACCGGAAGCAAGATTGATCGTTACTCCCAGCACCTGCTTTCGGCAAACTGACGAACCAGCTCCGAATCCAGCTTTCCTTCCTTTACGGCCATGGTTTCCAGTATTGACAATGCTTTTTCCGCGGGCATTCCCGGCTTATATGGGCGGTCGTCGGCCGTCAGCGCGTCAAAAATGTCCAGAATCGTGATAATGCGCACCTCCATGGGGATCTGGTCGGCCGTCAGATGGCCGGGATAACCTTCCCCGTTTAAAAATTCATGATGCATGGAAGCCCATTCTCTGACGTGGGACAGTTCTTCCGAAAACCGGATCTGGGAAAGCAGTTTTTCCGTGATTACCACATGTTCTTCTATCACCGCCCGTTCTTTCTCCGATAATGTCCCTTTGCGGATCGACAGCATTTTATATTCCTCTGCCGTAAGCCAGGGCTGTGTCTGTCCCTGTTCGTCCGTGTACGTCTGCTCCGACAGTATCCTGAGCGCTTCCAGCGTTTCATCAGAAAGAAATCCGGCGGTATTGATCGACTCCACCAGTTCCTCCGCCTCTCTGGTCTGCTGCGTCAGCCGTTCCTGTTCGCCGGCGCTGATCCGTCCCGACAGGCAATCAATCTCCCCCCGCAGCCGCAGTACCTCCATGCGGTGAAAAATCGCGGTATGCTGCTCCGGACGCAGACGGGCCGGTTTATCCATCACCTCCAGCGGAATGACCAGCTTGCCGATATCATGAAGCCACACGCTTGTCAGCAATTCTGCCCGCCGGGCGGCGGAAAAAGGCGGCTCCTTCCCTTCTTCCGCCGCTTTCCGGTTCAGCTCACAAAGAAAACGATCTCCATATACGGCCATATGCCGGGTGTGGCTGGCATTGTAGGGACTGCGCTCGTCAATGGCCGTGGACATCACACGGACAAAAGACTGAAACAACTCTTTCATCTCCTGAATATATCTGGCATTCTGAATCGTAATGGCCGCCTGGGAGGCCACGGATTCCAGAATCAAAATCATATGTTCCGGAAATGGCCGTATATTCCCCGCCTCATCCATAGCATTGATTAACTGCAGAACACCCAGTTTATTTCCCTCTCTGCTGCACATGGGTACCGCCAGCATCGAACGGGTATCATAGCCGGTCATGGCGTCATATCGGATCGGGCCGGAAAAGTCATACTCGGAACAGTTCTTTACATCTGCCACGCAGATGGTCCGCCCTTCCAGCAATGCCATGGCGCACATATTTTCCTGTCTTAAAGGAACCGGCGTCATATCCGGATCCTTTCCGTCTCCGCCGGCATAGACATTCATCGTATGATTCCGCATAATCTTAAAACGCAGCGCCTCTCCGTCCAGCAGATACAGCGTCCCCGCATCACAGTTGGCCAGCTCCATCACACAAGACAGAACCTGCTCCAGCAGATGGTCAAAATCCCGCTCCGCCGACAACTGTACCCCGATCTTTAATATTTTCTCCACATCCTCCTGCCTCATAAGGTAATCACCATCCCTTCCCTTCCGAATATACATGCAGGATCCATTCTCCCCGCCAGTTCCTCCTGCCGCCGCAGAAATGTATCCGAATACGCCCAGTTATAATGGGTCATCAGCACCCTTTCCGCTCCTGCGGCCTGTCTCATGGCAATTCCCTGCTGCCAGGTGGAATGCCCCCAGCCCGGACGCAGATCCTCTCCCGCAAAGCCGGCATCCCAGATCAGCAGACTGCTCTCCTTTGCGAATGCGGCGCAGGCAGAAAAAATAACTTCGTTTATCTCGCAGTCCAGGCCGTAAACCAGGCTTTTGCCGCCGGTTTTGTATCCTCCGTTCTCATCCGTCATCTCCTCAAGACGGTACAGCAGGCTCCCTCCCGGATGATTTCCCTCCATCGTATATCCTCTCAGATCTTTTAAGCCGGTCAGATAAAAGGCTCCTCCCGGACACAGCTCATGAAAGGCCAGCTTTGCACGAAATTCCCGGAATCCCACCGGCCACAGAGGCGGACCAACCAGCGTCTCCAGTTTCTCTTGAAATCCGGAACCGCCATAGAGATGTATTTCTGTTTCCTGGCGATAGAAGGGCGGAAACTGAAACAGCCCCATCACATGGTCCAGATGCAGATGACTGAATAAAATATGCAGTCGCTTAAAGTCTGCCCCGTCCGCAGACTGCCCGCCTCCAATCTTCCGCCCCAGACAGGACAGACCGCTTCCCCCATCCAGAATCACCAGGTCATCCTTCCGTTCCAATGAGGTGCAGACCGTATTTCCTCCATATTCCAGATAACCGGCCTCCGGCCTGGGCGCCGAACCTCTGACCCCCCAGACCGTTATTCGCCATTTCCGTTCCATACCGTTTTCCTCTCACTATTTTAAAGTTCCGCAACTCCCTGACTGACTGCCTGACAGGCCAGGCTTTATACGCCGGGCGGTTCCGCCTCGACGGCAAAAGAATAATAGGGTTGTTATTATACCATATCGGGCGGCTGTCTGTATAGCCTTTCTTATTAAGCACCCACGGCAAACGCATGAATAAATAAACTGTGAATATTCTGTAATCTTTCCCCTTTCCATTTCAAATTCTTCTTTTGCTCTATGAATCCAACAACTGCCAATACCAAGTTCATGTGCCGCAAGCATAAGGTTTCCCATTACAAGGCTACCATCATACACGCGATTTACCCAATCCTTTTTTGCAAAGACAATCAGCATTGCAGGCGCACCATAGAATGGGTCAAAGCCGTCTTTCCAACCACCAATTTTACAATTCATTCTTGAAATTTCATCACGAATCTCTTTGTTTGTGACTTGAATGATAATGGGTTTATCCGCAAAAGTTTCAAAGCATATGGAAATATTTTTACACCTATGTTAGAATATTTCTGCTAAAGCAAATAGGGTCTGTCATACTAAAATGAGGTGTAAAATGGACAATCATGCACAAATAGAATCATTGCTCAATAAGCCCTGTTTTGTAATTGATTTTCTCCCGGAACAAGTTCCGCAGACTTCACAGAAGCGTTTTTTTGATATTGAACAATATTTTATGAGCAATACCGAAATCAAGAATCATGCTCTGAAAATCATACGGATCATTTTAAAATTATATTGCTATTTCCATTTTGACATCTATTGCAGGCAATGGTTTGGCAGCATAGAAGTCAAACAGCTTACAAAAATGATTTATAATACTGTAACAAGCAAAAAAGGAGATATTTATATCCTGCTTGCAGACGAAGACTGCCTGCTGCATATTGAAGGCGGCGTTTTGAATTTAACCGTATATAATCCAAACACACATTTACAGCAGCTTCTATCTTCATTGGCTCTGTCTGAAAATCTTTTTTGGTGGAGTGCAGACGCTTGACAACCGCCTTGATCCATGTTAAAATCCCTTATGTCGCGGGAACAGTTTTCCGTGACGCATCACGCCAAAGAGAGAGGTGGAAAGATGAGAATATAATCGACTTTTGATCGCATGAGATGATTTTGCAGTGTCAGGCAGAACCTGTAACTGTTTTTTATCATGCTGCCAGAAGTGGATTATGTTCTCATAACCTCTCTTTTTGTGTGCGGATATATGGAAAGCCATTCTGTGCTCCTGTCATATTTCCCGCTCCGGGAGGTCTTCCCAAGAACATACCCATTACAAAGTATCCGGCAAAATGATCCGCCGTATCTTTGAAAGAACAGGCATACACCGGCAAACACAGATCTTCGCATCATACATTGCCATGGACTGCCGGCAGCATAAACAGACAACAGACCGCCTGCCGCATTTCAGCCGGCCATATCTTAATCAGATAGGGCTGATATCAGAAGGGAGGGAGCCAAATGTCACAGATTCATATCAACAACATCACGTTTTCCTATGAGGGAAGTTTTGACAATATTTTCGAGAACGTCTCTTTTTCCGTTGACACAGACTGGAAGCTTGGGCTGATCGGCCGGAACGGAAAAGGAAAGACCACTTTTCTAAATTTGCTGCTGGGAAAATATGAATATGCCGGAACCATCAGCAGTTCCGCCGTATTTGATTATTTCCCCTATCTCATTTCCCAGGAGCAGATGCGCCGGCCCGCCGCAGAATTTGCGGATGAGCTGAAAAATCAATGCGAACTGTGGAAGATCATATGTGAACTGGAACAGTTATGCGAGGACGCAGAGATTTTATACAGGCCATTTTTAACATTAAGTCCCGGAGAACGGACCAAGGTTCTGCTGGCCGTCCTGTTTTCCGGTGAAAATGATTTTCTGCTGATCGACGAGCCTACGAATCATTTAGACCAGGAATCCCGCGAACAGGTCAAAGCTTATCTGTCCCAAAAGAAAGGCTTTATCCTTGTCTCCCATGACCGGGATCTGCTGGATGCCTGTGTCGACCATGTTCTTGTGCTGAACCGGCAGACCATTGAGGTACAGACCGGAAATTTCTCCAGTTGGTGGGAAAACAAACAGCGAAAAGACCGGTTCGCACAGGCGGAAAACGAAAAGCATCTGAAAGAAATCGGAAAACTGAGACAGGCTGCCGCACGCAGCGCCCAGTGGGCCGACAAAAATGAAAGCACCAAAATCGGTGTCAATCCGATCAAAGACCATGACCGGGTTTCTACCATCGGTATGAGGCCTTATATCGGCGCAAAAACCAAGAAGATGCAGCGCCGGGTCAAACAGATGCAAAACCGGATCAGCCGGGAAATCGAAGAAAAAGAAGGGCTTCTGGTGGATCTGGAACAGACCGTGGATTTAAAGCTTATGCCTCTCACTCACCATAAAGAGACGCTGGTGAATGTCCGGGACTACAGCGTAAAATATCTCACGGGCGACGGGCCTGTATTTACCAATCTAACCTTTACCGTCAAACGCGGACAGCGGATCGCGCTCCACGGAGAAAACGGCTGCGGTAAATCTACGCTGATTAAGATGATCCTGCAGACGGCGGGCGTCACGGCACTGTCCGGCGAACCGCCCTTGACGACGGAAACGGATTCTCTGTCCGGCTGCTGTGAGACTGCTTCCGGCCTGATTATTTCCTATATTAATCAGGACACCTCCGGAATCAAAGGCGATATCTCCCGGTTCTGTAAGGAACGGCAGTTAGACCAAAGCCTGTTCTGTTCCATTCTGCGGCAGCTTGGACTGGAACGGGTCCAATTTGCGAAAAACATCGAGGATTACTCCGAAGGCCAGAAAAAGAAAATCCTCATCGCTGCCAGCCTTTTAACGCCGGCTCACCTGTATATATGGGATGAACCGCTGAACTATATTGATGTCTTTTCCAGAATGCAGATCGAAAAACTGCTGCTGGATTATCAGCCCACTATGGTGTTTGTGGAGCATGATGTCAGGTTTCGGGAACGGATTGCGACGGAGGTAGTGGAGCTCTAGAACGTTTCATGGTTCGGATAGCACCAGGTATTTTGGGGAGGATACAAAAATCCCTCCCCAAAATATCCGCTTTTCTTTTTCCGGTCAGTTTTTTACCCTGCCGTTTTTCCAGGTGTTTCTATACAAAACATCACATTTTTCCCTTTTTATATAAACCAATTATAAACAAATACCGGCTTTGCCAACATCCCGGCAGCCTTTCAGAACATTTACCGCGTCAAAATACTTTTTTTTCCCCCACCTCAAACTCCCACTTCTCATACGCATTCACAATCACCGTCTCCCCAAATTTCCTCACCCGCTTCGCCAGCGGATCATAATTCAGATGCATATGCCCGTGGACCATATAGGCGGGCTTCCACCGTTCCAGCAGCCCGCAGAAGGCCTGAAACCCCGTGTGGGTCAGGCTGGTTCCGTCTCCCAGCCCTTTGGCCGGGGCATGGGTCACCAGCACGTCAAATCCTCTGGCTTTCCAAATAGAAAACCACATCCTGGCCGCCCGCCTTGTCATCTGGGCCTGGGTATACTGATGAGGGCCCGGCTTATACCGCATGGAGCCGCCCAGCCCCAGGAAACGGACACCCTTATATACATATATCTGATCTTCAATACAGATACACCCTTCCGGCGGCTTTTGCTCATAAGAAGTGTCATGGTTTCCGTGGACATAAAGAACAGGCCCCTTGAAAAAAGTAGCCAGAAAAGACAGATATTCCGAAGCCAGATCGCCGCAGGAGAGGATCACATCGATCCCCTCCAGACGGCTTTTGTCAAAATAATCCCACAGTATTTTTGATTCCGTATCGGAAATTGCTAAAATCTTCATCCTGTTATCCGTTTTTCATTCCCTGTAAACGCATCGTTTGCATCTTATGCCGGTTTTCCCGCGCGGCAGCCGCGCCTGCCGCCTGAAAAAAGGCAAAACACTGGTTTTCACATCAGATTCGCCGAATCAATCCCCTGAATTTTCACCATCGGCACCGCTTCCGCCACCAGTTGGTCCTCCGTGGGAATCTCTCCCGTCACATTGTCCACCAGCCAGTCCATCCGTATGATTTCTTCCGGCGTCAGCACCTGATTTCCGGCACACCGCATCACACCCTGCTGATCCGGAATGTCCCCGGAAAAGATCTGGAACCCGCCGTTTACGATCTGTTTCCGGACCAGCTCCACCAGCGCACGGGTCCGCTCCGGAATCACCTGAGAACAGACCAGATCCACCATGCCGGAAGAAATTCCCCACCAGTAATTCACCGACTCGCCTTCATGGGCCTGGGAAGCCCGCTTCCAGTTTCCGTTCAGAATGGTCATCAGGATACGCTGATAAAATTTCCCCCAGTGCCAGATGGCCATAGCAAGCGCCTTTCCCTTTTCATCGGCCAGATCATACAGCCCGTACCGCCTGGAAGAATGCAGCGGCGCCCGCATCTCCCTGCCTGCGATATGGCTCACATTGGCATCCGTCAGCAACCGGTAAACGTCGCAGTCCTTCCTGGTAGACCAGGCCAGATGCACCTTTGCCGGAGGGTTCACCATTTTCACCCCCAGCGCAAAAGCATTGACGGCCGCCGGCGTCCCGAAAATCGGAAAATCCGCAATATAACCGATATTGTCCGTGTACGTCAGAATGCCGGCCAGCATGCCTACCAGAAACTTCGCTTCATACAGCCTGCCGTAATACGTACGCATATGACCGCTGTAGGAATTCAGAGAACAGTTCAGGATCTTCACCTGCGGATGCTTCATCCCCGCTTTCATGCTGGGGCCGAGAAAACGGGGCGACGTGGTAAAGAGCACCGTGCATCCCTCGCCGATGGCCCGCTCAATCTGTTCCAGGCACTGTTCCTCCGTCTCAATCCCATCGTAAATGCGGATATCCAACTGCCCGGCCATATTGTCCTCCAGATACAGGCGGCCCAGATCGTGGCTGTAGGTCCAACTGGAGGTTTCCGCCGTCTTATAATAGAGAAAGCCCACTTTCAGGCGATGGGGAAGAAAAACAGGCTCGATCAGTCTCTGAATCAGATTTTTTTCCGGCTCCTGTTCCGGCTGCATCACCACGTTTACATTATCCGCTTCCGGCAGCGCCTCAATATCATCCCATAGAGGCACAAGCTCCTTTTTCAGCACCTCGTCCCGTTTGTCCACCATGCCCTCATAGCCATATACATTCAGATAGACCAGCAGGGCGTCTCCCGGAGTAATCCCGATCTTCGCCCCGCCCTTTTCCTGAAATACCTTGGTAAAATGAAGGAGACAGGAAGACAGAAGCCGCCTGTCATCCTCGGACCAGGGCTCCCCCGGCTCCTTTCCCGTCAGCTCGCACAGCTTCCGGAAGCTGCCCGGCCTGGTAAAATAAATGGTGTTCATCCTGGAATCCCGGTTAAAATCCATAAATTCATAATATATTTTAACCTCTTTTGTGTCATCCAACACCGGGATAATTCTGGTAACATAACCGGACACGGTCACCGCCCCGGAATATTTCAGCACGCTGACCCGCTTATTTCCTTCTATAATATAGTACTCATTCATAAACTCGCAGGCGATCACCGGCTCCCTGATGCCTTCTTCTATATGGGAATTGTAGAGGGAAATCCATTTTGAGGCAAATTCCGAATTTTCAGAGAGCAGCGGCATAAAATTACTGGCAAAAGCCTTGGTTCTTCCGGCCGTTTTCGTTCCCACAATCCGCTCGACGGGAATCTCGATCAGGCCCAGATCCCGCTCTCCCGCCGTCTTTACGAAGGGCAGCAGCTCATCAAGCACACGCAGATAGGGATACCGCTTCTCCGCCATATCCTGTCGGTAAATTTTCTGGGCCATCTTACAGGCCCTTGCATATTCAACAGCAGACATACAAACTCCTTTATCAAAACACACCCTAACTGGGTTTGTTCTTTTCCCTCCAGTGATTGGGGGATACTCCATAAATATTCTTAAACGCTCTGGAAAAATGCAGCTGATTCTGATAACCGCACATTTTTCCTACCTCTCCCACCGTCATATCGGAATATTTCAGATATTCCGAAGCCCTTGTCATCCGATAATAAATCAGGAAATGCTGGAGCGTCTGATTGGTACTCTCCTTAAACAATTTTCCCAGATAATTCCGGTTCAGGCTGCAATATTCGGCGATATCCTCCACCGTGATATCGTCGCCGAAATTCTGCTCGATAAAAGAAATCGCCTCTCTCACATAGGCATCCCGCATTTTTCCGGAGGGCTGCGAATTCTTGCCGACCGCCCCCCCTCCTCTGATCAGTCCGTCAAAAAAAAGATACAGATGACCGATCTGATTCACATCCGAACTGTAAGGATTGTCCACAAGCTGCATAATCTCGCTTTTGATGCAGTCGTGCAGCTCCCGCTTTTTCAGCCGGTATACCGGGTGGTCAAAATCCATGCCCGCCTGCTGCATAAACTCCACCGCCTTCAATCCGTCAAACTCCACCCAGGCATATTCCCAGGGCTTTTTGTCGTCGGCATAATAAGTATTCACCTGTCCGGGGCAGATTAAAAACCCCTGGCCGGCCTCCAACTGATACAGCTTTGTCTCTCCCGCCGTATTGTTGGAGCTTAAAAATCCTTTTCCTGATAAAACATAGTGGAACAGATAATGATTCCGTTTGGCCGGGCCGTAGGAATGCATGGGCAGACATTGTTCCCACCCGTACTGAAACATCGTTATGTCAATATTTTTACCTCCCTGAAAAACATCAAACTTAACTCTTTTGTCCATGAACGGAGCCTTCCCTTCTTGCGTCAATCTGACACAGAATCAATCCATATACCAAAATGATAACACATAAACCAAAAAATGTATATATTTTTCATTTTGGTATATAAGTGTTTTTATGATTTATATACGTGAAATGGGTAAATTGGTACAATTTTTGTATAAAAGCCTGAAGTTTTTAGGCTAATGTACCCCCGGAATCTCACAGCGTTTGACTTTGTGAGATGTTTTTTGTCAGATATGCATAAATCATCAGACATACGTGGGGCGTATGCCGAATCATTTATGCAGAACCGACCGAAATCAGCCGCAGAAGCAGGCGTCAAGAGATTCTGAGAGTGCGCAAACTAACCAAAAGGAGGGAAGCTTGTGAAAAAGCTCAAAAAAGCAACGATACTGTCATTGGTATGTATCCTTGTGGCCCTGGCAACCGGCTGCAGCAACGGCTCCGCAGACGGCAAGACCCATCTTACATTCCAGATCTGGGATGTTTATCAGAGAGATGGCATGCAGGCCGTATGCGATGCGTACACCGCACAGCATCCGGACGTGGTAGTGGAGGTTCAGGTAACAAGTTGGAACGAATACTGGACCAAGCTGGAGGCCGCCGCCATCTCCAATCAGATGCCCGACATCTTCTGGATGCACACCAACGAAATCCTGAAGTATGCGGATTACGGAAAGATCGCCGATCTTACCGACCTGTATGACGAGGTCGGACAGCCCGGATTCTTCCAGGAACACTTTTCCGAAATATCCCTGTCCAATGTACAGGGCAGTGACGGAAGATATTACGGCGTCCCCAAAGACAAGGATACGGTAGGTCTTGTGTACAACAAAGAAATGTTTGACGCGGCCAAAGTACCTTATCCCGACGAAACCTGGACATGGGATGATCTGTGCGACGCTTCACAGAAAATCTACGACGCCACCGGAAAATACGGATATATGGCCTACGGCGACGATCAGCTTGGCTACTGGAACTTTGTATACCAGAATGGCGGCTGCATCTTATCCGAGGACAACATCACCGGCGGCTTTGACCAGCAGGCCACCATCGACGCCATGCGGTTCTACATGGACCTGCAGAAAAACGACTGGTGTCCCGACCAGAACTACTTTGCGGAAACCGCTCCGGGAACCGCCTTTTTCTCCGAGCAGGGCGCCATGTTCTTTGAAGGAAACTGGAACATCCTGCAGGAAATGAACAATTACCCTAACATGCAGGGAAAATGGGACGTGGCAGTTCTGCCCAAATGCCCCACTCCCGCCAACGGCGACGGACGTGCCACCATCTCCAACGGCCTCTGCTACGCCACCTCCCCCACCGGAAAAAATTATGAGATCGTAAAAGACCTGCTCCGTTTTATGGGTTCCGAAGAAGGCCAGCGGGTTCAGGGCGAATCCGGTGCGGCAATCCCCGCCTACATAGGGCTGGAAGACACATGGGTCGGCGTATTTGATCAATTTGATTACAAACTGAATGTAAGCTGTTTCACAGATATGTTTGAATACGGCGTTCAGTCAGTCAACAATAAATATCGCCCCACCTGGAAAACACAGGTATCCGACAACCTGCTGAAAATCTACTCCGGTCAGCAGTCCTTCGAGGACGGCATGAAAGCCATGCAGGACGCAATCAACAACGCTGCGCTGGAGGATTAATCCGGGGCAGATGCGGTACTAAATTCAGCATCGGACCGGACAGCGCTCAGAGGATTTACGGACACGGGTGGCCGGAAATTCTCTGCCGGATACAGCGCTGGGAGGGCAGATGCGGTACTAAATTAGGAGGTTATATATGGTAAAAGCAAGCAAGCATGCCAAGTCTGAAAGCATGTGGGCCTACATCATGGTTGCACCCACCATTATCGGACTTCTGGCATTAAACATATACCCGCTGATCGACACGATCAAACTGAGTTTTTCCAAAACCCTGCCTTTCGGCCTCTATGAACTGAAAGGCATTCAGAACTATGTACAGATGTTTGCCAGCCCCGAATTCTGGCGGGCAAATATGAACACCATCTATTTCTGCGTGCTGACGGTGCCCATCGGCATCTTCCTCTCCCTGGTGGTGGCGGTTATGCTGAACACCAAGATCAAAGGACAGACCGCGTTCCGTGCCATCTTCTTCCTGCCTATGGTTGTGGCTCCCGCCGCAGTGGCCATGGTATGGAAGTGGATGTTCAACACGGAGTACGGTATTATCAATACCATTCTGGCACACAAAGTAAACTGGATTACCGACGCCAATATCGTTATGATTACCTGTGCCATCGTGGCCATCTGGTCCGCTATCGGCTATGACGCGGTGCTTCTTCTGTCCGGACTGCAGAACATTTCCAAGTCCTACTATGAAGCGGCCAGCTTAGACGGCGCCACCAAGATGCAGCAGTTTTTCCATATCACGCTGCCCATGGTATCTCCCACCCTGTTCGTGGTACTGATTATGAGACTGATGGCTTCCATCAAAGTGTACGACCTGATCTACATGATGATTGAGGAATCGAATCCGGCCCTTACCAGCGCCCAGTCCCTGATGTACCTGTTCTACCGTGAGTCCTATGTCACCGGCAACAGAGGCCTGGGTTCCTCCGTGGTTATCTGGACCGTGGCCCTGATCGGACTGGTAACGGTGGTACAGTTCGTGGGACAGAAAAAGTGGGTTAACTACGAAGTTTAAAACAGAGGAACTTCTGTATCAGCAAAAGTCCGTACAAGGCCCGGAAAAGATCAAAAGGGCCCGGAAGACTGAAGCAGAACTCAATTTAGGAGGTCTTGTATTATGAATTCATCATTAGAAAGAGCAAGAAAGATACGGACCGGCGGCGTGTATGCGTTTTTCATTATCGGTTCTATCATTATGATATTCCCCTTTGTGTGGATGTTTTTAACCAGCTTCAAGACCGTGGAAGAAAGTATGATCGTTCCTCCCACCATCTTACCTCAGAGCTGGCAGATAAAAAACTTCACCGACGCCATGGCGTCTCTGCCCTTCTTCTCACTGTATAAAAACACGATCCTGATGATTATCTGGAGAGTGGTCTGCGCCGTGGCATTTTCCTCCATGGCCGGCTATGCGTTTGCAAAGCTGAATTTCAAGGGCAAAAACATTCTGTTCTCGCTGGTACTGATCCAGATGATGCTGCCTTCACAGATTTTCATCACCCCTCAGTATCAGATGCTGGCGAAGGTCGGCCTGACCAATACGATTTTCGCCCTGGTATTCCCCGGACTGGTCAGCGCTTTCGGAACCTTCTTCCTGCGCCAGTCCTACATGGGCATCCCGGACGAAATCGCAGAGGCCGCCTATCTGGACGGCTGTAATCAGTGGCAGACCTTTTACAAAGTCATGGCGCCTCTGACCACCGCATCCATGGCAGCCCTGGCCGTATTTACGGCGGTGTTCGCTTACGGAGACCTGATGTGGCCCCTGATCGTCAATACCGACCTGAAAATGATGACCCTGTCCTCCGGCCTGGCTACGTTAAGAGGACAGTTCAGCACCAACTTCCCTGTTATGATGGCAGGCTCCCTGCTCGCCATGATCCCCATGGTGGTTCTGTATCTGTTCTTCCAGAAGCAGTTCATCGAGGGCGTAGCCATGACAGGCGGAAAATAAACCGAATTATCAGCAACACTTATATACAACTTATTCTTTCATACATGGGATGATCATTTATGGCAATCAAATATAATGCAGACAGCAAAACTTTTATACTGGAAACCCGAGACAGCTCCTATCTGATGGAAATCAGCAGATACGGAAACTTGCTGCACTTATATTATGGAGACCGGATTCCTGACGAAAATCTGGACTATCTGATCAAAATCCAGGACAGAGGATTTTCTCCCAATCCCAATGAGGCAGGCAATGACCGGACATTCTCCCTGGATTATCTGGCCCAGGAGTTTTCCACCGACGGCAAAGGCGACTACCGCATCCCCAGCATCGAAGTCATTAACGGGGACGGCAGCCGGATTTTCTCCGGAAAAGTGGACGGGTATAAAATTTACAAGGGAAAATACTGTACCACGGGGATGCCTTCCCTGCGTGCAATCTCGGAGGATTCCGTTCAGACGCTGGAAATCCGCTTAAAGGATAATGAAAGCAAAGCCGCCGTCATTCTTTATTACAGCGTCTTTGAGGAAAAAAACATTATCACCAGAGCGGCCCGTTTTATCAACGAAGGCAGAGAGTCGATCCGGCTGCACAAGCTGATGTCCGTCACGATGGATTTCCGGCTTTCCGACTATGACCTGGTTACCTTTGACGGCCGTCATACCATGGAACGGGAATTCACCAGAACTCCCGTAAGAAGCGGCGTTCAGTCCGTACAGAGCTGCCGGGGAGCTTCCTCTCACCAGCACAATCCTTTTGCCATCCTGTGCGAAAGGAATACCAACGAGGATTATGGACGCTGTTATGGATACGCTCTGATCTACAGCGGAAACTTTATCATCGAAGCGGAAAAAGACCAGTACAAACAGGTTCGGCTCAATGCGGGCATCAACCCCAAAAGTTTCTCTTTTGTGGTTGAACCCGGAGAGGAGTTCCAGGCGCCGGAAGTGGTTCTGGCGTACTCCGGAAAAGGATTCACCACCCTCTCCCACCTGTACCACAATATCTTTCGGGAAAACCTGTGCCGCTCTCCCTATATCAAAGAGCCCCGTCCCATTCTGATCAACAGCTGGGAGGCCGCCTACTTTGATTTCAATGAGGAAAAGCTTTTGCAGATCGCAAAAGACGCCCTGGAGATGGGCATGGAGCTGTTTGTCCTGGACGACGGCTGGTTCGGAAAACGGGACGACGACAATTCGGGCCTGGGCGACTGGAAGGTCAACTTAAACAAGCTGCCCAACGGAATCAGCGGCCTGTCCGACCGGATTCATGAAATGGGACTCCAGTTCGGCATCTGGATTGAACCGGAAATGGTGTCCGAAGACAGTGATCTTTACAGGGCCCACCCCGACTGGTGCCTGAAAGCGCCCGGCCGTCCCATGACCAGAGGAAGAAATCAGCTTGTACTGGATCTCTCCCGGAAGGACGTATGCGATTACCTGATTGATTCCATCAATGCCATCCTTCAGGATGCCAAAATCGAATATGTCAAATGGGATATGAACCGGAGCATCTCCGATGTGTGGTCGGCCCAGCTTCCCGCCCACCGGCAGGGAGAAACCCTCCACCGCTACATCCTGGGACTGTATTATATCATGGATCATGTGATTCTGACCCACCCTGAGGTAATCTTCTGCGGATGCAGCGGCGGCGGCGGCCGGTTTGACGCAGCCATGCTTTATTATCAGCCCCAGATCTGGTGCAGCGATAACACGGATGCCAAGGCCCGGCTGAAAATCCAGTACGGCACCTCCTTCGCCTACCCGGTCAACAGCCTGGAAGCCCATGTATCCATCTGTCCCAACCACCAGACCAGAAGAACCGTCCCCATCGAGACAAGAGGCATCGTAGCCATGGACGGCATCCTGGGATATGAGCTGGACGCCTTTAAGCTGACAAAAGAAGAAAAGGACGCCTGCAGGGAACAGATTCATTTTTACAAAAAGCATTATCATATTATCGCAGACGGAGATTACTACCGGCTGTCAAGCCCTTATGAAAACCCGTATTATACCGCATGGCAGCATGTGTCCAAAGACAGGAAAAAGTCGCTGGTCAGCCTGGTCCTTACGGATAAGGAGAGTAATGACGCCCAGATGTACCTGCGGCTGAAAGGACTTGACAAAGATGCCATGTACACGGTCGAAGGACTGGAAGGCCGGTATTCCGGCGCCCTGCTGATGCATGCGGGCCTGCCGGTTCCCGGCGAGCTGAATGAGTACGAAGGCATTCAGTTCTGCCTGGAAATGATCTGACGAATCAAAAAACCTGAGTTGAAACGATTTGAGAAAACGATATCACAGGGCTTTTGATATACTGCCTGGCATATATGCAGGCGGCACATCGGCCCGAAGCGAAGGGAAAGGACTGACTGAATATTTATGAAGGACGTAGTTTTTGAATGGTATATCCCCTATATCCCCGGAAAAAAACAACTGCTGTTAAAAGCCGTGATTACCTCGGCCGTGCTGGTATTTCTGTTTGATGCTTTTGTCTTCGCACCGGGCATGTTCTATTTTGCTCTGGCGCTGGCTGTCTTCGGCTTCTTTCTGTTCCGCAGTTGGAAGTTCGAATATGAATATGTCTATGTAAACGGGGACTTCACCGTCTCCAAAATCATCCGCAAGGCAAAGCGGAAAGACATATATCAGGCAGACCGGCTGCGCTTTGACGATTTTGTGAAAGGCCGGGCAACCGTGCCGGGAAAATCGGTGAAAGACCTTACCTCCGGCCGGCCGGACGCAGCGGTCTACACCATAAAGACGGCACAGCAGCTGGTTTACATCGAGCCCTGTGAGGATTTTCTGAACGAGATGAAAAAATATTACCACGGGCTGTAAACCGCTCCCGCCATAAGAGCAGAAATACTGATTACACAAATGCAAGGCAGGTAGATGACATGACAAAGCAGGAACAATTCAAAGAGCGTTTCAAACGCCACTATGACGAGCTGAAATGGCTCTACTGCGAGCTGTATGAAGGCGGCGAAACAGAATTTCAAAAACTGTGCGCCATGCTGGAAACCCAATCTGCAAAACGTTCGAAGGCATTGAAGGCGCTGGACGAGAAGCGTCTGGCTCATCCGGACTGGTACCGGCAAAACGATATCGCCGGCATGATGATGTATACGGACGCTTTTGCAAAAACGTTAAAGGGAATCCGGGAAAAATTAGATTATATAGAGGATTGCGGTGTAAACTGTCTTCATCTGATGCCTCTTTTAGACTCCCCCGAAAGGGACAATGACGGCGGCTATGCGGTGTCCGATTTCAGGAAGGTGCGAAAGGACCTGGGAACCATGGACGATCTGGCCGGGCTGGCCGATGAATGCCATAACAGAGGAATCTGCCTCTGCCTGGACTTCGTTATGAACCATACCTCCCAGGAACATGAGTGGGCACGGCGGGCAAGGGCCGGAGAAAAGGAATATCAGGACCGGTACTTTTTCTATGATAACTATGATATTCCCGCCCAGTTTGAGCGGACCTGCCCTCAGGTATTCCCCACCACCGCCCCGGGAAACTTTACCTGGCTGGAGGATGCGGGCAAGTTTGTGATGACCACCTTCTATCCTTATCAGTGGGATCTGAACTACTGGAATCCGGCGGTATTTCACGCCATGACGGAAAATCTGCTGAACCTGACCAATCAGGGAATCGACATTATCCGAATTGATGCCGTTCCCTATATCTGGAAGCAGTTGGGCACCAACTGCCGAAATCTCCCCCAGGTTCACAATATTGTCCGTATGCTGCGGATGATCACCGAGATTGTCTGCCCCGGCGTCCTGCTGCTGGGCGAGGTGGTGATGGAGCCGGTGAAGGTGGTTCCCTACTTCGGAACGGTGGAAAAGCCGGAATGCCATATGCTCTACAATGTGACGACGATGGCCACCACCTGGCACACCGTCGCCACCAAAAACACCACCCTGCTGAAACGGCAGATGGAAATCGTAAGCGGCCTGCCCAAAGAATATGTCTTTTTAAACTATCTCCGATGCCACGACGACATCGGATGGGGTCTGGAATATGACTGGCTGAAAAATCAGTCGGTCAGCGAGGTTCCCCACAAGCAGTTTTTAAGCAGCTATTTCACCGGTGGATTTTACGGCTCCCCGGCAAGAGGCGAGCTGTACAATGACGATCCCACATCGGGAGACGCAAGGCTCTGCGGCACCACCGCTTCTCTGTGCGGCGTTGAGGCTGCTGCCGAACAGAAGGACAGCGAACAGCTTGCGCTGGCGGTCGCCTGCGACCTGATGCTCCACGGCTACATGCTGACCCAGTCCGGCATCCCCATGCTGTACAGCGGCGACGAAATCGGACAGCTAAATGATTACGGCTATAAAGATGACGCAAAAAAAGCCGCCGACTCCCGCTACCTCCACAGAGGCCCCTTCCTCTGGGAAAATGCGAAGCTGCGCAAAGACCCCGAAACGGTTCAGGGAAAGCTGTTTGCAGGCATCGGAAACATGCTGCATATTCGAAAAAGCCATGACGTGTTTCTGAACACAGCCTCGGTATCCACCAGAGAAACCTGCGACCCCTGCGTTCTCTGCCTGGTCCGGGAGCGAAACGGCGAAAAGCTGCTTGCACTGTTCAACTTCGCTCCGACCGAGCGGACAGCCTGGATCAGCGAAGACGGCATGTACCAGGACCTCCTTTCCCGGGAAACCATCCGTGCCAAGGACGTACCCATGACGCCCTACGGGATTCGGTGGATGCTGCTTGTAAAATAAAACGATACTGCGGAACTCAATCAATCAGCGACGGACCGCATGAGCCCCCGGAAGGATTTACGGACATGGCACATGGCCGGAAATTCTTCCAGACCCAGGGGGCTCAGGAGGGGAGTCACGGAACTCAATTAGGAGGATAATAATGTCAAGCGTTCAATTAAAACATGTGTGCAAAAAATATCCCAATGGTTTTGAAGCTGTTCAGGATTTCAACCTGGATATTGAAGATAAAGAATTTATCATTTTCGTAGGCCCTTCCGGCTGCGGTAAATCCACTACCCTGCGTATGGTGGCAGGTCTGGAAGATATTTCTTCCGGCGAACTGATCATCGACGGCAAGGTGATGAACGACGTAGAGCCCAAAGACAGAGATATCGCCATGGTATTCCAGAGCTACGCGCTGTATCCTCATATGAGCGTTTATGATAACATGGCTTTCTCTTTAAAACTGAAAAAGACTCCCAAGGATGAGATCGACAAAAAGGTAAGAGAAGCCGCCCGCATCCTTGATCTGGAGCACCTGTTAGACAGAAAGCCCAGAGCCCTTTCCGGCGGCCAGAGACAGCGTGTGGCCATGGGCCGTGCCATCGTAAGAAGCCCCAAGGTATTCCTGATGGATGAGCCCTTATCCAACCTGGATGCCAAGTTAAGAGGCCAGATGCGTGTGGAAATCTCCAAACTGCATCAGCGTCTGGGCAGCACCATCATCTACGTAACCCATGACCAGACAGAGGCCATGACCCTGGGTACGAGAATCGTTGTGATGAAAGACGGCGTGGTACAGCAGATCGACACCCCTCAGAACCTGTACGACCATCCCTGCAACAAATTCGTGGCAGGCTTCATCGGTTCTCCTCAGATGAACATGATCGAAGCCGACGCCGTGGAAGAAAACGGAGAAGTGATCCTGAAATTCGCCGGACAGCAGATCGTTCTGAACGCCACAAGAGCCAACGCTTTGAAGGAAGGCGGATATATCGGAAAGAAAGTGGTTCTGGGCATCCGACCTGAGGATATCCACGAGGGCCAGGCCGCTCTGGAAACCTTTGCAAAATCTGCTTTCGACGCCGAAATTAAAGTATACGAAATGCTCGGCTCCAGCACCCTGCTCTACTTCGATATCGCAGAAGCCGGCTGGGTCGCTTCCGTAGACGCCAGAACCACCGCCAGAACCGGCGACAAGATCCGTCTGGCCATGGATACGGAAAAGATTCATATCTTTGATTTTGATACGGAGAAGACGATTATCGACTAATCCATTCTTCTTCTGAAACAATTTAAAACTTGATATCCGGCAGAATGCGTCTTTATGCATACAAGGCACGTCCTTTGATGCGGCGGATTCTGCCGGATATTTTGTGGAATAACTTCTTCTTTTTCGGAAAAGTGTACCCGCTGTTTAAAATTTGAAGTATAATGTATATTTTCACATAGGATTACTGATTTACATTCACCTGACAGCGCTTCAAACCGGACGTTGTTTTAAAGAACACTGGCCAGTATAACTATCATAATTACAACAATAATATTAAATATCCATGTCCACTTATTTCCTAAATTCATTGTATAGCCAAACCCACTTTGCGGTCTCCTGATGATTACTCTTTTGTCTTCTCTGTTGAAATATAGTCTTCCGGTTAACCAGCCATCATCTCTATTGCTTGATTTCATAAAGTTCTCCTTTGCAACTTCTGATTTATATATTTGATTATAAAATATCTGCCTGTTGCCTGCAATGTATATTTATAAGCCCGTTTAGTGAGTACACAATTCCGAAAAGCGAGTTTTTATTTCTCAGTCCGCTCAATTACACAGGTATGTTTTTTACTTTTTTTGTCATAATTAATCCCAACCAGAAGCAGCTCCCCCCGATACGCTTTCAATGCCTCCACATAGCGTCTTTCTTTGATTTGGGCGACGGCTCCCTCTGCGCTTTTATCCCATTTCAGTTCGATCACTGCGGCCGGTTTGTCCCCGTACAGCTTCCGGGGAATCAGGCAGATATCCGCAAATCCTTTCCCCACAGGCAGCTCTCTTACAATCGTATAGTACTCTCTCGCAAAATAAAAGGCCAGATTAATCGTACAGCTTAGGGCATTTTCATCATTGTATCGCAGAATAGATATCTCCTCATGAGCCCGGTCGATCCCTTCTGCCACGGCCTCCGCATTCATTTTCCACAATTCCTCCAGAAGCCTTCGGGAACGCTCAAAAGAACGAATCACCTCATGCCAGTCCATGGTACTGATGGCATTGACATATTCCTGAGAAACCTCTTTGTTCGGAATGAAAACCGTTTTATCCGGCCAGTGATAGCTCAGATAACCCAAATGCACCAACAAAGTCAGTACATCGTCCCTGCCTGTAAAGGTTGTCATATCGTTGGAAAAGGTTCCTGTATTAATCAGCACACTCTCTCCCGCAAGCATCCTGATTACGGCATCCTTCAGGCCGTCAAAATTCATCCTGATATAAACTTTCAGCGCTTCATAAGTCTCCGTCTGATTCCAGTAATTATCAAATATACCGCTTAACACAGCATCCACGACAGATTTCGGACTGTACATGGAATAGGTCCTGGGTACGGTTCCCTCCATTGCCACAAGGGCATATCCGTCATACCAAGCCCGGATTTCCTCAAAATTCCTGCCGTATTTTTCGCAAAGCGCCTGTACCTCCTTTTCCGTAAAGCCGAAAAATTCCGCCATTTCACGGGGATTGGTCATGGAATATTCAGTGAACATGTTCAGGGCAGAGTGAGAACCGTACTTTTTGACCGGCAGGATACCTGTCATATAGGCCAGACCCACATAGTCCTTGTCTTTCAGCCACATTCTCAGAAAGTCCAGATATTTTTTCTGTGCTTTTTTATCCTCTTGGTATTCACGGAACAGACAGTCCCACTCGTCAATCAGAATTACAAAAGAACGCTGCGTCCCGGAATAAATATCCTTCATCACCTGAATCAGATTATCCTCATCCCTGAAACACACCGCCTGATCAAACTGGTTCAAAAGATCGAAGCGCAAATATTTTTGCAGCATCTCAAGCATCTCAAGCATCTCGTCCACGCTTCCCGTAAGGCTTGAAAACTCCTGCATATTAATCTTAATCACATCATATTTGTTCAAATGCTCCCGATATGACGGCGACTGGCTGACCTTTAACCAGTCAAACAACTCCTTTGTATCCTCCCCGCAGCCATAGTAAGCCGCCAGCATATCCGCCGCCATTGACTTCCCGAAACGCCTGGGACGGCTGACACAGACAAAACGCTGCAATGTATCAACACGACGGTTCATTTCTTCGATCAGGCCGCTTTTATCCACATAGATCTCAGAATTGAGCGCCATCCGTAACGCTTTGCTTCCCGGATTCAAATAACTGCCCATTGATACACCTCCTGAATGTATACTTCCTAACTGTTGTTTTCTATCCTTATATAGGATGGAAACAGATATTCCGATATTTATATTTTATCAGAAATCATCCCATTTTAACAGCCAAAAATCAACTATTATCCCATCCCCTAAATATCTGTCCCTAAAACATCTGCCCGCATTTTCCCATAAAGAATCGGCTTTCCGCTGATTTCCCGCAAAGAACCTATTGCAAAATATGCATTTTTATTGTATATTTAATAAGCACGAAATACACATCCAATCCATGTTGGGTGTGTTTCTCATTCCCGGTTTGACAGTACGCCAATCCGGCAAACAAAGCGTGCCGCACAGAATCGCTTTCGATGCGGCACGCTTTGCCGGATGTTCCGCAATCCGATCTGCATGACCGGCGTATTTTCACCGGATACATATCCTTTGTACAGGGAATACATTTATTGACCAACCATTATCTCAGGAGGATTCATAATTATGAAAGAAAAAGTAATACTGGCCTACTCAGGCGGACTGGACACCACGGCCATTATTCCGTGGTTAAAGGAAAACTACGACTACGACGTGGTATGCTGCTGCATCGACGTGGGACAGGGCAATGAGCTGGACGGCCTGGAGGAACGGGCCAAAGTGGGCGGCGCCATCAAACTGTACATCGAAGACGTGGTGGACGAGTTCTGCGACGACTATGTACTGCCCTGCGTTCAGGCCGGCACTGTCTATGAAAATAAATATCTGCTGGGCACCTCCATGGCCCGCCCCGTAATCGCAAAACGTCTGGTGGAAATTGCCAGAAAAGAAGGGGCTACGGCTATCTGCCACGGCGCTACCGGAAAGGGCAACGATCAGGTCCGGTTTGAACTGGGCATCAAGGCGCTGGCGCCCGATTTGAAAATCATTGCTCCGTGGAGAACCTGGGATATTTCCTCCCGTGAGGAAGAAATCCGTTACTGTGAAGACCACGATATTTACCTGCCCTTCTCCGCTGACAACAGCTACAGCCGGGACAGAAACCTGTGGCATATCAGCCATGAAGGCCTGGAGCTGGAAGACCCCGGTCAGGCACCGAACTACAGCCATCTGCTGGTGCTGGGCGTAACGCCCCAGGAAGCGCCCGACGAAGGGGAAACCATCAGCATTCATTTTGAAAAAGGCGTTCCCACTTCCATCGACGGAGAGGAAATGAAGGTTTCTGACATTATCCGCAGGTTAAACACCCTGGGCGGCAAGCACGGCGTCGGCATCGTGGATATCGTGGAAAACCGGGTGGTAGGCATGAAGTCCAGAGGCGTATACGAAACCCCCGGCGGCACCATCCTGATGGAAGCCCATCAGCAACTGGAAGAACTGATTCTTGACAAGGACACCATGGCTGCCAAGAAAACCATCGCCATCCAGTTTGCCGACCTGGTATACAGCGGCAAATGGTTCACCCCTCTGCGGGAAGCTTATCAGGCTTTTATTGAAAAGACCCAGGAATATGTGACCGGCGATGTAAAGCTGATGCTGTACAAAGGCAATATCATCAAGCAGGGCACCAACGCTCCTTATTCCTTATACAATGAGTCCATCGCCTCCTTCACCACAGGCGATCTGTACGACCATCATGATGCGGAAGGATTTATCAACCTGTTCGGGCTGTCTTTAAAAGTACGGGCTATGAAAAAAGCCGAGGTAGAAAAGAAATAAAAAAGAAAGAAACGATCCCGGAGGTTTCGAATATCGAAGCCTCCGGGATTTACCGTATCATAGGAAAGTCTTACGAACTTCCCTATGATACAAAAAGCCCTCCGGGCGGGATCGCACTGCGGCGGATATTAATTAATGCTCAAACCGGCGCTTGCATACCCTGCAATCGTATTAAGCAGCGTCACCCCGCTTGCCGCTGCCGAAAATACCAGCATCAGCCGGGTCTGAGCCGTCACAGGGATATTCAGCCCTGTAAGCGCACCGTTTAGCAATGTCCCGACGGAAACAATTCCGGAAATCGACGGCGCCAGACTGATCAGTGTTCCGGCAATCGGAGAAAATACGTTATTCGGTGTTGCAGACTGGTAAATCTGCGCATTTACCGTAACAGTGGAGCCGATCAGAGAAAGGGCCACCGTCGTACTAAAGAATGCGCTGAAGGAGGTAATAATACCATTCCGGGGAACCTGGAAAGCAAAGTTAGAAAGTGTCCCGCTGGCATTTGTGATGTCAATCGTGGAACCCAGCACCGTAATCCCCTGCGCGCTGCTTCCAAATCCGACAAATGCAGGCAGTCCCGCAAGCCCTCCGGCAACCGTCGTCAGAGAAACCGGAAGCCCCGACGCAAACGGAATAATCGCCCCCGTGCCCGCAGCGCCGGTCGGTCCTGTTGCACCTGTGGCGCCGGTCGCTCCCGTAGCTCCTGTCACTCCGTCAGCTCCTGTGGCTCCCGTAGCTCCTGTCGCTCCTGTGGCTCCGTCGGCACCTGTGGCTCCCGTAGCTCCTGTGGCCCCGTCAGCTCCCGTGGCTCCTGTTGCACCTGTCGCTCCCGTAGCTCCGTCAGCTCCTGTCACTCCGTCGGCTCCCGTAGCTCCTGTGGCTCCTGTCGCTCCCGTAGCTCCGTCGGCTCCCGTAGCTCCTGTCGCTCCGTCAGCTCCTGTCGCTCCCGTAGCTCCTGTTGCCCCCGTGGCTCCTGTCGCTCCTGTCGCTCCCGTAGCTCCTGTCACTCCGTCGGCTCCTGTGGCTCCTGTCGCCCCCGTCGCTCCCATCGGACCCTCATCTCCCGGACATCCTTTCGGGCCCTGTGGACCGACCGGGCCGGTTACTCCCTGAATGCCCTGCGGGCCGGTTACGCCCTGCGGACCCATAGAACCGGTGGGACCTACCGGGCCTGCCGGGCCGGGAATACCTCTTGGACCCTGAGGCCCCACATCACCCTGCGGCCCTGCTGGGCCTGCCGGACCCACCGGGCCTGCCGGGCCCTGAGGGCCCACATCGCCTTTCGGGCCTTCACAACCCGGATCGCCTTTCGGGCCCACATCTCCCCGAACACCCTGGACACCCTGAATACCCTGAGGTCCCGCATACCCTCTCGGACCCACACAGCCTCTCGGACCCGTGTTTCCGGTGGGACCTACCGGACCTGTATTTCCTCTGGGTCCTCTTGCACCGGGAACACCGGGAACGCCCTGCGGACCCATCGGCCCCGGCTCACCTCTGTCGCCCTTCGGTCCGGGACAGCCGGTATCCCCTTTCATTCCCTGAGGCCCTATAGGACCCTGATCGCCTTTCGGGCCCGCAGGGCCGCGTTCACAGCAGGACGGACAGCACTGGTTCGGGTACTGATTCTGACATTGGTTCTGGCACTGATTATAACACTGATTTTGACAGCAGCCGCATATATTTCCTTGATTCATCCAAAATACATCCTTTCTTTATGATAAAAAGATACTCAGAAAATACCTTTTTCTACAAATATTTTATGTAAATCCGAGCTATTTGTTACTATATTACAAAAAAATCAGGACCGCCAAAAAAGCGAAAAAACATAAGAAAACGCCAGGATATGGATGAGCCGTCCTGACGTTTTTCTTTTACCCACCATCCCCCGCCGGCACGCTAAGAACCCTGTATGCTGTCAAAATACCGTTTATTATAAAGATACGCCTTGGAATAAGGCTTGCAGGCTCCGGCTCTTTCATTATACTCCTCTGCCTTCAGCCGGTCTCCCATTTTGTCATAGCATACACATAGCTGCAAAAGAGGAACATAATCATAGCAGTCCGGCAGAATAAATCCGCCGGAACATTCATTTCGTGGCCTGTTCAATGCGGTTTCGTACCAGTAGACCGCATGACGGAAATTTCCATGTTCCAGAAAATATTTCCCAATTTCGCAGCACAGCTCGGCTCTTGGCAGATCAAAGCTCATACTGCGCAAAAGCGTCATAAGCGCCGCCTGCTCCTGCCCCAGATGCCCGTAACAGTCGGCACAGACAGAACAGGCTTCTATCTTGTTTTCAATCCACCCTTCCGGGGAGAGCAGAAACTGTTCGAGCACCGAAACGGCTTCCTTATACTGTTTATGATAATATAACTCCCGCCCATAATAATATTGCTGCCTCGGTTCCAAATGCTTTCCTTCCTCAATCATCTTCCGGTATATGTTCAGATTCCGGTCAGGATCCCCGCCATTCATTTTTTTATGGCAGATGGCGATATCGGAATAAATTACGCTGCCGCCGGGAGGAATCACCTCATGAACTTCCCCGACCCAGCGGTATCGGGGACAGTTTCTGATCCATCTCTCCCTGAAATAAGAAAAAGAAGGCATGCCGGCCTCGTCAAAGGCAGTATGATATCTCATCATAACCATATCCACATCCGGCTGCAGAGACTGTTTTAGCTGCAAAAACGGAGCCTTCTGCGCCTCCTCCAGAATATCGTCGGCATCCATCCACATACAGTAGTCCATTGTTGCTTTGGAAAAGGAATAGTTTCTGGCATCGGAAAAGTCATCCTTCCACGGATAGGAATAAACCTTCGGCGTAAAAGCGGAAGCTATTTCCACCGTCCGGTCATCCGACCCGGTATCCACGATCACAATTTCCTCCACCAGTCCCGCCACACTGTCCAGGCAGCGGGCAAGATGCATTTCCTCATTTTTGACAATCATGCAAAGGCTTATCGTCGCCATACGTCCTCCGTCTCCTTTCTCTACTGCCTGCATCGCTTCTCAATGCTCAGATTCATGCTGATCCTGGAGGGGCCTGCCGAAGAATTCCAGGAAAAAAACAGCGTGGATGCATCGGCTACTTCGATAATAAAATATCTCGACAGCACAACCGTTTCCTTCCGCCTGACCGCCTCCGCATGTGTGGTGTATACGGTCTGCTTACGGTCATTAAATACCGGAGTCAGCCTGATCACGCCGGGCTTTTTCAGAAGCGCGGCGATATAATAGCTGATGGCGTAACAGCCGGGAGTCAGCATTACCGAATAGTGATCGCAGGGAGAAATATTCCGGGTGATATCCGGTATATCCGCTCTAAGCGGAAGGCCGGCGCTTTCCGGCACGATAAGATTCTGACCTGAAAATGTCGCAAAGATACTGTTCTGGGGATAACCGGCCGGGCCTGCCGGACCCCGCGGACCAGGTTCTCCCCTTGGGCCCATCGGCCCGGTTGCGCCCTGGGGACCCTGAGGGCCTGTCACCCCCTGGGGACCTGCTTCTCCCCGATCACCGGGACAGCCCTGAGGACCCGGCTCCCCTCTTGGTCCCTGGGGACCCGGTTCTCCCCGATTGCCGGAACAGCCCCAGGAATGCGGCTCTTCTCCTGCTCCCTGTAAGCAAGGCTCTGCGCACCCGCCGGGACAGACCGGCGGGCCCGACTCCGTCGAACCCTGCCCGAAACAGCGGAAACCATCCGTTCCTTCCGGTTTTGCAGCGCCCCCATTCTGCGGTTCCTCCGCTGTGTCCGTGTCCGTTCCGGATACAAAACCGCAAGAAGGCTGCACCTGGTTCCGGCCGCTGTTTTGATGACTATTCCGGCCAGGGGTTCTGTTGGGATTTCTCCCCATACCGAACAGATTCGGCGGACCGAATATCCGGTTTGCATAACATCCATTCAATTGAAACCACCTCGTTCATATTTGATATTGTCTGATAATCATTTATTCTACTAAATTATATGCACAATCCGGGATTTCGTTTGGAGCGGCTGTCAATAACAGGAAAATACCGGCCGCAATGAACCAATTTTCATACATTCTTTTATAAAGAAAAGGCTATCTTTTCCACCCAAACAGTGTTATAATATTCACGAATCTGACGACTGTCCCGACCGGACAGCCCTTCATATTACATTATCATATAAAGGAGCGGATACTATAATGAGTGTTACAATTACAAACGATATCAAGTATGTAGGTGTAAACGATCATGACGTGGATCTGTTTGAAGGCCAGTATGTCGTAGAAAACGGCATGGCATACAATTCATACGTAATTCTGGATGAGAAAACCGCGGTTATGGACACCGTGGATGCACATTTTACCCATGAGTGGCTGGACAATATCGAGAACGAGCTGGGTTCCCGCCGTCCTGACTACCTGATTATTCAGCATATGGAGCCTGACCATGCGGGCAGCATTGACATTTTCATGCAGACCTATAAGGAGACCACCATCGTTTCCTCCGCAAAGGCATTCGCCATGATGAAGCAGTTCTTCGGAACGGATTATGCGGACCGCCAGATCGTGGTCGGCGAGGGCAGCACCCTGGAACTGGGCAAGCACACCCTGGCTTTTGTTGCGGCGCCCATGGTACACTGGCCTGAGGTTATCGTTACCTATGATACCTGCGACAAGGTTCTGTTCTCTGCCGACGGCTTTGGCAAATTCGGCGCTCTGGACGTGGATGAGGAATGGGACTGCGAAGCACGCCGTTACTATATCGGCATCGTGGGCAAGTATGGCGCACAGGTACAGACACTGCTGAAAAAAGCTGCCGGCCTGGATATTCAGATGATCTGCCCCACCCACGGCCCCGTGCTGAAAGAAAATCTGGGGCATTACCTGAACCTTTATGATACCTGGTCTTCTTATTCCGTTGAGACGGAAGGCATCGTGATCGCCTATACTTCTATTTACGGACATACGAAAAAGGCTGTGGACGTACTGGCTGACAAGCTGCGTGCAAAAGGCTGTCCTGACGTGGTAGTGTACGATCTGGCACGCTGCGATATGGCAGAAGCCGTGGAAGACGCTTTCCGCTACGGAAAACTGATTCTCGCCACCACCACCTACAACGCAGGGATTTTCCCCTTCATGCATACATTTATCGACCATCTGACCGAGCGCAATTACCAGAACCGCACCGTTGCCCTGATTGAGAACGGCTCCTGGGCTCCTCTGGCTGCCAAGGTAATGCGGGATATGTTCAAGAACAGCAAAAATCTGCAGTTCGCGAAGAACACCGTGCATATCAAATCCGCACTGAACGAAGAAAGCAGCGACCAGTTAGAGAAGCTGGCCGAAGAACTCTGCAGCGAATATGTTGCACAGCATTCCGAGACTGCCAACAAGAACGACCTGTCCGCCCTGTTCAAGATCGGATACGGCCTGTATGTGGTTACTTCCAATGACGGCAAGAAGGATAACGGCTTAATCGTAAATACCGTGACCCAGCTTACCAACACCCCGAACCGGGTAGCCGTTGCCATCAACAAGGACAACTATTCTCACCATGTAATCAAGCAGACCGGCGTTATGAACATTAACTGCCTGTCGGTAAAGGCGCCTTTCAAGGTATTCCAGAACTTCGGTTTCCAGAGCGGCAGAACCGCAGATAAGTTTGCCAACTGCTCGCCGATGCGTTCCGATAACGGCCTGGTGTTCCTGCCCAAATACATCAACTCCTTCATGTCCCTGAAGGTAGAGCAGTATCTGGATTTCGATACCCACGGACTGTTTGTATGCAGCATTACCGAAGCACGGGTAATGAACGAGGATGATACCATGACCTACACCTACTACCAGAATCATGTAAAACCCCGCCCGGACACCGAAGGCAAGACCGGCTGGGTATGTGTAGTATGCGGATACATCTACGAGGGTGACGATCTGCCCGATGACTTTGTATGCCCGCTGTGCAAGCATGGCGTAGCCGATTTTGAGCGGATTGAGTAAGGTGAAAACTAATACATTATAAATGAAACCGGCGTTTTCGGACGCCGGTTTTCATATTTATTTTATATTAACATACATTCAAACTTATAAATCCAATTCCGTAAAATCAATGTATAAGTCTTCGTAAATACTTACTTTGATTTTATCCTTAAACGTATAAGATTCCGCTTTAAAATGCTCTTTTTCCAGATAATATACAAAAATGCTTTCCTTTTCAGGATCCACAATCCAGTATTCCCGGACTCCGGCATCTGCGTACAGATTTAATTTCACCACATAATCATGGCTGGAAGTGCTGGGGGAAATGATCTCAATAATCCAGTCCGGCGCCCCGGTGCAGCCACGGTCAGTCAGCTTGTCCCTGTCACAGATCACGCTGATATCCGGTTCCACAATGGTTTTCCGATCCTCTTTTAATTTGACGGCAAAAGGGGCCGGATAGACACGGCAGCGGCCGCCTTTGGCTTTCAGATACTCTCTAATTGTACCGGATAACTCCATCAATATCGTCTGATGAATTCTTGAAGGCGCCGCCTGATTATAGATCAGATAGCCCTCAATCAGCTCCGCCCGGACGGTTTCCGGCAGATTGTAATAATCATCTTCCGTATAAAGCTTCGGATTCGGTTTCATTTTCCGCTGCGCCATTGTCATAATAATCACCTCCTAATTTAGTTCCGCTGTTGTATATTAGCCCCGCTATCGTGCTCCCAATCCTCCCGGTTCCGTCTGCTCCCCCCGGTGAACCACAATCTGCGGAAATGGAATCTCGATTCCATGTGCATCAAAAGCCAGCTTGATTTTTTCCGTTATGCTCCATCTGGCAGGCCAGTAATCGCCGGTAGGCACCCAGCAGCGGCAGCCCATGGTCACGGCGCTGTCGTCAAGGCTTGATACGAAAGCTACCATTTCCTCATCTTTTAACACCGCATCATAGGCGGTCATCACTTCCATCATCAATGTCTTAGCCCGTTTTAAATCCGCACTGTAAGAAATTCCCACCGCAATATCCAGCCGCCGTTTTTCCTGGGCCGTCACATTGGTCATGCTGTTATTGGCCAGATGACCGTTGGGGATCATAATCAGTTTGTTATCGGGTGTCAGCAGGGAGGTATAAACCAGGCCGATGGTCTTTACCGTCCCTTCATTTTTATTCCCGTCTTCTATAATATAATCTCCCACCTTAAAAGGCTTCATCATTAAAATCAGAATCCCACCGGCAAAGTTAGACAAACTGCCCTGCATGGCCAGGCCTGCCGCCACGCCGGCGGAACCGATCACCGTAATCAGAGAAGTCGTTTCAATCCCCACCACCTGCAGCATGGTAACGGCAATCAGGCCGTACCCTGCCGCCCGCAGCAGATGCCTGATAAACTTTCGCACCGTGATTTCCGTGCCGATCCGTTCCATGGAACGGTCCGCGATCTTCAGCAGAAAATTCAGCAGCTTTTTCCCTACAAACAGAATCGCCAAAGCCACAATCATCTGCATTCCTTTATTCAAAGCGCCGTCCAGCACCTTGTCCAGCCATGCCTGAAAAATGCGGCTGTGTTCTTCCAGATCCTGAACAGCCTGTTCCAGCTCTATATGAGGTGCGTCATCCATCGGTAATGCTCAGTCCTTTTCTCTAAATATTTACTTTTTCCCGACAGTCGCCGCGGAAAATTCCGTCTCAGTTCTCTTTTTTTACTGCTTTTTCCGTCGGTTTCTCCGACGCTTTCTTTACTGTCTCTTCCACCGGTTTCTTCGCTGTATCCGCAACCGGTTTTTCAGTTTCTTTTTTTACCGCTTCTTCCGCCGGTTTTTCCGGTTCTTTCTTTACTATTTCTTCCGCCGTTTTCTCCGGTTCTTTCTTTGCCGTTTCCTCCGCCGGCTCCATCGCCGCTTTTTTCAGTTTCTCAACCTGCTGGTCAACTTTCGTCGTTTTTTTCTTCGCTCCGGCAGCTTTCCCGGCTGTCTTCGCGGAATCCTTTTTCTTCTTCGCCGTTTTGTTGCTGACCTTCTTTTCTTCCACGGGAATATACCGGAAGATCGCGACAGTCAGCGGCGCCAGCTTTATGGAAATCGAGTAAGGCCGTTCATCCCACTCCTGCTTTTTGGCCACTTTCACCCTGCCGTTCACTTCGCCGCTTCCGCCAAAGGCAGCGGCATCACTGTTAAACACTTCCTTATATTTGCCCGGCATCGGAACACCCACCTGGAAATCCTCATGATCGATGGTGTCAAAATTGCACACCACCAGCATGGTTTCCTCCGGTTTATCCGTCTTTCTTAAAAACGTGCAGATGCTTTCCTCCCAACTGCTGCAGTCAATCCATTCAAACCCGTCCGGATCATGGTCCATCCGGTAAAGGGCAGGACTCTCCCGGTACAGCTTGTGCAGCGCCTTCACACAGGCCTGCATCTGGCTGTGCAGATCATATTGAAGCAGGTGCCACTGAATACCGGACTTCTCATTCCACTCGTCCATCTGCGCAAAATCCTGGCCCATAAACAAAAGTTTCTTTCCGGGATGGGTCATCCAGAAGCCATAGGCCGCACGCAGATTGGCAAATTTCGTCTCAAAATTCTCTCCCGGCATCTTTCCTGCCATGGAGCCTTTCCCATGCACCACTTCGTCGTGGGAGAATACCAGAATAAAGTTTTCACTGTACGCGTAAACCATGCTGAACGTCAGCTCATTGTAATGATGCTTTCTGAAATAAGGGTCGCACTGCATATAGCCCAGAAAATCATTCATCCAGCCCATGTTCCATTTCAGGTCAAAGCCCACCGCACCGTCGTCCACGTCGCCGGTAATTCTGGGCCATGCGGTAGATTCCTCCGCAATCAAAAGCGCACCGTTCTCCTGCTTTTTGAAAATGGAATTCAGATGTTTTAACAGCTCCAGAGCTTCCAGGTTTTCATGGCCGCCGTAGATATTGGGCACCCATTCCCCGTCGTTTTTTCCGTAATCCAGGTACAGCATGGACGCCACCGCATCCATACGGATACCGTCGGCATGGAACCGGTTCACCCAGAACAGAGCGTTGGCAATCAAAAAGTTGGATACCTGGGGACGGCCGTAATTAAAAATCAGTGTTCCCCAGTGAGGATGCATCCCCTGTCTGGGATCTTTATGCTCATACAGCCCGGTGCCGTCAAAATCAGCCAGCGCCACCGTATCCTTGGGAAAATGCGCCGGAACCCAGTCCAGAATCACGCCAATGCCCTGCCCGTGCATATAATCCATAAAATACATAAAATCTTCCGGCGTCCCGTAACGGCTGGTGGGCGCATAGTAGCCGGTAACCAGATACCCCCAGGATTCGTCCAGCAGATGCTCCATCACAGGCATCAGCTCCACATGGGTATAGCCCATCTCCTTCACATAGGAAGTCAGCATGGGCGCAATTTCCCTGTAATTGTAGAATTCCTGTTCCTCATCTTCCGGCACCCGCCAGGAACCCAGGTGTACTTCATAGATGGACATGGGCTGTTCCAGATGCTTTTTCTTTTTTCTTTCCTTTATCCAGCCTGCATCCTGCCACCGGTACCGCTCCAGATCGGCCACCACCGACGCCGTATCGGGACGGAGCTGAGAACCATTTCCATAAGGATCAGATTTCAGCGCAGGAGAACCGCCCTTAAATTCAATTTCATATTTATAAATCGCCCCTGATTCAATACCGGGAATAAACAGTTCAAAAATACCGGAATCCCCCCGTCTGGACATCTGGTGAATGCGGCCGTCCCACATATTGAAATCGCCTACCACGCTGACGCTCCAGGCATTGGGCGCCCAGACGGCGAACTGTGTTCCCGGCACGCCGTCTACGGTTCTGGGATGGGCCCCCAGCACATCATAGATTTCATAATGAATGCCCGCCTCAAACCGCTTCATATCCGATTCCGTGATCTGTAAATCAAAGGCGTAAGGATCTTCGATCTCCCGCTTCGTTCCGTTGTCATAGGTCACTTCATATACATAGTGAATCTTTGTTTTTCTATTCAAGAGCAGCGCAAAAAAGCCCGCCTCGTCCACCTTTGTCATAGGCCAGCTTTTCTGTGTGGAAACCACCTTCACGCTGACAGTTTCCGCATGGGGGATAAATGCCTGAATCAGCAGTTGTTCCTCCACTTTATGAGCGCCCAGCACCTGATGCGGATGATCACAGTCCGCACACACAATTCCTTCTATCTCCGGCCAGTCCAAAATTTCATTCAATCTTTCTTCCATAATGTCCTCCAGGGGGTTTTCATCTCTATTTAACATATATTCTACCATTTTCAAAGGTATAAAACAACCCTGTAAATAGATTCCTGCCACTTCCTTTTCCCCCTCGTTTCGTCCTCCCGCCATCTTCTTTTTTCCTGATGTCTGGCTTTTTTTCCGGATAAAAGCTATAATAAATACCGAAGCAAATAAAACACGCAAAGAAACATACAAATCCGGAATATGGAGGCCGATCATTATGGAACCTTTACCCAAAGACCCGGTCATGCTCCTCAGCCTGATTAACACAAAACTCCGGGATTTTTACCCCTCTCTGGACGCACTGTGCAGGGATCTGGGCGTTGACAGGACTGCGCTGACCGAAACATTAGAACGGCTGGATTATCATTATTCGGCAGAAAAGAACCGGTTCCTGTAAACAGGAACCGGTTCTCTGGCCATCCGTCAGTTTCATAAGCCTATCTGACCGCTCAGCTTCTTTTCCTTATTCCGCCGGCACTTCGTTTATCAGTTCCGGGCGATCAGCCTTTCTCCGTCCACATCCAGCCAGATCGTATCCCCCGCGCCCACATCGCCGCCGAGAATCAGGCGTGCCGCCAGTGTCTCCACATGTTTCTGTAAAAACCGTTTCAGCGGCCTCGCGCCGTATACCGGATCGTAGCCGTGATCCGCCACAAACCCTTTCGCTCCTTCTGTCAGCCGGATCGTCAGCTCCTTTTCCTCCAGACGCTTATTCACGTCCGCCACCATCAGATCAATGATGCCGCCGATATTGTCTTTCGTCAGCGGTTTAAACATAATTGTCTCATCCAGCCGGTTTAAAAATTCCGGACGGAAATGGGCTCTCAGCTCCTGCGTCACCATGGACTGGGCTTCCGGCCTGATATTTCCTTCCCCGTCGATTCCTTCCAGCAGGTAAGCGGAACCGATATTTGAAGTCATAATCAGAATCGTATTTTTAAAATCCACCGTTCTGCCCTGAGAATCGGTGATCCGGCCGTCGTCCAGCACCTGTAAAAGCACGTTGAACACATCGGGATGCGCTTTTTCCACCTCATCGAACAGCACCACCGAATAAGGCTTTCTCCGCACCGCCTCCGTCAGCTGGCCGCCCTCGTCATAGCCTACATATCCCGGAGGCGCTCCGATCAGACGGGATACGGAATGCTTCTCCATATACTCACTCATATCAATACGGACCATATTGGACTCATCGTCGAACAGGCTCTGCGCCAACGCCTTTGCCAGCTCCGTTTTTCCCACACCCGTAGGACCTAAGAACAGGAAGGAACCAATCGGCTTGCCAGGATCCTTAATTCCTGCCTTGGAACGGATAATGGCTTCCGTCACCTTCTCTACTCCTTCGTCCTGACCAATGACCCGCCTGTGCAGTTCTTCATCCAGATGCAGCGTTTTATTCCGCTCGCTCTCTGTCAGCTTCGCCACCGGAATACCGGTCCACCGGGAAACGATTCTGGAAATTTCCTCGTCAGTGACGCTTTCATGAACCAGCGTCATATCCTTGCTCTTAATCTGGCTTTCCTCCGCTTCCAACTGCTGTTCCAGTTGGGGCAGCTTCCCGTACATCAGCTCCGCCGCCTTGTTCAGATCATAGTTCTGCTGGGCCTCCTGAATCTGACTGTTGACCGCGTCAATTTCCTCCCGAAGCTTCACCAGCTTATCCACCGAGTTCTTTTCATTGTCCCACTGGGCCTTCATGGAGGCAAATTCCTCCCGAAGCTCCGCCAGTTCCTTCTGCAGATTTTCCAGACGCTCACGGCTTAGCCGGTCCGTCTCTTTTTTCAGGGCGGCTTCCTCGATCTCTAGCTGCATAATCTTCCGGGACAGTTCGTCCATCTCCGTGGGCATAGAGTCCAGCTCTGTCTTAATCAGAGCGCAGGCTTCGTCCACCAGGTCGATGGCCTTGTCCGGCAGGAAACGGTCGGTGATATACCGGTTAGACAAAACCGCCGCGTTTACCAGAGCGGAGTCGGTGATTTTTACGCCGTGAAATACCTCGTAGCGATCCTTAATGCCTCTTAAAATGGAAATGGTATCCTCCACGGTCGGCTCATCCACCATCACCGGCTGAAACCGCCGCTCCAGAGCCGCATCCTTTTCAATATATTTCCGGTACTCATCCAGAGTGGTGGCGCCGATGCAGTGAAGCTCGCCTCTGGCCAGCATGGGCTTTAACATATTTCCGGCATCCATGGAGCCTTCCGTCTTTCCGGCACCCACAATGGTGTGCAGCTCGTCGATAAACAGAATAATCTGCCCGTCGCTTTTTTTCACTTCCTCCAGCACCGCTTTCAGACGTTCCTCAAACTCGCCCCGGTACTTGGCTCCCGCCACCAGAGCACCCATATCCAGCGAAAACAGCGTTTTGTTTTTCAGTCCTTCCGGCACGTCGCCCCGGACGATCCGCTGGGCCAGCCCTTCCACCACGGCAGTTTTGCCCACGCCGGGCTCGCCGATCAGCACAGGATTGTTTTTCGTCTTCCGGGAGAGAATCCGCACCACATTCCGGATCTCCGCATCCCTGCCGATCACCGGGTCAAGCTTCTGCTTCGACGCCCGCTCCACCAGGTTTACGCCGTATTTGCTCAACGTGTCATAAGTGGCCTCCGGATTGTCGCTGGTCACACGCTGATTGCCCCGCACCGTAGCCAGCGCCTGGAGGAACCGCTCCTTTGTGATGCCATATTCTTTCAGCAGACTGCCGACCGCGCCGTTTGGTTCTTTCAGCATGGACAGAAACAGATGCTCCACCGATACATACTCATCCCCCATGGCTTTGGCCTCGTCCTCGGCATCAAGCAGCGCCTTGTTCAGCGCGTTGCTGATATAAAGCTGACTGCCCCCGGACACCTTGGGACGGCCCGCAAGCTTCGACTCCACATTTTCCAGGAAATGCTCTTTATTGATTTCCATTTTCTCAATCAGTTTCAGAATCAGGCTGTCTTCCAGCTTCAGAAGACTATATAATAAATGCTCCTGGTCAATCTCCTGATGCCCATACTCATAGGCCAGCTTCTCACAGTTCTGCACCGCCTGTATGGAATTCTGGGTGAATTTGCTTAAATTCATACAATGACCTCCTTGCTTACATTGGTCTGCATGCATGTGTTTTTATTTGTTCTATATGTGTTATAACACTAATCATTAGCAGAGTCAAGTGTTGAGTGCTAATTTTGTGTGAATTTTTTATGAAAACACTGACAGAATAAGGGATTTTACAAAACGAGATTTTTTGAAACCGGGTATTTTGTGCCAAAATTGTACCCTTTCTGAAAAAATAAGCCGCTGCCAGATTATTATTCCCGGCAACGGCCTGTGTTTATCCGATCATTGTATTTTTTTGTACATCTTCCATTTTCTTCTGAATCTGCGTGAAATCCGGATGCGTATATACGTCCAGCGTAATTGATACGTTCGCATGACCCATAATGGATTGCAGCACTTTAGGCTCCAATCCTGATTCCGCCAACCTGGTACATGCTGTATGCCTTAATATATGGGCTGATATGTGAGGCAGCAATTCCGGCTCCCTCCGCTCTTTTATCGCTTGCTCCGATTCCAGTTTGTTATAAGCCTGGACAATATTATTCAATGCAAAATTAATCGCATTCGTGGCATAAGGTTTTCCCAGGGTATTGGTAAAGACAAAATCCGATACTCCTTCAATCTCCTGCTGCCTTGCCGCTTTTCCCAGCAAAAGATAAATCTCTTTCTGCCTTATCAGGCTTTTTTTGGCAGCCGCCGTCAACGGAATGTCCCTCCGGCCTGCTTCGGTCTTTAAATCCTGTATATGGAACCGGCATCCGTCGCCCAGGTTTTTATAAATAAGCTGCTGCCTGATATGCACCACATTTCCCTTTAAATCCACATCAGACCACCGAAGGCCGGTCAATTCCCCCACCCGGAGAGCCGTGGACAACGCAAAAATCACCAATGGATAGTATACCGCATACCTGTTATTATGCGTCATGAAATCCAATAAATTTTCCTGCTCCGATGCCGTCAGCGCTATCCTCTGCTTTTTGGTTCCTCCTACGCCTTTCCGACAGTCCTTCGCCGGATTCTTTCGGATAATGTCAGAATTAACCGCCAGCTCCAATGCCGGATAGATTAAATTATGATACATCTTGATCGTATTCGCCGAAAGTCCTTTTTTCGCTAATTCAGAGTAAAATGATCTGATGTGAAGCTGTTTGATCTGCGAAATTTTCATATTGCCCAACATGGATTCTGTCAATGCATTATTCCAAACGGCCATATAATTGCACCATGTACTTTCCCTCAAATCCGTTTTTATATCCATATAGATTTTAAAAAGCTGATTTAAAGTCATATCTCCACGGCTGGTGTCAATTCCGTCCTGCAAGTCACGTTCTATCTTCTTTTCCTTCCCACGCAGTTCTACCAGCGTTACCGCATATATCGTTTTTTTCTTACCTGATAAATCCACATATCTGTATAAATATCTTCCATCTTCTGACCTTTGCATTTCCCCCGTCCGCAAAACCCGGCCTTTATTATCCGTCCTCTTTTTTCCGCCATAATACACCACCCTTCATAATATGAGCCGGCAGCAGGCCCCAGACCGGAGCCGCCGCCTGTTCCCGAAGTATTTCAGCTTATTCAGCGTTGTTGTAACAGTCCTGAGGCGGGAGCATATTTCCCGCATCCTTTTTTGAATTTACTGATAACCATCCTGAGAGGTTCCGGCTCCCCTGCGTATTCTTCGACACCTGCCACTCTGACAGTACGGATACCCCGGCAGGTCCGAACTTTGACTTTATCTCCAGGATGAACCCGGCCTACCAGCATCCCCGGCAGTTCCCAGCGGTACAACTTCCCGCCGGCCTTATGCGCCGCCGTTATGATCTGCCTGCGTCCATACCTGACAGGGACATGTGTCAGTCCATAAGACTGTGCCAGCAGATACCAGATATATCCGTCTATCAGATAATTATTGCTGTCCAGGATAATTTCCGCTTCGGCAAAGCCGGACTTTGCATACTGCCATTCTTTCCGATCAACCTTCCCCGGCTTCGGGGGATGGGCGGCGAAGCATGGGTAAATCCTGATATCATCTATCCGCATTGTGGCCGGCCTTTTCTCTCGGCGTATCCGGGCGATCTCTTTGAGCGCTTCATTCAGACTGATAACACAGTCATTTCCAGATGATAAGCAAAATTCCTCTGCTTTCTCTTTCCCTTCCTGGGAGAGTTCCAGGCAATCGGCAATCATTTCCCCGATCATCCCCGTATTTTCGCCCCATCCGGCAATCACAACCATGTCTTTTTTATCCGAGTAGTAAACCACCTGTTTTTTCCGCAAATGCTCCGGAAGGTTTTCCAGGCCGGTTGATACAATGTTATGCGCTGCGCTTAAAACCTCCATTATGCCTGCCGCCCTCTCTTTCTGCCAATCGTAAGACCCCTTTTGGGTTCCTTCGGTGTTGAAAATAAAATCTGACAATTTCCTTTTTGCATCTGGATAATGAATGTATGTCAGCGTATTATTATCGGCGGCTCTCAAAAATCTCTGATTTGCACTGTCGGCATATTCCACCCACTTTTCCGCCTCCTGATTGCCGCATCTCGCCATATACTTTAACTGCATACACAGCTTATCCACTTCCGCAATCATCTTCCTGTGCCTTGTCCGGTCCCAGTCCAGCATAATCAGCTTTGGGCATGTCAGCACGGAAAACGGAATGCCATTGTAGCGTGCAACCTTCCATATTTCTTCTCTGATCAGTTCTTCCTCTCCCCGGAAGGCTGCAAGAACCAATTCGTCTGTCACGTTTGCAAATTGGCCAATGTATAAGTGGCTCGCTTTCTGCACTTCAATCAGATTCGGATACTTGTACCCTTTATACAGCCCCGCTCTTTCCTCCTGGCAAAGTTGCAGATAATAATTAAAATATTCCATTTTATGCCCGCGCCTCCGTCACTTCACAGCCTGAAAGCTGATTTTTCATGGATTCCAATGCGCTTTTCAACCTGAACGAGTAGTCACAGGCAATATCCGCACTCTTCTCGGCCTGTTCATCCAGGGCTTTCTGCTGTGCTTCGATCTCCCTCAGTTTCATGATACGGTTTTGCAATGCTCTTTCTCCCATAACATTTTTCCTTTCTATCGGTTGAGTGGTTTTCCAGCAGCCCCGGAAGCATCTTCCTGACTATTCCTGTTTTCTTCTTCCGTACACGGTCACAGGTATATGGCTTTCGGTATCGGGTGCTTTCGGCTCTCCCGGCTGCTTTTGTTTTCCTCTCTGTTGATGATATTATTATACAGTGTTTGCTTAATGATGTTAAGTATTTTATATATATTTTGCTTAACATTTTTAATTTTTTCATTGATTTTATAAAGCAAATAATATATAATAATATTAGGAGGTGACTTTATGACAATTGCACAAAAAATAGGTATGGCATTATCATATAAAGGTATAAGCCAAGCCGAATTAGCACGTAGAATCGGAACTACGCCATCTAACCTCAATCAAAAAGTAAAGAGAAATACCCTTACGAAAGAAGAACTTGAGCAAATAGCGGAGGTTTTGGGCGGCACATGGAAAGCGGAATTTGAATTTCCAGATGGCACAATAATTTGACATTTTCTCACATAACCCACTCCAGAAAGGAGAATCATTATGTCACAGGCATTAGCACGATCAGACATTTATACCGAAGATGATTATTATAACCTACCAGAGAATGTCCGGGCGGAATTAATTGATGGGCAGTTTTATGATATGGCGGCACCCAGCAGGATTCACCAAAAAATATTAAATACTGTCAATAACACCATTTTCAATTATATTCATTCTAAAGGTGGCTCCTGTGAAGTTTATCCGGCTCCCTTCGCCGTCAAACTGTTTGATGACAGAAAAACCGTTGTTGAACCTGATATCAGTGTAATCTGTGACCCCAACAAACTGACTGACCAAGGTTGCACCGGAGCGCCCGATTGGATTATTGAAATCGTTTCCCCCAGCACTTCCGGCCATGATTATGTGCGGAAACTGAATCTTTATCTGGATGCCGGTGTCAGGGAATACTGGATTGTTGACCCACGTAACCGCAAAGTTTTGGTGTATCATTTAGAACAGGACGACGTTAAGGCTGACAGTTACACTTTCCAGGACAAAATAAAAGTCAATATCTATGACGATTTATGGATTAGCCTGCAAGAGTTAGGCATACCTGGAACCTGATAAGGAATAATCCTGCCTCGTCATTCCAACCGGCGGCGGTTCCCCAAAAGTGGGGAGCGGTTTTCCTCTGGCCTATCCCCGTGACGCTCCCAGAAGCCCATAGAGCGGCTTTTCCTCCACAAGTGGGGGATTAGCTTTCATCAAAAAAACGGTGTATAAGCTCGTCTGGCGTATCAGGGTGGGTATCCACCATTTCGGGGAGACCCCCTGCCTGCAAGGCATACCCACAAGCGGGCATGGCTCCGGAATGCCGCAGGACACGACTTTCCCCCGGCTTGTTGGGGAATCTGGATAACGATTTGTTATTGAGATACTCAGCGCAATTTTGCGCCCAGCTCCGATACAATACCTTGGGGGATGGACGTACTCAATTTTGAGTTGGTTACGCCGATCATTCAATGTGTGCGATATCACACAATTCAGGGAACCTGCTGCCGGTTCGTCCGTTCTTCGGACAAAACCCCTACTCCGCAGGCATTCTTTTTTTGTGCAACATTTCGCTACAATGCCACATCCAACCCGCCCGATCTGCCCGGAAACCTCCCTGATCTGGGGTATCATCCCTTTTAGGGCCTCTAAAATCTCTAAACAGACAGCAGGCGGGGATACCTTTTAGGGCGTCTGAAATGTCCGATTCCCGGCAGCAGGCCGGCCTTTTTTTGTTCTGCTTTTCTCTGCATTTCTGCTGATAGAATTACTGGTATACGCCTGATGCCCTGGCCGATCTGCCTTATTCGGTTATGTAATTTTATGGGGAAATGAAACAGCTATACTCCCCTATTGTAAGATGTGCTATAATTTGGGTATGGTAGGGAAGGTATCTCTTTTTACCGCTCCCCATGAACCCAAAAGAGAGAAAGTGTTACCCATAACATACAGCGAAAAACAAAAAGAATACACAATGAATTATATAAAAGAAAAATTGGATGAAATAAAATTCAGAGTTCCCAAAGGTCAAAAAGCAATTATTCGAGAACACGCTGAACAACAAGGGGAAAAACTCACGTCTTTTATCATCCGTGCAATCAACGAAACCATGGAACGGGATAATCAGCAGCAGGCTCCCGGCTCCGAACCTGATAAATAGAACTTAACCGAAACTTCATAATCCATGTCAGAAAGGAGAATTATTATGTCACAGGTGTTAGCACGACCAAGCTTTTACACCGAAGATGATTATTATAACCTGCCGGAGAATGTGCGGGCGGAATTAATTGACGGACCGCGGCTGCTCCGGAGCGCCCGACTGGATTATTGAAATCGTCTCACCCAGCACTTCCAGCCATGATTATGTAAGGAAATTAAACCTTTACATGGATGCCGGAGTAAAAGAATACTGGATTGTTGATCCTGCAAAAAAATCTGTTTATGCTTACCATTTGGAGGAAACGAAATTTGAAACTGCCGCTTACACTTTCCAGGACAAAATAAAAGTCAGTATTTATGATGATTTGTGGATTTGCATGCAGGAGATAGAAATACCGGGAACCTGATAAGGAAAAACCCGCTCCATTCTGTTTTTCCAAACATCCAGGAAATATATTAGAAGAACGGCCGATTTAGCCGTTCTTCCGGACACAAAGAATTTTTCTTTAAAAAATAAAAATGGAAAAGGCCTTTTGACACTATCATATATGATTGCCTTTATACTTCCAATCTTTTACTGTATCCGTTATAAAACATGCAGCACATGGCTGTTATGATTGGAATTCCAAGCAAAAATTATACCGCTTTTCGATTTTTTTAAAAATATTTTGACAAGAGAACTATACGCATATATTTTCCGCACACAGTCAGCTACAAAAATATTGTTCTCGTCCACCGTGTTCATTAACACAGAGTCAGATGAGCTGGCAAAATAAGAAATCAATGGGGGAACTCCTATCTATTAAAATATATGACCGATATGCAGCGCACGGTTATGCAGTTCATTTTTTTCGCCCAGCAGCAGATTTTTTAAAAACAGTTCCAGATATTCCGTGGTCTCAAATACACCGTTTTTCAGATCGTTATAATTCGCCCTGACCATGGCGTTTCTGAAATACCATGCGTTCTCGGCAAAAATATCATTGTTCACGTCAAATCCCAGTGTCATCAGATATTTAATGAAAAAAACGGCCGTTGTTCTTGTATTGCCTTCGGCAAAAACATGAATCTGCCACAAACCCGACACAAACAAAGCCAGGTGGCGAATCATCTGATCCATAGTCAGTCCTTTATAACCGAACGCTTTTTCCCGGTTAAAATCATATTCCAGCGTTGCCCGCAGTTCCGATGCGTTTCCATACAAAACAGTCGCACCGTCAAGTATCCACTCCTTCTTTGTAATATTATAATCCCGCATCCTTCCCGCATGACTATAAATACCCGTAAACAGCTTTCTGTGAATGGACAGGTACTCGTTGGGCGTAAAAGAAAACGCCCGCTCCGACAATATTTTCGCGATACGAAGGGAAACCTTATCGGCTTCTTCCGTTCGGTCTTCCACATTATGTTTCGGATTTTCATCATAATAGCTGTTCAGAAGTCTCTCGGCCTCATCAAAAGTAATTTCTCCTTCTATATTAGAAACAGCGGTTTTAAACAGATAATCGGAAGTCTTTAACCCATCTACTGCCTGTAACCCAATCGCCGTCTGCCAGACATAACCCTTGTCACGTCTGCCAGGCTCTGACTGTTTTATATATTCTTTAAGCGGATCCGTATTCACCATTCACATCCTCCTTCCGCGCCAGAATATCTGACGCATCCACGGCAGTGCTTTTCCGGTTTTTCCAATATGCCATACCGTCACATTTTCCTGCATCCTGTTTTTTTGCTTCCGGCTCTCACAGCTCGCGCCGTCCGCACATTGCACAGGCAGTAAAATTCCGGAAAATTCTCATCTGATGTTCTCGGTATATCTGCATTCAGGATAGCTCATACAGCCCCAGAACTCCCCATATCTTCCCTTTCGTTTTTGGAGTACATTCCCGCATTTCGGACACTTCTTAACAGCCTTCGCGCTTTCGGAAGGATTCTTCATTTCTTCCGCAAGCCGCTCGAAAATGATCTGATTCATCCGGCAGTCATTTAACGCCCTGTGGGCTCCGGCAGCAGAAATCCCGTAGTAATCTGCCAGATCCACCAGCTTATAATGCGTTAGCTGCGGCAGATATGTCCTTGCCACCTGCAACGTATCAATATAATCGTTTCCGACGGTTTCGCCCCAAAATTTCATTGCGTCACGATACAGGAATTTCATATCAAAAGTATGTATGTTATGGCCAACCAGCACCGCATCACCGGCAAATTTCAAAAAGCCGGATAACGCATCTTTAAAATACGGACTGCCCTTCACCATATCATCCGTGATCCCGTTCACTTCACTGGCATAATACGGAATCGGATGTCCGGGATTCACTAATGTGGAGAATTCGTCCACAGCCTGACCGCCTGTGACTTTAACAGCAGATATTTCCACCACATCATCCAGGCTGCAGGAAACCCCGGTTGTTTCAAGGTCAAAGACCACGTAATCCGGGACATAGAGATTCAATTTTTTTCCAGGTTTTTTTGACAGCATCGTTTACTCCCTTTACTACTCGTCAGATCCGCACCAATCATTCCCGTCTCCTGTATCAATTATACCAGACAGGCCTGCCTTTTAACAGAAAAAGCTTCTTTCCCGTCCCCGCCGCAGGCAGACAATATGGGAACTTCTTCTCCCGCAGACAGCAAAAGAAACGAACCCATTTAAACACTTCCGTCCTTATCCGCAATAAAAGTGGTCGGAGAAACTTTTCGGAACACAATCATTCCGTCAAAGGTATCTTCCGGCACAATCGACGTCGTATAATACATCGGCGAACGCAGTTGTCCTTCTGAAATGCCCACGTTCAGAGTAACAATCTTCTGTTTTTCACCGGAGACTGCCTGCCAGCCTTCATCTTCTGCCGCTTCCGCAAAATCCACATAGTAAAAATCACTGTCCATACCGTCCAGTTGCCCGTTCAGCAGATTTCGGTTGCTGACTTCCTGCACGGTAAAATTCCCCTCCATATCCTGGGAATTAAAAACTGTCTGTTCCGCATCCGTACCGATGGCAAAATACTTCTCTCCAAAACTGTCCGCCAGCAATTGTCCCAGACACGCATAACCGGCAACCGGCGTTTTTCCGATATGGCCGTTGTGCCCGTTGATAAACAGCATACCGCTCTCCTGCTCCGTGAACCACCGAACCTTTTCAAACATAAACTGATCCCGCATGGTATTGTAATCGCTGTCGTCACACAGGAAAAGCTCCGTAAATTCCCGAAGGGTATTGGCACATTCCCTTGCCCGGTCAAAAGCCGTCTGTCCGGCAGCGGACACGATCTCCTGTTCGGCCGCATCCATATCTTTCAGCAGCGCCTCAATATCTGTCTGCGCTTTTTGAAATATCTCCCGATCCGGTTCCGCTTCCATTCTTTTTTCATCCGTCAGCCCCTCCAATGCCGTCCGATAGGTTTCGCACAGCGCCGGCACAGACTGTTCCAGCACGGAAAACAGATATTCTTTATTATTGTCAATCCGCTGCATATCCATCCCATAAAAATGAAGCGTCTCGTCCGCAGCCGCCTGGCCGTCGACTCCGCCATCCGATTCCGCTCCGATTTTATCATTATAGGCGCGCATCCATTCCACCAGATCCACCAGCTCCTGTGTATGATAAATGGAAAAGCCGATCTCTTTTACAGCTTCCTGCGCCGTTCCCGGACCGCCGTGAATATAGTCTTCCACCTTTAGAGCACCGCCGAAATCTCCTTCGATCACAAAAGAACGGCATCCCCGGCGCTCTGCCAGCACCTTAAATACCTCCCCTTTCATCAGATGATATTCTTTCACACCATGACTGGCCTCCCCAAGACCCACTATCCGCACATTCTCCGGTACCGATATCTGACCGATATCCGTCCGCACTGCCGACAAATCCGCCGAGATCCCATCCGGCAATTCCCCTGTCCCGCCGGCAGCGGTTTCACGGGGCATTTTTTCCACCGGCTTCACCTCCTCCTCCCCGCAGCCTGTCAGCAAAAGGCCGCATAAAGCCGCTGTCATAAACATAGCTGATAATCGTTTCATGTTCATAATGATATCTGCCTTTCTTTTATCTTTTCATTCCCGTTTCGTCCTCCCGGGCTTTCCGGGCATTGCAATTATAGCATAATTCTTTTGTGGTTTCCAGAGCAGAGGCCGGCAAAGCCCATTGCACATTTTTCTCATCGGTGCTAAAATAAGAGCTGATACGAGAGGAGGAGCGCCATGAAACACCATGACCTGAAAGATTACATCTGCATCGGGCTCACCGCCTTCTGTGTTCTGGCGGCGGGAATCGCATTTTTTTTCTGTTTATATGAGATGAATGCCATCCGAGGCAGCATCGACAACTTATTTCACATTTTAACCCCTATTATTTACGGCGTCGTATTTGCTTACCTGATGTCTCCATTATACAACCATTTTACCGGAAAGCTTTATCCCTTTCTTTTCAAAAAAATCAAAATTGAAAAGAAAGCCCTCACCTACGCCAAAGGCCTGAGTACGCTTTTTACCCTTTCCCTGGCCCTGCTGCTGGTATTCGGCCTGATTGCCATGGTGCTTCCCCAGGTGATTTTAAGCATTACCGGCATCGTGGAAACCATGCCCCGGAACCTGCAGAATCTGTCTGTCTGGATCGAAAACCTGCTGGCAGACAATCCGGATGTGGAACAGGTGATTATGAGCTACTATAACGACGGCGTGGAATGGCTGCAGAAATGGATGCAGCAGTCTCTGCTTCCCAATGTCCAGGTACTGGTAACAGGGATTTCCCTGAGCGTGATGAGCGTGATCAATCTGCTGAAAAATCTGCTGATCGGCCTGATTGTCGCCATTTACGTTATCAATTCAAAGGAGACTTTTATCGCTCAGGCAAAAAAGATTCTTTACAGCATTCTGCCGGAGGTAAACGCCGCATTTTTAATCGATCAGTTCCGGCTGGCCCATAAGATGTTCGGCGGCTTTATCATCGGAAAAATGATTGACTCCCTGATTATCGGCGTGATCTGCTTTGTGGGAATGAGCATTCTGAAAATGCCTTATGTGATGCTGGTCAGCGTGATTATCGGCGTGACCAATATTATCCCTTTTTTCGGTCCCTTTATCGGCGCCATTCCCAGCGCCTTGCTGATCCTTTTGGCCAATCCGCTGAAAAGCCTCTATTTCCTGGTTTTCGTCCTGGTACTGCAGCAGTTTGACGGAAATATTCTTGGACCGAAGATTCTGGGTGACTCCACCGGACTGTCCAGCTTCTGGGTTCTGTTCTCCATCCTGCTGTTCGGCGGACTGTGGGGCTTCGTCGGCATGGTGATCGGCGTACCATTGTTCGCGGTAATCTATCATCTGATACGGCTGACGGTGAATCATTTTTTGAGAAAAAAAGAATTGAGTACGGTGACGGAGGAGTATCTGGATAAATAAGTGAGAACCTTTGGAAATTTAGCGGGGGAGCATAAAGCTCCCCTGTTATTTTTAATTTTCCATGTCCACATTTGTCATCACACTACTATCTGGATTAGAATCCGAAACAACATAACCCATTTAAAAAATTTTATATCTCCCGATGCGTAGGATTAAAAACATACCGCAGCTCTTTGTTCAGCAAAGCCGCCAAATAACAAAACGCACTGTTTGACATAACCATTCCTTTACACATGCTCATTAACTGCATATCCACATAATTCTTCCCGTTTACATTCCCCTCCACATAGGTAACCGCTTTAAATTGGTCTAACCCCAATTCCTGCACATGTGTTTTACACCACTCTATATCATCGGAAAACACAAAGCACTCCCATGCTCCGGGCGCCTGCTTGACAAACTGTTTGAAACATTCCCGATACAGCTCCGCCGACCATGCCAGATCCAGCGTAACATAATCGCCCCTTCTGATATGAACGGCGACAGAAAGAGAATCCCGGATTCTTTTTAAATATTCCCGGTTCTTTTTGTCCGTAATCTTCGGAAAGCGAAATTCCTGTAGAAAAATATCCCTATATTTTGCAAACCAGTTTTTATTGATCCAATAACCATGGTAATACAAATTATCACACGCATCCAGATCCAGAATTTCTGGCATATACTGATTGTATGGAATTTTCCATACCTTTCCGTCAAAAGGATTAAAATTTTTAAAATCCTCTCCCACTTCTGACAACAGCTGTATCTCAATCTGATTTTCACAAAATATCTGCGGAATGCTTTTCCCTTTTTTCTTTTCCTCCAGAATAAATTCCCACACCGCTTTATCAAAGCACTCGCTTAACATATGAGCTTTAATACCGAACACACGCTCCAGCTCATAACCGTTATGCACCGTATGTATGGCAAAATAAGAATCGTCCAGATACATAATATCCCCCGACTGAGAGAGCTCATAATGTCTTGCAAAAATATACTGAAACGCCTGATTAGCCAGACCGCCATTTAAAAATTGTATCTTCATGCTGTTGGATCTCCTTTTTCTTTCAATAGTATCATTTTAAAAAATTGATATCAAGTATCCTGTTTCATGTTTATTGTCATAAAAAAGCGCTGCTAAATCGTTCTGACCTTTGACTTAACAGCACTTTTACCCATAACAATCATTCTTGCAACAGTCTTACGACACCCTCTCCAAAAACCGCCTGAAATACTTCCGGCCTTCCTCGGTCCTCTTATACACCCCGGCATCCTCCAGCACTTTCATAAAAACAATGCCGATCTCATCCCGGAGAATTTTCTCCGTATTTTCTTCGGTAAACTCAGGATATTTGTCCCTGAATCCGTCCACCCAGTCGGCGTGCTTTTCCAGGCTTTCCTCGCTGCGCACGTCCTTCCCCTGAATCAGATATGCTTTCAGCAGCTCCATCTCGTCTTTCAGACGGGCGGGAAGAACGGCCAGTCCCATCACTTCGATCAGGCCGATATTTTCTTTCTTAATATGATGCAGCTCGTCATGGGGATGGTAGACGCCCAGCGGGCATTCCTCGGTGGTGATGTTATTGCGCAGCACCAGATCCATCTCATACAGCTCCCCGCTTCTTCTGGCAATGGGGGTAATGGTATTATGAGGCTCGCCGTCCGTGCAGGCATAGATAAATGCTTCCTCATCGGTGTACCCTCTCCAAACCGTCAGGATATGGTCTGCCAGCTCCACAATCCGGTCGGAATCCGCCGCCCGCAGCCGGATCACCGACATGGGCCATTTTACGATGCCGGCTTCCACGTCCTCGAAGCCTTTTACCTGGAATGTTTCCTCCACTCCGGCCTTTTCCATGGCAAAGGTATAATGTCCCCCCTGGAAATGGTCATGGCTCAGGATCGAGCCGCCCACGATGGGCAGGTCCGCATTGGAACCCACGAAATAGTGAGGGAACTGCCGGACAAAATCAAACAGCTTCCGGAACGTATCCCGCTCGATTTTCATCGGGATATGCTTCTTATTGAACACAATACAGTGCTCATTATAATAAACATAAGGAGAATACTGGAATCCCCACTCCTGCCCGTTGATGGTCACGGGGATAACCCGGTGGTTCTGTCTGGCCGGATGATTGACCCGGCCCGCATAACCTACGTTCTCCATGCACAGCAAACATTTGGGATAGCCGCTCTGCTTCGCCAGCTTGGCCGCCGCAATGGCTTTGGGATCTTTCTCCGGTTTTGACAGATTGATGGTTATGTCCAGATCCCCGTACGCCGTAGGCGTCGTCCATTTCTGGTCTTTTTTGATCCGGTAACGGCGGATATAGTCCGTATCCTGGCTGAACTGATAATAAAAATCCGTCGCTTTCCGGGGAGATTCCTGATACAGCTTACGGAACTTTTCAATCACCTCGCCGGGCCGGCCGGTCAGCGCTCCCATCAGCTTCGTGTCAAACAGATCCCGGTATACGATGCCGTCCTCTTTCATAACGCCGGTTTCCACGGCATAGTCCAGCAGCGCCTTTAAAATATCCTCCAGCTTTGCCGACGGCGCCGGCCGGTCCTCATATTCTTCTATTTCCAGCAGCTCCAGCAGACGGTTGACGGTGTAAATTTCATCATCCTTTCCCACCAGCCCGGTGCGCAGTCCATAATCCACCAACTGCCTGATCGCCTGATCTATCATAATAATCAACCCCTTTTTATATATGATTCCGCTTCGGTTTTTTCAATCATCACTTCACTTGCAGCTTTAATCTCCGTCCCGCAGATCCGCCGCTCAAAGGCTCTGCCTCCTGTCAGATTTCCGACGGTCCGTCTCCGATATCCACCACGTAAAAGTCGGCCTTATATCCGATTTTCTCCCGGTAAGCGCCGCCCACCTGCCGGATAAAGGCATCCACGGCCTCATCTTTTACGATGCTGACGGTACAGCCGCCAAATCCCGCTCCTGTCATACGGGAGCCGATCACACCCTCGGTTTTCCAGGCTTCCTCCACCAGTGTATCCAGCTCGATGCCGGTCACTTCATAGTCGTCCCGCAGGGAAATGTGAGATTCGTTCATCAGACGGCCGAACCGCTCCACATCATTTGCTTTCAGCGCCTCTACTGCCTGCAGGGTGCGCTGGTTCTCCCATACGGCATGTTTCGCCCGCCGTCCGCACACCTCCCGTTTAATGGCACTCCTGTACTGCTCAAACTGCGCTTCGTCCAGCTCGCCCAGGGACCGGATATCCGTCACCGTCTGCAGCTGTGCCAGCGCTTCCTCACATTCCGAACGGCGCTCATTATACTTGGAATCCCCCAACCCTCTCTTTTTATTGCTGCAGGAAATTACAATCTTCGCCTCTTTCAGACGGATCGGCGCATACTCATAGGACAAATCGCTGGTATCCAGAAAGATTGCATGGTCTTTCTTTCCCATGGCAATGGCAAACTGATCCATAATGCCGCAGTTTACGCCGTTATACTGATTTTCCGCATACTGGCTGATCAGCGCAATGTCCTGGAGCGTCACGTCAAATCCAAACAGGCTTTTCAGAATATATCCGGTCAGCACTTCCACGGAAGCCGAGGATGACAGACCGGAGCCATTGGGGATATTGCCGCACAGCATCAGATCCAGGCCGCAGGGAATCTGAAAGCCTTTCTGTCCGAAAGCCCACATCACACCCTTGGGATAGTTGGTCCAGCCGGCTTCTCTGGCAGGCTTTAAGCTGTCCAGGTCGGATTCATACACCCCGGCCGCCTCAAAATTCATGGAATAAAAACGCAGTTTTCTGTCTTCCCTTCTGCGCACTGCGGCATAAGTACCGATGGTCAGGGCACAGGGAAATACATGACCGCCGTTATAATCCGTATGCTCTCCGATCAGATTCACCCTGCCGGGTGCAAAGTAGCTTCTGATTTCCCCTCCCGCTCCGAAAATTTCCTGAAAGCGCTTTACAATTTTTTCTTTCATCCGGCGAAACCCACCTTTCTTTCCTTTTCTTTGTCTACGTATATTTTAAAGCCTTATCACTTTTTCATTCATTTTCATAATAAATTTTCCCGTCTTCTATCAGCGTCATCTGTCCGCCGCATACCCTGATCAGAGAAACGGCGCAGTTCTTATGGACGCCGCCATGCCAGAAATCTTTGATTTCACTTGGATAAAGAATGCTCAGCATCCCCTTGATCGCCGCACCGTGACTGGCCACCAGCACGTTTTTTCCCTCCAGGTCTTCGCGGGCCGCCAGCTCTTTCAGAAACTGCGTGGTGCGGTCACATACCTGCTGAAAAGTCTCTCCTCCTTCGGGGGCTATGTACTGATCCGGGGCAGTGAAAAAATTCATAAAGCCGTTGCCCTGCAGTCTGGGATTGTCCCGCTTCATTTCCTCTCCCTCAAAGATGCCGAAACCGATCTCCATCAGCCTGACATCCTGCACAATGGAAATATCCCGGTCTCCCAGAATCGTTCTCGCCGTTTCCATGGCTCTGATCAGCGGACTGGAATATGCCGCCGCAAAAGGTATGTCTTTCATCGCCTCCGCCGTCACGGCCGCCAGCCGGCGTCCTTTCTCATTCAGCGGAATATCTTCCTGTCCCTGCAGCTTCCGCTGCGCATTCCAGTCCGTCTCGCCGTGACGGATGACATATATATCCATATCGTTCCCTCTTTTCTGATTCTGTTCTGCAGCTGCCCCGCCGTACGGTTTCCTTCACAGCGAAACCCTCCGGTCATCATAGTCCCGTCTGTTCTATGCTGCCGGAGGATTCGCCAAAATTACCAGTTATTTCCATTCTTTCATGATGCCTATGATCTCATCCTCATAATCGCCGTAGAATTCCTCATGCCAGCCGCCGCTGCGCACATTGCTCTCTGCGCCCCGTTCTTCCGGAGGAAATTCCCAGATATGATAAAAAATCCCTCTGTACTCGAAATCAATGCTGCCGCTCTCATCTTCTTCCGTATACTGGTACCGAAACCCTTTTGACGAAAGAAAGTCTTGTGTCTTTTTCAGTCTCATATTCCGTCCTCCCGCTCGCCGTCACCCTCCATTTGAGCCAGATTCCTTTTTATTCCTTATAGGTATCATTATATCGGCAAAGCCAAACGCTGTCAATCACAGTTCTTCCGGAGGAACTGTCCAAAAGCCGTTTCTTCCGGAAAACACCTCACGGAAGATTCAGTGATGGAACAGTCTGATCCCCGTAAAGGCCATGGCCATTCCGTACCGGTCGCAGGCTTCGATCACCACGTCGTCCCGGATGGAACCGCCGGGCTGGGCGATATACCGAACGCCGCTGCGGTGCGCCCGGTCGATATTATCCCCAAACGGGAAAAAAGCGTCGGAACCCAGCGCCACACCGGTCAGCCGGTCCAGCCAGGCCCGCTTTTCCTCTCTTGTAAATACCGGCGGCTTCTCGGCAAAAATAGTCTGCCAGATGCCGTCCGCCAGTACATCCCCCGCATCGTCACTCATATAGACGTCAATGGCGTTATCCCGCTCGGGACGGCCCACCGTATCCAGAAATTTCAGTCCCAGCACCTGGGGAGACTGGCGCAGATACCAGTTGTCCGCTTTGGAGCCTGCCAGCCGGGTACAGTGAACCCTGGACTGCTGGCCTGCACCGATGCCGATCGCCTGACCGTCCTTCACATAGCAGACGGAATTGGACTGGGTATATTTCAATACGATCAGAGAAATCATCAGATCAATCATGGCCTGATCAGGAATCTCTCTGTTTTTCGTTACGATATTGGACAAAAGAGCTTTGTCGATCTTCAATTCATTGCGCCCCTGCTCAAAGGTTACGCCGTACACCTGTTTTTTCTCCTGGGGCGCCGGCCGATAAGAAGGGTCGATCCGAATCACATTGTAATTTCCCTTTTTCTTCGTCTTTAAAATCTCCAGCGCCTCGTCGGTATAGCCGGGAGCGATCACGCCGTCGGATACCTCCCGTTTGATCAGATTGGCCGTATCTGCGTCGCAGACGTCGGACAGCGCCACAAAATCGCCAAACGAGGACATCCGGTCCGCCCCTCTGGCTCTGGCGTAGGCACAGGCCAGCGGTGACAGCTCTCCCAGATCCTCCACCCAGTAGATCTTCGCCAGCGTCTCCGTAAGAGGCAGTCCCGCCGCCGCTCCGGCCGGGGATACATGCTTAAAGGAAGTGGCCGCAGGCAGTCCCGTAGCCTCTCTGATCTCTTTTACCAATTGCCATCCGTTCAGAGCGTCAAGAAAATTAATATAGCCGGGACGGCCGTTTAACACCTCCGCGGGCAGCTCTCTGTCATCTTCCATATAGATTTTTGAAGGCTTCTGATTGGGGTTGCAGCCGTATTTTAATTCTAATTCTTTCATAGTGATTCACCATTCCTTCGTCACGGTTCCACATCGGCACACGGTCCGGCTCTTTCACAGCCCGCCGTACCATGTGCCCGTATGGACTTTTGTCAACATCTGAAAAATCAGTCCGTAACCGGACTCCGCCTCCCTTACCGATTCTTATTTACAATCCGGGACACAAAAGTGCCGTCCGCGATATTGATATAGCGCACAAACAGAGACACTTTGTTTTCCTGATTCAGACTGTTCCAGAGCATCTGGGTAAAAGCGTCGATCTCGTCGGGAATCTCCACCAGTTTCGGCTCTCCCTCAAAGCTGGGCAGCGGATCGCCGTCCTGCATGTACGTATGGATAAAATGACCTTCTCCGGCCGCAGGATTCTCATAGGCAAAAGTAAAGCGGTTACAGGAGGAAGGATTTCCGTTATTGCTTTTTAAAATGGACATGGCATAGTTAAACCCGCCCTTTTCCGTGTGGAGAATACCGGAAATGCGGGGCGTGTAATTGGGGCCGTCCGGCTCAAATTCTCTGGATCTTAAAGACTGCTCAAAGGTCAACTGCCGGTCCATCCCCTCATAGATGGTATCGGTCTGGTCGCCGTTGGTGACAATGGTTTTATTGCCCAGCACCCGCACCGGCGCATAGATAATCAGGCTGGGGTCTGTCAGCTTCGAAGGGTCAAAAGCCTGGGTGCGGATGCCCTCCCCATCTTCCACAAAAATCCGGTTCCGGCTGTTCTCGCTGCGTCCCATAATAAAATACGCAGCCACCGCCTTCTGTCCGTCCGCCGATTTTCCGATGACAATTCCTCTGCCCGGATATGAATTTCCGGCCAGCTCCTTCTGTAAATCAATCATTTTCATCCTGATGCCTCCTATGAGAGTTCCGCAACTGCCCTTCCATGCCCCCTTGTACCGGGAGAATTTCCAGCCACTAAAGTGTCTGTAAATCCTCCCGGGACATGTACGGTCCGTTGCTGTTTTATAAAATTACCTGACGCTTCCTTTTATTTTAAATATTTCCCGAGAATAGCAATAAACACATCCACATTGATAGGCTTTGCGATATGGTCGTTCATGCCGCTTTTCAGTGCGGCCTCCTTATCCTCATCCATCGCATTGGCCGTCATGGCGATAATCGGCAGATCCTTCACGTCTGTTCTTGGCAGCAGACGGATCTCCCTGGTGGCCTCGTAGCCGTTCATAATCGGCATCTGAACATCCATCAGAATCGCATCATAATAGCCTTCTTCCACCTGTTTCATCCGGTCTACCGCATCGGTTCCGTCAGGCGCAGTCTCCACGATAAAACCGGTTTCGTTCAGAATTTCCTCTGCGATTTCCCGGTTCAGCTCATTGTCCTCCACCACCAGGATGCGCTTGCCGCCGAAATCGGCCTGCCGCCATTCCTCGATCTCATCTTCTTTCTCAATCAGATGATTGGCAGCCAGCAGGGCGGATTTTAAATCGGACATAAACAAAGGCTTTGCACAGAATGCCGTAATGCCCGACGACTTCGCTTCTTCCTCGATATCGGACCAGTCATAGGCGGTCAGAATAATAATCGGCGCCTCATTTCCCACCGAGCTGCGAATCCGTTTGGCCGTCTCGATTCCGCTGGTCTCCGGCATCTGCCAGTCAATGATATAGGTATGATAGGAATCCCCTTCGTCATGGGCCTTTTTCGCCCGGTAGACGGCTTCCCTTCCGGATGTGGTCCATTCGGAACGCATGCCGATCTGCATCAGCATCTTGCTCACGCCGTCGCAGGTGTCAAAGTCGTCGTCCACCACCAGCGCCCGCAGCCCCGTAAGCTCGTCGATCTGCACGCCGTTCTTTTCCAGATCCTGCAGTTTCAGGCTCAGCTCCACGGTAAATTCGGAACCCTTTCCTTTTTCACTTTGAACGGTGATGGTTCCGCCCATCATGTCAACGATATTTTTGGTAATGGCCATGCCAAGTCCCGTGCCCTGGATACCGCTCTGGGTGGCGCTGGCCTCCCGCTCAAAGGGCTCGAAAATATGCTTGACAAACTCCGCCTCCATACCAATGCCGTTGTCCTTAATTACAAAGATATAGTCGCCGTACCCTCTGCGGAAGGTAGTTTTCTGCGTAATCCGGAAGCTGATTACGCCTCCTGCAGGCGTATATTTCACCGCATTGCTCATCAGGTTTACAAACACCTGGTTCAGTTTCAGGGAATCGGCAATCACATCCTCATTGGTCACGTCAAACGTATCAATGAACAGCTCAAGCTGTTTGGCCTTTACCTGGGGCTGAATAATATTCACCAGATTGTGCATCAATTCGGAAATATTGCACTCCTGCTCCTTGATCTGTACCTTTCCGCTCTCAATCCGGCTCATATCCAGAATATCATTAATCAGACTCAGCAGATGATTGCTGGAAGCAAGTACTTTCTGCAGACAGTCCCTTACCTGTTCTTTCCGGTCGATATGGCTGACCGCAATGGTGGTAAAGCCGATAATCGCATTCATGGGCGTACGGATGTCGTGAGACATATTGGACAGGAAGGTGGTCTTGGCGTTGTTGGCATGCTGGGCCTGCATCAGCGCTTCCTGAAGGGCCAGCGTCTGCTCCTTCTGCTGCCGCACCTGCTCCGTGATATCCCTGGTCACAACCATAACCAGAATATCGCCCTCATTTTCGTCTCCCTCATTATTCTCCAGGGTCATAATAAAGGACTGGCGCACACACATCCTGTTGCCTTCATAATCCACGCTCCAGTATTCCGCATGCACTTCCGCTTCGCCCCGCCGGAAGCATTCTTTCAGATACCGTACATCCAGCACACTTTCGTAGTCGTCCAGGGATTCTTCCGCAATATATTTTTTGCATCGTTCAAACCAGTCGGAAGCTTTGCAGGGCGCCTCCAGCTCTGTCGCTTCCAGCAGCGATCTGCTCTCTCCGTCAGGCATGGTCAGGATAATATCCTGCTCCACTCTGTCTTCCGTCAGATTAAATTCATAAGTGCAGATGGAATTCGAGGTAATGGCAATCCGGTACTGCCGCTCCTTCCGGTTGGCCAGAGAGATCTCCGCCTGAATCCGCAGTTCTTTTTCTTTCAGCTCCGTAATATTCTGCCGGATAAATAAAATTTTGCTGGCCCGGTTATTTTTTCGCTCCAGACAGATTACATTCATATGCTCCCATTCTAGCCGGCCGTTTCTCGTCACCTGATATTCATAGCGCACATCCATACTGTCTTCTCCCAGCCGGGAAATCACGGCGGCGCTGTCCAACTGCTGTGTAAATTCCTCTTTTTCTTCTTCTTTTAATAAGAAAGAGGACAGATACCCGATAAAATCCTTATACGTTCCGCTCCGGGCAAATTCCGAGCGTTCCGGGCTGGTTCCCACCAGATACTCATAGGTATCCTTTTCCAGATCGATCATGACAAAACGGGAAAACAGCGTACTGATTCCGCCGATTACATAGCCCATCTCCCGGTTCTGATGCGCCAGATTTTTCTTTTCCCGCCGCTCCTGAACAATCAGCATAACGATATATACGGCAAACAGACCGATCAGCATTATTTCCAGAATAATTCCCGCCCGGTTCGCATTTTTAATCATATTCTGAGTGATGCTCTGAGGGAATGACTGGACAAGAACAAAATCGCTTTCCTCATTGTAAATCACGCAGATGTTATCCGTCCTGCCGTTTTTTTTGCAGATAAAGGTCTGGCTTCCGCCATTTTCGAAAATGTCCTTGGCCTCCGCCAGCATGGCCTCGTCAAAGGCTCCGATCTCCAGAAAATCCTCTAACAGATCTCCCTCATAGCTTTCTCCGTCAGAGCTTGCGATCACCGTTCCGTCCTGCATACACAGATAAACATCGGCATGCTCACCGAAATAAGTGGTGGAAAGAATATGCTGCAGATATTCGTTGGCCGAATACATGCCCAGCAGTACGCCGATAATCTCTCCCCTGTAATAAACAGGCGCATAGAAGCTGACCGACGGCTGCCCCGTGATAATGGAATTCCGGGTTACAAATATGCCCTGTTCCCCTTTCATCCCTTCAATGTAATACTCCCTGTCAGAAACATCGGTGATGTTTCCCCTTGAGGTCACATATGTACCGTCCGCATATGCAAAGCGGAATTCGTCAAACAGAGAATTCGTTGTCATTCCCGCCAGCATCCGTGACGTGACCACCGGTTCCGTGAGTCCTTCCCCGGTAAAATACGCATATGTACTGATTCTGCTTAACGCATTCCGGAATTCGTCATTAACCCGGTTGGATGTCTGCAGGGCGGAATCCCCTGCATAGGTTCTGTTCTGCGCCTCAATGCGCTTATTATTTTCTGCAGAATACCAGTAAAACATGACAATTACAACTACCAAAAGAACCAAAACACTTGCCATATTCCACAGTGATTTTTTGCTCCGCTTCATGCAGGGACCTCCGATGCGTAAAATAAATAAAATACAGGTTAATCTTATTATGAAAAAGAAGCTTTGTCAATCATGTATCTGTAAAACACAAGAGTTGACAGAAAAAACAGGACTGCCCGGCGAAACTTTTCCGTCCGATGCCGCATATCCCTTTTTCAGCGGGGCTGTCTGATTGACATCCCCCGCGGCGGATATGGCACACACCATATCCGCCGCGGAAAATGCGGCACGGGAACCGGTTTGAAAAAGCATATAAACGCTCTATTCCAGTTTCAATTCATCATAATAACGTTTCAGCTTCTCACAGGACTCATCCAGTTTTTTCTGTTCCTCCCCGTCAAGGGGCAGCTCCAGCACCTTTGCGATGCCGTTTGAACCGATGATGGCAGGAACCCCGGTGAAAACCCGGTTCTGTCCGTATTCTCCCCGCAGCATGGCAGATACCGTGAGCACGCTGTTCTCATTGCCGAAAATGGCCCGTGTAATCCGGGTCATGGCCATGCCGATGCCGTAATAGGTAGCGTTTTTCGCCTCAATAATCTGATAGGCGGCGTTTCGCACCTCGTCTTCGATGGCAAACAGATCTTCCGGCCGGCAGGGCAGCGGCCCGCCGTCCCCTGTCCCTTCCGCCCCCTTTGTCTCCTGCTGCCCGCACAGCTCCAGCACCCGGCAGGAGGCCAGCATGGCCAGACTCCAGGGGACGAATTCCGAATCGCCGTGCTCTCCCATCACATAGGCATGCATATTCCTGGGATCCACGGCGAAATGCCGCCCCAAAAGATACCGAAGACGGGCCGTGTCCAGTGTCGTTCCGGTTCCGATCACCCGCCGGGGATTAAAGCCCGATAGGGTGCAGGTAATCCGGGTCATAATGTCCACCGGATTGGTGGATACGAGAAACAGACCGTTAAAGCCGGATTCCGTCACCGGATTTACGATGGAGCGGAATACCTGGGCGTTGCGCAAAAGCAGGTCTGTTCTGGACTCCCCCGGCTTCTGGGCGACGCCGGCACAGATACAGACGATATCCGCATTGGCACAGTCCTGATAATCTCCCGCATGGATTTTCATATTGGACCCGGAGAAAGCCAGGCCGTGGCTCAGATCCATGGCCTCTCCCATGGCCCGTTTCCGATCAATATCCACCAGCACCAGCTCGTCGCACACATTCTGATTCAGCAGCGCATAGGCATAGCTCATACCCACCATACCCGTGCCGATTAAAACTACTTTCCTGTTTTCTTCCTGATACATCATGGCCTCCAATCTATCTATGTACTCCCGCAGGCTCCCCTCGTCTTTTTCCGCGGCTTTGAGCCCTTTGAGAATACACTGATATGATTTTCACATTACTGGCCTTTAGTATCTCCCTCTTTAGAGGGATTCATGAATCAGATTTGAAAAATTTCTCCCTTTTCGGAAAAGTGTACCCACTGTTTAAGATTTAAAATACAATGCATTTTTTTACATAGGATTACTGATTTACACTCACCCGACAATTCTTCAAACCAGAAGTTTTTTTAAAGAACACTGACTAATATAATTATAATAATTACAAAAATAATATTAAATATCCATGTCCACTTATTTCCTAAATTCATTGTATAGCCCAACCCACTTTGCGGTCTTTTGATCATTATTCTTTTGTCTTCTCTGTTGAAATATAGTCTTCTAGTTAACCAGCCATCATCTCTATTGTTTGATTTCATAAAGTTCCCCTTTGCAACTTCCGATTTATATACTTGATTATAAAATATTTGCCTGTTGCCTACAATGTATATTATAAACCCGTTTTTAGTGAGTACACAATTCCGAAAAGGGACAAAAATTTTCTGAAATTTCGGATTTTCCTCTGGCTTTGCGCCTGTGCTTCCGGCTGCTTTTTAAGAAGTTTTTCCCGGTTGTTTTCCGGATTTTGCCCGGGACTGCAGTTTCGCCTGTCCGCCGTTTTGCTGATCCGTCTGCTTTTCCGATTCTTTCCCTTTCTTCTTCTCCGGCTTATAATACTGCCGGACCACGGCGAAATTATGCAGAAGATACTGGCGGTAATCCGCTCCCGTCACCTTGCTTGTTCTCTTTCTGATAAAGCTTTCCAGCTTATCCATATATTCTTTTGGCGTAATCTCCCCGTTGGCTACGTAGGTCAGCCCCTTTTCCCAGCTTGCCGTAAGCTCCGGATTCAGCAACTGGCTGACGGATGCTTTTACCACCTCGTACACCAGCTCTCCGAACAGAGTAGGAGTGATGGCCTGGGTCTTTTTATTCAGATCCAGATATTTGATATTCACCAGCTTTTTCAGGATTTCCGCTCTGGTGGCAGAGGTGCCGATGCCGCTGCCCTTAATCTGGGCACGCAGCTCCTCGTCCTCGATCAACTGACCCGCATTTTCCATGGCCAGAATCATGGAACCGGAAGTATATCGTTTCGGCGGAGAAGTCTCCCCCTCCTTTACCTCCAGCTTTTCCACCGGCAGCTTCATTCCTTTTTTCAGCTTTTTCAGCGCCTCGAACAGTTCGGGACTTTTGCAGTCCTCCTGCTCCTGCTTTTTTGCGGCCCCGGCTATTTTCAGATATCCCGCCTCCGCCAGCACTTTTACACCGGCAAAAAAATGTTCCTCCTTAATCGACAGTTCCAGAGAAATTTTCTCGTACACCGCGGCGGGAAAAAAGATGCTTAAAAACCGGCGGACGATCCGCTCATACACCTTCACCGACAGCTCCGGCAGCCTGCCCAGCACATTGATCCCCTCGCCGGTCGGGATAATGGCATAGTGGTCTGTGATCTGCTTGTCGTTGACATAACGGGTTTTCGCCAGTCCCTGATGGCGGTTCTGCCGGATGATTTCCTCTGCGGCCCACTTTACACCGGGAATCTGCATCAGGCCACGGATATTTTTTCCGACTTCTTTGGACACTGCCGTAGACAGCACCCTGGCGTCGGTTCTCGGATACGTCACCAGCTTTTTCTCGTACAGCTCCTGAACGATCCGCAGCGTTTCATCCGGGCTGAGCTTAAAGAGACGGGAACACTCATTCTGCAGCTCCGCAAGATTAAATAACAGCGGCGGATTCTTTTTCTCCTTCTTCTTCTCCATAGATAAAAGGGTTGCCATAACCGGCTCCGGCCGGCTTAGCGACCGTACCAGCTCCTCGGCCGCCTCCCTTTTCAGAAAGCCGTTGTCCTTATACAAAAGAGAGCTGTTCTCATAGCGGCTGCCTTTGACCGCTTTCCACTCACTGTCGAAAACCACCGACAGTGTTTCTTCCCGACTTTCCTGCTCCTCGCCCGGCCGCTCTTTCGGCTGATTATCCGGCGGCATCCCCCGCCGTTCTTCCTGACCGCTGCCCGGTTTTTTCTCCGACGGATTTCCGCTCTGTCCCTCTTTGCTTTCCGCCGCTCTTTTCCCTGCCGCAATCACCCCGTTCACTTTATAAAACGGCGTTTTCACAAAAGCTCTGATCTCCCGTTCCCGGCAGACCGCCATGCCCAGAACGCAGGTCATCACCCGGCCCACCGCCAGCACGCTTCTGTCCTGCCCCATAAACCGGGAGACGGTATCTCCGTATTTCAGCGTCAGCAGCCGAGAAAAATTAATGCCCATCAGGTAATCTTCTTTTGCCCGCAGATAAGCAGAATCTGACAGATGGTCATATTCTGACAGATCCTTTGCCTCCCGGATGCCTCGCAGAATTTCTTCTTCTGTCTGGGAATCGATCCATACCCGGCGCCGGTCCTTGCCGGACACCCCGGCCATCTGCTCCACCAGACGGTATATGTACTCCCCTTCCCGGCCGGAGTCGGTGCAGACATAGATCACATCCACATCCTTTCGTTTCAGCAGAGCGCTGACGATTCCATACTGCTTTTTCACGCTGTCGATCACCTCATAGCGGAATTTCTCCGGCAGAAAAGGTAGCGTGCCGAGACTCCATCTTTTTAAAGCCGGGTCATAGGCTTCCGGATAGCTCATGGTAATCAGATGACCCACGCACCATGTAACCACCGACTGTCCCGACTCCATATAGCCGTCCATGCGGGTAAAATTCTCTTTCAGCGCTCTGGCAAATTCCTGGGCCACGCTGGGCTTCTCTGCGATATACAGCGATTTTGACATGTTATTCCATACTCCTGATTTATGGCCGGAAAACCGGACTGCTTCTTTCCTACCGTATAAAGGCTGTCTCCCGGTATGAAGACAGCCAAAACCAAATTTTCCCGGACGGCGCCAGATCTCTCTGCCCGGCCCGCCGATTATGAAAACTATTTTTCCTGATCACATCTATGACGCTTCCGAACGAAAGCCGCCATCCTTCCGGACAATCCTCTGTGAAAAGACCGGCCGGACATCACACATTAATCACCCGCATGACATTGGTCTCGATCCGTGCCCCCGGCTCCGTATCCACGGTGCCGATGCCTGCGGTAATCACCACCATATCGCCGGATTTCACGATTCCCGTGTCTCTGGCCACTTCCACCGCATTGTACATTACGTCGTCGGAGACAGACTCAAAACTGCTTTTCACGGAAACAATGCCCCACATCAACTGCATTTTCCGCAGGACGCCCGCATAGGGAGAAGTGGAAATTACCCTGGTCTGAGGCCGGAACTTGGAAACCAGCCGGGCCGTATAGCCTGACATGGTGGGAATCAGAATCGCTTTCGCGTTCATATGGTACGCCGTAGCCACGGCCGCATAGCTTACCGCACTGGAAATGCCCCGCTTCCGGTAGCTTCTCTTTTCGTTCAGAAGGCTGTCGTAATCCAGATGAGCCTCCGCCTCCAGGGCAATCTTGTGCATCATCTTCAATGCTTCCACAGGATATTTCCCCATGGCGGTTTCGCCCGACAGCATTACGGCGTCCGTACCGTCATAGATAGCATTTGCCACATCCGTCACCTCGGCTCTGGTGGGCCGGGGATTGCGGATCATGGAATCCAGCATCTGAGTGGCGGTGATTACGGGCTTAAAGGCATCGTTGCATTTTTTAATCATGGTCTTCTGAATATAAGGCACTTCCTCGGCGGGAATCTCCACGCCCAGATCGCCTCTGGCCACCATAATGCCGTCGGAAGCTTTCAGAATGGAATCCAGATTCTCCACCCCTTCCCGGCTCTCAATCTTGGCGATCACCTGAATATCCGAATGATTCTCCCATAAGATATGCTTGATCTCCATAATGGCGTCGGAATTTCTCACGAAGGAAGCGGCGATAAAGTCAAAGCCCTGCTTGATACCAAATAAAATATCCTCTCTGTCCTTCTCCGTAATGGGCGGCAGGCCGACCTTTACATTGGGCACGTTGACGCCCTTGCGCATGCCCAGTTCCCCGCCGTTTAACACCTGGCAGGTAATGTCGGTGTCCGTCACCCCGGTTACTTTCAGCTCCAGCAGGCCGTCGTCGATCAGAATCGTAGACCCGATCTCCACATCGCCCGGCAGGCCGGGATAATTGACATGGCCTCTGTTTTGGTCCCCTATGATATCTTCCGTGGTCAAGACATAAATATCGCCTTCCCGGAGGGTGATGCTCTGATTATCCTTTAGCAGTCCGGTTCGGATCTCCGGCCCTTTTGTATCCAGCAAAGCGGCCACCGGAATGCCCAGCTCCTCCCTGAGCTCTTTCAGCATATCCAGACGGGCTTTCTGTTCCTCATAAGTACCGTGGGAAAAATTAAATCTGGCAATGTTCATGCCGCCTAAAATCAGTGATTTCATCACTTCCCGGTCGTCGGAATTCGGTCCCAGCGTGCAGATAATTTTTGTCTTTCTCATGATCAAGATCCTTTCGTCACATGTTTATGGGTATATAAATGCTCCTGGCAGTATTCATACATGCCGTCGCATTTTGAACAAAATCTGAATTCCAGATCCTCTCCGTCTGCCTCGGTTTTGCCGCAGATCGCACACTTGTGTCTGGCGGCGCCCGGTTTTGGCATCGCCCGCTTTACTCTGGACTGGTATACAATCTTCCGCTTCACCTGCTTCGGCGACAGATGGCGCATATTTCTCATACTGAAAAAGAACAGCAGAAAATTACCCATGGACACCAGCGCCGAGATCGCGGATACCAGAGAAGCCGGAATGCCAAAGCCCGCCAGGGTCAGAATCATCCGGACCGGCATAACGGGCGACAGAAGACCTGCCACAATCACAATCCCGAAGTAAGCCCCCTCGATCATGGCAATCCATTTCACCTTAACCGGAATAATCCAGAACAAAAGCACCTGCATATCCGGATATTCCGCCGCAAAAGCGAAAAACAGAGACAGATTCAGATAGGCGGTCCCCATGGAAATATTGACGCCGAACAGCAGATAGACCAAAAGCGCCGCTGCCACATGCAGCAGAACCCCGATAAGAAAATACAAGTTAAACATAAAGGTTCCCCACCGGGCCTCCAGATTGCTGCCGATCATATAGTAGAACAGCAGGGAAATCAGAAGCATCAGCATATTTCCTGACGGCGGCTGCAAAATAAAAGTAAAAATTCTCCAGATCTGCCCGTGAAGAATCGCCTGGGCGTTCAGGGACAGCCAGTTTTCGTAAACGCCGCTGCCGGATGCCATCAGAACAAACCCCGCGGCATACAGAGCGATAATATAACGCATCAGATTCGGTATGGCATATCTGCCAAATTTTTTCTCCAGTTTCGAGATCCAGTTCATTGCATCTACCTCATACATATCGTTCCGCAGCGCCCCTCCCGGGCCCTTTGAACCGGGAGAACTTCCAGCCGCTAAAGTGTCTGTAACTCCTTCCGGGACGCCCGTACGGTCCGTTGCTGTTTTTCATACATCACTTGACACTGCCAGATTCCTCTGGCGCCGCACTGATGCCAACATTCACTGTTTTGGAACATTCAGAACATATTTGCCCGGAACAGAATCCAGACGACGATCAGCGACACGACAAAAGAAAACAGCACCACGCCCCCAAAGCCATAGGGACTGCCCGCAAAAGGCATCCCGGACAGATTCACGTTCATGCCGTAAAAGCTGGCGACGATGGTGGGAATGGACATAACAATGGTGACGGAAGCCAGAAACTTCATCATTGTATTCTGATTATTAGAGATAATCGAGGCAAAAGCGTCTCTCGTGCCGCTTAAAATACCGCTGTAAATATTGGCCATCTCAATGGCCTGCTTATTCTCGATAATAACGTCCTCCAAAAGTTCCTCGTCCTCCGGATATTTCTTGATCTTCTCGGACCGGAGAAGCTTCTCCAGCACCACCTCGTTGGAGCGCAGGGATGTGGTAAAATAAACCAGACTCTTTTCCAGCTCCAGCACTTCGATCAGTTCTTCGTTTTTCGAAGATTTATTCAGCCTGGTTTCCACTTCCTCGCTTTTTTTATCAATGATTCGAAGATAGTGTAAATACCAGGAGGCATTTTTATACAGAATCTGTAAGATAAAACGGGTTTTCCAGTATGTGTTGAAATTTCTGACCCGTCCCTCCATAAATGCGGTGAGAATCGGCGTCTCCATCAGACAGACGGTAATCATGATATCTTCCCTCATGATAATGCCCATGGGAATCGTCCCGTACCAGTCCTTCTCGTTCCGTTCTTCAATGATGGGAATATCCACCAGGATCAGCGTGTAGGTATCCTCCACCTCGATACGGGACCGCTCCTCCTCATCCAAAGAGGCTTTCAGATCGTCGATATCAATCTCATAGCGGGCCGAAACCTCCAGAATCTCGGCCGCAGTGGGATTCGTCAGCGCAATCCAGCCGCCTGTCTTTGGCTCCGTCTCCTCTCTGATTTTTCCATCCTCTGATCTGAAATATTTTACCATACGCACCCTTCGCTCCTGTTCTACTGACTATTATATTTGCAATTTGTTCCTTTGTCAAATCACAGACGCACGGACCCATTTTTTCCGGCTCATGCGCCAGAGAAAGATCACCCCTCGAAAACACAGCTCCGTACACATGGCAATCCACACCCCCACCAGGCCGTAGCGCCCTGCCAATACGTATGAAAGGGGCAGACGCACCGCCCAGAGACTGACGAAATTCATAATGCTGGGCACCAGCGTATCCCCCGCGCCCCGCAGCACACCGGTCACTACGATGGAAGCGCCGTACAGCGGCTCCGCAAATGCCTCAATCCGCAGAATCCGGATGCCCAGCGCCTGCACCTGGGCATCCGGCGTCAGAATCCCCATCATAAAAGGCGCGCCGAAATACAGCAGCGAGCCGGTGAGCATCATCATCACCATTCCCATCCCCACCGTGATTCTTCCGAAAGAAACCGCAAGACCGGGCCGCTTTGCCCCGATGCTCTGACCGGTCAGCGTTGTCGCCGCATCCGCAATGCCGTAACCGGGCATATAACAGAGGCTTTCCGCCGTCACGGCAAAGGAATTGGCCGCAATGGAAACGATGCCCAGCGGGGCCACGATCCGGGTGGCCATAATCAGCGCGCCGCTGACCACACACTGCTGAAATGCAATGGGCCCGGAAATCCGCACCGCCCGCCCGATACAGTCCTTTTTCATGGAAAACCGGTCTCCCCGTTTAAGCCGCAGAATGGGCGAACGGAAACAGAGAAACCAGAGCATCAAAACGGCGATCACGGCATGGGCCAGCAGCGTGCCGAGAGCAGCGCCCGCCACGCCCAGTCCGGCGCCCGGAACCGTAATCGTCAGCCCGCCTGCGGAAAAACGGAAACCGTCAAAAATCAGAAATGCATTGAATATCACGTCCAGCAGGCACATCAGAGAATTTAAAATGCCGGGCAGCTTCATATTGCCGCTGCACTGGAGCATACTGCCGGACAGCCGGCCCAAAGCCGACGCAGGCAGACCGGCGGCATAGATCAGAAAATACAGGGAAGCGTCCCGGCAGATTTCTTCCGTGCCGCCCAGCCAGACCGGAAGGAAAAAGCTGACGGCGGCGCCCACCGCCGCCAGGGACAAGGAAAACAAGAGAACTGCCGCCAGGGACTGGCAAAGCACTTCTCTTGCCTTTTCAAACTGCTTTCCTCCGATATACTGGGCCGCCTGAATGGAAAATCCCGCCGCGGCGGACCCGCATACGCCGCCGAACAGCCAGGTCGTGGTGGACACCAGACCGATTGCCGCCGAGGCGCCGGCCCCCATCCGCCCCACCATGGACGCGTCGATATACTGCATCATCACAGAGGTAATCTGTGCCATGATCGCAGGCGTGCTTAAAGACGCCGCCAGAAGACACTTCTGCTTAAAGGACAGCTCCTGTCCGTTTCGTATATAGGACAGGTAGTCTGTCTTCTCTCTTCTTTTGCCCAACACCTTCCTCTTTTCCGTTCCGTGCGCCGTCTCACTCCTGTCCGGTAAACTCTGCCGGATGATCTTTACACCGTATTACGGCCGCACCTGCCCGTTTCCGTAGATAATATATTTCGTGGTAGTCAGCGCCTCCAGCCCCATAGGACCTCTGGCATGAAGCTTCTGGGTGCTGATGCCGATTTCCGCGCCGAAACCAAATTCAAAGCCGTCGGTGAACCGGGTGGATGCATTCACATAGACGGCCGCCGCGTCCACCTCATCAAGAAACCGCTGGGCGTTCTCATAGTTTTCCGTGACAATCGCTTCGGAATGGCCCGTGTTGTACCGGTTGATATGACCGATGGCCTCATCCAGAGAGGAAACGGTTTTGATAGATATCATATAGTCCAGGTATTCCTTCCCCCAGTCTTCCTCCGTGGCCGGACGGGCAAAGGAAATGGCCTGGCACACCGCTTCGTCGCCCCGGATCTCCACATGGGCCTGACAGAGCTTTTCTCCGAGAATCTCCATCAGAGGGTCCGCCGCATTTTTATGAATCAGCAGAGACTCGCAGGCGTTGCACACGCCTACCCGCTGGGTTTTGGCATTCATAATGATATCCGCGGCCATAAAAAGGTCGGCGGATTCGTCCACATAGATATGACAGTTGCCGGTTCCGGTTTCGATCACCGGAATCGTGCTGTTGTTTACCACCGCCTGAATCAGTCCGGCGCCTCCTCTGGGAATCAGCACGTCAATATACTGATTCAGCTTCATCAGCCGGTTTGTGGTTTCCCGGTCGGTGGTTTCCAGAAGCTGCACGCTGTCCGGATTCAGGCCGGATTGAGAGAGGGCGTCACGGATCACTTTTGTAACGGCCATATTGGAGTGAATGGCATCGCTGCCGCCTTTTAAAATCACCGCATTCCCGGTTTTAAAGCAGAGGCCGAAGGCGTCCGCCGTCACGTTGGGGCGGGACTCATAGATGATGCCCACCACGCCCAGAGGCACCCGCTTTTTTCCGATCAGCAGGCCGTTCGGACGCTTTTTCATGGAAAGCACCTCGCCCACCGGGTCTTCAAGAGCCGCTATCTGTCTCAGGCCCTCGGCCATCCCCTCAATCCGCTCCTTCGTTAACTGCAGGCGGTCTAACAGTCCCTGACTCATGCCGTTTTCCCGGCCCGCCGCCATGTCGGTTTCATTTTCCTCAAGCAGATAATCAGATTCCCGAATCAGCGCCCGGGCCACGGCCTCCAGTCCTTTATTCTTTTCCGTCACACCCGCCCCGTTTAACTGCCGGGCGGCTTCTTTGGCTCTGCGGCCCATTTCCTCTAAAATCATATCCGGCCTCCAAATTAGTTCCGCTACAGCCCTCCCAAGCCCCCTTTAACCTGAAAGAATTTCCGGCCGTTGACACGTCCGTAAATCCTTTCGGAGGGCTTGTACGGGCTTCCGCTGTTTTTTAGTTCCGCTACAGCCCTCCCAAGCCCCCTTAACCCGAAAGAATTTCCGGCCGTTGACACGTCCGTAAATCCTTTCGGGGGCTTCGCTATGAGCACTTAGGGTCTGTTCTTTAGACCCTTACGTGCGATGCATACAAAATAGTTAGCGGATGTTCTTTATCCGCTTACTATTTTGTAGTACGGGCTTCCGCTGTTTTTAGTTCCGCTGCTGTAAAAATATTAATAACTGGTACTCTCCGTCACCAGCAGATCAATCAGAATGTCATGGGGCTCGTAAGGCACCGCCTCAAGCACCTGGAAATCAAATGCCAGCGCCACTTTATAGTGAGTATTGGGCTTCTCCAGGTATCTGTCATAGAAACCTCCGCCGTAGCCTACTCTGTGATGTGTCTTGTCAAAAGCCACGCCCGGCATAATGAACAGCGCATCTTTCTCCTCCGCCACCCTGCAGGACTTCTTCGGCTCCCGGATTCCGAAATAGCCGGACTCCAGGTCGTCAAGCCCGTCCAGATAGCAGAAAATCAGATCTTTTCCCTCTACTCTGGGCACCGCCACCCGTTTTCCGTCCTCCAGCGCCTTAAAGATAATGCTGTCCGTCATGACTTCATGGTTGTAATCAATATAGGCATACACACAGGACGCCTGCTGATACTGAGGCAGCTTCGCCACCGCCTCCGCAATCTTTTCGCTGTTCTGAGCCACCTGCTCGTCGGTTGCCGCGTCTCTCTGCTCTTTGATGTAGCGTCTCACTTCTTTTTTGGTTTCCATCTTTACTTCCCCTCCTGAAATTTAGTATTTATATCAATCATTGCAATTGATTTCTCAGCACATCCGCAATCCGCGCGGTCACACTGTCCGCCCGGTAAAAGCTTTTATGACGTGTGATGACTTTTCATTTTCTCGTCATGACGTTTTTTCACATCGACAATGGTTCCGTCGGGATTCTGAATCTTCATGGAATCCAGCGCCCCTTTCAGATTACCTCTGATCGCCGCAATATATTCCTTCCTTAACCGATCCTGCTCCGCCTTTTCCTCCGGCGCAAGGCCCGGACCCTTGGATTTATGATATAGTTCGTTGATTCTGGCAATGGTTTTTTCGTCCACCGGGCCACCTCCTAAACTTCGTACCGCCGCTTTCCGGCGCCGCTGTTTCATGAATACATTCTACACCATTTGCGCCAAATAGTAAACCGGCGTATAAAAACTAATTCGAATTTTTACGCCGGGAACTGTTTTATGACGATTCAAAACTAATGCCAGCTTATGCCCTCCGTCACATCTAATATCGCCTGTTTCACTTTCTCATGCAGATAAAAAGACGGCGAAGCGCAAAAACTCTGCCGTCTCTCTCCACGGAAATTTCAGTATCTCTCCACATACCGGTACAGATCGAAATTTTTATTCTTATGGGCCAGAAACAGTGTCCCGCAGGATTCTCCTTCCATAATCCGGTAGATATTCTCCATATCCGCCCCGTTTGCAATCACCATGTCGGCTCCCGCGTCGGTGGCCATACGGGCGGCCATCAGTTTGGCCTGCATGCCTCCCGTGCCCAGAGTACTGCCGCTGCTTTCCTTTCCCATAGCCAGCAGATCTTCCGTGATTTCCGACACGATATGGACAAACATAGCGTCCTGATTCTGATTGGGATCATCCGTGTAAAGACCGTCAATATCCGACAGCAAAATCAGAAGATCCGCCTCTACCAGCCCCGCTACAATGGCGGACAGCCGGTCATTGTCCCCGAATTCGATTTCGTGGGTAGCCACCGTATCATTCTCATTGACCACGGGAACCACACCCAGCTTTAACAGTTCCTCAAATGTATTTTTTGCGTTCAGCCTGCTTAAATCATCCAGAATACTGTACTTGGTCAGAAGCACCTGCGCCGCCGCCTGATTGTACTCCGCAAACAGACGCTGATAGGTCATCATCAGCCTGGCCTGGCCCACTGCCGCCAGCGCCTGCTTCTCCGAGGTCCGCTCAGGCTTTTTCTTTACTCCCAGTGCCTGCCGCCCTACGGCAATGGCTCCGGAAGATACCAGCACCACGTCTTTTCCTTCCCCCCGCAGCTGGCAGATCACCCGCACCAGCTTTTCCATCTTCCGCAGGTCCAGATGGCCGCTTTCTCTGAGGGTCAGAGAGGAGGAGCCGATTTTGATCACGATTCGTCTTTTGTTCTTTAGCTGTTCTCTGCTGTCCAACGTTACTGTCTCCCGGCCGTATTTTTCACCGGCCCTCTTTTTCGCAAAATTTATTTTAAGACAATTTTACACCATTGCGGATAAATAGTAAACCTCATTTTCGGCCGGTTTGGCTTCATCCAAAAAGAACCTCCTCGCAAAACAGCCGCACCTGAACAGTAAATTGTCATCACGCAGCCATTCCTAAAGACAGCAGCCCTATGACCATCCATACTGTGAAAAGGTGGTTTTCATAGTAACTAACGCAGATACGCTACCTACACCTGTATTTTGGAAAGCAGTGCCTCCTGTAATACCTGAGAGAAATTCACACCCATGGAAATCGCCCGATCATTCAGCCAGGACGGTATTGTCAAAGTCTTTTTTACTGCTTTCGTATCCTTGTACTGGTTAATATCACAGGATACAAGAGAAGAAAAACCATCCTTTACCTGAACAACAGAAATATCGGAAGGAGCGGCAATCTCTTTTCCCTGTTCCAAAAGCGTAAGCAAATAAACGGCTAAAGCTTCCTGCGCTGCTTCCATGGTTTCATTGACAGAGCCCCCATAAGTATAGCAACCTTCCAGATCGGGAAACTCTACCCAATATGCGTCTTCCTCTTTATGAAAGGCAGCGGGATATACAAATAACATAATAATACCTCCTGAATTAAAAAGACGATTTCAGCCCTGTTTCTTTAAGAATACGATTGAGTAAGCCGACAGGAACATCTTTGCCATGTATGGGAACCACAATTGTTTTCCCGCCTTTTTGAAGAACATGATGGCTGCCGCTGATTCTGGCCAGGCTCCATCCGTTTTTCTTCAAAATTTGAAGCAAATCCTTATCTTTCATGTTCCTCCCTCCTACATAAACAGTTTAATACGTACCACACGTATTGTCAAGAATCTTTCTCACAATCTGTTCCGCCACCCGCAGTCCGTCCATGGCCGCAGACATAATTCCGCCGGCATAACCGGCCCCCTCGCCGCAGGGATAAAGCCCTTTGATACTGCTCTCACACCATTCGTCACGCAGAATCCTCACCGGCGAGCTGGTGCGGGACTCCACGCCGGAAAAGAGGGTGTCCGGACGGGCAAAGCCGGGCACCTGGCGGTCGAAGGCATAGACCCCCTCCACCAACGCGCTGCCGATGTAATCCGGCAGGATGCCGCGCAGATTTCCGAACGCATATCCCCCTTTCATCTGCGGCGCCACCGCCCCCAGCCCTGTGCTCTGCCGTCCGGCCTCAAAATCCTGAAATAACTGTACCGGAATCTTTCCGTGACACAGCTTGTATGCCTGGGTTTCCAAATGCCGCTGAAATTCCATACCGGACAGCACCGGACATTCCGGATGCACTGTTCTGAAATCCTCCGGCGTCACCGTCACGATCAATGCGCTGTTTGCGTTTTCCCCGTCTCTGGCCCGGTTGCTCATGCCATTGACCGCCAGACGTCCCGGCTCGGAGGAGGCATTGACCACATAACCGCCCGGACACATGCAGAAGGAATAGACCCCTCTGCCGTTTGCCGCCCGGTGCGTTACCTTATAATCGGCTGCCGGAAGCAGACCTTCATAGGGATGATCGCCATACCGGGCCTTTTCGATCACCGGCTGGGGATGCTCCATGCGCAGCCCCACCGCAAAAGCCTTGGCCTCCATCGGCACCTGCTTCCGATACAAAGTCTCAAAAGTATCCCTGGCACTGTGGCCGATTGCCAGAATCACGGTCCGGGCTGACAGCTCCTCCCGGCCATTTACGGTCACGCCGGTCAGCCTGCCGTTCTCAATCAGAAAATCCGTGACACAGGACTGAAAACGGATCTCCCCTCCCAGGCCCAGAATTTCCTCCCGCAGCCCCTTCACCACCCGGCGCAGCACATCCGTACCGATATGGGGCTTCTGCATATATAAAATATCGGGATCAGCTCCCATCTGCGCAAAACATTGCAGCACAAACCGCCCCCGGCCCTGAGGGTCCTTCACCAGCGTATTCAATTTCCCGTCGGAAAAAGTGCCTGCGCCGCCCTCGCCGAACTGAACGTTGGATTCCGGGTTCAGAGGGCCGCCCTGCCAGAACCCTTCCACATCCTGAACCCGTTCCTCCACCGCCTTCCCCCGCTCCAGAATCAAAGGCCGTAAGCCGCGGCGGGCCAGCATCAAACCACAGAACAATCCGGCCGGACCGCTGCCGATAATTACCGGCCTGTCCCCACTCTGATTCCGGACATCCCGGCCGGAACACCCGTCTTCCGATTCCCCGCCGGGAAATTCATAAACGGCCGGACGGATGAAAACAATATTTTGATTTTTGGCCTTTTTTACCACGGCAGCCTCATTCTTCACTTCCGCCCACACCGTATAGACAAAAAAAATCTCCGGTTTTTTTCTGGCATCCACGGACTTTTTTACCACCTCGAAATGCAGGATTGCCTCCCTGGGCAGTTTTAAAAGTCTGGCGATCTTCCGTTCCATTTCTTCTCTCGTATGGTCCGGCGGCAGCTTCATCTGCGAAATCTGAATCACGTCGTCTTTTCCTCCTCAAACACCACTTTGCACCTTTTCATATGACAGGCAATGCCGCATTTTAAAATTTTGCGCATTCCATCCAAACGCAGCCGTTCCGCGTATCTGTTCCTTTCAATCTGTTCCATGGCCTCTGCGCATCCTGCTTCCAGATTTCCGTTTTCCGCATACTTCACTTCTATCACAATGCCAAGCAGATCGGCCAAAAGTTCAATTACGATATCCGCATATCCACTGCCGCTTTCTCTATTGGAAATGACTTTCCAGTCCTCCTTAAACCGCAGCAGGCCAAGCAGAAATCCATGATAAAAATTCTCCTTGAATTCTTTCCGGACGGCCGTGTCTCTGACACTGACAGTTTCCGTGAGATATTCCGTAAAAATCGTCCGCACCCGCTCCCTGTCAGCGTTACGGAAAGCATTGCAGAATTCATTCAGCCGTACGCCGTCCTCTCTGGCTCTGCTCTGCATCCAGACCCTGATCTGATTCATAAAAATATTATGGATCTCTCTGTTGGGAATGACCAGCCTGCGCATATTTCCTTCAGCTTCTGTGCGCTGCGTCAAATATCCCGTTGTAAAAAGAACGCTCCATATATTTTCAATGTTGTCATACAGCTCTTTGTAAGTCAGCTCCTCATTGATTGTTTTCACAACATATTCGCCGGCTATGAGTCGTTCAATTTCATCCCTCGTGGTCGGATTTGCCTGTTCAAGAAACCGTTTTACCACGTCATTGCTGCTGGTATTGGACCAGAAATCCTGAGGAGGAAGCGTTCTCTTTGCCTGTAATTTATTCACATAGCTGACCACGTCCCATGGACAATAGACATCCGCATCCCCGAAATGGTATCCGTCATACCACTCTTTTACAGTATCGTATTTATCGTTTAATCCATAATAAGAAAGCATCTCCCTTACCTCATGATCGGTAAAACCAAAACAGGAATCACACTCCGCATCCGTAACGGAAAAAACCTTCGGATTATTCATCCCCGTAAAAATGCTCTCCTTTGATACACGCAGACAGCCGGTTAAAACCGCAAAGTACAGACTGTCATTGGTTTTCAGCGCCTGTTCAAACATATTGCGGATCAGCAGGATCATCTCGTCGTAATAGCCCTGCTCACTGGCCTTTGCCAACGGAACATCATACTCGTCAATCAGAATAACCGTCCTTTCCCCATAATGCTTTGCAAGCAGCATGGACAAGGTTTTCAGACTTCCCATCAGGGCTGCGTCCGAAATGGCATAAACGCCCCGTCCCGACGTATCAACGGTAATCAACTGCCTGTATACTTCTTTTTCTTCACTGGTCAGCCGGCCGCTGTCCGACAGCTCATAAAACCGCATCGCTTCATTGCCGATGGTGGCGCACATCAGAGAACGTGCCGTCGCGTAATCAGCTCCGTTAACGCTTTTCAGACTGACTGACACAACCGGAAATCTGCCCATATATTTTTCGCACAGCGCCGTTTCTTTGGAAATGTCAAGACCGGCGAAGATTTCTTTATTGCAGCCTGTTTCGAAAAAGCACTTTAACATGCCCATATTAAGAGACTTTCCAAAACGCCGGGGACGGGTAAACAGGTTTACTTTTCCCCGTCCGCGAAGCAGATCTCTGATCATCGCCGTCTTGTCCACATAGTAATAATCTTCCGTACGGATTTCTTCAAAATTCTCAATGCCCACAGGAAGCATTTTCATTTCCATATCCCGCGCCTCTTTTCTTTCTAAAGTTCCGGGGCTTGTGAAACCGCCGCGCTACTCCCCGCCAGATACCCGCTGCTCCATGCCCACTGTAAATTATATCCGCCGCACATGCCGTCCACATCCGCCAGCTCTCCGGCAAAATACAGACCGGGAATGATTCGGGACATCATGGTGGCGGGATCGATCTGCCGGGTGTCCACGCCGCCTGCCGTCACCTGGGCATTTTCAAAAGGGTTCACCGCCTTGATCCGGGTGCGGAATCCTTTCACGCCTGCTGCCAGATCCTCCGGCTTCGTCCCGTACCGTTTCAGCAGCAGCGCCAGCAGCTTTTTATTCAGCAGCCCGCCGTAACGCTCCGGCGAGAAGGTCCTGAAATATGTTTCCAGTTCCTTTCGGGACATGGACGGCATCAAATCCAGCTCTGCCGTAACGTTCCGCCCTTCCGGAAGGGCCAGCCCCGCAAACCGGCTGACCTGAAACACCGGAATGCCGGAGATGCCGTAAGCGGTCAACTGCAATTCTCCCCGGTCCTCCGCTTTCGGTTTTCCGTCCACATAAAGTCTGACCGTTCCCTCCGTTCTGATACCGGACAACCGTTTATAAAAATCCTCCTGACATCTCAACTGCACCAGCGCAGGAGACAGGGGCGTAACGGAATGGCCCAGCTTTTCCGCCAACGCGTAACCGCTCCCGTCCGAACCGGTGGCAGGCGCCGCCTTTCCCCCGCAGGCCAGGATGACGCGATCAGCGGAAAGGGAAAAAGGCTTCCCCTCCGGGCCGGTTCCCTCCAGCACAAATCCGGATATCCCCGAAACATCAGAAGCCTTTATCCGGACATTTTTTATCCTGGTGGAACAGATCACCTTTACACCAAGCCGTTCCAGTTCCAGACGCAGCAGATCTAACACCGCCGAAGCCTGTCCTCCGGCCGGATAAACATACCCGTTTTTCTCCTTCGGCACCACGCCCAGCCCTTTGAAAAAATCAATGGTTTCCCGGTAGCCGAACCGTTTCAGCACCTGACCGGGAAAGGAGGGATCGCCGCTGTGAAAGCATGGCATGTCCGGTATAGGAACCGGCAGCACCTCACAGTCCAGCCCGGTCCCCACCGGCTGCAGCCCGCCGGCCCGCCTCCCGCTTTCCGCAATCTTTTCCACATTCCGGTTTGTGAAATTACACTTTCCGTTGCCCGTGGACAGCAGTTTCTTTCCCACTCTGTCATTTCCCTCGATCAAATACACTTCCGCCCCGGCCCGCGCCGCCCCAATGGCCGCCGTCATGCCGGAAGCGCCGCCGCCTGTCACCGCCACCCTGATCTTCATAGTAGAATCTGCCGCCTCCCTCATATCGTTTCCGATTTTTTCGTCTTCCTTTTTTATCCCTTTTGATATCCGTCAGGATTGTTCCCCGCCGAAACTTCTCCAATTATTTTAACATCCGCCCGTCCTTTTGCAAGCACTTTCATAACCGGATTTTGCATAAATTATTTTTTTTTGGAACACAATAACAGCAGGTTTATAGGTTGTCCTGTTCTGTGGAAAAACCTAAATTCAGCCCATAAGGAGTATTTCAGATGAACAATCCGTTTTCCGGAAATTTACAGGATACTATGGATTACTTTAACAAGGCCTTATCCATAGACCGGAATTTCGATATCGTTTACCGGGTACTGCGCATCGGCGGAAAAAATGCCTGCATGTACACCGTGGACGGCTTTGTAAAAGACGAAGTACTGGAAAAAATACTGTCCTTTTTATTTACCAAAAAACCTGAGGACATGCCCTCCAATGCTCACGATTTCTCCAAAGAACTGATCGCCTATACAGAAGTCGGGCTTGTGCGGGATGCCGACGCCATGATTACCCAGCTTCTCTCCGGCATCACCTGCCTGTTTATCGACGGCTATCGGGACTGTATCACCATCGAGTGCCGGACCTACCCTGTAAGGAGTGTCTCGGAGCCGGAAAAAGACCGGGTGCTGCGGGGCTCCCGGGACGGCTTTGTGGAGACGCTGGTATTTAACACCGCCCTGATCCGGCGGCGCATCCGGGACCCGCACCTGATTAACGAGATCACCCAGGTAGGCAATAAATCCAAAACGGACATTGCCATCTGCTACATTGACGACCGGGTGGATCATGATCTGCTGGAACGGATTAAAACCCGGATCAAAAATATCGAGGTGGACGCTCTGACTATGAACCAGGAAAGTCTGGCCGAATGTCTCTATGAGTACAAATGGATCAATCCTTTCCCGAAATTCAAGTTTTCCGAGCGGCCCGACACGGCGGCAGCCTGTCTGTTAGAGGGAAATATCGTGATCCTGGTGGACAATTCCCCTGCGGCCATGATTCTCCCCTCCAGTATTTTTGACATTATCGAGGAAGCGGACGATTACTATTTCCCGCCGCTGACCGGGACATACCTGCGGCTGACCCGCTTCGGCACCAGCCTGATCGCCCTGCTTTTAACCCCCATTTTCCTGCTGCTGATGCAGAACCCCCAGTGGATTCCCGACTGGCTGGCCTTTATCCAGTTTAAAGAAACGGTGTCCGTCCCGCTGATTCTGCAGCTTCTGATTCTGGAATTTGCCATCGACGGCCTGAAACTGGCTTCCCTGAACACACCCTCCATGCTGACCACGCCTCTAAGCGTGATCGCCGCCCTGGTGGTCGGGGATTTTTCCGTCAGTTCCGGGTGGTTCAACGCCGAAACAATGCTGTACATGGCCTTCGTCGTGCTGTCCAACTACACCCAGTCCAGTCTGGAGCTGGGCTACGCGCTGAAATTCCTGCGGATCATTCTGCTTGTCCTCACCTCTCTGTTTAACGTCTGGGGCTTTGCCGCCGGCATCCTGATCTGCCTGATCGCCCTGCTCGGCAACAAAACCATCGCCGGAAAAAGCTACCTGTACCCGCTGTTTCCTTTCGACGGAAAGAAAATCGGCGAACGGTTTTTCCGCGCAAGAATTCCCCATTCGTCAGCAGGGGAGCATGGGAAAAAATAATTTCAGAAAAGCAGTTTTTTATTCTCAAAACCATATGAAGGGAGAGGGCGCCATGGCTGATATCGGCCATGACGCCCTCTTTCTTACGCCCCTTTTACGGTTCTCTCAGCGCTCTCACTTTAACGCTTCCTTTCACATCCGTTCCTATCTGTGAATACCCGTTCACATCATCAATATCCGTAAAAAATCTGCGCAATCGGCGACGACTCGTCAATAATCAGGGTTTTGTTGTCTCCCACCATGGTAGCCTTGGCCGCATCCAGAGAGCGGAGGAACAGATAGAAATCCGCCTTCTCCTCATCATTGTATGCCTCACTTAAAATCCGCATATACTCCGCCTCACCCTTAGCGATAATCTCCGCCGCCTGGGCATCCGCTTTGGACTGCATCACGATAATCTCCGCCTTTGTCTTATTGGCAATCTCCTGGGCCTCCTCCTGGCCTTCTGCCTGATAGGTCGCCGCGATGTTGTTCCGCTCTGAGATCATCCGCTCATATACCGCGTCCTTGTTCTCATCCGGCAAATCCAGAGACTTGGTTTCCACCGCCAGAAGCTCTATGCCGTACTGGGAAAGGGTATCCCCGATATTGTCCTTGATGGCCTGGGCCAGCTCGCCGTCACGGCCGCTGATCACTTCCTCCTGGCTCAGACTGCTGATTACGTTTTTCAGACTGTTGTATATAATGGTGTCAATTCTGAACTCCGCATTGCTTTTCTGAGCGCTCAGCGTCTGGGTGTACTTCTGCGGGTCTGAAATCCGCCAGAGGGCAAAACAGTCCGCAATCATGGACTTCTTGTCCTTGGTCATCACATCGCTGACCGCCAGATCGTATAAAAGAACCTCGTTTTCAATTTTTTCCGCGCTCTGGATAAAAGGAATCTTATAACTCAAACCCGGATTCTCCCTGATATCCACAATTTTTCCAAACTGTTTGATGATCGTAAATTCATTCGGGTAAGTAACCACCGCGCCGGAACCGAGAATCAAGAATGCCAGTATGGCGACAACCGCCAAAATCATTTTTTTCTTCATATTTTTTTCCTTTCTATTTAAAGTTCCGCAACTCCCCTGCCAAGCCCCCCCTGACCTGGGAGAATTTCCAGCCACTAAAGTGTCTGTAAATCCTCCCGGGGTTTGTACGGTCCGTTGCTGTTTTAGAGTTCCGCAGCTCCCCTGCCGCTCTATTCTTCCACGTCGCCGGAGACGTTATCGCCGCTGCTGTTCCCATTGCCGTTATTCCCTTCGCCGCCAGCTTCCGTCCGCTCCGTACCCGGATTATTTGTAATGTTTTCCACATTCGCAAAAGATTCCAGCGGCAGCATGGTCTGGGTGGTTCCGTCGCTTTTTTCAATGATAATCTTCATATCCGGCAGAATTTCCTCCATCGCCTCATAGAACATTCTCTGTTTGGTAATCAGCGGATACTTCTGATATTCCGCATAGAGCTCGTTGAGTCTGGCCGTCTGGCCCACCGCCTCGTTGATTCGCTCCTCGGCCTGGGCTTCTGCCGTCTTAATGGTCTGGTCCGCCGCCGCTCTGGCTGCGGGAATATCCTCGTTTCGTTTCTGGTTCGCCTTGTTAATCGAAGTTTCCTTGCCCTGCTTTGCGTTTTCCACGTTTTTAAAGGCATTGATCACCTCTGCGGTAGGCGGCTCCGCGTCCTGAATCGTAATGTTCATCAACTGAATTCCGATATCCTCACGCTCCAGCCTGGTGACGATCTTTTCTTTAATTGATGCCTGAATCTCGCTTTTTCCTGTGGTGATTACGCTGTCCACGTCGTAAAGGCCGATTGTATCTCTGATATAGCTCTGCGTGAGATTTTTCAGGATTCCCACCGGGTCTTCCGACGCATACAGGTATTTGATCGGGTCTGTCACCCGGTACTCCACATAGAAGTCTACATTCACAAAGTTGTAATCTCTGGTAATCATAAAAGATTCCGCTTCCATCGATTCATCCGTATCCATACTAAAACCGATGGGAAATCCATTGATGGTTTTCGGCACTTTCTTTAACATCTGTACATAAGGTATTTTCAGGTGAATGCCTGATTCTTCCACCACCTTTGGCACGCCGAATGTGGTAATCACCGCATACTCATTTTCCTTTAATGAATAGACGCTTCCTGCCAGCAGATACAGCGCCAGCAGCAAAACCACCACCGCAGCGGCACCCTTTCCGGCTTTCGAGGCCACATCCTTTACTTTTACGCCGGATGGGTCAAACTCTACGTTCCTTCTTCTTCTCAACATAAGATTCCTCCTTTTCAGTCCTGCCCTGCCCCTTTTGCCGCCATAGACGCCCAAAGGTTGTTCAGAAGCCGGACTTTTCGCTCTGCCGTTTCAGAAACGGCTTTTATCTGCAGGTTCTCCACCGCTTTCGGGCTGCTTTTATATAGAAAAAAAGACCTTTATTGCAGCCCACTGCCGTGCTACAATAAAAGTCTTGCTACAGTTGTTCTGATCCGAAACGGATGTTTCCATCGTCCTGACGATTCGGATATACCAAAATCCATGATATACGCTAAGGGTTATGGTATCAGCTACTCCCTCTTATTTGTTGATAACAGCATATCACATTGTCAAATAATTGTCAAGCTGTTTCAGCAAAAGATTTTGCGTATTTTGCGGCTGTATTTTGCAGTTCATTTTCTATAACAAAATCCCCTGGATAGAAAACGGAAACTGTGCTATACTGTGAAAATGAAAATTTTAAATCAATTGTTTTCCCGCGGGCTGCCGCTGGCCGTGCTGGCTTCCGGAATCCTGGCTGCCTGCGACCGCCGTCTGATCCTCCGGCATTACACGGAAAAGTCCCCAAAGGTGACAAAGCAGGTCCGCTTCGCCCTGCTGACAGATCTGCATAACACTTTATACGGAACAAAACAGCATAAATTGATCAATGCCATCAAAACCTGGCATCCTGATGCCATTCTGTTTGCAGGCGATATGTCTGACGGCCAGATGGACATGGATCATGCAAGGCTTCTGTTTTTTCTGATCGGAAAACAGTTTCCCTGCTACTATGTGTCAGGCAACCATGAATTCTGGGCCGGCAACGGGGCTGCCCTCAAGCGGACCGTTTCCTCCTACGGCATCACCGTACTGGAAGGGGAAAGCCGTCTGTTTTCGGCGAACGGACAGACCGTCCGCATCTGCGGCGTAGACGACCCGGCCCGTTTCCGGCAGGGCCGTTACTGGGGACCGGAGCTGATGGAAGGCTGGAAAAAACAGTTATCCGCCTGCAAAACCGCCCTGGATAACACCTTTTATTCCGTTCTGCTATCCCACCGGCCCGAATTAACGGCATATTACGCTCATTTTTCCCGGGAAACCGAAAAAGGCTTTGATCTGGTGCTGACCGGCCATGCCCATGGCGGACAGGTGCGCATTCCCGGCCTGGCCAACGGCCTGTTTGCGCCAAACCAGGGTGTCTTCCCTCCCTATGCCGGAGGCCGTTATGATCTGGGGGATACGGTAATGATCGTCAGCCGGGGACTGTGCAGGAACCTTCTGCCCAGAATCTTCAACCGCCCGGAACTGGTCATCATAGACATAAAGCCGGAGCACCCGGCTCCGGCTTTGTAAATAACCTGTTTTCGATCTTAAAAGAAACTTCCGCGGCGCCGAATCCTGCGAAGCAGGATGCTTCTCTACTCCGTAAAAGTATATTTCACAAAATTGCCGCTGCCGTCACCGGTGGTAATGATCACACTGCCGTCCTCGGCTTCCGTCATCTCCATAATGGGAAAAGCGCCGTTTTCTTTCACATAAGCCTCCGGGCTCTCCGCCTGCACTTCGATCAGTTTTTTCTTCGCGTGTTTGGCGCCGCCGCAGGGATTGATATCCTCCACAAATACTTCGTAATCTTTCATCCTTTTCTCCTCTTAATTTAGTTCCGCAGCTCCCCTCCCGGGGCTTTGCTATGAGCACTTAGGGTCTGTTTTTTAGACCCTAAGTGCGATGCATGGAAAATAGTTAGCGGGTGTTCTTTAGCCGCTTACTATGTTGTAGTACAGTCCGCTACTGTTCTTTTTTTCATAGATCCTTTGACACTTCCGTTGCTTTCCATGTACTCCAGAAATCTCACCGTGCCTGATCTCAGTGTATTCCAAAATGTTTTGTCAGCCGCCTGTTTACGGCAGTTCCACGACCAGACCGCAGTTGGGCTCATCCACGGTAATCGGCACCTGATTCATAATAATCAGACCCTTCTCATAATTCACCGTAAAAAATGTAAGGGAACCTGATTCATGATTTACCGAGAACAAATGTCTGTCATCAGGAAACAGTCCGATGTCTTTGGGATAATCTCCGCTGATCGGAAGAATCCGCATTACGGACAGACGTCCGGTTTCCGCATCCCGCTTGAACATACACACGCTGTTATCCCCTGCGTTTGAGCAGAACAGATAACGGTTATCCGAAGTCATCTCAATGGCACAGGCAGCGCTGACGCTGCTGGCATTTCTGCGGACGGTAAAAATACGCTGAACCAGTTCAAACTCCGGAATGCTGCCGCTTCCGTCATAGGAATAAACACAGATATGATTTTTCAGCTCGCACACCACATACATAAAACGGCCGTCATTGCTGAACAGCATATGATGAGGCGCCGATTCCAGATCCCCGCGGACGATATCCGCAAGAGCCAGCTTTCCCGTTTCATAATTGAAGCTGTACACCTTAATCTGGTCAATCCCCGAATCCACCGCGCACACATACTTACGGTCCGGCGTCATCATCACACAACTGATATGAGGCTGATGGGTCTTTTCCGCCACGCTTCCGATGCCTTTGTGGAACACAAAATCCGTGATTCCTCCCAGGCTTCCGTTTTCATGTATCTTTAAAACCGTCAGTTTTCCGTCATGATAACCGCTGATAAAAATATACCGGTCAGTGGGATCGATAAACAGATAACAGCCCCGCATCCCCTGTGCGGAAACAATATTCATCTGCTCTAACCCGCCGTCCTCTAAGATCCGGAAGCTGGCGATTCCCTCGTCCACCACGGAATATAAATACTTGCGGCTGTGAGAGACTGCCAGATAAGAGGAATTATTGATTTCCACCTCGTTGCGTTTCGTAAATCGGCCCGCATCCACATCTACGTCATAGATCGTGATTCCTTTGCTTTTTCCGATAAATGTATAAGAGCCCACATAGGCTACATACCGTTTCCCCATTTTCAGTCCTCCTGTCCTTTTAAGCCCATGGATTTCTGCAAATGCGCAGAAACCGACGCTTTATTCCCCCGGCGGGGACACGAATCATAGATTTATGATACCACAAAAGAAGGGATTTGTTAAGTGGCATAATCGCCTCACTTCCGGATATACATAATCATGCCCGGACCCAGATTTTCCGTAGGGCGGGCCAGAAAGCCGTGACTCTCATAAAAGAACTCCCGGCCTTTTGCACACATCAGATCCAGCATCATCTCCGTTCCTTCCTCGGTAATCCCCTTCACATAGGCGATCAGCGCTTCCATCAGCATTACGCCTGCGCCCATGCCCTGGGCATTGGGATGAATAATCAGATCCTGAATATAACAGATGACGCTGCCATCCCCGACGACCCGCCCCATGCCGATGGGCTGCCCTGCCAGTGTCACGCACATGGTACACAGACTGTTCTCCAGCGCCTTTTTTGCCTGGCTTCTGCTCAGCTTTTTCCAGCCCACCGCATCCCGCAGTTTCAGATACATGTCCACCGTAATGATATCCTGTTCCAGTTTCAGAACCTCATCCATCTTCGGATTCACCTACCATGAAAAACGATACTCTGTCGCCGATTGGAACGGCTCGCCCTTTTTCAGCATCGGAGACGGAAAGGAAGGAATATTTATGCTGTTGGGATAATACTGCGTTTCAAAACAGATTCCTGAATATTTGCCATAGGCGGCATGATGTTTTCCCTCGGCTTTTAAAAAGTTGGCGGTATAAATCTGCATTCCGGGAAGGTCTGTATAGACCTCCATCCTGCGCCCGCATGCCTGATATACGGCAGCCAGAGCGAATTGTCCGTTATTTTCCAGCACATAATTATGGTCGTAGCCGCCTGCCAGTTTCAGCGCCGGATATTCCGCGCCGATATCCCGGCCAATTTCTTTCATCACGTTAAAATCCATGGGTGTTCCGTCCACGGATACCAGCTCGCCGGTCGGAATCAGATTCGCATCCGTCGGCGTAAACTGACAGGCATATATCTGCAGTTGATGCGGGAGAATACACTTTCCCTCCGGTCCTTCCAGATTAAAATAGCTGTGATTGGTCAGGTTCATTACCGTATCCTGATCGCAGATTCCATGATAGGCCAGACGGAGTCCATGGTCATTTGCCAGTGTATAGTCCACCGTAATCTCCGCATTGCCGGGGTGTCCCTGATCTCCGTCAGGGCTGTGCAGCGTAAAACGGACGCCGTTTTCGAGAAGCTCTGTCTCCCAAAAACGCTTTCCATAATAATCCCGGCCGCTGTGCAGATTGTTCTCCCCGTCATTTTGGTCTGTCTGATAAATGGTTCCGTTCAGCTTATACTGTCCGTTCGCGATACGGTTTGCGCTTCGTCCCACCGTCGCGCCCAGATGGCCGTCATTGTCCTCATAGCCGGCGGCACAGTCATAACCAAGAACCACGTCCGTCACGATCCCTTCAGGTCCCGGAATCCACAGCGATACCAGGGTTGCGCCAAAATCGCTGACCGCAAACCCCATGCCGTCAGAACCGCGTACTTCATAGAGGGCCGCTTCCCTCCCATTCTTCACTTTGCCAAAAGGCTTTTTTTCAACCGTACATATAAGGCTCATTCTGTTTCTCCTGAATTTTCCGTTATTTTGCGGTAATATAGTTCTGCGCGGTCAAAAGCTCTGCGATCAGCACGCCGCCGCCTGCCGCGCCCCGGATCGTATTATGGGACAGACCCACGAATTTATAATCGTACACGGTGTCCTCTCTCAGACGGCCCACGCATACCCCCATACCGTTTTCATACTGTCTGTCCAGCGCCGCCTGAGGACGGTTGTCTTCTTCAAAATATCTGATAAACTGCTGAGGCGCACTGGGCAGTTTCAGCTCCTGGGGAAGCCCCCGGAAGGAATTCCAGCGCCGAATCATTTCTTCTTTGGAAGGCTTTCTCTCGAAATCCACAAAAACCGCCGCCGTATGTCCGTCGGAAACAGGAACCCGGATACACTGGGTCGTAATCACCGGGCCTTCCGCTTTTACGATCCGGCCGTTTTCCACTCTGCCCCAGATCCGCAGAGGCTCCTGCTCGCTTTTTTCTTCCTCTCCGCCGATAAAAGGAATCACATTGTCCACCATTTCCGGCCAGTCCTTAAAGGTTTTTCCCGCGCCGGAGATGGCCTGATAGGTGGTGGCCACCACGGTTTTAATGCCGAATTCTCTCAGTGCATGAAGCGCCGGCGTATAACTCTGGATCGAACAGTTGGGTTTTACGGCAATAAATCCTTTTGTGGTTCCCAGACGTTTTCTCTGGTCGGCGATCACGGCCAGATGCTCCGGATTCAGCTCCGGAACTACCATGGGCACATCCGGCGTCCAGCGGTGGGCACTGTTATTGGAAACAACAGGCGTCTCTGTTCTGGCATAAGCCTCCTCAATCGCCCTGATTTCTTCCTTGCTCATATCGACTGCGCTGAATACAAAATCCACATCGGGAGTGACCGCGTCCACGTCGTTCACATCTTTTACAATCAGTCCCTTCACGGCTTCCGGCACAGGACCGGCCATCTTCCAGCGGCCCTCCGCAGCCTCCTCATAGGTCTTTCCCGCAGATCTGGGGCTGGCCGCAACAGTCACCACCTCAAACCAGGGATGATTCTCCAGCAGGGTGATAAATCTCTGACCTACCATACCGGTCGCGCCAAGAATGCCAACTCTTAATTTTTTGTCCATTGTAAACAGTCACTCCTTTTTTATGGTAATATTTTCAGAAAGAATAAGAATCCTGCTTTGCAGGATTCTCCGCCTGCGGCGGGTCGCTTCGGCGACATTCTGCCTTTCCGAGGATTCTTCTGTCTGCGGCGGGCCGCTTTGGCGGTATTTTACTTTTTCGCCGGGGCAGACCCTATGTATTCTCGCAGAGCATTCTTATATCATTCACGAAATTCAAAAATGTTCCTGAATGATACAAAAAAAAAGCTCCCTGCCGGACTTGAACCGGCGACCCCTTCATTACGAGTGAAGTGCACTACCAACTGTGCTAAGGAAGCTTACTGCCCTTTTATGCGGGCTCGCTTCATTATTATACTAGATTTTAAAAAAAATGCAATAGTTTCTTTTAAAAAATTTGATTATATTTTCATTTTTTTTGATTTTGCCCTTGTAAGAATTCTAAGAACATAATATAATGAGATAGCCCAAGTGGTTATACCAATAAATAGAAACTGTATGATAGGAATCAGAATCCCGCTTTGCAGGATTCTCCGCCTGCGGCGGGCTGTCCCGGTGATATTCTGCCTTTTACGCCGCGGCAAACACGAGGTAAATGATGAGAGTAATTGCGGGAAGCGCACGAAGTCTTCCTTTAAAGACTTTGGACACTTCGGACACACGTCCCACACAGGACCGTATTAAGGAAACACTGTTTAATATTTTGCATCCTGATCTGCCCGGCTGTCTCTTTCTGGATTTATTCGCAGGAAGCGGCGCCATCGGCATTGAAGCGCTGAGCCGGGGCGCTAAAAAAGCCTGGTTTATTGAAAATAATCCCAAAGCTGCGGCTGTGATTCGACAGAATCTTGATTTCACCCGTCTCTCCGATCAGGCGGAGGTTATGATGACCGACGTTATACGGGGATTGTCCATGCTGGAACAACTGGAACAGCCTGTCGATTTCATCTTTATGGACCCCCCGTACCGGCAGGAGCTTGAAAAAAAGGTTCTGGAACATTTAAGCGCCCGGATACGGGCCGGCGCATGCCGATTTGTGGATTCCTACACAAGAATCGTGACGGAAGCCTCACTGGACACAGATTTTGATTATCTGTCTTCACTGGGCTTTGAACTGTACAGACAAAAGCGCTATAAAACCAGTCAGCATGTTTTTATAGCCCTGCGTGATTAAAATCAGCTAAGTACTCAGAGGACAGGCTCTGCTTCAGAAAGAGGAAACGATGAAAACCGCTATTTATCCGGGCAGTTTTGACCCGACTACATTCGGACACATTGATATTATCGAGAGAGCATCAAAAATATTCGACCGGCTGATCGTCGGTATTCTGAACAATCGGTCTAAGAAACCATTGTTTACCGTGGAGGAACGGGTTGATATGCTGCAAATCGTTATCAAGGATCTGCCGAATGTGGAGATTGCTTCATTCAGCGGGCTCCTGGTTGACTTTGCCAAAGCCTGTGACAGTCATGTGATCGTAAGAGGGCTTCGGGCCATCACGGATTTTGAATACGAACTGCAGATGTCACAGACCAATCATATTTTGGACGCCGAACTGGATACGGTTTTTTTGACCACGGATTTAAAATACTCATATTTAAGCTCCACCACCGTTCGGGAGGTGGCCAGCTTCCACGGCGACATCAGTGCATTTGTTCCGGAATTTGTGGAACGGGAAATGCGGAAAAAATTTTTATAAGGAGAATCATATCAATCATGAGCAAAATTGAAGAGCTGATCAGTGAAATTGAAGATTACATAGATTCCTGTAAAGCCCAGCCCTTTTCCAACAACAAAAAGATTATCGTGGATAAAGACATCATCGATGATCTGCTGGTAGACCTGCGGCTGCGGGTTCCCGATGAAATCAAAAAATATCAGAAAATCATCAGCAGCAGAGACTCGATTCTTTCCGATGCCAAGGCAAAAGCCGACAGCCTGCTGAATGCGGCCAACAAACAGACCGACGAACTGATTAATGAACATGAGATCATGCGCCGCGCACTGGAACAGTCAAACCAACTGATCGAACAGGCCAACGCCCAGGCCCAGGCCATTGTGGACAATGCAACCACTGACGCAAACGGAATCCGGGAAGCCTCTGTCCGCTACACTGACGAAATGCTGAAAAGCCTGCAGACCATCATCAGCCACTCTATGGAAAACACACAGAACAAATTTGCCTCTTTTATGACTTCCATGCAGGGTACCTATGATATCGTTATGGCGAACCGCAGAGAGTTAAGACCGGATGATCCGCAGATTGCTCAATTGAATGAACCTCCCCAGGGAGGAGAGACTTTGCAATGAGCCGGCATATCGATCTTCACGTTCACTCCTGTTTCTCAGATGGAACCTATACGCCCGGTCAGTTAATCCGGCTTGCCAAAGACAGCGGATTATCCGCAATCGCTCTGACCGATCATGATACGGTGGCGGGAATACCGGAAGCCATGGATGCCGCATCCGGTTCCGGTATCGAACTGATTCCCGGCATCGAAATGTCCTGTCTATACCAAAGAAAAGATATCCATATCGTCGGATTGCTGATTGACCATGAAAACACTTCCCTGCTCCGTTCCATTCACCATTACCAGAACAACCGGACAAAGCGGAATGAACTCATGGCTGAAAAACTGACGGAAGGCGGATTTCCGGTAACTGTGCCGGAACTGGAACGACGGTTCCCTGACGCTACGCTGACCCGTGCCCACTTTGCAAGATTTTTCGTGGAAAAAGGGATCTGGAACGACAAAAATGAAGCGTTTGACAACTATATCGGCGAGGGTTGTCCCTACTATGTGGAAAAAGCCTATGTTTCCCCTGAGGATGCTATCCGTGTGATCCATCAAGCCGGAGGAATTGCCATACTGGCTCACCCTCTGCTCTATCATATGACCGAACGGCAATTAGAATCCATGATTGTGTATCTGAAAGGGGTTGGCCTGGACGGAATCGAAACCATATACAGTACTTATTCCGATGCGCAACAGATCTACATGCTTCATCTGGCCGCTGCATATCAGTTATTGAAAAGCGGTGGTTCCGACTTCCACGGCGCCAATAAACCTGGTCTTTCACTGGGCACCGGCTATGGTAAACTCCGGGTTCCCGTTTCCTATCTCCATACGATAAAAGAATATATTCAGGAAAACCTGCAAAATAAATAATTTGCAGTATTATTAAAAACACCGTAAAAGGCTGTCGCAACCGACAGCCTTTTATCTTATGTATTCTATATCATTCTTTTGCACTTTTAAGTAAAACTTTTCTTTTGTACACTCTTATATGTACTTTCATTTGTAAACCATAGAGAAGGCTTGCACCTTCAAAACTGCACATCAGAATCTATTATGTCATTTCCTTCTATTCAACTTTCCATTCCCCAGACATCTGGTCAAGCTTTCGACCTATTAGTACCGGTCAGCTTCACACATTACTGCGCTTCCACCTCCGGCCTATCTACCTCGCCGTCTTCAAGGGGTCTATATGGATATCTCATCTTGAGGGGGGCTTCACGCTTAGATGCCTTCAGCGTTTATCCCTTCCGAACTCAGCTACCCGGCCGTGCCATTGATTGACAACCGGTAAACCGGCGGTTCGTCCATCCCGGTCCTCTCGTACTAAGGACAGCTCCTCTCAAATATCCTACGCCCG
>CAOKOL010000002.1 GCA_948470335.1 uncultured Lachnospiraceae bacterium | reverse complement strand
TACCATTTTTCACATTTTGGCAAAAGCGTCTTTTCAACTAAGTTTGGAAAGATTCGGCTAAATGCCTATATTTTTTAAGATTTTGATGAACAGTTATCTACCAATAATATTATATGTTGCTGACAGTGATAGTTCATCTAAAATACAAGTAACTTACAGAAATATCACATGAAGGAAGGACGATGAATGGAATTAACAAGAGTAGACTATGTGATCCTAAAGTTTCTGAAGAAAAATAATTGCATCAGCCATTTCAGAGGTGCGACATTGCAGGAAATAATGCAGATTACATGCAACTCAAGGCCAACGACATATCGCAGGATGATGAATCTGTATAAGGGTGAATATGTTGGAAAAGGATGTAAATCAATTAACGCAGATACTTTTTATCTGCTTGAGAAGGGAATCAAAATTGCAGAAAGTGGGGAGATAGACAATGATTAAAGACGATGTATTTGTAGTGGGGCTTGGTCTAGGCGGTGAACGAGTGGCATATGAATTCCAGCAAAGAAACTACCCATCTTATCTTATTAATGGCTCTATCCAGGATAATAAAATTCTGCCATATGCAAAAAATGTATTGGTTTTGGAAGGATACGATGGGGTGGCAGGCGATCGAAGCCTCGCTTTTAAAGCGTTAAAAAGTAATAAGGCTATTTTACAAAAAATCCTTGCAATTGAGGAAAAAGTGATTTTGCTTGTGGCAACTGGTGGTGGAACGACTGGAAGCGGATGCATTACTCATCTGGCCAATATACTTTGTAATAAATTTCCAGACAAGATCGTTTTTGTATGTCTTATGATGCCAAGACATGATGAGCCAATCAAGAAAAGGTTGAATGCATATGATACAGCAAAAGAATTGATGGATATTCCAGAAATTGGGGGAATTATATTTGCGAATAATGAAGCGTGTGGTTCTGATTTAAACAAAATAAATTATAATCTGGTAAACATGCTGGATGCATTTTTCTCTGATGATTCGTCTTCCAGCATATCCAATTTCGACGATTCAGAGAAATTAAAAATGTTATCGGATCATGGCATGTTTGTGATTGCTATGCGTTCTAATTGTAAAAATGATGCGCAGAACATGGATAAGACAAAAATGATATCTACCCAGGATATGGTAAATGCATTGACAGCAAAAAATATTTTCCTTCCTATTAATAATGATGGAATTGTCTCCCATATTGGAATTATCAATCAAAAGGACAATCATCTTGATGAAAAAGAAATTGAAAAAGCTATAGGAATGCCTGAAAATATTTTTACTGGAAATAATGGGAAGGTAAATATTGTATGCGCCTCTGGTTTGGGATTTTCAACTGAATATATTGCCAATATGGGAAAACAAGCCATAAGTGAGCAAAAGCAGAGATTAGAAAAGAAAAAATCTTTTAATTTATTGGATGACTTGGAGGAATTAGAACTTGAGATTGAAATTCCTGTGAAAAAGGCAGCTAATAAACGTAAGCAAGTAAGTTTGGATTTGTTGAATGAACTGGATTAAAACAGTAATATTACAGTTATGATACACCTATATAACAAATAAGTGTGATGTTGGATACAGATATTTAGTAGCAATGGCCAGGAAACCATGGGGTGGGGTCTTATCACCTACCCACTAAGATAACGCAAAGCAGTCAAACTGAAAATCGAACATATAAAGGTGGGTGGCATTAGTTACCCACCTGATTTATTTCATAACATGGGTGAGAAGTAACACATTGTATTAAGGAAAAAACTCATTCCAACAGCTAAGCACCAAATGGAGACAAGTGGAGGAAGTGGGATATTTGTAACTGAAAATTGTAAAAATTGACAATCGTATTTTTGCGATATGTTGTGAAATCCTTGTGGAAGTATATAGGAGACGTGTGAAAAATCAAATCTTACAAAAGTCTATCAAATAGTTAAATAAGCAATGATTGTAAGCAAAGATAAAGCAAAATAGGGAAAATACAAAAATAAATTATAAAAGGAAAATGGAATATCATGATATAACATCATTTGGGATCAATTGCACGGTGCATTTTAAGGAATATGAGAATATTAAACTAAAGGATAACACAGCGATTATCATTAATATTTCATGCTAAAGGAGAAAATGGAAGGAATATATTATGAAACATATACGTTTATCGTTGATTTCAAATCAAAAAATGAATATCCACCATCATACAGAGAGATTATTAAAGGATATAGGCTGTGCATTGTCTACTATAGCGAATAGAATAAATATGTTGGTAAAGCTAAGAAAAATGGATATAAGCAGAAAAAATAAATCATTGAATAAAAATTGAGAGAAATCACAAAAACAAAAAGAGAAGTAGTATGTAGATGATTGTCAGCCATCTAAAATATCCATAAAAAATTGAAGTAAAGGAGAAAAGTTATTATGAGAAGAATAATAAAATGGTTTAATTGTTAAAGAATTATTGGTGTAAGATTCTTTTTCCATTCGGAGAAGTAATCATATATAGACGTGAGTCCTAATAGGATATGTCCCTATTGCATCGAAAATATTAAAAATATCATCTGAGAATTAGTGAAATGCTGGTTCTCAACAATAAAAATATGTGGAGGGATAAGGAAAATGATAAACAAAGAGTATTACATTATCATGGAATATTTGAAGGATAAAAGCATTGTAGATTAGTGGGAAGGTTATATATGACAGGAAATGACAAATTTGATAATGATGCAGGTAGAATTGGCGCAAGAATGATGGAAGAAGCCCGTAAATCAAGAAAACACAATACATTGACAAGAGACAAAATCAAACAAACAGTAGAGAATTTCTTTGGAGAACATGAAGAAAAGGAATTAATTGTAACAATATCATTAGATTCAAGTAACAGGAAAGCAATCTGTAACTTCCATATTGCTTCAGAGATATATGAAATAGTGGAAGATTCTACAAAGACAGAATTGATTATCAGCAATTATGCGTCACCATTGGTATCATTGATACCTGATGATGTAACAATCCGCTATGAAGAGGTTACAAGATGTGAAGCTACTGTTAGAACAGGCGAAACAAAAGATGATATTTTAGCGGATGTTTTAGAGATTGAGTTCAAGAATAGTACGGTTATGGAACTTGGATTTTTATGTATTTGAGATCCATATAAATAGAATATATTTTGATTACAAAGAAAGAAAAAAGGAGAGTACTATTACATGAGTAAACGGGTACAGTTATCAAATTTAGTAGAGGCTATTGAAATTGGAGTGCTTTCAGTAACTATGGCAAAATGTGAAACAAAAATCAGTATGGATATTACAGATGTAAACCAGATTGAACTAGAAAAATTCATTGAATCTATTGGTCTGCTAAATAAAACAATATTTGGTGATAGCATTGATTTATTTTATGAATTTACGAAAGCGAATATTATCAATATCAAATGCGAGATAAGAAATATTTATATGGAAGAATACTTTTATGTAGAATGTTCTTTTAAGAATGGAATATCAAGTGAAGAAGTTAATGCAAAATTTAGGGAAACTATTTTTGACAGGATGGATAAGAAATTAGCAGTATAAGTAAGTTTTAAATGTAGAAACAGATAGTGTAACTATAAACAATAAGACGGTGTTGTTATATAAATGCCGTCTTCATGCCCTTTATAGGAGAAGATGATTATAAGTAGAAAGTATGTAGAAATGTCAAAAGAAAAATCAGATAGGAGTGATGTATTATTAGCAAAATCACAGTAATTGATTCCATAATGGGATCAGGGAAGACAAATTGGAGTATACAACATATAAACAGAAATGTATTTGATAATTTCTTATACATTACACCATTTTTAGATGAAGTGAATAGAATTATAAAGAATTCAAATAGAGATTTTAAGCAGCCAATGAATAAAGGAAACGGAAAACTTGATTCTATTAATGAATTATTAGCGTGTCAATCCGATATTGCATCTACACATGAATTATTCAAGCATTTAGATGAAGAAAGCAGAGAAAATATTAAAGAAGGGCATTATACATTGATTTTAGATGAAGTGCTCAATGTTATAGAGCCATATGACAATATCAGAAATGATGATATGAAGTTATTAAAAGAAAGTGGTTGCGTTACAGTTGATGGTGATGGCTTTGTTATATGGAATAAAGAAAAAATGGATTATGATACAAAATATAATGAAATAAAGATATTAGCAGATAATAGAAGTTTGGTCTATATCAATCAGAAACTTTTACTATGGAGATATCCGCCTGAGATCTTTACGCTGTTTGATAAAATTTATATTCTTACATATTTATTTGAATCCAGTATATTGAAAAATTATTTTGACTTATATCAAATTGAATATGAACAAAAAAGTATCTCAGAGCAGAATGGCGAATATCATATTACAGATTTTTTTATACCAGATACATCAATATATATTGAGAAGATTAATATATATGATGGTAAATTGAATGAGAATGTATATCAAAAGATAAATGGATTATCCGTCACATGGTTCAGAGCAAAGATAAATCAGGATAATATAAAGCAGATTAAGAGAAATCTCTATAATTATTTTTCCAATATTCTAAGCGCAAAAGCAGAGACGATAATGTGGACAACCTTTAAAGATTATAGAAACAGATTAAAAGGAAAAGGATATTCGAATCAGTTTGTGAGTTATAACTGCAGATCAACAAATGATTATGATGATAGATTTAACCTTGCATATTGTGTGAATGTATATTTACACCCAGGAATCACACAATTTTTTAAACAAAGAAGGATTAATATTGATGAAGATTTATATGGATTATCTGAAATGATTCAGTGGATATGGAGAAGTAGAATTCGTAAAGGTGAGAATATTAATATATACATACCATCAATGAGAATGAGAAATTTATTAAATGCATGGATGAAAATGAATTTAGAATATCAACGTAGGGTTACAAGTTGATTTTTAGGAAATTGATCTTCCTAAAATTTGTAAAAAAGTCAGTAAAATCAAGGGTTTGAGAGGGGTAAGTCTTAAAAGGAAATAGGTAAAAAATAAGTGATTTCTGATATAGAAAATTATCTGCTTACAAATAATATATTCATTATTGGACAGATTGGCATATTGCGAACCGCCGCCCTTTGGCGGTGAAGCAATGTGACAAGGTGCTCCAATAATAATCACAGCCTAAATTCAGCAAAGGACAGCTATGCTGGACTTTGAGGAATTTAGGCTGTGCCTACTGTCAGGGACTACATAAAAGGAGACTGATTATTTATGACAAAACAGGATAAAGAAAATTTAAAGAATAAGAAATTGACAGATTCATTATTGATATCATGTTTAGCAGCATGTGAACCAGTAATCAGTAAAAATGCTTATCTTGAAAAGAAATGGGCAAACTGTGAACAATCATACAATGGATGCTATGAATATGAGCGTTTGGAATGGATGAAACATAGAGAGAAGTTACGTTCATTGTTGTTGCCTATATATTCAATGAAAATGATTATCCAAAGGACTAAAGGGTGTAAAGATAAAGCAACGCAGAAAGAAGTATTAGAAGTGATTGGCTTGATAGATAAGAATGATTATAAGTTGGTGTAGTCTACTGACAGTCTGGCAATCGCTGCGTTGCAGCTCGTGCCTTTGCTCATATGCTACGCATATTCGCAAGTATATATTTTTTAGATGAGAAGGAGAATTTTAAATAAGGAATGTAGTTACTGTCTGTTTACATTAAGTAACTACACAAGGAAGGAATATAAATGTACATAGCAGTTCAAAAGATTTATGGAAAATCAAAAGTATATGGATATTCAAAGAATGTAGTTACCACGACATTAAACCTAGGTACTACAGTTCGCTATGGATGGCGATATTCAAAGGAACAATTTGAACGAGAAAACTATTCTTATAAGATTGTTGTAAAAGAATCCTACCGTGAAAATAGGAAGGTGAAGCAAAAACAGGTAGTGATGGGAACTTATCATTGGTTTGATTTCTTAGACCATTATGTTTATCCCGATGATTGGTTTTATGACAAGTTGGAAGAAATTTTTCCAGATAAGACGCAAGTCCAGATAAATGCCGTTTGTGATGAAATTGATAGAAAAGTAGACGTAATTGAGCGAGAAGAATCTGATAAGTGGCATAGTTCAAAGGAATATAAGATACATAATAAGCATTTGGAGATGATACGAAAGTATGAATCTAAGAAAGTAGTGTTTGACGAACTTTATGGGGAGGATATCTTTGAACAGATTTATGATATTCACTTAAAAGTGATGAATCAAGAACTTTATGAGCAGCTTCCAAAGATTAGGGCTGAAAAGAAAAAAGCTGATGAAGAGAAAAGGGAATACGAACGCAAATGTCATGAGGAGCAACAGAAACAATGGGATAATTTTTATAAGCAATATACAAGTGGTAGTTACTCGATTGGTTCAAATAGTAACTACACTGACAAGGAAAAAGAGTATTTAAAGAAGTTTTAAAAAGTATTAGCTACGAAATTCCATCCTGATGTTATAGAAGATAATAAACCAATGCAATTTTTGAACAAATTAAAGGAAACTTGGGGGATTTAATATCCCCTACCTATATATTTTTAAGGAGGACATGAACAATTAACGATACAAAGATAAAATATATAAAGGTAAATGACACTAAATTATATGAGGTAGAAAAGATATCATTTTTCGATTTTAGTATTGAAGCACTTGAAACAGATTTGAAAGTAGAAGATATGCCAGAACAAGAGGTGTTTGATATTTCATATTTTAAGGGATATCGAATTAAACTGAAAAATAAATAAGACAATTTTTATGGCCAGAAGGATAATCTGATAAAGAGGCAAAGAAGGATGGCTTGCGCCCTCCTGTCTCTGCCATTAAATATTTCCCCAATAAAATCAGTCTTTCAATAAGGGATAGGAATTGGTCTATGTATTTGGTCTATAAGCTGTTATTTGCCCTATATTTGATTTTTATGTGGAAGGGTATAAATATGTCATGTGAATGGTTTTGTGGCTTATTTGGGCGTGAGAGTGTGATTAAACAAAAAATATTGGAGGAAAAGATAGTGAATAAATATATGATAGAAGATTTAAAAAATGGCGTGAGGATAATGAGCATAGAAGCAAGATATCTATATTCTGCCAATAAAAAAATGGATAGTGAGCATAATGAAATTGGATATGATACATCGAGGTTCTGGGATGAGAAAAGTAATAAAAAGAAAGTGCCAGATGGCTTGTATAAAGTTAAGATGCCGTATTCTTTGGGATTGGAGAAAATGTATGAGATACAAAGAGAAGAATTTAAGGTGGACGATTATGATATTGTATATTCAGATATGGTCATAAATGTGATCTTCAAAGGCGCAGCCAAAAGAAAAAAGCAATTAAAACGTAATAAAAAAGGTGAAATTAAAGAACCGAAACCGAAATATATAATCAAAACATATGGAACAGGCAAAAATCAATCGACATTGAAAAAAGTATCCAGATTAGAGACAGAATTAAATACAGAAGGCTTACGTGAGCATATGTATGAAAATGGGTTTGTGCTGAATGGAAATAAATATGTTTACTTTATGCGATCGACAAGTAAATCCCGATGTGGGAATATGTTGTTTATCAAAGAAGAATACTGTAATGATCTGCTCATTCAATGGGCTAGATTGGGGATTACTTTTTCAGAAACGGAGTCTATTGATATAGCTGGCATCAAATCATATGAATCACTTGTGCTTAGCGGTATATGTGGGAAATTAGAGATCAGACCAGAAGAAATACTTTTGATAAATGATTTCGAGTCCATATTTAATAAAAAATCGAGTGTTACAAAGCTAGACGATAATGACAGGCTGAAGGTTGTTGATGAAGTCGTAGAGTATCATAATAGTATATGGGATGGCATGAGTTTGATGGATGCCAGCAAATACAATGAATTTACTGAGTTTGAGAATGTTAAAGAAGGTAATTCATTAAAAGGAAAATCATTTGTATTACTGCGAAATCTCTGGTTTAAATCAGCCGCTTTTAATTTTAATATTCAAAAATATTTTAATGACCATAATGTTACCATGGATGATGTAAAGAAACATGGGTGGACGATTGCGGAGGATATAAGCCAGATCAAGCTGATCACCACGCCAAACAGCTTGAAGATACTAAAGGTCAAGGATTATGTGGAGAACCGATATGAAGATAGGGCTGATGGGGATATTCAAAACATGTTTGAGTATTGGCTTGATTCGATTAATGGAAATCCATATTTTGGCGTTGTTAAGTCAGAGCACGGGATATATGGACATGACCGAAGATGCAATTCACAGATCTTGATGGCGCTGCCTCTGTCTAAAGATGATATGAGGACGTTGCTAGATATGGGAGAGATTCCGTACTTGAGCGATATGAGGAATGATGAGGATATGTTCCTGATGCATCTGGGAGCCAACAAGAGTATCAATAACAATATGATTTATGAGCTGGCCGCTTATGTGCCAGGAATCATACATACTGATCTATATAAAAGATTTAAAAATGATACTCTGAATGATTATAAAGAGAATTGGAAAAAAGATGGTATTAAGATACCCGATTCTGATTTTTGTGTCTGTGTGAGTAATCCTATGGAGATGATCCAGTACGCAAGCGGTATTGATCCGGATGCATGGGACAGGGTGCATAATGGCAGGGAGGCATACTGCAAAACGTACGATAATGGGCAGGAGTTGATTGCGGCAAGAAATCCTTGTGTTAGCAGTGGGAATATTGTATGTTTGAAAAATACCAAGAATGCACAGTTAAATGAATATATGACGTTATCTGACAACATTGTTGTGGTGAACAGTATTGAGAGTGACATAATGGAGCGATGTTCAGGAATGGATTATGATTCGGATCAGTTATGGATTTCGTCAAATGAACTGTTAGTTGAAAAAGCAAAATACTGTGAGAAGAATTTTCTTACTCCTGTAAATAAGGTATCCAAAGAGACAAAAGAGAAGTTTAACGTTGTTAAAGATCTGGTAGGGACAGACAGCAAAATAGCAAAAGGGAAAGTCGGCGACATTGTTAATATGGGACAGATTTTGCAGGCATATTACTGGCATATTTATTTTGAGGATACTCCTGAGTCAGAAGAAGAAAGAGAACTTAGGAAATTTATCTATGATAAAATTTCCATGCTGAGCAGCGCGTCCAATGTGGAAATTGACAGGGCAAAACGTGAATATAAAATGGATACTGACAAGGAATTAGCCGATTTAAGAAGATTGGGATTAGACAGTGAAAGTGACTTTTTAGCGAAATTTATGTCATATGGGAAATTATTAGGAGTCAGAAAGCAGACATTAACTGAAGCAGAATTAAAAGATCATCCAGATATTGAGGAAGCGTATAATGCGATTGAAAAGTATAGAAACATAGAAGCAGAAAGGCCGCTAAACAATGAAGAAAGAGAATTAAAGGATAAATTATATAGACTGATCAGCGATTTTCTGCTGAACAAGCATAAAAAGGATGATAATAAAGCGGCTGAAAAAATAAAGAAGCCTTTATACTTTAAGTACGCTTTTCCTAACAGCGTGGAGAACTCAGTTTATTTTGATGAGGGAATGAACTGCCCAATGGATAATTTGTGTATATTGGCAGATAATAAAGAGATATTGCCCAAAAAGAAAACAAAAGATAGGAAAATTGATATCATGGAATTGATAAAAGAAACTGATAAACGGGGTAATGACAAGCATCGGGCAAAAATAAAGGAAATTGCGGAAGAATATTCAAAATATTGTTCTTTGAAAAAAACCAATTCTCAGTATAGTATTATAAACGGATTGACAAAAAAAGATTACTTTGAGCAATGTGTAAAACAAATAAGAAAAATTAATGTAACACAGGCCACGATTATTGAGATATTTAATGCCTGCTATGGGAGCAAACAGGCAACTTCACATAACAAAGAAATTACAGAAATTAAGAAATACATGATTGACTTGATATATGCGGCTCACAAAGAAAGAGTTTTAGAATGTTTCGATGTCAGGACTGTATTTGGAAGAAAATATTTTAAACAGATGTATTTGGTGCCATTAGAAAAGAAATTTGAGAAAATAAATTCGTAGATATTTTTTGATAACTCTGTGAAAACCCTTAAAAATAGTGCATTATTAATGATTGACTAAATATGCCTATATGAGAGATATAAAAATTATAAAGAATGTTTTATTTTTTGTAAATAGGAGGGCTTATGAGGCAGGAGGAATTGCGTAGTAGATTATCTGATATAATTGCTCTGGGCTTGTCTGCTGTCGCAATTTCGAAGGCGACAAATATCAGTAAGATTGATTTAAGTAGATTCAAAAACGGACAAATTAATTTGATTGATTCTGATACAGAAAAATTGCAGAAATATCTAGAACAGATAAAAATTCCGGAAAGTATTTAAGATAATCTTTTGATTAACTCGTTTAGTCTGGTTGCAGGCCATCCGGTAGCCTGCTGCCTGATGCACGTATGATTATATTTTATATGTCAATTATTATTAACATATAAACGAAAAAGAAAGAAGGCGATGTGTTTGACACAAGATGAACTGAGAAGCATGTACTGCGAACGTTTGAAGAAAGAAAAACAGAAATATATAGCCCAACAGACAGGAATTAATGCAGCAGTGCTGAGTAGATTCAAAAACGGAAAGATAGATTTGTATCCATATTTGCAAGCGAAGTTAGAACCATATCTTTTAAATAAGAATTGAAATATTTCAACTTACATCTAATCTAACAATAAAATCCCAATAAATCGTAAAACTGAATATTAATATATAGTGGAGACATGTAGTTAATGATCCGTTTTTGTGTTATGCAAATAAAGCAAAGAGGATAACAATTCGAAAAGTGATAGGAGAAGAATTATTTGGATAGAAGAAATAAAATACAAAATAATAAAGAGTGTGTGAAATTGTCCTATAAAAGTTTGTCTTTTGAAATAACAAGAAAATGTAATATGACATGTAAACATTGTATGAGAGGTGAAGCGCAAGATCATAGTATTTCGAAGCAAGTTATTGATAAGGCATTAGATGAGGTTGGACTGATTGGACACTTATTATTGACTGGCGGAGAACCATTCCTAGAACCAGATATGATTGAGTATCTATTTGACGGGATTATTCATAGAAAAATTAAATTAATGAACTTTGGCGTTGTCACAAATGGAAGTATATTAGATGATAAAATTGTAAAAAGTTTCAATAAATTATCTGATTACATTTATTCGGAGTTTGGACAAAAATGGGATAAAAAACAAAGCAGAACTATAGGAACAATTACAGTTAGCAATGATGAATTTCATTCTCCTGTAGATATAAAAAATACACTGAAATTTTACAGGGAACGATTAAATAAACATACGATTATATTAAAAGAATTAAACAAAAAAGAAGATGAGATTTTGCTGCTGGGGAGAGCGGCAGAAAGTGATTTTGGAAATAAGAAAACAAGATATGTAGTCACCCCATATAGAGTCAGTCTGACAGATATGTATGTCGATACGGATATACAAATTGGATATGACGGCAAAGTTTTAATCGGTGAGGATTCCAGCTATGTGCAACAAGATAAATATAATTATGGGAATATTTTAGAGAAGCCGGTTTCAGTCCTGCTCGCTGAAGGGGCATTTAATGAACCGTTTACAAAAGAGGAAGCATTTAAACATGATATGATCTATACGTTATATCGGAATAAAGATTTTATGCAATTTAAAGAAGAATATTGCAAACTGTTTCTTTGGATTTTTGAAGCGGTGTATTGTGAACGAGAGAGAATACATAAAATATATCCGTTTTTAAGTTTTGAAGAATTGGTTGAGGTTGCTTATCATGATATGAATATAGGACTGAAGAAAACATATGGAAAAGACACTGATTTTATGCGTTTAGACAATTTGGAATGGTTTAACACGCCGGAAGAAGAAAGCATAAAGGTTATAAACAAATTAAAATGCAAACATATTTTAGAAACAATTGCAGGTCAGCTTATGTATATGGGAGAGAAAAGTAAAATGGAACCAATACCAGATAAAATAACAAGAGAAAGGTATAAAATTTTATAATGAAAAAGATAGATAGGATTTTTTGGGAGTTTGTTTCGGTACGCCGATGGGTGTTGTTGGTATGACAATAGGTACTTTGTTTGCAGTGATTTTTAATAAGGTTGCAGAAAAGACAGGATTGAAATAATTGTATGATGAAAAGAATAGGGCCAGTTGGGGAGTGATTGAGGCTGCTCCCTCATGGCAAGTATGCTTATACTATATATGAAAGGAATGACTTTAAGATGAAAGATAATGAGAGCAAAAATAGAGAACGATTAAATATTCCAATTTGGCAGAAGATAAATCTAACAGTAGAAGAAGCGGCGGCATATAGCAATATCGGAATAAACAAATTACGTTCTTTGGCAGATGAACCGAGTTGCCCATTTGTCTTAAATATTGGTAAAAGAAGAGTAATTAAACGCCGAGAATTTGAACGTTATCTTGAAAAGGTAAATGAAGTATAAATATACAACAATTTTTATTTGAGTTTTGAGCCTTATTGTAGTATGATATCTATATCAAGGCTCTTTTCTTAGACAAAAGAAAGGAGATTTATCATGGGAAAGGATTTAAAAGGAAAGGAGTTAGGCGTTGGAATAAGCCAACGAAAAGATGGCCTGTATCAGGCAAGATATTCTGATAGGTGGAAAAAAAGAAAAACCATTTACGGAAAAAACTTGCGTGAACTTAGGAAAGAGCTTGCAGATGCAATTGCAGGAAACGATAATTTTACAAATGTAAAAGACGAGATCACACTTGACAAATGGTTTACCAGATGGATGGAAGTTTATAAAGAAAAGAGTATAAGATCTAACACTAAAAGGGAGTATACGCACATATATTCTAAGAACATCTCCCCATACATAGGTGGAAGACTTATTAATTCTTTGATAAAATCAGATATCCAGCTATTAATTGATCGGGCAAGCGACAGTGGTTACGGTTATGAGAGGCAGAATAAGATTAAGGTAGTTCTACGTGATATGCTGCAAAGAGCCGTTGAAGATCATCTTGTTATTAATAATCCTGTGAGCGGTATAAAATTAAGGGCAGATAAAGAAATTAAAGCAAAAGCATTAACTGTTGAAGAACAATCACAATTTTTTGATTATTGTCGAAATACTTTTTATGATAATCTGTTTAATGTAGCAGTTAATACGGGATTACGTCCTGGAGAGCTATTTGCTTTACAAATTTCCGACATAGATTTTGAAAATGGATTTATAGATGTGAATAAGACACTTGTATATCAAAAGTACCTTGATGATAACAAGAAAACATTCCACATTGAGCCTCCAAAAACAAAGCAAAGCAACAGAAAGATACCGATCAACAGCATATGCCGAATATATCTTGAAAGGCAGATGGAGTTAAAGACGGTCATATCACAAAAAAGACCAAAAGAGCAAAATGATTATTTATTTGTGACGAAATTTAACACACCGCTTAATTCTGTTATTTACTCTGATGCTATAAAGGCGGTTATAAAGCAGATAAATATCACAAGACCTTTTGATAATCAATTTGAGGTATTCAGCGGCCATGCATTCCGTCATACATTTGCAACAAGATGTTTTGAAAATGGGGTGGTTGCAAAAGTGGTGCAGAGTTATCTCGGCCATGCAAGCATTAAGATGACAATGGATTTATATACGCATGTTACGAAAGAAAAATCTGTGGCAGATATTGAGAAAATCGTACCACAGAGTAATAATAAGATTGTTAACATAAAGCGTAAAATGGCATGATTTTACTACACCATTTTTCAAAAGTTATACACCATTACTACACCATTTTACCATTAAAATACATGAAATTATGTGAAAATACGTAAAGTTCGGAAAAGCCTCAAACCCGCAGAAACACCGGATAATCCAACGCTTACTCCCACTGATACGGCGTCGCTTGATATACGTAGAAATTCAGCCAGTTGGAATACAGCAGATTGGCATGGCTTCGCCACCGCAGCAGAGGGAAGGTGGCGGGGTCGTCGTTCCGGTAGTAGTTGACCGGCACGGCGGGAGCGATTCCCTTTGCCAGATCCCGGTGATATTCGTCGTTCAGGGTCATGCGGTCATATTCCGGGTGGCCCATGACGAATACCTGTTTTCCGTCTTCGCTGACCAGCAGATAGACGCCTGCCTCCTCGGATTCGGCGCAGACAATCAGATCACGGCAGTTGAGCACCTCCATCCGGTCCACGGCGGTATAACGGGAGTGGGGCGCATAAAATTCGTCGTCAAAGCTGCGGATCAGCGGAATTTTCCGGTCGGTGATGGTGTGGAGATAAATGCCTGACAGCTTGCTGTCCAGCCGGTATTTTTTGATACCATAATGATAATACAGGCCGGCCTGAGCTCCCCAGCAGATATGCACGGTGGAGGTTACATGGGTTTTGCTCCAGTCCATAATAGCGGTCAGTTCCCTCCAGTAATCCACATCTTCAAATTCCATGGTTTCCACAGGGGCGCCGGTGATAATCATGCCGTCAAACTTCCGGTGCTTTACGTCGTCAAACACCTGGTAAAATTTATTCAGATGGCTGGCCGCCGTGTTCTTTGACACATGTCCGGTCAGATTCAGAAAAGAGACGTCCACCTGCAGCGGCGTGTTGGACAGGGCCCGCAGCAGTTGCAGCTCCGTATCCTGTTTGATCGGCATCAGGTTCAGGGTTAGAATCTGTAGCGGACGGATATCCTGGGTCAGCGCCCGGTTTTCGTCCATGATAAAAATATTTTCTTTTTCCAGCACTGTCTTGGCAGGCAGGTCGTTTTGTATTTTAATAGGCATAGAAAAGTCCCCTTTTATGATTCGGCAGGTGTTTCTGGGTTATTGGTTTTATATCATATTAAGGCCGGATTCCCGTCATTTCCAGAAAATCTTTTTCCGACAGAATCGGGATGTTCAGGTCACGGGCTTTTTTGTTTTTGGAGGAGGAAGAAGTCACATCGTTATTGATGAGGTAGCTGGTTTTTTTGGTGACGGAGCCGGTTACTTTTCCGCCCGCATCCTCGATCAGCGTTTTTAACTGATCCCGGTTTTCAAAATGCTCCAGGCTGCCGGTGATCACAAACACCTTGCCGGTCAGTTGTTTTTCCTCGTCGGAGAAATCTTCGGGGGCGATGCGCACTTCCTTTAACAGTCCGGACAGCAGGTCCCGGTTTGCCTCCTTTGCAAAATGGGAGACAATGCCCTCGGCAATCACTTCTCCGATGCCGTCGATGGCCGTAAATTCTTCCACGGTGGCGTGGGTCAGCCGTTCCACGTCATTTTTAAAGGCCCGGCAGAGCATCTTGGCATTGGCGGGGCCGATATTGGCGATGCCCAGAGCGTAAATCAGCCGCCAGAGCTGGGTGTCCCTGGCTTTTTCCACGGAAGCAATCAGATTCCGGTATGACTTTTCGCCAAAGCCCTCCATGGCGACAATGGCTTCCTGATGGCGTTCCAGATGAAACAGATCGGTGAAATCGTGGATAAAGCCGCAGCCGATAAATTTTTCCAGAGTCGCTTCCGAAAGTCCGTCAATGTTCATGGCGTCCCGGCTGGCAAAAAGGGCGAAGCTTTTCAGCTTTTTGGCGGGGCAGGCTTCGTTGACACAGTAGAGGGCCTTGACGTCATTGACCGCTCTGATCTCCGTTTTTTCTCCGCAGACCGGGCAATGGTCAGGAATTTCGTCCACGCCGCTTCTGGTCAGATTTTCGCTGATCTGAGGGATAATCATATTTGCCTTGTATACCGTGATTTTGTCGCCGCTACCCAGCTCCAGGGATTCCAGAATGCTGATATTGTGGACGCTGGCCCGGCTGACGGTGCTTCCCTCAATCTCCACCGGTTCGAATACGGCTACCGGGTTAATCAGGCCGGTGCGGGAGGCGCTCCATTCGATATAGTGAAGCGTGGTTTCCTCGGTGTCGTCCGCCCATTTAAAAGCGATGGAATCTCTGGGGAATTTGGCGGTTCTGCCCAGAGACTGCCCATAAGCGATGTCGTCAAAAATCAGCACCAGGCCGTCGGAAGGGACATCCTGTGTTTCCACTTCGTCGGAAAAGGCTCTGACGGCCTCTGCCGCGGTGTCCCGGCTTACCCGCCGGTATGCCACGGTTTCAAATCCCTGGGACTGAAGCCAGAGAAGCTGCTTTTCACGGGAATTTTCAAAATCGATCCCTTCTGCGTCTACCAGGCTGAAAGCATAAAAGTGGACGTCCCGTCTGGCCGTGATTTCATTGTTAAGCTGGCGTACCGAGCCGCTGCACAGGTTGCGGGGATTTTTATATCTGGCCTCCGCATCCTCGATTTCCTGATTGATCCGCCGGAAAGAGCTGTAGGGGATCACTGCCTCGCCCCGCAGTACGAGACGGCCCTGAAAGGCGATGGTTAAAGGGATATTGGCGAATACCCGGGCATTGTTGGTGATGACCTCGCCCACCTCGCCGTTTCCGCGGGTGACGGCTTTTACAAGCTGCCCGTTTTCATAGGTAAGGACAATGGTCAGGCCGTCCAGCTTCCAGGACAGCAGCCCTTCCTGCTCCCCAAGCCACTCTTGCAAAGCGGCGGTATCCTTGGTTTTATCTAAGGAAAGCATGGGGCTCTGGTGGGCTTCTTTCGGCAGTTCGCTAAGCAGCTCATAGCCCACCCGCATGGTGGGGCTGCCGGACAGGGTGATGCCGCTGGACTGTTCCAGCGCCGCCAATTCGTCGTACAGCCTGTCATAGTCGTAATTGCTCATGATCTCCCGGTCTTCCTGATAATAGGCTTTTGCCGCTTCGTTTAAAAGCTCTGTCAGCTCTTTCATTCGTTTGACTGTGTTCATGAACCGATTCCCTTTCTGTCTGACATTTGTTGTCTAAATTGATCGCACTGCGGCGGGTCGTGCCGTGCCGATTCTGTTACGGCCTGTTTCCTTTTTTACCGCCAGGCGCATTGAGTGAATCTTTTAACTGCGCCGTAAAAGCGTTCAGCTCATCTCCCTGAATCCGGCGGTACTGGCCGGGCTTTAGCGGTTCCAGCCGGATATTCATCACCCGTACCCGTTTCAGGGAAACCACCCGGACGCCCAGAAATTCGCACATGCGGCGGATCTGGCGGTTCAGGCCCTGGGTCAGGATAATGCGGAACCAGTACTGGTCCAGCTTTTCCGTCTGACAGGGTCTGGTGACGGTATCCAGAATCGGCACGCCCTGGGACATGGCCTGTAAAAATTCCCGGGTGACGGGGCGGTTGATTTTTACGATGTATTCCTTTTCGTGAGCGTTGCCGCCCCGGAGAATCTTATTTACCAGATCTCCCTGATTCGTCATCAGAATCAGCCCTTCCGACGCTTTGTCCAGCCGTCCTACCGGATAAATGCGGGTGGGGTAGCGGAGGAAATCCACAATATTGTCTTTTTCTTCTTTTGCGGTGGTACAGACGATGCCCTCCGGCTTATAGACGGCCAGCAGCACCGGTTGCTCCTGCCTTGTTATGCGGCGGCCGCTGACCAGAATCTCATTTTCATCGCTGACCTTCATGCCGGTCTTGGCAGGGAGGCCGTCCACCAGAATCATGCCCTGTTCCGTCAGCCGGTCCGCCTCCCGTCTGGAGCAGATGCCGGCATCGCTTAAGTATTTATTTAAACGTATTTTTTCCATAGAATGTTCTCGCAATTACGGTTTTGGCAGCCGCTCTCAGGTCCTTTGGACTCGGAAGGAGGCTGCTGTTTTTCATAAGTCATTTGATAAGGATAGGATGGTGTTCATATTATACTCTACTTTCTCCGAATCAGTCAATCTGATCTGAATGAGAATCCTGCCTGAAAAATTTTTATATGATGACGATACGAAAATAAAAAGGCCGCTGTCGAACGCGGCCTTTTTAAGGAGAAGGTATTTCATTTGGGTGTAGCAAAACTACTAAAATGTATTGGGGGGGATTTACGATATATATTATACTGTCGGGAGAAGAAAAAGTGTGCACAATTTTGTAAAAAAAATCAGATTTTCTTTCGGCAATTTGAACATTCTCCAAAAAGATTGCTGTTCCGGCAATTGTGATTTTAACGATGTGGCCGGCCGAATCGCCGTCCTTCCTTTAAAACTCTTTCAGTACCAGATCGCTTTCTCCGGGATTCAGGCCCTGTTCTACCCGCAGGACCCTGGGATGGTTTTTGCCGTATGTCTTCCGGACAAACTGTTTCAGCTCAGTGCCTCTGTTATAGCCGTGAATCACCCGGATCCGGTAGACGCTGCCCTTTGCCTTTCTGATCTGGCTGTCAATATAGACGCCGGCCTGATATTTATTCATTCCGTGAACGTCGATTTCCACAATTCCTGCCTGGTTCATATGGTAAGCTCCCTGAAACCTGTTTTATACATGCATTAACGTGAATTTTGCCGTTTATCTTTTGCGGGCGGTATTTCCTCCGCATTCAGAAAATCCAGCAGTTCTTCGAAATGCCGGGCTGCACAGCGATAGCCCTCCCGGTACAGCCGCCGTAATTTTTTCGGATCTTTTTCGATTCTGCTGATTTTTATCGGCTGTTCGGGCCGGATCACAAAGGTGCTGCCTTTATCTTCCTCGCTTCTGATAAAATCCAGCGTGTCATTGTACCGGTCCGACCGGTGGCGGATGCCTGCTGCCAGTTCGGGGTGAGCCAGATAGCGGAGGCTGACCAGACTGTTCAGTTTAAAGGGCGGTTTCCGGTAGTCCGAAGAACGGGTCAGAATCACCACGTTTTTCCGGTTGCCGTCCTTGATGGAGCGGCGCAGCGGGATCGAATCGGAGATGCCGCCGTCCAGATATTTGCGGCCGCCGACGGAAACCATGCGGGAAACCAGGGGAAGAGAGCTGGAGGCCTGTACGGCGGTTATGTCTTTTTTTAAGTCTCTGACCGGATAGTATACGGCCAGCCCGGTTTTGCAGTCTGTCATAACCGCATAAAATCTGCCCCGGTAGGAGCGGAAGGTTTCATAATCAAAGGGATTCAGTCCGTTGGGAATCACGTTGTAGAGAAAGTCCGCTCCGAACAGGTCTCCGGTGGTGATCAGACTGTACAGACCGCAGTAGCGTTTGTCGCCGATATAGTCCGCAATCACGTCATAGGAACGCCCTTTTTGTTTGGAGAGAAAGCTGCATGCGTTGCATGCCCCTGCCGATACGCCGTAGCAGGATGAAAATTCAATATTTTTATCAAGAAAGAAGTCCAGGACCCCGGCGGTAAATACGCCCCGCATCCCGCCTCCTTCTAAAATCAGTCCGGCCTGATACATATGATGCCTCCTAAATTTTGAACCGGTGTTTCCCAAAACCGTAGCAACAGCGGTTGGAACGCCGGCACAGTCCCCTGTCCGGTGTGATCGCTTATCGGTGTTGAGATATGGTCCGTTTTGTAGTAAAATCAAGTATAGCACACAAATTTTATGGATATATGACAGAATCCTTAAAAAAATATAAAAATAATATGGTTCTGAAAATGAAAAAGAAAACGGCACGATATAGTAAAATTATGTGCGTAATGTCATAAAAATATCAGGGGGAACGGGGCATTGTATCATATTTTATGTTTTGGAGATTCGAATACACACGGTTATAACGGAGAGCCGGGAGGGCGTTTTCCTTATGAGAAACGGTGGACCGGGATACTGGCACAGAGGCTGGGGCCGGAATACAGAGTGATTGAGGAAGGGCTGAACGGCCGGACGACGGGTTTTGCGGAGCGGGGAAAAAAATATAAAGATCCGGTTCCCTATCTGGCGCCCTGTATGCTGTCTCATATGCCGCTGGATCTGGTGATTGTGATGCTGGGGACCAATGATACGAAACCGGTTTTTAACGCGTCCGTGGAGGAAATCGCCCGCTCCATGAGAAAGCTGATGCTGCGGGTCCGGAATTATCTGCGGGTGAGAGAACAGCGGGGGCGCGTGCTGCTGACCGCGCCGGTTCCGATGACGGATGGGGTGCTTTCTTCCGGCATTGAGTTCGATCTGACGTCCGTGGAAAAATCACGGCAGCTTGCCCCGCTTTACCGGAGTCTTGCAAAAGAGCTGGAGGTAGATTTCTGGGACGCGGGCACGGCGGGAATCGAACTGTGCGGCGACGGATGCCATTTCAGCGAGCGGGGGCACCGGAAGTTTGCGCAGGAGATGGAGCGCCGGGTAAGGGTTATCTTTGATGCGGACTGATTATGCCGGTTCAACAAATGACACAAAAAACAGCGGGAAAAACTGTCTATCTTTTTATCCCCCTACCGGGCTTGTAGGGCGTTGCGGTATTTGCTAAAATACGAGACAGAAAGAGAAAATCCGGAATTTTCTGATCAGCAGCTAAAGAATTTGAAACATCATGAAAATGATCAGCCGAAAAGGAGAGAACCTCAATGATAAAGAAACGTATTTACGGCAAAGCCGCCGCGATATTGATGTCCGTGGTACTTCTGGCGGGATGCGCGCCGGGAAAACAGGACGGGACCGCAGGGGATGACCGTCAGACAGACGGAACGGCAATGGTAAACCGGACAGCCCAGGATCAGACGGCGTCCGGTGATACGGCCGGCGGAACTAACGGAGCAAAAGATTCCGTGATTGTGGCCATGGGGCCGAACTCCGAACCGGAATCCGGCTTTAATCCGGCATACGGATGGGGCGCGGGAGAACACGTGCATGAGCCGCTGATTCAGAGTACGCTGACCGTGACGACGACGGATCTGCGGATTGATTATGACCTGGCGACGGATATGCAGGTCAGCGAGGACGGCATGACCTGGACGGTTCGGATTCGGGACGACGTGAGCTTTACGGACGGGGAGCCGCTGACGGCAGAGGATGTTGCCTTTACCTATAATACGGTGAAAGAGAGCAGCTCGGTAAACGATTTTACGATGCTTAAGGAGGCTGTGGCAGCAGATGATACGACGGTGGAATTTCATATGGAGAAACCCTATTCCATATGGCCCTATACCATGGCGATTGTAGGTATTATGCCGGAGCACGCCTACGGCCCGGATTACGGTGAGCATCCGATCGGTTCCGGCCGCTATATCATGAAACAGTGGGATAAGGGACAGCAGATTATTTTCGAGGCAAATCCGGATTATTACGGGGAAGCGCCGAAGATGAAGCAGGTAACCGTAGTATTTATGGATGAGGACGCGGCCTATGCGGCGGCTATGGCCGGCCAGGTGGATCTGGCCTATACGGCGGCTTCCTATTCGGACCAGACGATCGAGGGCTATCAGCTTTTGTCTTTTGAAACGGTGGACAACCGCGGCTTTAACCTTCCGGCGGTTCCGGCGTCTACCGACGCGGACGGAAATGCGGTGGGCAATGATTTTACCGGCGACGTGCGTGTAAGAAGGGCGATTAATATCGGCATCGACAGAAAAGAAATGATCGACAACGTTCTGAACGGCCACGGCACGGAAGCTTACAGCATCTGCGACAAAATGCCCTGGTACAATGATGAGGCGCAGGTATCTTATGATCCGGAACAGGCCGCGGCCCTTTTGGATGAAGCGGGCTGGCTGACGGGCTCCGACGGGATACGGGAAAAAGAGGGCGTACGTGCGGAGCTGAATATTCTCTATTCTTCCGGTGACTCTGTCCGGCAGGCATTGGCGGCGGATACCCAGAATCAGTTAAAGAAACTGGGGATCGATGCCAGCATCGAAGGTGTCGGCTGGGATACGGCATATACGAGGGCGCAGGCAGAACCGCTGATGTGGGGCTGGGGAGCGCATACGCCGATGGAGCTTTATAATATTTATCATACACTGGAGGGCAAAAGCGCGGAATATTCCCCTTATTCCAACGAGACGGTGGATCGGTACATGGATGAGGCGCTGGCGGCCACTACACTGGAGGATTCTTATGAGCTTTGGAAAAAAGCCCAGTGGGACGGAACAACAGGTGTTACCCAGGAAGGGGATATCCCCTGGATCTGGCTGTGTAACATCGATCATCTGTACTGGGCCAATGAGAACCTTCATGTGGCGGATCAGAAGCTTCACCCTCACGGACACGGCTGGTCGATTGTCAATAACGTAGACCAGTGGTACTGGGAGTAGAGCTGTCTGTTCATAAGATCGGCGGACGGCGGCAGATAAAAAATTCACACGGGATGTCAGCCGCAGAAGGGGGTCATGGTTTCATGGCTCCCGTGGCCTGTCATAAGAGAAAGGAATTTTGTGAAAGAGCATTTTATTTTTGTGGGAAAACAGGCGGTCAGAATGGTGCTCCTGGTGTTTTTTGTAAGCCTGGCGGCTTTTGTCCTGGTATCGGTTTCTCCTCTGGATCCGCTGCAGGCCAATGTGGGGCAGGCGGCGCTTGGTTCCATGAGTCAGGAGCAGATCGCAAAGCTTCAGACCTACTGGGGCGTGGACGAACCGCCTGTGGAGCGTTTTCTGGCCTGGGCGGGGGATTTTTTCAGAGGAGATATGGGGCTCTCTCTCTTGTACCGCCAGCCGGTGGCGAAGGTGATCGGCGTGAAGCTGGCCAATTCCCTGTGGCTGATGGCGATTGCCTGGATTCTGTCGGGAGCTGTGGGGTTTGTTCTGGGCATTCTGGCGGGACTCAGAGAGGGCAGTCTGTTAGATAAGGTCATCAAGGGGTATTCCCTGTTAATCGCCAGTACGCCTGCTTTCTGGCTGGCGCTGGTGCTTCTGATGATTTTCGCGGTGTGGCTTAAGGTACTGCCCATCGGACTCAGCGTTCCCATCGGTGTGGAGGCTGCCGGGGTGACGGTTGCGGACCGGATTCAGCATGCCATTCTGCCGGCCATTACCTTAAGCATTACGGGCATTGCCAATATTACGCTGCATACACGGGAGAAGATGGTGGAGATTATGGAAAGCGATTATGTGCTGTTTGCCCGTGCAAGAGGGGAGAGCACATTCAGTATCGTGAAAAACCATGTGCTCCGAAATGTGCTGCTCCCGGCGCTGACATTACAGTTTGCCGCCATCAGCGAAATATTCGGAGGTTCCGTACTGGTGGAGCAGACCTTTTCCTATCCGGGGCTCGGACAGGCGGCGGTGACGGCCGGGCTTGGCAGCGATGTGCCGCTGCTACTGGGAATCACCGTGATCAGCGCCCTGTTTGTGTTCGGCGGAAATCTGATTGCGAATATTCTGTACGGGGTGATTGATCCCAGAATACGCAGGGGAGGTGCCGGGGCATGAAGCATTTGAACGGAAGAATGGCGGCGGTGTTTCTGTTTGGCCTGGCGGTATTGTTCCTGGCGGCGGTGACGGCTGCCGGCTGGGGGTTTGAGGAGGAAGCGTTGGTGACGGACTTCTCCAGAAAGAATCTGGAACCCTGCGGGCAGTATCTGTTCGGAACGGACTGGCTGGGGCGGGATATGTTTATCCGGACGCTGACCGGGCTGTCCATGAGTATCCGGATCGGCCTTCTTGCGGCGGGCGTCAGTTCGGTTCTGGCGCTGATTCTGGGAACCCTTGCGGCTACCATGGGAAAAACCGTGGATGGAGTGATTACCTGGCTGATTGATCTGGTGATGGGGATTCCCCATATTTTACTGCTGATTCTGATTTCCTATGCTCTGGGAAAGGGATTTAAGGGAGTGGTAATCGGCGTGGCGCTGACGCACTGGACTTCCCTGGCCAGGGTAATCAGGGGCGAGGTGTTGCAGTTAAAAGAAGCATTGTTTATCCGGACGGCGCAGAAGCTGGGCGCGACGAAATTTGAAATTGTGTGGAAGCATATGCTTCCCCATCTGTTTCCGCAGTTTCTGGTAGGGTTGATTCTTACCTTTCCTCATGCGATTCTTCATGAGGCCAGCATCACCTTTCTGGGCTTCGGACTGCCGCCGGAGCAACCCGCCATCGGCATTATTCTGTCGGAAAGTATGAAATACCTGGCCATGGGACGGTGGTGGCTGGCGTTGTTTCCCGGACTTTTACTGGTATTTACGGTGGTGCTGTTCGATGTGGCGGGAGAGAGTCTGCGCAGACTGCTGGATCCGGGCAGCGCGCATAGATAGGGGTGGAGCAAATGGAAGAAAAAAAGGTCATCCTGGATATCAGAAATTTTTCAGTGTCCTTTGAACAGTATGAAAAGGGGTTCCGGAAGACGGGGCTTCCGGTGATTCGAAACCTGGATGTGACGATTCGGGAGGGGGAGATGGTGGCCGTTGTGGGTTCCAGCGGTTCCGGAAAAAGTCTTCTGGCCCACGGCATTCTGGGAATCCTCCCTTATAATGCCACCATGGGCGGAGAGCTGGTCTACGACGGGGAGCTTCTCACGAAAGAGCGGCAGAAAGCGCTGCGGGGAAATGAAATCGTTCTGGTTCCTCAGAGCGTGGCTTTTTTAGACCCGCTGATGAAGATCGGCCCTCAGATACGGAAAGGAAAAAAGGACCAGGCATCCAGAGAAAAGCTGAACGGGATATTTGAAGGATATCACTTGAAGAATGAGGTGCAGGAGCTGTATCCTTTCGAGCTGTCCGGCGGTATGAACCGCAGAGTGCTGGTTTCCACCGCCATGATGGGCAATCCCCGGCTGGTGATCGCGGACGAGCCGACGCCGGGTCTTCATATGGCGATGGTGCGCCGGGTGATGAGTCATTTCCGTGAGCTGGCGGATCAGGGCGCAGGCGTTCTTCTGATTACCCATGATCTGGAGCAGGCGCTTGAGGTGGCGGACCGGGTGGTGGTGTTTTATGCGGGAACGACGGTGGAGGATGCGGACGCAAAGGATTTCCGGTCGGAGGAGACGCTCAGGCATCCTTATTCAAAAGCGCTGTGGCGGGCGCTGCCTCAGAACGGATTTCAGTTTATCAGAGGAACACAGCCTTATGTGAAAGACTTGCCGGAAGGATGTCCCTTTGGTCCGAGATGCGAATGGTACACGGAAGCATGTAAGGGGGAGATCTCCTGCCGGGAGGTGCGGGGCGGAAGAGTCCGCTGTGTGCGGGCGGTGTGATCCCGTGTTTGGCAATGAAATGGCCGGGAGGGCTTATGGTACTGGAAGCAAAAAATATTTCGTTTCAATATGGCAGGGACACAAAACAGATCCTGGAAAATTTCAGCCTACGGATGGAAAGTCATGAGAGAGTGGGCATTGTCGCGCCCAGCGGATTCGGCAAGACGACGTTCTGCAAAATTTTATCCGGCTATGAAAAGCCGGACGGCGGGGAGGTTCTGCTGGACGGGAAGCCGCTGAGTTCTTACGGAAGATACTGTCCCGTGCAGATGATCTGGCAGCATCCGGAGCAGGTGGTCAATCCCCGCCTGCGTATGCGGGAGGTGTTAAAGCAGGGCGATGAGATTGAGGAATATATCGTGGAGGGGCTGGGGATCGAGGAAGACTGGAAAAACCGGTTTCCGGCGGAGATTTCCGGCGGAGAGATGCAGCGCTTCTGTATCGCGAGAGCGCTGGGAAGACGGACCCGGTTTCTTCTGGCGGATGAGATCAGCACGATGCTGGATCTGATTACCCAGAGCCAGATCTGGAGTTTTCTGATCGGGGAAGTGGAGCGGAGGGAAATCGGACTTCTGGCCGTGAGCCACAGTATGCCGCTGTTGGAGAGCGTCTGTACGAGGATTATTGATTTGGAGCATCTTTGATCCGATTTCCGCTTGCTATTAAAATGCTCCGATAGTATAATACCTGTAACGGAAGATAATCACAGTTTACGATTCAGGAGGAATAAAAGATGGACAAGAAAGTGGCGGCTTTACTGAACGATCAGATTAACAAGGAGCTTTACTCTGCTTATCTGTATCTGGATATGGCGAATTTCTACAATCGGAAGGGATTGGACGGATTTTCCAACTGGTATGAGATTCAGGCGAAGGAAGAGCAGGACCATGCTATGCTGATGTATCAGTATCTGCATAACAATGATGAAGTGGTTACGCTGGAGGCGATTGCAAAGCCGGACAAGACCTTCGAGACGCTGATGGATCCCTTAAAGGCAGGTCTGGAGCATGAGAGATATGTGACTTCTCTGATCAACACGATTTACGCCGCGGCTCAGGAGGTAAATGATTTCCGGACAACCCAGTTCCTTGACTGGTTTATCAAGGAGCAGGGCGAGGAGGAGAAAAACTCCACGGATCTGATTACGAAGATGGAGCTGTTCGGCGACGACGCCCGCAGCCTGTATATGCTGAACAGCGAGCTGGCAGGCCGCACATATTCTGCGCCGTCGCTGGTGCTGTAAGGACTGAGGGCAGGATGCCCTAAGAGACAGGATACAAAAAACCGGAAGGAAATACTTTTTCAGGTATTTCATTTCGGTTTTTTTTATTTGAAAATACAGACAATATTAATATATTGTTATATAATTTTCGGCATAATCGATTCATATCCGCAGGAATGACCGCATTTATATTATTATGAATCTTTATGTCTGGCAGCTGAATTTTACCCTATTATCTGGTGTGATATTTTTAATTTCAGATAATATATGGAAGGACATGATAATTTGTAGCGGTTATCTGTGAATATTTTGAAAAATAGATAAAGAATATAACAAAACATAATAAAAAATATATAAATAAAAGGTGGTTTTTCACATTAAAATTTGGTATAATTCTCTGTATAAGAGCAGCTTATTGCAAAAGGGTGATGGAATTGGTTGTATTACTGATAGGCGGCAGCGGCGTGCTGATGAATGCGCTGATTGACAAAATGAATAAAAACGGTCACCGTGTCTATCTGCTTACGGGACAGAGAGAGAGCAGGGGTTCCTATAAACGGGTATTTGAACGGTATGATTTTCCCTATGACAGCGGAAGTATCAAGGATATTTTTGAAAGTGTCCGGCCGGATGTAACGATCTTTACGGGCGCATATGATACCGGTTTTGACTGGGAGACATTATCCAGGCAGGAGTCCGTGCGGTACATGGCGGGACTGATGAACATTCTGTCCGCATGCAGTATGGCCGGGACCGGAAGATTTGTATACCTTTCCTCGGAAGAAGTGTTCGGAGATCCTTATATGGATCAGATCACTGAGGAAGAGCCGGCGTCTCCCAAAGGTTTCAAAGCGCTGGCTCTGGCCCAGGGGGAGGAAACCTGCGCCAATTATCGGAGAACCCAGGGAATGGACACGGTGATTCTGCGTTTCGATCATCTGTACTGGGTGCCGGAAAAGGGGAAAAAGGAAGACTCCCTCTGTTTCCGGATGTGTCTTGAGGCGCTGAAAACGGAAAAAATCTCGGCAAACAGCCGGAGATCCATATCCATGCTCTATCTGAACGATGGGGTGGAGCTGGCTTATAAAGTGTTTTTTAAAGAGGAACCGGAGCATTCCCTTTACCATATCTCTTCCATGGAAGAAATCGGGGAGCTTACGCTGGCGGAGGAAGTCAAGACTGCGATGGAAACGGGCGTCACTGTCGCCGATACTGCGGTTGGGGCGGGCAGCAGACTGATTCTGGACGGCGGAAGATACAAAAAAGAATTTCCCTATAAAATTTTTCACCATTATGACAGCGGGATCCGACAGGTTGTTCAGTTTATGAAACGCCACAGCGCTTCTTATCTGACCGAGGAAGACAGCGGAGCCGGAGCTGCGGTGAAGATGTGGAAGCATTTAAGGGAGATCTTGAAAGCGCTGGTTCCTTTTCTTGAGAGTCTGGTGCTGTTCATTCCGTTTTTCCTGCTGAGCAGGGTGGCGGCGGACAGCGAATTTATTGCACGGCTGGATTTTTATCTTCTGTATGTTTTGCTGTTGTCAGTGGTTCACGGACAGCAGCAGGCGGTCTTTTCAGCTTTTCTTGCGTCTGCCGGCTACTGTTTTCTGCAGATGTATGACCGCACCGGGTTCGAGGTGCTTCTGGATTATAATACATATGTGTGGATGGCACAGCTTTTTATCGTCGGACTGACGGTGGGCTATATGAGAGATCAGCTCAAATTTGTCCGGAATGAGAACCGGTCCAGAGTCCGGTATCTGAGCGGGCAGCTCAAAGATATCGAAGACATAAATGACAGCAATGTCAGGATGAAGCATAATTTTGAAGAGCAGGTTGTCAACCATAAGGAAAGTCTCGGAAAAATATATGAGATTTCCTCTTCCCTGGAACAGTACGGACCGGAGGAGGTTCTGTTTTATGCCGCCCAGGTCCTTTCCAGACTGATGGATACGCCTGACGTGGCGGTATATACGGTGGCGAATGGTGATTATGCGAGACTGTTTTCCGCCACATCGCCGGAAGCCCGCAGACTTGGGAATTCCATTCGGTATACGGCGATGGAGGAACTGTACGGGGAACTGAAAGAGCGCCGGGTCTATATTAACAGGACGATGGAACAGAAGATGCCCATGATGGCCAGCGCCGTCTACGCGGAAGGCGACATGCAGTTGATCCTGATGCTCTGGAGCATTCCATGGCAGCGCATGACCCTGGGGGAGGCGAACCGGCTGACAATTGTAGGATATCTGATTCAGAATGCGGTGGTGCATGCAAACCGTTATCTGGAAGCCCTCAGAAACCGGCGGTATGTGGAAGGGACAAACGTACTGGATGAAGAAGCCTTTACCCAGTTGGCCAAAGCATTTTCGGATGCCCGTGACAAGGGATTGGCCGAGTATGCGCTGCTGGAGATTCTGACGGAAAAACAGGACTTTGAAAGTGTGGCGGTCGCGTTGGGCGGCGCCATACGGCAGACAGATTATCTGGGTATTTTAAGAGGCGGAAAGCTGTATGTGCTTCTGCCCAATACGAATAAGGAAAACATCGGAGGCGTTGTTGAGCGTTTCAGGAAATCTGGTTATGAATGCCGGGTAGATGAGGAGGCGGTCATATGATGCTCGCAAGGGATGAATATATCTTTCTGCTCATCCTGCTGGTGAATCTGATCGTGTCGGTAATTTATCTGCTGGCAGGGGTGTTTGTTCTGGTACCCGCCCATGCCCTGGCTGCCGATGAGGAACAGGAAGAGAGATTATATGACAACCGTCGGACCTATCTGATTCGGTTTATTGTGATGATTCTGTGCCCTGTCATCGTCCCGCTGTTTTTCTTTATGGGACATATCTGTTATCTGGTGATCTTCTGGAAAAATGCGGATCTGGCGGATGTGATTTTCAGCAAAGAGCGTGTGAAGACCAATCTGAAAGCGGATGAGGAAACGGAGCGGAATATCATTCCTCTGGAGGAAGCGATTCTGGTCAACGAAAAGAAAGATCTGCGCATGGTGCTGATGAATGTGATGCAGAAGGATATCAGCAATTCCCTGGCCTCTATAACGCTGGCTCTGGAAAGCGAAGATTCGGAGACGTCTCACTATGCGGCGGCCGTCCTGTCCGATGAACTGAACAGATTTCGTCTCTATGTACAGAAACTGCGCAGGCAGATTTGCGAGGAGGAAGCTGAGGAGACGGAATGTGAGGAGATGCTTCTTGATTATATGGACAATATTTTAAAGCAGCATATTTTTTCCGACCATGAACAGCGTAAATTTGTACACATCATGGAGGAGACGGCGGAATCTCTTTATGAGAAGGACCATTCAAGGATTACTTTAAAGCAGTATGAGTCGGTTTGTCTGCGGATTATGGAGATGAAAGAATTTGAGGCTTCCGGGAAGTGGTGTATGCGGATGGCAGAACAGTATCCGGGGGAGCTTTTGTCATATACCTGTAAACTGAAATATTATTTTGCCAGTCAGAACAGAGAGGCTTTTTTTACCGCGTTGGATGAGCTGAAAAAGTCTGATGTGGTAATTGACAGCGAGACGCTGGAACTGATTCGGATTTTCAGTTGAAGGAGGCAGTGACAATGTCAATGGCGATGCTTACGGTTATACGGATCATATGGGTATTGGCGGCATATATAGGTGTGACGCTTTTTTTGCCATGGATTATTCTGCGTAAAAAACTGGCTGGGATCGGCAGCGTTTCGACAAAATTTATGGCGTATTTCATGATTGGGAATTTTTATATCATGAATCTGGTATTTTTGCTGCAGCTTCTGCATATCTCATGCAGGCTGACACTGGTGATCGGAACAGCGCTGCCCTTTGTATTCGCGGCATATAAATATAAAGATTCTGTTTTTCCCGTTCTGGAGAAAGCGATTGAACGGATCAGGCTGATCGCGGGCGGAGAGATCGGAAAGAAGACACTGATTCTTAAATTTGAGAGAAAACTTCGCGGACTGTCATCCGGAACAGTCGGAAAATGGATGAGCAGTCATTGGCCGGATATTGTTCTGACGCTGGGAATTGTTTTGCTGATATTTTATATGTACGGAACGAATGCGGTGAAGGTCTATGGATATTGCGCCTCCGATATGGTGGTGCATCATTATTGGCTCAGCGAGATGATCCACAACAATATCTTTGTGGACGGGGTATATCCTTTTGGTATGCACTGTGTTCTGTATTATCTGAATGGGGTGTTCGGAATTCCCGGCCATGTGCTGTTCCGGATTTTCGGTATCGTACAGACACTGATGATTCATCTGATGCTGCTGGCATTTTTACGCGCCCTGTGCAAGTCAAAATATGCGCCTTATGCGGGGCTTGTGGTCTATCTGCTTTCGGACCGGTATTTTAAATACACTTATTACAGATATTATGCCACACTGCCGCAGGAATTCGGGATGTTGTTTATCCTGCCGGCCGTGTATTTCGTGATCGCTTTTTTAAAAGAAAAGGATTTTGTTCTTACGGAGAAAAAGAAAACGGTGTGTTCGCGGACTGCCGGACTGTATCTGATTTTGTTTGCGGTCAGTGTTTCCATGACTCTGGCGGTTCACTTCTATGGAACGATTATCACAGGCCTGTTCTGTATCGGAATCGGAGCCGGTTTTTGTTTCCGCTGTTTTCGCTGGCGTTATTTTAAGAGACTTATGGTGGCCGGGATCGCGGGTATCTGTATCGCCGTATTGCCTATGGCCGCCGCCTATGTGACAGGTACGCCGCTACAGCCTTCCTTAAACTGGGGAATGTCTGTTCTCTCCGGCAGTACGGAAACGATGCCTGCGGATCAGGAGCAGGAGGAAAGAGATGGGGAGCATTTGTCTGCGGCGTCCGATAATGAGGAGCAGCCGGTGAAAGGCAAGAGCCTGACCGCTCGGATGAAAGGGCTGTATTATAAAATACTTAGAGAGTTGAACTACTATGTGGTCAGTTATGATGCCAGGGTGCCGCGGTTTTTGCTGGGCAGCATCGGACTGCTTTTTCTTCTTGGGATTCTCTGGTGCATTCTGCGCAGATCGGAATATGGAGCGGTTTTGATGTCGGCAAGTGTTTTTATGCTGCTTATGACGGTGCTTCAGTCTGCCGGCGGACTTGGGCTTCCGCAGGTGATTGAGATGTCCCGCCTTGCGGTCTATTACGCTTATGGGAGCGTGCTCCTGGTGAGTCTGTGCCTGGACGCGGTTTTGTTTTTGCTGTTTCAAGGGAATCGTGCGATGGATTTGGGGTCTCTCGGAGCGCTGGGGGCAGTTTGTGTGGCCACGGGCCTGCTCGGCATTCGGGTTCCGGTCTGCCTGACCGCTTATGAAACAAACGGGGCAATGCTCTGTCTGCAAAATATCATTCATGAAAACAGGAACGCCGGGAACTGGACCATATGTTCCGCCAATGACGAGCGTTGGATGGTGGACGAATATTCGAATGGTTATCACTATGAAACGATTACATTTCTAAGGCAGATGGAAGAGACGGATAGTTTTGCGTCCGTTACAATTCCTTCTTCCAACGTATATTTTTTTATAGAAAAAAAGCCGGGCCTGTATATGGATCGAATGAATACGGAAAAGCCGGATAAAACGGTGTCTCCGGAAGGGCTGCGGGAATCCCTTTCTCGGCAGCCCGGAATCCAGCCATATATAGGAGACGCACGGTGGGTAACCATGTCCCACATGTATTACTGGGCGCAGGAATTCAAAAGGCTGTATCCCAACGAGATGGAAGTATATTATGAAGATGATGCGTTTGTGTGTTATCGGGTGCGGCAGAACGAATACAGCCTGTATAATTTTGCCGTCGATTATGGCTATGCCGGTGAAACGCAAAAGGATTAGGAGAGGATGACATGATATCGCGCAGGAATTATTTTACAATAACGATCATGATGTTTGTGATATTTTTCCTCTGTATGTTCATCAACAATTTAAAGGATGAATGGAATGATTATTCTGTCAATGCCTATGCCGAGGATGCTTCCGGATATCCCTCTCAGGTGAATTTTTATGTGCCGGGCAGCTCGGAACAGGATGATTCTTCACCGAATCCGGGAACCGGAGAGAGTGAGGGAGACGGAACCGGGGTTGTGTTTCCCCAAAAAGTGATTTATATCGGGGAGCCGGACGGGGCTTTTGCCGATATGGCCTATGAATGGGTGGTCTACACAAAACGGGACATCGAGGGATATGCCGCGCTGTCTTCTTTTCAGGACGCGGAAGAAGAAATGGATCAGGTTGAGATGCTGGTGATTGATCCGGCAGGTATTTCCTGGGAACAGGAGGGAGAGCTTCACTTTCTGTCGGATTGTGTGGATAAGGGAATCCATCTGGTATTCTGCCGTCTTCCGGATGTGTCTGTAATCGAGCACAGCGAACAAGTGCGGAATCTTCTGGGAATCAGAAATATCGCGGAGAAGGAGACCAGGGTGAAGGGACTTCATCTGTACGGCGGTTTTCTGCTGGGAGGCGAGAAGGTTTATGAGGCACAGGAAGAGGAAGATAAACCGTATCAGAATCTGGAGCTGACATTTCCCTGGTATCGTCTGGAGGCAGGCGTGAAAGTCTATATGAAGGGGATTCCGGAGGATGAAGCGGTGAAGCCGGAGAGCTATCCCGCCGTGATCTGGCGGAAAAGCTTCGGTACGGCATATGTGTTTGCCGTGAACGGCGGATATATGGAGGGAATCACCGGAATGGGAATGCTATCTGCCATGTCTGCAGATATGTATTCCTATGAACTCTATCCGGCCGTCAACGCGCAGAGCATGGTGTTTGCCGGTTATCCGTCTCTGGCCGATGAAAACAGAGAAGTAATGGAAACATATTACAGCCGCTCCGTGAAACAACTGTTTCAGGAAATTATATGGCCGGGTATCACAACGACGCTTCTGGATCAGGATGTGGGACTTACCTGTATGCTGGCGCCCCAGTATGACTACCAGGACGGCAATGTTCCGGATCCGGAACAACTGAAATATTATCTGAAAATTTTTAACGAACAGTCGGTGGAAACCGGATTATACGGATTCGATAAAGAGAATACTTTTGAGGCGCGAAAGCTCAGGGAAGATCAGGACTTTATCGGCGGGGCGCTTGACAGTTACCGGTTTTCTTCTCTCTATGCGGGTGAACAGGAAGATGAAGTGATTGCGGAAGTTCTGCGGGAAAGTGGGTTGACATCCGTAAGGACAGTGGTGACGGCTTTCGACGAAGACCGGCAGGATGTCGTCGGTTTTCTGTCGGAACAGGTGACAAGACAGAGCATCACGGCGGACGGACTGGATTATTCATTCCGGGGAGACCTTCTGGTACGGAGTATGGAAACCGCCCTGGGATACCTGAATATTTCCTTTGACATGACCCGTATCGCATATCCGGAGTCAGAGGAGGATCTCTGGGAAAATCTGGCCCTTGATTTTGCGAAAACGGCCGGTGCATATGAAGAAGATTTTCAGGGTTTTTCCGGAACGACGGTGTCAGAATGTGATGTGCGTATCCGCCGTTTTCTGCAACTGGATTATGAGGACAGCAGGACAGGCGACAGCATTCGGCTTAAGACCAACGATACGGGGGGAACCGTGTGGTTCATCTTAAGGACCCATCATGAACAGATTAAAGAAATGGAAGGCGGAAGTTTCAGGCAGTTGGAAGAGGACGCTTATCTGATTCAGGTGGAAGACAGAGAGGTTACGATCACGATGGAGCCGTCTGAGCAGCGGTTTTATTATTAAGATCCTGAAAGGAGATGCCAAATGAGAGTCTGTATCGTCGTGGAAGGCTGTTATCCTTATATGGCAGGCGGTGTATCCAGTTGGGTACACGGGCTGATCAGGTCTTTTCCCAGTCTGGAATTTGTGCTCCTGACGATTATAAGCAATCGGTCCTTAAGCGGAAAATTTACTTATGAGCTGCCGGAAAATGTTACGGAAGTACACGAACTGTATCTGGAAGATATGGACTGGAACCGGACGGGCTGGCGGCGTTTCAGACTGAACCGGACGGAATACAGGGCGCTGCGCAGTCTTATATTGAATCAGAGTACGGAGTGGGAGGTGCTGTATGACCTGTTTCAGAAGAAGCATCTTTCTCTGGACCGTCTGCTGATGAGTGAAGATTTTTTAAATATTGTGCGGGAATATTATGATTTGAAATACAGCCAGCTTATTTTTTCCGATTTTTTATGGACGATGCGTTCGGTGTATCTGCCGCTGTTTTTTACCTTGCAGATGAAACTGCCGAAAGCAGACCTGTATCATTGTGTGGCTACCGGTTATGCAGGGGTGCTTGGGAGCATGGCCAAATCTCTCTATGGAAGCCGTGTACTGATCTCAGAACACGGGATTTATACAAGGGAACGGGAAGAAGAACTGCTGCGGGCGGAGTGGGTAAAAGGCGTTTATAAAAATATATGGATCGATCAGTTCCGCAAAATGTCCAAAGTGGCATACGACAGCGCGGATCTGGTAACCAGCCTGTATGAGCATGCCAGGGAACTGCAGATTGAGCTGGGCTGTCCGGCAGAGAAAACCATGGTGACGCCAAACGGTGTGTCAGTGGAGCATCTGCACAACCTTCCGGGCAAGGAGGAAGAAGAGAGACAGAAAGTCAATATCGGCGCCATCCTTCGCGTTACCCCGATCAAGGATGTGAAAACGATGATTCAGGCGTTCAGCTTTGCAAAGGAAAGAGAGTCCCGTCTGAAACTGTGGATTATGGGGCCCTGCGATGAAGATGAGGTATATGCCGCAGAATGTATGGAACAGGTGGAAGCGCTGGGGCTTGAGGACGTGGTATTCACCGGAAGAATCGACATCAAAGATTACCTTGGAAAAATGGACGCGACGATCCTGACCAGTATCAGCGAAGGGCAGCCGCTGACGATCCTGGAAAGCTATGCGGCCCATAAACCGGTGATTGCCACGGATGTGGGGAACTGCAGGGGACTGATCTTCGGGGAAAACGATGATTTCGGCGCCGGCGGAATTCTGACCCATATTATGAATGTGGAGGAGATCGCGCAGGCCATGATTGATATGGCCAGAAACGAGCCCATGCGTCTTGAGATGGGAGAAAACGGTTATAAAAGAGTGATGTCCGGTTACCGGATCGAGCATATGAGAGCGACCTACCATAAGATTTATAAAGATTTTTCTGACAGCATGGGGCTGTCGTGGGCGGAGGAAACTTTGAGAGAATTGGAGGAAGGATAAACCGATGGCAGGCATAGGAGTAAAACTAACCAGGATCTTTGAGAAGAATACGGTTACGACAAATCTGATCGGATTCGGATACAGCGCGACTTCCACGGTAGCGCCCATGTTTGTGGTTATTCTGAACATTATGCTGATGCAGCATTTTCTGGGTTTCAGCAAACTGGGCTTTGTGGAGCGGGAACTGTTTTCCTGTACGGTTCTCTACATATTTATCTTTGCTCTGCTCACAGCCTCGCCGTTTAATTCCGTATTGTCAAAATATGTATCGGATGTGATCTATGAAGAACGGTATGAGGATATCCGGCCCTGTTACTATCTGGGACTGATGCTGAATATGCTGTTGAGCTGCCTGCTGGGGATTCCCTTTTGTCTCTGGGAGCATTTTGTGGGGAAAGTGGATGTTTTCTATACCTTTACCGGATACTGCGGTTACATATCCCTCGTGCTGGTGTTTTACTCCATGATTTATCTTTCCATCGCGAAGGATTATGAGAAAATATCGCTGTTTTTCTTTCTGGGGATGCTGGAGGCATTTCTTCTGTCCTTATTTCTGCGGTATATCATGCACTGGGGTATTCGGGAGAGTATGCTCTTTGCTCTGATGACGGGCTTTTTCTTCATCGCGTTTCTGGAAATTGCGGTGGTAAAGCGGTATTTTGTAAAAAACAGCAACAGATATCGATCGGTGCTGCGGTATTTTAAAAAATACTGGCAGCTTGTGGTTTCTAATTTTTTCTATAATCTGGGCCTGTATATCCATAATTTTGTGTTCTGGACCACGGAGATGAAGCTGGTGCTGGTAAAGACTTTCGTGTGCAATCAGCCTTATGACATGGCCACTTGTCTGGCCATGTTCACGAATCTGTCCGCTACGACGATTTTTATCACACGGGTGGAAATGCATTTTCACGATAAATACCGGCAGTATTCCGAGGCGGTCATCGGCGGAAAGGGCGCGGATATTGATACGACAAAAAAGGAGATGTTCAGGCAGTTGTCCGCCGAGCTGGTTGATCTGGTACGCATACAGTTTATCATAACATCGGTTATATATCTGATCTGTGTCGTACTGCTGCCGCGGGCAGGCATTTCCAGTCTGACGCTGCGGATTTATTCGTGTCTGGCAGCAGGGTACTTTATTTTATTTCTGATGTATTCCGAAATCATATTTCTTTATTATTTTAATGACCTGACAGGCGCGGCGATTACATCCTTAAGTTTTTGCCTGGTCACGTTTCTGGGAAGCATCTTTGCCACCCATTTATCGGAGCTGTGGTTCGGGATGGGAGTCGTGCTGGGGGCTTTTACAGGATGGACGGTGGCCTATGTCCGTCTCAGATATATGGAAAAGCATCTGGATGCCCATATATTCTGTAAGGGTTCCATATTGAAGCCGGGAATGGGCACCCAGCCGCCCGGCAAGGTATATGACAGAGCCGCCGGGAGCGGAGAAGACTTGGCAGGGTAGTTGCGGAACTTACAAAAACAGCAACGGACCGTACAGGCCCTGGGAGGGCAGTTGCGGAACTCCAAATAGAAAGGGGGCATAAAAATGGAAGGGATCATCATAAGAGCGGGGGTTTTCCTTGCGGGGGCGATTCTTATGATATCCAGTTTCTGGATGAATGCTTACAAGAAAATCACGGTTAATTTTGCGGTGATCTGGGAAATTTTAGGACTGATGCTGGTTCTGGTCGGAATCGTTCCTGTTTTTTCTCAGTGGAGTCGTCTGGTCTCTTCAGGAACTGGGCTGGCGTTTTTCTGTGTGGGAAGCGTCTTTCTGTTTGAGGAGGTAAGGACCAGCGTGCTGCTTTCTCAGCTAATGATGAAAAACAGGGAGCTTGCCATGCAGGTGTCTCTGCTCAATCAGGAAAATGAATATATCATGAATGAACTGGACGCGCTGCAGAAAACGGTGGAGAATATAAATGAAAAAGATACTGTTTGCAGTTAATACCATGGGACGTGCCGGCGCGGAGACTGCGCTGATTGAGCTTCTGAATGCGCTGCATTTCCCGGATTATAAGCTGTATCTCTATGTTATTATGGGGCAGGGAGAGATGATCGAAAGGCTCCCGTCCCATGTGAAGCTGCTGAATAAAAGATTCAGCAGCCAGTCCGTGCTGACCCGGAAAGGAAAAGGGGTAATGGCCAGGACCATTTGTAAAGCCTTTTTTCGAAACGGCGGATACGGCAGGAAACTTGGTTCTGTTTTCAGAAATGCGGAAGAGATGAAAAAGAACGGGAAGATTCAGGCCGATAAACTGCTGTGGCGGGTGCTTTCGGATGGCGGACAGCGCTTTCAGGAGACCTTTGATCTGGCAGTGGCCTATCTGGAAGGCGCGTCGGCCTATTATGTGGCGGAACATGTAAAAGCCCGGCGGAAAGCTGCATTTATACATATTGATTATACAAGCGCAGGATATACCCGCAGGATGGATCAGGGCTGCTGGGACCGGTTTGACCGGATCTTCGGGGTTTCCGATGAGGTTCGGGAGAGTTTTCTTTCGGTTTATCCGGAATATGAGAAAAAAACAGGGGTCTTTCACAATATTGTGAATCAGGAGGCTATCCGGCTTCGCGGACGGGAACCGGGAGGATTTTCAGACGGATTTCAAGGAAAGCGTCTTCTGACGGTGGGAAGACTGACCTGGCAGAAAGCCTATGATATAGCGATTGCGACCATGAAACTGTTGAAAGAGGCCGGATATCCTGTGAGATGGTATGTGCTTGGAGAAGGGGATCAGCGCCGGGCTCTGGAGAAACAGATTGGGGCGCTGGGGCTTTCGGAGGATTTTGTGCTTTTGGGCGCGGTAAAAAATCCATTTCCCTATTATATGCAGGCGGATCTGTATATCCATGCCACTCGGTTTGAAGGAAAAAGCATTGCCATTCAGGAGGCACAGACACTGGGATGTGCGGTGATTGCCTCTGACTGTAACGGTAACCGGGAACAGATTACGGACGGACAGGACGGAATTCTGTGTGAACTGACGCCGGAAGCGATTGCCGGCAGTATCCTCAGGCTGCTGAACAATGAGGAAGAACGAAAACGGCTGGGCAGGAAAGCGGCAGAGAAAAATACCGCCCAGGCTCAGGAACTGCAGATGCTTCTGGAACTTCTGGCGTAGGGAGGTGGCGTCATGAATAAAAATGAATTACTGATTATCATACCGGCCTATAATGAGGGCCAGAATATCCGACGGGTGCTGACGGAACTGGAGCATCTGGATATGGCATCCGAGGCGGATATTCTTGTGATCAATGATTCTTCCACAGATTCTACAAACTGGATCGTGAAGGATATGGGATATCCTATGATCTCCCAGTTGTTTAATATGGGTTATGGCTGTGCGCTTCAGACCGGTTATAAATGGGCGGTGCGGAGAAAGTATGAATATGTTATACAGATGGATGGAGACGGACAGCATGACGTATGCAATATTCCGGTGATTTATCGGAGGCTGAAAGAGCCGGATGCCGACGGTCAGTGTCCGGATATTGTGCTCGGCGCCAGATTCAGAGAGGGAAGCAGTGATTTTCCCGTCTCGCTGCCAAAAAAGATCGTCTACTCCATGTTCCGTTTTATGATTCGTATGACGACAGGAAATCAGATATCGGATCCCACCACAGGTCTTCAGGGGCTGAGCAGAAAGGCATTCCTGTATTACTCCAAATACAATCATTTTGACGATAAGTATCCGGATGCAAATATGATTATCCTGATGATGCTGACAAAATTTCGTATCGTGGAAGTTCCGGCGGTTATGCATTCCAGGACGGCGGGGAAGAGTATGCACTCCGGATTGAAGCCCTTCTGGTATATGCTTCGGGTGATCTACAGCGTCATTATTATTCTGTTTCAGGTGAAGGCGCTGAAACAGGACGAGGAGATAGGACTCAGAAGTGCGGATAAGATATAGGAGAAGCGGAAAATTATATAAGGCAAAATATATAGAGAGCAGAGAAACACTGTCAAATCCGGGCTGCGGATGGTATCATGTCTATACGTTCAGGGCACAGCCGCCGCCGGACGGACGCCCGGTGGAAGAAGAAGTCTGGCTGGATGATGTATGCAGGAAAGAGCGACTTGCGCTGGTTCTGATTGACATCGGATCTTTTCGGTGCCGCGACCTTTCGGAAGCCGCGCTTCTGCATGTTGCGGAGATTATGAAATTTTTCCAGAGGGCGCATAAGCAGATGATTCTGCGGGTGACCTATGATACCGGAGGCAACGCGGCTGTGAGAGAACCCGGGGATCTGTCCCGGGTCCTTGCACATATGGAACAGATCGGCAGTGCGATACGCGGATTTCTGTCGGATATTCTGGTGATACAGGGAATCTTTGTGGGAAACTGGGGAGAGATGCATGGTTCCCGGTATATGGAACAAAGGGATATGCTTGATCTGATCCATACATTGTATCGTGTCACGGGAGGAAAATGCTTTCTTGCGGTCCGTACCCCTGCACAGTGGCGTCAGATTACGGGCAGCCTGGGCAGCGTAACGGGGTTACGGCAGCGGCTGGCTCTTTTTAATGACGCGATATTCGGCTCGCCTACGGATCTTGGAACTTATGGTACTGCATGCAGAGCAGAGGCCGGTAGATACGGGAAATGGAACCGCGAAGAAGAGCTGCGGTGGCAGGATAGCCATATGGGCTCCGCGCCAAACGGCGGAGAAGCCCTTGGCGGGGCGTCTCCGGTCGGATACGGGGAGGCGGCAAAGAGATTCCGGAAGATGCATCTGACCTATCTGAACAGTATCTACCGGCAGGAACAGCTTGCCCTGTGGAAAGGGGAGACGGTAAAAACCTTCGGCTGCTGGAAAGGAATCAGCGGTTATGATTATATCGGACGGCACCTGGGGTATCGGTTCGTAATCCGGAATGTGATCAGAAAAGGCGCCGGACTGCTTGTGGTAACGGTGTGGAACTGCGGATTTTCCGGTCTGACAGAAGAGGCGGACTGTCTTCTGCTCACAGAAGCGGAAGACGGAGAGACAGTCCGCAGCAGGGTCGACACAGATGCCAGAGACTGGAGGGCCGGAAAGAAAACAAAGGTTCCGGTTTTATTTTCGCCGGAGGCAGGCGTTTATAAACGGTTAAAACTTTTCCTCAGACTGGAGAGGCGCGCAGACGGAACGGCGATCCGGTTTGCCAATCAGGGAGCAGGCGATCAGATCTTACTGGGAGAGCTTGGGAAATGAGCGGATTTCCAGATTTCCCAGCACGTATCCGTCGGCAGTGTGGGCCATATCATTGGCCGGATGAATCTCACAGCCGGTAACCGGATCGCTGATTTTCAGGCAGAGCCGGTAAATTCCGGTCGGACAGCTCAGAGAATCAAAAGGGATATTCAGTGTGGTTTTCGTTCCGGCAGCCAAAGGCCGGAGATCTGTCAGGACCGGTATTGTGTAAGCCCTGCCCCGGTTTATATCGGTCAGAGACAGGGTGAGTTCAAAGGGATGATATGCACCGGAAAAACCTATATTTTCCAGAGTGACGGAAAACAGGCCGGTTTCGCCCGGCAGGCCGGAAGGCGTACAGGCAAAATCACGCAGTACATACCGATATCCCAGATGTCTGCCGATGTAATCATACCCATTCATCCCATGAAAGACGCCCTCTCCTCTGTAGCTGTCTGCTTTCCATTTGGACAGAACGGCTTCATCGTAGGCGCTGTTCAGATAAGAGACATGGGTTTCCTGAAAATAGGCGGCCGCGGCGGCAAAATCGTTGAGAGGATTGTCAATGACCACCTCTCCGCCGTTTGGGACAGAGGCGCACAGAAGGTTCTGAAAATGGATTTCCTCTTCCCGGCCGCGTTTTCCGAAAGAATCAGAGGATTCTTCCGAAGAAGGAGCGCGGTAGGTATTCAGGTCCGTATCTGATCCCAGCATACCGTCATTGAACAGGCCGAGCCGGGCGGGCAGGGAAGGGTTAAAAGCCTGTTCGGCGGATACAGGTTCCGCGCGGCCGGTGACCAGCCGCCACTGCTCCGGTGTGCGGACCGCCAGAAAAATATCGGGAGAGATGACGGTGTTCAGGTGATCCATCAGGATACGGATGTCTTCGGGATTCGCGTAGTCGGAGCCGTGCATCTCTCCCCAGGAACCGATAAATACACCCTGCAGAATATAGATGCGGTCAGAATAGGCGTTCACGACGGAAGCGGCCTGTGACATATGTTTCAGTATCAGCGAGCGTTCTTTCGGCTCCTGTTCTGTGGCATTTCCGTCCCAGTCATAGAGAAACCGGACGATAAGCTGCTTTTCGGCGGATGCCCATGTCTGAAACAGCGTATGAAGATGGGACAGTCCGGCGCTGCTGATGGGGCGGTCCGCATAGTTTTGCAGATTGATCTCCAGAAGAACAAGTCCGGGCCTTTGTTCCGGTCCGGCGGTTGCGGGCAGATCGAAGTCCGCGGTGTCAGAGAGAAGATATCTCCGTACCTGATACCATCCGATGTAAGGATTGGAAAGCTCTTTTGCGGATTCCGGGCAGGGTGCCGGCGTATAATAAATGAAGCGTAGGTTTGCGGTTGCCAGAAAGTATCCTGTGGATAAGATGATGCACAGGAGTAAGCATATGGAAAGAAGCTGCTTTTTAAATCTCATAATCAGGGTTCCAATCTTTAAAGTATGAAAGGCCGCCTATATGCGGCGGGCATTATTATAGCATCTTTTACGGAAAAATGCCAGTAGCAGCGACCATACAACATAAGTCACGGGAGAGTGGCGTGACTGTTCAGGCGCCGCGATTTCGCGGAGCGTGCTGCCGGTCATGAAGCGAACGGTAACAGGGCAGCGGTGAAACTGAAATAATGAGGAATACAATATGGAAAAAGTATCGGTGATTATTCCCATGTATAACGCGGAAGCATTTATCGGAAGCTGTCTTTTGTCGGTCAGGAACCAGACCTATCAGAATCTGGAAATTATTGTGATCGACGACGGTTCCACGGATCAGGGCCCGCGAATCTGTGAAGAACTCATGGGGCAGGATGAGCGGATCTGTCTGTACCGGCAGGAAAACAGCGGGGTTTCGGGAGCGAGAAACCGGGGACTTTCCATGGCTTCCGGTAAATATGTCTTTTTCCTGGACAGCGACGACGCCATACATCCTTTTCTGCTGCAGGAACTGGTTTGTCAGTCAGAGGCGCAGTCGGCGGCGCTTGCTTTCTGTGATTTCAGAAAACTGGACACCGGTGAGTTAGAGAAAGCGCTGAAAGAAGTACCGGAACATGCCCATGGGCTTCGATGGGAAAGGGCAGAGGGAGAAGAAGCAAAGAACTGGTTTCATGTCAGCCGTCGTGTGCAGGAGCTGGCAGGCATCGGCGGAAAACTGATTCTGAAAGACTTTGCGGGAGGGATTTGTTTTGACGAGCGTCTGATAAACGGGGAAGATACGCTGTTTTTATATCATCTGATCAGTCGGCATCCCCGGACGGTGTGGCTGCGTGAAAAATGGTATTATTATCGAATGCATACTCAAAGCGCGACGCATCTGCGGGAAGGGATCAGGAAAGCGGCTTATTTTGAGAGTATCAGGCTGATACGGGATCAGGAATGTCAGAAAGGATGCCCGGACCATGGGGCCGCATGGGAAAATTTTATTGTCTGGCAGATGGGGAATCACTATGGGACGCTGAAAAGAATAAAAGACAGGGACGGATGCAGGGCGCTTAAAAAAGAGGCGGCTTTGGAAAGAAAATCTCCGCTCTTCGGGCGTGTTCATTTCAGTATGCGTTTTTTGTTTCACTGTTGTTTTTATTGTTATCCGCTCTATGTTCTGCTGAACCGGACGATGCCCGTATTATTAAAGATAAAGGAATTGATGACGATGGATAAAAAAAAGGCTGATGTTGGGATCATTACATTTCACTGTTCAAATAATTACGGCGCCATGCTTCAGACTTATGGCTTGAAGCATTTTCTGAACAGCAGCGGGATTCAGGCGGATGTGGTGCGTTATGAACCGCCGTATCTGACAGGAAGACACTGGTGGATTCCGTATGTGCCGTTTAAAGCCTCTAAAAGCCGGATCTGGTGTTTGATACATCCATTCACCGGGTTTGCGGCCAATCTGATGATAAGAAAGCGTTTTGCCAGACAGAGAGCCAATATGGGCCGCTTCCGGACAGATCATCTGATTCGCAAAGGCCAGCCCAGGATTTTGTTTGAAAAGGGGCTGAAAAAGCTTTCTTATCGGTATTATATTGTGGGCAGCGACCAGATCTGGAACCCCAATATTACCTGCGGACTCCGGAAAGCGTATTTTGGCGCCTTTGAGAATAGCCGCAAAAGAAAAGTGATCGCTTATGCGGCAAGCTTCGGCGGGGTTTCGGTTCCGGCCAGATATGAGAAAGCATTTTCAGAGCTGGTGAAACATGTGGACGCGGTTTCCATGAGGGAGGAGGCGGCCATTCCCTATGTGAAAAAATGTTATCCGGGAGAGGTTACGGCAGTTCTTGACCCGGTGTTCTTTCTGCGTAAAGAACAATGGAAGAAGGTGGAGCGGACGCCTGACAGGGACGGCTATATTTTTGTGTACATAACGGAAAGAAATCAGTATCTGTCCGCCTACGCGAAAAAACTGTCACAGGATACGGGACTGCGGGTTCTGGAGGTACGAACAGGCCAGCTTGGCACTCAGGAGGAGGATTTTACGGTGGATTTCACCGCCGGGCCGGCAGAATTCCTGGGCTATATCCATAAAGCGGCGTATGTGGTGACCAACTCTTTTCATGCGGTCGCGTTCAGTATTATCTATGAGAAAAAGTTTCTGGCATTTGCCCACAGCAGCCTTGGGGCAAGGCTTTTGAATATCCTGCGGATTCACGGTCTGGAGGACAGACTGTGCAGGGAGAAAAAAACTGCCGATATTGATGCTTTTGTGGACTGGGAAACCGTCAGGAGGAAGACAGAACAGGCCGTCGAAGCATCGGGAAATTTCCTGAAACAGAATCTGTTGGAGCAATGATATGGAATTATACGCAAAAAAAGAAGAATGCTGCGGATGCGGCGCCTGTGCTGATCTGTGTCCCGCAGAGGCCATCAGTATGGTCAGAGATACGGAAGGCTTTTTTTATCCCAGGATTGACAGTCAGGCCTGTATGGACTGCGGACAGTGCGAGAAGGTATGTCCGGTGAAAAACCATGGGGCAGAATGCCGGGAGCGGCTGTATTTTGGGGTGCAGGCCAGAGATCAGTATGTACGGGAAGCAAGTTCTTCCGGCGGCATGTTTCCGGTTCTTGCGGCTGATATTCTTCGTCGGAACGGGGTTGTCTACGGAGCTGCCTGGAATGAGCGCATGGAAGTGGTCCACAGGGAAGTCCGCGATATGGAAGAACTGGAAACGGTCAAAAAAACAAAATATGTACAGAGTGATCTGAGCGGAATTTACCGCAGGATCAGAGAGGCGCTTAAAAAAGACCGGTGGGTACTGTTTTGCGGAACGCCCTGTCAGGCACAGGCGCTGCGGCTGTTTCTGCGCAAATCTTATGAGAAGCTGATTACGGTGGATCTGGTCTGTTACGGCGCGCCGTCTCCGGGAATCTGGAGCGATTATGTAAAATATCTGGAGCGTAAGCATCATGGGACAATGACTGACTTTTCGTTCCGGGACAAGAGAAACCGGGACAATGGCCATGCCCGTTCTTACAGGATCGGCGATCAGGAATATGCGGGGAGTCTGTATGGCGACGGGTACTGTCAGATGTATTTTACCGACTTTACGGTGCGTCCCTCCTGCCATCAGTGTGAATATTGTACGACAGACCGGGACAGTGATTTTACGATTGGAGATTTCTGGGGAATCGAGAATGTCAGACCTGATCTGGACGACGGAATGGGAACTTCCATGGTGATCGTCCATACGGAACGGGGGCGCCGGATCTGGGAAACCGTCAAAGAAGCCTTATCCTGGTTTCCCTGCGGCAGAACGGATGTCCTCCAGCCCAGGCTGACGCATCCCACCCGGATGTCCAAAGGACGCAGGGTATTTATGACCTTGTATAAAGTGCTTCCGTTTTCGTTGTTTCTGACGCTGTTTACAAAAATGACACCGGTGATTTCCCTGCTCAGGAGGGGCGGAAAATGATTTCATATTTAAAGCGATTGTGTTCCTGTACGTTTGATATGTTTCGGATGACGGAATGGCGGCTCTATAAGCTGAGAAAACGCAGCCGTTTGAAAAATAGGGATTTTACAATTTTGGCCTCCAACTGCAACGGGGCCTTTATGTACTATGATATGGGGCTGCGCTATCTGACGCCGACCGTGAATCTGTCCATGGGGATGGATGATTTTGTGAAAATGGCCGGAAATCTCAGGTGGTATATGGAGCAGGAGATAAAGGAGCAGGAGCCGGAAAACGGATATCCCGTGGGCCTGCTTGGGGATATCAGAATTCATTTCGTACATTATAAAACGTTTGAGGAAGGTGTCCGAAAGTGGGAGGAGCGGAAAAAAAGGATCAACTGGGACAATCTGTTTCTTGTGGGCACGGAAAAAGACGGATGCACTTATGAGACGCTTGAGCGTTTTGAAGAGCTGCCGTATAAAAATAAAGTGGTCTTTACCCATGTGGATTATCCGGAATTTTCTTCTGCCTGTTATATCAGAGGCTTTGAAGAAAAAGAGGAGCTGGGTGTGCTGACCTTTCCGAAAAAGCAGATGCTGAGAAGACGCTGGCTGGACGATTTTGATTATGTGTCTTTTTTAAACCATGGTTCCCCGAAGACGGGATTTGGAGGAGACTAAGATGGGAGAGATGTTCAGATATCTGACGGGAATACTGGAAAAGGAAGAACAAAAGAGCTGGAAAATCTACGGAATTCTGGGTATGCTCAGTCCGATTGTGGATATTTTCAGTTTTTCCGTGATTATTTATATTATCAACGTTGTGGTGGAATCAAACAGCGCGTCGCCGGGACTGATTACGTTTACGCTGTTTATGGTGTTTGTCTCCATGCTGAAATGCCTGTTTGAATTATATAAAAGCAGGCTTTCCAATCGTTTTATCTATGACGGCGCGCAGAAGCTGTCCATGAAAATTTATGAGCTGCTGATCAAAGAGGAACTGCGGGAGCACAACGAGAAAAGCGCCATGCAGATGCTGACCATGATCCGCAGCGATACCACAAGCTGTATTCAGATCATTGTGGACTGTATCGGGATATGGGTCAACGGTATTACAATGGCGGGATATGCCCTGATTTTAATCTACGTATCGGGGTGGGTCGGCATCGTCAGCAGCGGGGGATTGCTGCTTGCGATGGCCGTGATGTTTGTTCAGGGCCGCGCGCGGATCAAAGCCTACGGTGAAAAATGCAGGGCCTATGAGATCAAGGCAAATTCTCAGATTACCATCGCTTACGGGACCTTTAAGGAGATGAAAATCGACGACCGTTCGGCCTTTGTTCTTCAAAAATACCAGGATGCCAGCAGCGGCTACGCGCAGGTACAGGGAGAGTTTAAATACAAGATCAGCAGCATCGGCGTGCTTTTGCAGAACTCCGTTATGGCAGCCATGTTTGTTGTGCTGGCGGTTATTCTGGTGGCGGGTTCAAATCTGGCAGCCATTCTGGCTCCGATGGCGGTTTATATTACGGCGCTGGTCCGCATGCTGCCGATGGCCTACGGGGTTTTAAGCGGGATGAATCATGTGGAATTTGCGAAAAAACCATATGCGACGCTGAAAGAGAACATTGCCGGATATACAAAACTGAAAGAAGAAGAAGAAAGAACCCAGGGGATGCGGCAGAAAAAACTGACCTTTCAGAAAGGGCTTTCTGTCAGAGATCTGACCTTTGGATATACCGGAAACAGGAAAATATTTGAGAATGCCTCTGTCGATCTGCCCGCCGGCTGTTCCATCGCGATTATCGGCGCTTCCGGCGCGGGAAAGACCACGCTGGTGGACCTGATTCTGGGACTTTTGAAGCCGGAGAGCGGCCATGTTTTTTATGACGATTATGATATCGTCACCCATGAGGATGGGGAAGGGGTTTGCAAAGTCAGCATGGGAGAGCTTGTCAGCTATATCCCTCAGACGGTGTACCTGAACGGGGAAACCGTGCGGAATAATGTGGCCTTTTTTGAAGATGAGAGTGAGATCGACGATGCCAGAGTGGAAGAATGCCTAAAATGCGCGCAGATCTGGGAAGATGTCAGACAGATGCCGGATGGGGTCCATACGCTGATCGGCGAGAACGGAACGGCGATTTCCGGCGGACAGAGGCAGAGAATCGCTCTGGCCAGAGCGCTGTATAAGGATTTCGAACTTCTGGTTATGGACGAGGCTACGGCGGCGCTGGATATGGAGACAGAAAAAGCGGTGATCGATTCCATCAGACAGATCAAAGAAGGAAAAACGCTTTTGATGGTAACCCATCATATGAGTCTGGCGAATGAATGTGACTTTATGTATAAAATAGAAAACCGGAAGATCGTGCGGGTGAAATAATGGGGAGCTTGGAAGGGGAGTTTGCGGAACCATATTAGGAGGACAGATAAATGATTCGCGAGGAAAAGGGATTTCAAGAAGGGTTGGTCTCTGTGGTTACTCCTGTCTACAATGGGGAGTCCCATCTGCGGCGTATGTTGGATTCTGTGCTGGAGCAGACATATCCCCAGGTTGAGATGATCCTGGCAGACGACGGGTCCGCGGACGGAACGGTTGCGGCGGCGGAGGAGTATCTGAAAAAATTCTCAGACAGAGGTTATGGGTTTCGCATTGTGAAAGCGAATCATAAGAATGCTTCCGCGGCGATTAACAGAGGGCTGCCCTTCGTGACAGGAGAATATCTGATCTGGCCGGACAGCGATGATGTGCTGGAGCGGGATTCCATACAAAAGCGGGTGGAATTTCTGAAAGCCCGTCCGGAGTATCAGTGTGTCAGGTCGCTGTCTTATTACTTTGATGAGGCAACCGGAAAGAGAAGTGAAAAAGCGGACGAACAAAGGGGAGAGCTGGAAAAGGAAGAATTATTCTGGGATATTCTGGAATCCAGAACATTTGTCTGCTGCGGCTGTTATATGCTGAAATCAACTCGTTTTTTTGAGATCTATCCGGACCGCCGGATACCGGAATATGATGTGGGGCAGAATTTTCAGATGCTTTTGCCCTATATGTACCGTTACGGATGCCCCACGATCCGGGAGGAGCTGTACGGCGTTGCCGTAAGAAGCGGCAGTCATTCCAGAACCCCGCTGACACAGGCGCAGGAGGAAAAGAAATACGATGATTATGAAAATCTGATTGATGATATTGCGAAGCTCTGTCAGATCACGGACCAGTCTTCCAAAGACCGTATCGAGTGCTGGAAATCGGCGCGCCGGTATCGGATTTCATTGAAGTACAGGCGTATCAAAGAGGCTGTTGGCGCTGTTAATCGTCTTCGCAGATACGGGGGGTTCAGCGCCGGTGAGGCGCTGAAAGAGCTGTTCTGGGCCTGTTTTGTCAATGGCTGGGTAGAGGAGCATCTGTATCCGATTTATCGGAAACTATTCTGTCGGTCTTCCTAGAGCGTGTCAGAAGACACAGTTCAGGAAAATTTGTTTCGCCCCAGATACCAGTAACTGATTTTGGAGATCAGTTCTGTTATAAAGTAGCATCGGAGCCGGAAGAAAAATACCAGCACTTTTCTCGGCAGGATACCGCTTGTCCGGTTGTATTTCATGGCCTGCCGGTAGAGTTTGTTTTTCCGCATTTTACGGCACCGGCAGCGTTTTTCCTTTCGGGTCTGCGGGTTGAGCGGACTGTATACGTCTCTGATCAGGACATAGGTCAGATTTTCCAGCGCGTAAGAATAAAAAACCCGTTTCAGTTCGGAAAAGCGGTTGTGTTTTACCAGCGTTGTTTTGACAGATTTCAGCAGTCTCGCATGGTTCGTCAGAAGATTGGGATCGAATCGCCGTGACGAGGAGTCCATGTGAAGATCGTAACAATAAACTGGGTGTTCTATGTACGCGGCGCCGGCCGCATGCAGTTGATATTCCAGATTGAACAGCAGATCTTCTCCGATAGAAAGAGCGGGGGAAAACCGTATGGAATATCGGTTCAGAACCGATCTTTTATAAGCCCGCGCGCAGGGAGTGCGAAAATCGGTATGTCCTTTCGCGGTCAGAGGCCGGGGTATGAGAATTCTTTCAATCAGCTCTGTCATGGCATGGCCGGTATAGTAGATCGTTTCGGGCAGAGGCGTTTCAGGAACATCGTTCTGTCCGAAACGGATAAAATCAAACATTAGAAAATCAAGATCCTGGAACTCTTCCTGTGCGACCAGGCTCAGAAAATCCCGGGAAATCCGGTCGTCGGAGTCCAGAAAAACGATCCAGTCCCCTGTGGCGGCTTCGATTCCTCTGTTTCGCGCGGCCGACACCCCCTGGTTTTCCTGACTGATTATCCGGATGCGGTTATCTTTTTCGGCATATTGTCCGCATATCTCAGGACTGCGGTCTGTGGAGCCGTCGTTGATTAACAGGATTTCAAAGTCTTTGTATGAAGAAGCTAACACGGAATCAATGCAGCGGTACAGATATTGTTCCGTATTATAAACAGGTATGATGACTGAAATCATAGACGCGGACTCCTTTTCTTGTTCTTGTAGAATGCATATGCCGGGCACAGCGCGCTGTCGGTTCGGATTCCGGCAGACCCGCGGTGGTTTGCCGGCGATGAATGAGACAGTATGGCAGAGACAACAATATATATAATATAGTATATCCCCAGGGGAAATGCAACTTTTTTCAGAATCGTGCCGCCGGATAAACAGCGCTGCCGCGCGGCGGCGTACCTGATTCCGTAAAGAGCGGTCATAAGGAATACTCCCAGTTTAAAGGGGCTTGGGAGGGGAACTGCGGAACTAGAAAACAGCAGTGGACCGTACAAGCCCCGGGAGGATTTACAGACACGTTAGTGGCTGGAAATACTCCCAGTTTAAAGGGGCTTGGGAGGGGAACTGCGGAACTAGAAAACAGCAGTGGACCGTACAAGCCCCGGGAGGATTTACAGACACGTTAGTGGCTGGAAATACTCCCAGTTTAAAGGGGCTTGGGAGGGGAACTGCGGAACTAAAATGGAGGTAAGGAGATGTTCACATTTGTAGTTACGTGTTATAATCAGGCGGAGATGGTACTCTTTGCCCTGGAAAGTGTCAAATATCAGATCAGAAAGTTTGGAAAGGGACAAAGGTTCCAGTTGATTATAACAGACGACGGCTCGGAGGATAACAGCCGTGAAGTCATAGAGGAATGGCTGGAAAAGAACGGGAAGCTGTTTTCGCGGACAGACAGGCTGTTTCGAAAAACGAATGCCGGTATCTGCCAGAATTATGTGGATGCGCTCAAAGCTGTGGCAGGAGATTGTTTTATGGTGCTGAACGGTGACGATCTGCTTGCGCCCTTTGACATGTTTGAGGTTATGGCTAAGCTGGAAGAGTACGATATCGTATGCAATGCCTTTCTTAAGTTTACCGGTTCCGGGGAGGTGGTCCGGTCCCATCGTACCTATCTGGAAGTGGTGCTGCAAGAATTTATAAAAGGCAGGCTCCTGCACTGTGCGGTCAGGCTGGGGTGCCCGATTATGGCTCCTGCGGTATACAGGAAATCTCTGCTGTCCGATGAGGTATTTGACTTTATTCTGCGCTTTCGGACCGTGAATGACAGAGCCTGCTTTCAGAAAATCGTAGTTCGGAATCCCTCTGTCAGAACCTGTTATGTAAACCGTCCTTTTATTCTGTACAGAATATCGGAAAATTCGGTGTCGAATTTTAACAGTCCGGGAAGACGGCTGCACTGCAAGGAGATTGCGCAGTTGTGCAGAGCCGAAAGAGAGACGGAGGAGTCGGCGTTCTTTCGGGTCATCCTGTATCTGCAGGAACAGTCAGCGAAGGTAAGAGCGAGTTCCAGTTCTTCGATCAGGCTTCTGCGGTTCTGTTCCCCCTATTTTGCGATTATGTTCTGGTTATACATACTGCATTATAGAGAGCTCAGGAAAATGGAACGGCAACTGGTGGACCGGCACTGGAAACGCTGTCAGAACCATTACAAAAAAATAATGAAGATGATAGGCAGTGTCAAATAATTGATGAAAAAACAGGGGAGCTGCAAAACTTTAATTGAGAGGACAGATGAAATGAAGAAATTGACTAAAAAGTATGCAGGTTTCAAGCTGGCTGCGGCAGCCGGACTGCTGGTTTTTGCCCTATTGCTTTCCGGGTGTGTCAATAAGAAGGCCGCGATGAGACGGAACGTGGATAAGGAGCTGCGCGGCGTCTGGGTGACGACCGCATGGGGGCTGGATTATCCCGCGGAGCCTTCCGTTTCGGCGAAGGAGCTGAGCAGGCAGGCAGATGAGATTCTGGACGGGGCGAAAGCATATGGTTTTAATGCCGTTTTTCTGCAGGTGCGTCCATGCGCCGACGCATTCTATCCGTCAGCGATCTATCCCTGGAGCAAGTATCTGACCGGACAGTACGGACAGGCGCCGGATTCTGATTTTGATCCGCTGGATTACTGGGTGACGGAAGCCCATAAGCGCGGTCTGGAGCTCCATGCATGGATTAATCCCTATCAGGTGACCAGATCGGAAGGAGAACTGGAAAAGCTGGATAAACGTTCGCCTGCGCTGCTGCATCCGGACTGGGTAATGGAATATGGCGGCAAATATTATTTTGATCCGGCCCTGCCGGAAGTGCGGCAGATGGTGATTGACGGCGCGGTGGAGCTGGTTGAACATTATGAGATCGACGGCATTCATATGGACGACTATTTTTACCCCGGCACCGATGTGTATGACGTTGATTCCTATGCGGCTTACGGAGGGGATTTTGCGGATGTCGGAGACTGGCGCCGGGAGAATACCAATCTTCTGGTGCAGGGAATGGATCAGGCGCTGCATGAAGCCGATCCGGATATTGTGTTCGGAATCAGTCCGACGGCGATATGGGCAAATAAAACCATGCATCCGGAGGGAAGTGAAAATACCACTGGTTTTTCATCCTATTTCAATATATATGCCGACAGTAAAAAATGGGTGGAATCAGGGTGGGTGGATTATATCGCCCCGCAGTTATATTGGCCGGCAGGGGACGCCGAGCATGATTTTACGAGCCTGCTGTCCTGGTGGTCAGAGCTGGTGGCGGGTACGGACGGAGATGTAAAGCTGTATGTGGGACTGGCAGCCCATAAGGTTTCGGACGCGGAGGCAGACAGCCCGTGGTATGGGGGAAAAGAAATTGCGGAGCAGATGAAGGCCTGTAAAGAGAATAAATATGTGAAGGGGACGATCCATTTTCGATACAGATTTGTAAGGGATATTCCGGTTTTGCAGCAGATTTTGCAGGAAGCCTGGAAGTGAGGGCGGCACAAAAGGGAGCGGTCCTTGCGGTGATGTCAACTTTTTTTTGATGATTGTCATATTACCCGGTCGCACCGCATATGATATAAATAGGGGCACAGGTTTTGCGGCCTGCCGGTCAGCCTGTGTCCAAACTGTAATAAAATAAGTATGATTTTGACATTTTTATAGAAAATTCGTTTGTTTTCCCAACCGATGTATAGTATAATTGTGACAGGCACAGGACTTTTCAGAGTGCGGCAATGATATGATATACAAAGGTGGTGAAATCGTGGTAATCCGTCAGTTGTTTGAGGAGCAGGAAGAAAAACTCTTAAGTCCTTACGCGTCTTTCAGCAGGAATGCCGTCAGGGACCGGGAAGAGGACAGGTGCGACGTGCGCACCGATTACCAGCGGGACAGGGACAGGATCGTTCACAGTAAGTCTTTTCGCCGTCTGAAGGATAAAACCCAGGTGTTTTTGGCGGCAGAGGGAGATCATTACCGGAACCGGCTGACCCACACGCTGGAGGTGGCCCAGTTGGCCAGGACCATCGCCAAGGCACTGCGGCTGAATGAGGAACTGACGGAGGCCATCGGCTACGGCCACGATCTGGGCCATACCCCGTTTGGTCATTCCGGCGAAGATGCGCTGGATAAGGCTTTACAGGAAACCGGCAGCGGCCTGCGCTTTTTTCACAACGAGCAGAGCCTGCGGGTGGTGGAAAAGCTGGAGAAAAACGGTCAGGGACTGAATCTGACCAGGGCGGTGCGGGACGGCATTAAAAATCACGGAACCAGCGGCAGTCCTTCCACGCTGGAGGGGAAAATTGTAAGACTCTGTGACAAGATCGCCTATATTAACCATGATATCGACGACGCGATCCGGGCGAAGGTTCTGAAAGAGGAAGATCTGCCCGGCAAATATACGAATCTTCTGGGTCATACCGTGCGGGAACGGCTGAATTTTCTGATTCATGATATTATCACCCACAGTCAGGGAACCGGGGAAATCCGCCAGTCTCCCGATGTGGGAGCGGCCATGCTGGGGCTGCGCAGCTTTATGTTTGAGCAGGTGTACAGAAGCGTCTGGGTAAAAGCGGAGGAGACGAAAGCCAAGCAGATGCTGAGAAATCTGTTTTTTTTCTATATGGACAATTGGACGCTGCTCCCGAAAGAGTATGCCTGCAAGATCAGCGATCAGACAGAGAAGAAAGAACTGGTGGTGTGCGATTACATCGCCGGAATGACAGATCATTTTGCCATATCTAAATTTGAAGAATTATTTGTTCCCAGAGCATGGATCGTATATGATTCGCAGGATGGATGATATTTTGCAACTTAGGAGGGGAGCTGCGGAACTGGAACAGCAACGGACCGGATAAGCCCCGGGAGGATTTACAGACGCTAAAGCGGCTGGAAATTCTCCCAGATCCAGGGGGCTTAGGAGGGGAGCTGCGGAACTGGAAATAAGAATAGAGGGAGATTGATGTACTATCCTGATGAAGTGGTGGAGGAAGTCAGAGCGTCCAATGACATCGTTGACGTGATATCCCGGTATGTGAAACTGACCAAAAAGGGAAGCAGTTATTTTGGCCTCTGTCCTTTCCACAGTGAAAAAACGGGGTCTTTTTCCGTATCCCGTGAAAAACAGATGTATTATTGTTTTGGCTGCGGCGCCGGGGGAAATGTGATTACCTTTTTGATGGAGTATGAGAACGCCACATTTCCGGAAGCGCTAAAGACGCTGGCGGACAGAGTGGGAATCCGTCTGCCGGAGCGGGCGGCCACGAAAGAGGAGCGGGAAGCGGCGGATTTAAAGTCCGCCCTTTTGGAAGTGAATAAAGAGGCGGCCCGGTATTTTTATTACCAGCTAAAAGCAAAACAGGGAGCGCGGGCGCTGGAATACCTGAAAAACCGGCGGTTAAGCGACGAGACAATCACAAAATTCGGCCTGGGATTTGCCAATGTATACGGCGACGATCTGTACCGGTATCTGAAAAAAAAGGGTTATTCCGACAGTCTGCTGTCCCAGTCCGGCCTGGTGCGCATGGATGAGCGGGGCGGACATGACAAGTTCTGGAATCGGGTGATGTTTCCGATTATGGATGTGAACAGCCGGGTAATCGGTTTCGGCGGCCGGGTGATGGGAGACGGGACGCCCAAATATCTGAACTCGCCGGAGACGAAGATTTTTGATAAAAGCCGGAATCTGTACGGCCTGAACGTGGCCAGAAGCGCAAGGAAGCCTTATCTTCTGATCTGCGAAGGATATATGGATGTGATCTCCATGCATCAGGCAGGCTTTACCAATGCCGTGGCTTCACTGGGGACGGCGTTTACGATTCAGCACGGCATTCTGATTAAGCGGTATGTAAATCAGGTGATCCTTACCTACGACAGTGACGAGGCAGGCACAAAGGCGGCGCTCAGAGCAATCCCGATTCTGAAAGAGGCAGGCGTGTCGGTAAAGGTGCTGAATATGAAGCCCTATAAAGATCCGGACGAGTTTATTAAGGCGGAGGGGGCGGAACGCTTTCAGCAGCGGATCGACGAGGCGGAGAACAGTTTTTTATTTGAGATCGGGGTGCTGCGCAGAGGGTATGATTTTAAGGACCCGGAACAGAAAACGGCTTTTCAGAACGAGGCGGCCAGAAAGCTGCTGGAGTTTGGTGAGGAGCTGGAGCGGAACAATTACATCGAGGCGGTGTCCGCCCGGTACGGCATGGGTTATGAACAGTTGAAAAGCCTGGTGATTCATCAGGCCGGACAGTACCGTTTTGCCGGGCCGAAACGGCAGGAGGAACCGGCTGCGGCCAGGAAAGTCAGGGAAAAGGACGACGGGAGCAGGCGGGCGCAGAGACTTCTGCTGACCTGGCTGTCCGGGGAGCCGGAATTGTTTCCGAAGATTCATCCCTATATTTCGGAGGAGGATTTTACGGATCCATTGTATCAGGAAGTGGCGCTGATGGTATTTCAGCAGTTAGAGAAAGGGGAGATAAATCCAGGAGGGATCCTGAATCATTTTATTAATGACGAGGAACAATATAAGTCAGTTGCGGCAATTTTTCACACAACTTTAGAAGATGTGTCCACCAGGGAAGAACAGGAGAAGGCGGTCAGCGACATTGTGCGCCGGGTAAAAACCGACAGTCTGGAGCGGGCCGGAAGACAGATCAATGATCTGAATTCTCTCCGGCAGCTTTTAAAACAGCAGGAGGCTCTTAAGAGTCTGCATATTTCTCTGGAATAAGGATAAACTCAAGTTATAGAGTGAAATGATGTCATATGGCCGCCGCTGCGTGCGGTGTCATATGACGTCCTTTTGAAAGGACACGTCCGTAAAAGCTGGCGGTGATTTTTGCCCGGAGGAGGTCGGCCATTTATGAGTCAGAAAGCCAGAGAATGGAGCCAGAGCCTGAAACAGCTTCTGGACAGTGCAAAAGAGAAAAACAATGTACTGGACTATGGAGAAATGATTGATTTCTTCGAGCGAGAGGAACTGGATGCCGAGGCATTCGAGAAAATATTAGAATGTCTGGAGGAGCATAAAGTGCAGCTTGTAAATGGTGAAGACACATTGAAAACGGAAATGGAACTGGAGATGGGACTTGCCGGAAATCCGGAAGATACGGTTTTGGAGGCGGAGCGTTCTAAAATGGACGATCCGGTGAAAATGTATCTGAAAGAGATCGGCAAGGTGCAGCTTTTAAGCTATGACGAGGAGATCAGCCTGGCCAGACGGATTGAGGCCGGAGACGAGCTGGCGAAAAAGGAGCTGGCGGAGAGCAACCTGCGCCTGGTGGTCAGCATCGCCAAACATTATATGGGCAGAGGGATGCAGCTTCTGGATCTGATTCAGGAGGGGAATCTGGGATTGATGAAAGCGGTGGACAAGTTTGATTACCGCAAGGGCTATAAGTTCAGCACTTACGCGACCTGGTGGATCAAGCAGTCCATTACCAGAGCCATTGCCGACCAGGCCCGCACCATCCGCATTCCGGTTCATATGGTGGAGACGATCAATAAGCTGATCCGCACGTCCCGCCAGATGGTGCAGGAAATCGGCCGGGAGCCTACCACCGGGGAACTGGCAGGACGGCTGGAAATGCCGGAGGAACGGGTGAAGGAGATTCTGAAAATTTCTCAGGAACCGGTTTCACTGGAAACGCCGGTGGGCGAGGAAGAAGACAGCCATCTGTCGGATTTTATTCAGGACAGCCAGGTGCAGGTGCCGGTGGAGGCCGCCACCTATCAGCTTTTGCGGGAGCAGTTATCGGAGGTGCTGGATACGTTAAGCAGCAGGGAACAGCGGGTGCTCTGTCTCCGGTTTGGGCTGTACGACGGAAAGGCGAGAACGTTGGAGGAAGTGGGCCGGGATTTTAACGTGACCAGAGAACGGATTCGCCAGATCGAGGCAAAGGCGCTCAGGAAACTGCGGCATCCCAGCAGGAGTAAGAAGCTGAAAGATTTTCTGGAGTAGGAAATGGGTAAAAAAATAGAACTGTCAAAACGCTTGAAGCTGGTAGCTTCTTTTGTGGAACCGGGCGCCCTGGTTGCGGATGTGGGGACGGATCACGGATACGTCCCCATCTGGCTGGTTCAGGAGGGGGTGGCAGCAGGCGGAATTGCCATGGATGTGAACCAGGGGCCTTTGGAACGGGCAAAGGCCCATATTGCGGCTTGCGGCCTGTCAGGCCGGATCCAGGTTCGGCTGGGTGACGGCTTGTCGGCTTTGTCCGGTGAAGAAGCGGATACGGTGATTATCGCAGGCATGGGCGGCCCGCTGATTGTGCGGATATTGACGGAAGGGCTGGAAACAGCCCGCAGGATGAAGCGGCTGATTTTGTCTCCCCAGTCGGAGATCTGGTCAGTGCGGGCATTTCTGGAGCGGAATGGGTTTGTCATTGAAGATGATGCCATGACGGAGGAGGACGGGAAATATTATACGGTGATCTGCGCCCGGTCTGCGGGCGGATACATAGGAGACGGAACATTTTGTGTCAGTGAAAGAAAACGCCTGGAATGGAAATACGGGAAATGCCTGCTGGAGCGGAAAGATCCTGTGTTAAAAGTGTTTCTCGAACAGGAAAGGCAGAAATACCGGAAGGTATTGGACAGACTTGACAATGCCGAGGATGAAAACGATTCCGGAAGTTTGGGGCGGCAGGCAAGAAAAAAGGAAGTGGAAGATGAGATTGCGCTGATTGAAAGAGCTTTTCTATGGATGAGATAAAGGCAGGACAATAGAAAATGGGCAGGATTAATGTTACAAGAAGAGAATTGAAAGAGACGGTTCTGTTACTGCAAAACAGTTTAACGAATTATGGAGGTATGGCGCTGCCGTGTCTGATAAAGAAGATGAGGATAAAGCAGAAAAAACGTTGATAAAAATAGCAGAATGGATTCATGAAAGGCTATAGGTGATTTGTGGTGCGGTTATTTACATGGTATGATGCTGAAGTTGAACTGAAAAAAAAATAAATTTATGGCCTGCGTGGTGGAATAGAATAGATGTTTATAGTGATGAAATCGTCATAAATATTGATCCGAAGAAAAATGATAAAGATGAAAATGAAAAAGTATTAAAAAAAATATTTGGGAATCTGTATCATAATGGAAGAATTATGATTGAATTTGATCAAAAGTGGTTAGATATTATTTATGAAGAAGGTGATGAGTCGGATAAACCGGAATATATAAAATCACCATTATTTAAAGATATCTATACAAAGGATGAGGGGCAGATAAAAAAAGGTATTTTACAGGGCAATGCGGTTGTGGCTTTTCATTCTTATAAAGGAGGAGTGGGAAGGACCCTCTCTTTGATATCATTGGCACGTGAAATATCTGAGATTTATGGAAATCAAAAAAATTATTAATTATTGATGCGGATTTGGAGGCACCAGGATTAACATGGATGTTGGGGCAAGGGCAAAATGCTGAAAAAATCAGTTATTTGGATCTATTGGAATTACTTCATTTTAATACTGTAGACGATAATTTTACCCAGAGTGTCGCAAAGCTTGTGGAAACAAATGTTATTAAAATTGAAACAGAAAAATTAGAAGTTGAACATTATTTTCTGCCGGTTTACAGACAAAAGGACCAGATGATGAATATTTATTCTAGTCCCGAGAAGGTGATTGCCGTACAGAAAGACAAATATATTATCATGGAATTTCTCTCAAGATTAGGCGCCGTATTAAAAACAGATATGGTTTTAGTTGATTTAAGAGCGGGAATTACCGAATTTTCAGCGCCGTTTTTATTTGATCCCCGTGTCCAGAAATATTTTATTTCTTCAACGTCAATGCAGTCTATAAAAGGTACAAATCTTATTTTGGAAGAAATATGGCGGAAAGTAGCCGGTGGGCATCATAATTCTAAATTATTGTTGACAATGATTCCGAGGGATATGGAAATTTGAGGATATGCCTGACGAAGAAAAGGAACTGCCTCTTACACTGGATAAATTGAGTTTGACAGGAGAAGAAATTGCCAGGTTAGAAAATCAGGGATACTTTGTTATGTCAGAAAAAAAATATTATTTCCCTGAGATTATAAGATTTGCACTTGGATTTAAGTATAAACAGGGGGCAAGGCCTAAAGTTTTATCGCTCTTGGCAAAATAAAGCGGGGAAGGAGTTTATAAGGAATATTATGAAAGTACAAGAAGTTATAGAGATACTAGAACGTCTGGTTCCCAGGAAGCTGGCCATGAACTGGGATAATGTGGGGCTTTTGGTGGGGAGAAAAGATCGGGAGGTCACGGGTATTTATGTGGGCCTGGACGCTACGGAAGCGGTAATTCAGGGAGCCATCGACAGCGGCTGCAATCTGCTGCTGACTCATCATCCGCTGCTGTTCAGCCCGGTAAAAAAGGTGAATGACGAAGATTTTGTGGGCAATCGGATTTTAACCATGATTGAGCATGGAATCAGCTATTATGCCATGCACACCAGCTACGACAGCGCGCCGGGCTGTATGGCGGACCGGGCGGCGAAGCTGCTGGGGATAAAAGGCGGGATGCCTTTGGAGCCTGTCAATGAGGAGGGGGAACCGCCCTGCGGAATCGGAAAGGTGGGACAGTTGGCGGAGCCGGTAACACTGGAGCGGCTGTGCGCCATAGTGAAGGAACAGTTCCGGCTGCCGGCAGTCCAGGTATTTCCGGCGGCGCCGGGAAACGGTTGTATCTCCGGGGAACCGGATTTGATTGACCGGATCGCCGTATCGCCGGGTTCGGGAAAATCCATGATTTTACCGGCCATTGATGCGGGAGCCCAGGTGCTGATTACCGGCGATATCGGCCACCATGAGGGAATCGACGCGGCCGCCTGCGGGCTGACGGTGATTGATGCCGGGCATTATGGGCTGGAGCATATTTTTATCCCTCATATGGCCGGCTATCTGCGGGAAAAGCTGAGGGCGGAGATTTTGGTGAAGGAAGCGGAGTTTCATATACCGTTCCGGTTTGTGTAATCGAAAGATGAAAGTGTCAAAAGGCGGATTTATTCATCTGCTTTTCGGATTCCTTCCGGCGCCGTAATATATAACAAGATGGAATAACCCTCTTTGATCTGCGGTATCTGACTGTGTCTGATGCCGGATTTCTTAAGGGTTTTCAAAATATAGAACAATTTTTTTCAGAGTATATAATGAATTGGAATATGGTGAATGGGTAAAAAGTATGGACAAATCTCGAAAAAAATGTTATTTTGTAGAAAAGTTAATATTTCGGCTGTTGTTGCTGTGGGAATGAGTTCCGCTATGGATTGAAAGGGAACCCGGTGCAAGTCCGGGACGATCCCGTCACTGTAATTGTGAGCGAGCCGCATAAGACCACTGGGGCGTGAAACCCTCCGGGAAGGCGCGGCAAGCGTTGAACATAAGTCAGGAGACCTGCTGATTCCTCTGTATGTTGAGATTCTTACGGAAGATAGGAAAGCTCATCGGTTTGTCTGCGCAGTATTCCTGATGATGTGTCCGGAAAACGATGTTTTACCGGTGTCCCTTTGATTGACCGTAACGATGTGTTGCGGTCTTTTTTGTACGTTATTACGCTAAGCTCGAAAGAACCTCGCTAAGTGTAATATGTGGGCGGCGGCTTCATCGGACAGGTTTCACGCAGCAGGGCGGAGCGGGTATCGACTTGTCTGGCCGGCCGGATATGAAAAATTTAAGGATGAAGGAAGATGAAGAACATGAAAAAGATTCGGAAACGCGCTGCTCTGATACTGTCGTTTTTGCTGATGGCCGGCACATTGGCCGGCTGCGGCGGCGGATCGGGTAAGGATTCCGGCAGAGATACTTCCGCTGCCACTGCGGCTGCCTCCGGGGAAACATCCGCGGCCAACCGGGAAAGCGAGGTGAACCAGGAACCCCATCAGGGAGAGAAGGATATCTCCGGCGAAAGTACTATGACTTTTGGGATTCAGAATTACGGCGCCGGTGGTCTTGATCCGGCCAGAGAGACGAATACCGGATGGAACGCCTCCCGTTACGGCGTCAGCGAGTGCCTGTTCCGGTTTGATAATTCCATGAATGTGGTCAACTGGCTTTGTGACGAATATACGGTCAATGATGCCCATACCGAGTGGGTGTTCCATATCCGTGACAATGTAAAGTTCTCTGACGGCTGTGATCTGACTCCCGAGGCTGTGAAAGCCTGTTTTGAACGTTTGAAGGAAGAAGGTCCCAACGGTTCGGCCGCTCCTCAGACATTTTTGGAATTTGAGGCCGAGCTGGCCGCGGACAATGCCGCCGGCAGCTTAACCGTAAAAACAGTTACCCCCTATGTGGATCTTACCAAAAATCTGGCGTATCCCACCATGGCGGTTCTGGACGTGGAACATACCGCTGATTATGACCATGGACCGATTGGCACCGGTCCTTATGTTGCCACGAATTTCCGGGAGGAAGTGGGCTATACGATGGTGGCCAATGAGCATTACTGGGGCGGAGAGGTTCCTTTTTCTTCCATTGAGCTGCTGTATATGGGCGATGCCACCGCAAAGGCTATGGCGCTGCAGTCCGGTCAGCTTGATCTGGCTGAAAACGTGACCAATATCAGCGATCTGCGTGATCTGCAGGCAAACCCGGAATTTACCGTTACGATTGCGAACGGCGTCCGTACCGGCCTGGCTCATATGAATATGTCGGAAGGCAGGCTGCTTTCCAATAAAACGCTGCGGGAAGCGATACTGATGTCACTGGATGACGATACGATGTGTTCCACAACCGTGGGCGGTCTGTATACCGCAGGTTACTCCGTACTGCCCTCTAACCTGGATTATGGCTATGAAAATCTGACAGATCCTTATCCTTTTGATCCTGAGGCGGCTAAGAAGCTGCTGGACGACGCGGGAATCGTGGATACCAACGGCGACGGCATCCGGGAACTTGACGGTCAGGAGGTAGTTCTGAAATATGTTACATACCCGAACCGCTGCCTGAATGATTTTGCCGAGGCAATCCAGCAGCAGTTAAATGTTGTCGGTATCGGCGTCGAACTGGAGATTGCTGATTCCGCCCGTCAGTGGGACAGCTATCAGTCCGGCGATTTTGACTTAAACGGCTCTAACTGGACGACTGTGGGTACCGGTGATCCTACCCAGTACCTGGCTGCCTGGTGTTCTGCCTCCGGCGCTGATTACTGCGGATACAAAAATGAGGAATACGATAAGCTGTTTAACGAACTGGCGGTTACCTTTGATGAGGATGCCCGCCGGGAGATCGTGCAGAAGATGCAGCAGATTTTAATTGATGACGCCGTGGCCGTTGTTCATGGATATTATAACAGTTCCATGATTTCCAGAAACGCCACTGTGGGCGGTGCTGCCATCAATACGGCCGACTATTACTGGATTACCACCGATATGTATCCCGTTTCCTCCGGTTCATGACGGAGATAGTCCAGGACTGTTGCGGTATTATATAACATCTTGATTTAGGAGGAATCCCCTTGAGCGCGAAACAATTGGGAAAACGGCTGCTCCAGATTGTCCTTGTGGCTGCGGGCATCAGTTTTCTGACCTTTATGATTACCTATCTGGCGCCCGGCGATCCGGTGACCGCCATGTACGCGGCGGCGGGCATGATGCCAAACGAGGAGATGATTCAGGAGACCCGGGAGGCCATGGGCTTAAACCGCCCGATGCCAATACAGTATTTTGACTGGCTGAAAAACTGTTTAAGGGGCGACTTTGGCACCTCCTACGCTTATCACAAGCCGGTGGCGGCTCTGCTTTTAGAACGTCTGTGGCCCACGCTAAAGCTGTCGATTTTATCAATGTTTCTGATGCTTTTTGCGGCGGTTCCCATCGGTATGGCTCAGGCGACCCATAAAAACAGCATCGTGGATTACGTCCTCCGTGGTATTACGTTTTTCGGTGTGTCCATGCCCAACTTCTGGGTCGGACTGCTTTTGATGCTGATTTTCTGCGTCAGGCTCCGGCTGCTGCCGGTGGTTTCATCGGGAGGCGATTTTAAGAGCCTGATCCTGCCCTCCGTTACGCTGGCTTTTGCCATGTCGGCCAAGTATACCCGGCAGGTGCGCACGGCGATTCTGGAGGAGCTGAATCAGGATTATGTGATCGGCGCAAGGGCCAGGGGCGTGAAAGAGTGGCGGATACTGTGGCAGAATGTGTTTCCCAATTCCCTGCTGCCGCTGATTACCATGCTGGGTCTGTCTTTAGGCTCTCTGCTTGGCGGCACCGCCGTGGTGGAGGTGATTTTTTCTTATCCCGGCATGGGCAGCCTGGCGGTTGCGGCCATCACCGCCTATGATTATCCGCTGATTCAGGGCTATGTCCTTTGGATTTCCCTGATCTATATGCTGGTCAATCTGGCCGTGGATATTTCCTATAACTATGTTGACCCGAGAATGAGAGGAGGCGTCAGGTGAATAACAAAAGCTTTGTAAAGAAAAACCTGTCTTTCTGTCTTTTCGCGTTCCTTGCGGTTCTGATTATCCTTGCGGCTGTATTTGCCCCTGTGGTGACCGGAGGCGTGGATCCTGCCGCCGCCGTTCTGAAAGATGCTTTGCAGCCTCCGGGCGGGGATCATATATTCGGTACGGATAAACTGGGGCGGGATATTTTTACCCGTGTGATCTACGGAACCCGTACCAGTCTGACTGCGGCGTTCTCCGTCGTCCTGATTATTTTTGCCCTGGGCACGGTGCTTGGGGTTTTGTCGGGGTACTTTGGCGGCCGGGCGGATGCGGTCATTATGCGAATCGCGGATATGATGGTGTCTTTTCCGGGTATGGTGTTCGCCATGGCCATCGCCGGTATACTGGGCGCCAGCGTAAAAAATGCCGTCATTGCCGTGTCGCTGGTGAGCTGGACAAAGTATGCCCGGCTTGCGAGAAGCCTGGTTTTAAAAATAAGAAACCGTGATTATGTGGCGGCGGCCGTGGTGACCGGCTCCAGAACGCCTTATATTCTGACGAAATACATGGTGCCTAATGTGATTCCCACCATGGTGATTACCGCCGCCACCGACATCGGCGGCATGATGCTGGAGCTGGCCGGTCTTTCCTTCCTGGGGTTTGGCGCGAAAGCGCCCACGCCGGAGTGGGGGCTGATGCTGAACGAGGGCCGTCCCTTTGTCCAGAGCGCACCCTGGATGATGATTTATCCCGGCGCGGCGATCTTTGTCGTCGTGGTGGTATTTAACCTGCTGGGGGATGCCCTCAGGGATGTTCTGGACGTCAGAGACGAGTAAAGCGGCATCTGTCCGTCCGTATCATAAACGGTAAGCGGTTAAAAGACACCCGCCGATCATTTCGTATGGTACAGGGAGATCGGATGAAAAATTGCAGATAAAGAGGTATGTTTGAATGTTGGAAATTAAAAATATTACAATCTCCTATCAGAATCGTCCGACGGTCAAACATTTCAGTATGGACTTGAAAGAGGGGGAAATTGCTTCCCTGGTAGGGGAGTCCGGCTCCGGAAAAACCACCGTGATCCGCGCGGTGCTGGGGCTGCTGGCAGGAGGCGGGAAAGTGACGGAAGGGGATATCCTGTTTGACGGAAAGTCCCTGCTGAAAAACACGCCTGACCAGTGGCGCAGGCTCAGGGGTACGGATATCTCCATAATCTTTCAGGATTCCGGCGCCATGCTGAATCCGATCCGGAAGATCGGGGCCGGTTTTGTGGAATATATTCGTATTCATGAAAAGATAAGCAAAGGGGATGCATGGAAAAAGGGGATTGCCATGCTGGAGCGGATGCGTCTGCCAAGCGGTGATAACATTATGAATTCCTATCCCTTTCAGCTTTCCGGCGGCATGCGGCAGCGGGTGGGCATTGCCATGGCCATGACCTTCCGGCCAAAGCTTTTGATGGCGGATGAGCCGACCTCGGCCCTGGATGTAACGACTCAGGCCCAGATCGTGCGGCAGATGATGGAGCTTAGGGATGATTATGGAACCAGTATGATTGTGGTGACTCATAATCTGGGGGTTGCCGCCTATATGTCCGATCAGATCGTTGTGATGAAGAACGGCGAAATCGCTGACAGCGGCAGCAGGGAGGATATTCTTTACGGCGGTCACAGTGACTACACGCAGAAACTTCTGGATGCGGTTCCTTCTCTGGGAGGTGTGCGTTATGTTTGATGAAAAGGATATGATTCTGGAGGCAAGGCATGTGACACAGCGTTTTCCCGCATCCGGCGGAAGGGAGCTTGTGGCCTGTCAGGATATTAACCTGAAATTTTACAGAGGGAAAACATTGGGGTTAATCGGTGAGTCCGGCTGCGGAAAATCTACCTTTATGCGTTTTCTGGTCCGTCTGGACATTCCCACCGAAGGAGAAATTCTTTTCAAGGGAAAGGATCTGACGAAGCTGAAAGGGGAAGAACTGCGGCAGACCAGACAGTATATCCAGATGGTATTCCAGGATCCCGGCGGTTCTTTCAATCCGAAGATGAAGATCAGGGATATTATCTGTGAGCCTTTGATGAATTTCGGACGGATGAAGGCTTCTGAAAAGGATGCCGCGGCACGTAAATTTCTGGAGGCGGTGGAGCTGCCCGGCGACTTTGCCGACCGGTATCCCCACAACATGTCCGGCGGCCAGCGGCAGAGAATCGCCATCGCCAGAGCGCTGGCACTGGAACCGGAACTGATCGTGATGGACGAGGCCACCTGTGCTCTGGACGTGTCCGTACAGAAGACGATTATCGAGCTGATCTGTAAACTGCAGAGAGAAAAGAATATCGCCATCGGTTTTATTGCCCATGATCTTGGGCTGATTCAGGCTTTCGCTCATCAGATTGCCGTGATGTATCTGGGAACGATCGTGGAGGTGCTGCCGGGGGAGGATGTGGACAAGGCGCGGCATCCGTATACCCAGGCACTTTTAGGGGCTGTGTTTGACACAAAAATGGATTTTACAAAGAAGATTGAAACCATTGACAGTGAGATTCCCAGTCCTCTGGACGTGCCGCCGGGATGCCCGTTCCAGACCCGGTGCGGCCGATGCATGGAGATCTGCCGCCGGGAACGTCCTGAACGGAAAATAATCGGCGAGGGGCATGAGGTGGCCTGCCATCTGTTTTACGAAAGAAATGACAGAGCATTACCGGAGGTTCGGGAAAGGGATTATCCACAAAGAATCATAGAGTGAGGGAGTAAAGGTGGAACTGAAACAGCTGCATTTTTTCGTGGTGAGCGCCGATACGGGAAGCTTTAAAAAGGCGGCCGAGGTACTCTATACGACACAGCCTTATGTGAGCAAAACCATAAAAGCCCTGGAGACGGAGATGCAGGTGGAACTGTTTCACCGTACCCCGGGGGGCGTGGAATTGACGGAAGCGGGAAAAAGGGTATATGCCCAGGCCAGAAGCATTCTGCGGAAAATGGAATTGCTCCACCAGGCAAGAGAGGAAGAACCGGGCCGGAGGCTCTGCGTTTCGGTCGTACCAAACGGCAAGCTGGTAGAGCTGTTTGTTCTGTTCTGTCAGATGGAAAAAGCCGGAGATATCCGGTATCAGCTTCTGGAAGCGACCGTGGAAGATATTATGGTGCATATGCACCGACATGTCTCGGAAATCGGCCTTGTATATATTGCTCAGAGACAGTTGGCGGGATTTTCCCGCCAACTGGAACATAAAAGGCTGGAATTTATTCCTCTAAAGAAAACGGAGCCCTGCCTGTTAGTGGGAAAGAACAGTCCGCTTTATGGACTCAGCAGTGTGGATTCATCGGTTCTGCATACGGTGAAGCTGGTGCAGCCCAAAGAGGATTTTTATTCGATCAGCGCTTATTCCGGCCTGCCAAATGAGAATGTGCCTGCCGCCTGCGCAGCGCAGGCTGTTGTGTGTACCAATAGCAATGGCGTGGTGGAAGGCCTTCTGGAATGCACGGATATGGGTACCGTGAGCCTGAATCTGCTCCCCGGCGAGTCTAAACGGCATAAGCTGTGGGCGATCCCTTTGGGCGCCGGGAAGGCAAGTATCCATTTTGGCTATATAAAAAGAAAAAGGAATGATTTAAGCCCGGCAGCTAGGCAGTTTGTGGCTTATCTGGAAAAAATACTGAGAGAAAATTAAGGGGATTTCAAAAAGGCTATGAAGAAAAGAACGCTTGATCTGACAGAAGGAAATATTTTCCTCGTATTGCTGCTGTTTGTCCTGCCTATTTTGTCAGGCAGCCTGATCCAGCAGCTTTATGTGACGGCGGATGCGGTGATTGTGGGTCAGTTTAACGGGAAGAACGGCCTCGCCGCTATTGACAGCATGCATACGCTTTTTAAATTCCCGCTGAATTTTATGAACGGCCTGTCGACGGGCGCAACGATTATGATTTCACGCTACTATGGCGCGAAGGACAGGGAAAGCCTGCACTGTTCCATCCGGACCGCATATACGACCGCGGTTGTACTGGGCGCGGCCTGTTCCGCGGCCGGTGTGCTGCTGACACCTTTCTTCCTGGATATCATGGATGTGCCGGAGGAGATCTATGAGCAGACGGCCGCCTATACACGGGTATATTTCAGCGGAATATGGGCGATGGTTCTCTACAACATGACTTCCGGCATTTTGCGGGCGCTCGGGGATTCCAGACGGCCTTTATATGTGCTGGTGCTCTGTTCCGCGCTTAACATAGGCGGGGATCTGCTGCTGGTGGGCCTGTTCCGGATGGGTGTCAGAGGCGCTGCGGCGGCCACCGTTTTCTCCCAGATCATCAGCGCGGCCTATACGCTGCGGCTGCTGGCAGGCATTGAGCGTGAAGGAGGTCAGAAAAGGATCTGGCATATACACTTCTGTAAAGAACATATGCTGTATATGGTCAGGACCGGATTTCCGCTGGCGCTGCAGGCGGTTCTTTTCCCTGTGGCGAATTCCATCGTTCAGGCAAGTGTAAACCGCATGGGCACGGATCAGATCGCGGCCTGGGGGATCTGTGATAAGCTGGATATGCTGATTTGGCTGGCAGCAGATGCCATGGCTCCGGCACTGACCACTTATACGGCCCAGAACGTGGGAGCGGGAAAGGCAGGGCGCGTAAAAAAGGGCGTACTGGCGGGAGCGGGGATGTCCGCTGCCTGCGTGGCCGTAATCAGCGTCGTCCTGTTTTTCGGCACGGACGTCATGGGCCATTGGTTTATCCCGGCAGAGGATGCGAAAGATGTGATTCCGCTGTCTGTCAATTATATGAAGATTATGGCGCCGTTTTTCGTGTTTTATGCCCTGGCGGAAGCTTTTTCCGGAGCCTGCTGCAGTATGGGTGATACGGTAAAGCCCATGCTGATTACACTGTTTGGCACCTGCCTGCTTCGGATTGCGGGCATACTGGCTGTTTTGCCCCGATATGGAAGCATGGAATGTATCGTATGGATTTATGTGGCTTCGTGGCTGGTGACAGGAATTGTTTTTTCAGTGATGTTCCATATACGAGGGCGGCGTTTGAAAGGCGATATTGATCGGGAGTAAGTGATTGTTTACACAGGGAACAGGAGTGCGAAACTGCATATCATATGGCCATTGAAGCGGACCGGATTAAATAAGCGGCTGCCCGCTGCAGATGACAAGCTGTCCGGCAAAACATGTAAATAGTATGTATTGTCGGATTTTTTATCCGATCTTCTTGTTTTAATGAATATTTTACAGTATAATGGGGTTAAATATATTCTATCTAACAGATCAGGAGGAATATTATGCCATTTATCACGGTAGGAGAAGAACGAAGAGAATACGAAGCCGGAACCCCTTTTTTGCAGGTGGCGGCGGATTTCCAGGACCGGTATGAGAATGACATTCTGCTGGTAAAAGAGAACGGAAAGCTGATGGAGCTGTTTAAGGAGGTACATAAGGACGCCAGACTGGAGTTTGTCACGGCGGCGGAGACCACGGGGCAGCAGGTTTATGAGCGGGGTGCCATCCTGCTGTTTTTAAAAGCGGTTTACGGTGTGGCCGGACAGGAAAAAATCGAAAAGGTTATGGTGAATTTTTCCGTTACCAGAGGGTGCTATATCGAGATTAAAGGGGATATCACTCTGGATGAGGCGTTTTTACAGGAAGTAAAAGCCTTTATGGAACAGGTGGTGAAAGATGATGTGCCGGTGGTAAAACGTTCCGTGAATACGGACAGCGCGGTCAGGCTTTTTGAGCACTATGGAATGCCGGAAAAAGCAAAGCTGTTCCGCTATCGGAATTCTTCTCAGGTAAATATTTACCAGATGGGAGACTTTGACGATTATTTCTACGGATATATGGTGCCAAGCAGCGGTTATCTGAAATGGTTTGATTTAAAGCTGTACGGGGAAGGGCTGGTTCTTTTGCTTCCGGATAAAAAGAATCCGAAAAAGGTGGCCGAATTTGTGCCTGCGCCTAAGGTGTTCGGCGCGCTGCTGGAAGCTGCCCGGTGGAAAACCTGTCTGGACGTGGAGACGGTGGGCGAGCTGAACGATATGATTGTGCAGGGAAAGACCAATGAACTGATTTTGGTCCAGGAGGCGCTGCAGGAGCGGAAGCTGGCGGAGATCTCCACGATTATCAAGTCCAGGGAGGACTGTAAGTTCGTGATGCTGGCCGGGCCGTCCTCATCGGGAAAAACCAGCACTTCCCACCGGCTTTCGGTGCAGTTGAAAGCCCACGGGTTAAAGCCCCATCCCATAGCGGTGGACAATTATTTCGTAGACCGGGAATTTACGCCCAGGGATGAAAACGGCGATTATGACTTTGAAAATCTGCACAGCATTGATCTGGAAGCTTTTAACCGGGATATGACGGCGCTGCTGGCCGGAGAACGGGTAGAAATTCCCGCTTTCAATTTCAGAGAGGGAAAACGGGAATACAAAGGCGACTTTTTGCAGCTTGGAGAAGAAGATATTCTGGTAATCGAAGGGATTCACGCCCTGAATGACGCCATGTCCTATGCATTGCCCAAGGAGAGCAAGTTTAAGATTTACGTCAGCGCCCTGAATCAGTTGAATATCGACGAGCACAACCGGATTCCCACCACCGACGGCCGTCTGATCCGCCGTATGGTGCGGGACGCCCGTACCAGAGGCAGCAACGCCCAGGATACCATCGCCCGCTGGCCTTCCGTGCGCAGAGGAGAGGACAGCAATATCTTCCCTTATCAGGAGGATGCGGACGTGGTGTTTAACTCCGCGCTGATCTATGAGCTGGCGGTGTTAAAGCCCTATGTGGAGCCGCTGTTATTCAGCGTGCCGAAGGACGCGCCGGAATACATTGAGGCGAAGCGGCTTTTGAAGTTTTTGCAGTATTTCCTGGCGATTGGGACGGATATGATTCCGAATACTTCGCTGCTTCGGGAGTTTATCGGGGGGAGCTGTTTTAATGTGTAGGGAGCGGGGGTTCGTTTTTCTAAGTCATAGATAGAAAATCAACGAAAAACCGTGATGGATCAAAAAAATTTGACTTTTTATGATAACCATGCTATTATGTAGCTACCTTACGCTTTAGGCGGTAAGGGCGGAGCATTTCTGTCAAGTCTGACCGAATTATTGTTTCTATGAGTAACGTTACACATAGAATCAATAATTCTTGGTTAGGTACGATGAACATGAGAATACTCCTTTCCGGTATTATACTATGGAAGTCTATCAGATGCATAATGCACACAGGACAATAACGTTCATGTACCTGCCTGCTAATTTAGGGATGTTGTCCCCCATGTTAGCAGGCATGATGCATTTTAAGGGGTGAACGCTTACGAATAGACAAAAAGAATACAATCAATGCGATAGTCAAAAAACATGCTCAGAATGTAGCTGTGAATCATTTTGCAAAGCATGGGTTGATTTTGTATTGGCTCATAATGACGAAAAATTTTATGCACATTTTGATAAACGGGTTTCTTTAGCCATGCCTAGCATACGTCAGTATGTAATGGATAGAGAAAAGGTCGCTGTTCATAGTTTTTATCCTTTTATACATTTTGAAAAGAAGAACTCCAGATATGGTAAAAAAGGAGCTAAAAAACCTAGGCAATTATATTATTGCTCACATTTAGACCGTTGTGTTTATCAGCGTTATGCTTTCTTGCTTAACCAGGCATACAATAAACGGATCAAAAATACGGTTATTGACAGTGTAGCGATTGCTTATAGAGATAATTTGGGTAAAAATAATATTGACTTTGCAAAAGCGGCTTTTGATAGAATTAGGAATGAAGGCCAATGTATCGTGATTGTTGGAGATTTTACCGATTTTTTTGATAGACTGGACCATCAATATCTCAAGGAAATGATATGTAATCTTTTGGATGTCAAAAAGCTTCCACAAGATTATTATGCAGTATTCAAAAACATCACCCGTTTTGCAAGTTGGGATTGGAAACTTCTTGTAGAACAGAGCGGGCATAGGATAACTGAACGTGGAATACGTACAAAACTAAATAAGCAGGAAGTTATCCTTAGTAAATTCCAGTTCAAAAAATACAAAACAAGTATAGTCAAAAACAATTCCTTAAAAGGTATACCACAAGGTTCACCAATTAGCGCGATACTTTCAAACATATATATGCTTCAATTTGATAAGGCAGTCAGTGATTATGTTCTTGGGCACAGTGGTACATATATGCGTTATTCAGACGATTTTTTAGTTGTCCTACCTTATAAAAACGAACAAGATATACAAGAGCATGAGAATTGGATTTTTTCACAAGTTAACAAAACGAAAGGACTGGATTTACAAAAAGAAAAAACGGCAGCATATATTTACGACAGAGGTTCTATTGTTAACTATCCATCCAATCAATTATCCGCTATAGATTACCTGGGATTTGTCTTTGATGGCAGCAATGTAAAACTTCGTCCGAAATCAATTACAAAATATTATTATCGTATGCGGAGAAAAGCGCAGACCATAGGTCGTAACCATTGGCAATCTCCAAAGGGAAAGCATATTTCGGCTCGAAAATTATATGATATTTATTCCGGTGGTGGTGAGCATCGAACATTTATTGATTATGCAAAAAGGGCAAAAGGTATATTGAAACTCAATGATAGAGAAGCTGATGCGCTGATTAAGCATCATAAGCGAAAAATTGCCAATGCGATAAAAAGTGGGGAAAAGAAGTAAAACGGGCTGTCAAATGATTTGTTGATAGTCTGTTTTTACTTTGCACCCTGTATGGCAGTTATCATAATTCGGTTTGTTGGTTGAGTTACATTTTGAAACAGAGCAGATGTATGATTCCTCTGATTATTATGGGCGGGAGTATAAAGATGAAAACAATAAAAGTCACCGCTGCGGTAATCTGTGATTCCATAGCGAAAAAAACAAAAATTTATTCCACCGCAAGAGGTTACGGCGAATGGAAAGGCTTCTGGGAATTTCCCGGCGGCAAAGTCGAGAAAGGCGAAACGCCAAAGCAGGCGCTGAAAAGGGAAATAAAGGAAGAACTGTGTATTGACATTTTCGTGGGCGGTCTGGTCGATACGGTAGAATATGACTATCCGGCATTTCATTTATCTATGGACTGTTTCTGGTGTGAGATCACAGGCGGGGAAATTGTACTGAATGAGGCGGAAGATGCAAAGTGGCTTGCAAAGTCCCAACTGAATGATGTGGAATGGCTTCCGGCGGATAAGGCGCTGATCAGGCTGGTGGAAGCACAGATGGGCGTTTCGTCATAAAAGACTGAAAATCCGGCGTGCTGACATGATACAGGAACGGTTTGCCAGGGCGGAAGTTTTGCATTGCCGGATCAGATATTTAACGTTTACAAAAAAGTCTGCACGCAGAATCGAATTTCTGCGGCAGACTTTTTTGTATGAGCAAGACGATAAGCCGGGTTCTGTCGCGAATGGTCATCTGTCTAGGCCTGCCGTTGCCGGCAGGCTCCAGCGGCTTACCCGAAAGCAGACGGGCCGCCTTATGCTTTCTGTTAGCCTTGCTTCGGATGGGGTTTACATGTGCCCCGGCCGTTACCGGCCGGGCGGTAGTCTCTTACACTGCCCTTCCAACCTTACCGTCCGGAACGGACGGCGGTACATTTCTGTTGCACTGGCCTTGGAGTCGCCTCCACCGGACGTTATCCGGCATCCTGCCCTGTGAAGCCCGGACTTTCCTCACGGGATCAAATCCCCTGCGACCATTTGTCTTACTCACGATAGTAGTCTAACATGAAATGACCGCTGTGTAAAGTGGGGGAACCGGCAGATTTTACCGTTTTTCCCTATAAATGCTGCAAGATATTTTATTCTTGTAAAACAGAATATGTAATCTATTGTTTTGGTTAGTTCTATCGCTTCTTTCCCAGATAAATGTTCAATGTCTAATTCTATCATGCACAAAGGCTTCCATTCTCTGTTAATTGCGGTATTTCGATTTGTCTCCGTATCATTTGGATCATATTTTACCGCCAGCAGTTTTATTGCATTTTTCATTTCTTTTTCATCTTCCATAATATGAACTTTTCCAAAGGCAATTACACTTCGGAAATAAGTTGTATATTCCTTAGGCATTATATCATCTTGGTCGATTACGCAAAAAGAGGCTTTACGGCATTTTTTGATTGCATCTATTTTATGCCCGCTTTTCGCGCCGTGAAAAAATAACTTAGAATTGTGATATACATAACTGATTGGAACTGCATACGGATAATCATCATCTCCTAATAAAGCTAATACACCGGCTGTTCCTTTTTCTAAGATTTTAATACATTCTTTTTCGGATAACATTTGTTTTTTTCTGCGCATTTTCCTAAACATTTTTCTTACCTCTTTCTGATTTAATATATAATGAAATGCCCGCTAAAGTGACAAAACATTCCGTAACTGGAAAAGAAAGCCATACACCTGTCATTTTTAATAGAAAAGATAGGAAAAATGCCATAGGGATTATCATTAAAAATCCTCTTGACAATGAAATAATCTGTGCGGGCAGGGCTTTTTCTGTTGACGTAAAATATGCGGATATAATAATATTAAACCCAACAAATGGAATAGCAGCAAAATATAATTTTAATCCTGTTGCCGCAATTTCCTGTAACCGTATATTTTGCTCATTGTTAAATATGTTTACTATTGCATTAGCTGTAAGTAAAAAAAACAGATAAATACCAAATGATATGACCAACATAGTCTTTAAGGCATATTTCAATATTTGTTTCTGACTTTTATAATCTCCATATCCGTATGCCCTGCTTAAAATTGGCTGTGTGCCCTGTGCTATCCCAGTATAAATTGAAATAACCACAAGTGATAAATTTGCAACTACACCATAAGCCGCTACACCGATATTCCCCTGTAAGTACAGAATAATCATATTAAAAACGATCATCACAATTCCCGAAGCCATTTCTGTGATGAAAGACGGAATACCTAAAGAAATGATATTACCTGTCAATATAAAGGAGGGCTTTATTCGCAATAAATGAAACTGGTTTTGTTTTGTAATCCAATGCTTAGATAAAACAATCAGACTAATAACAGGTGCTAATCCTGTTGCCAATACTGCACCCAATATTCCCATATTAAGAGGAAAAATAAAAATATAATCTAAAATAATATTTGAGAAACTTCCCGTCAGCATACCAATCATAGACAATTTAGGGTTTCCGTCATTTCTTACAAAGCAAATCAGTGTATCATTTGCCATAAATGCCGGAGCAAAAAGTAAAATAACCTGTAAATAGGTTTTTGTCATATGATAGACATTTATATCAGCACCTAAAATTTTTGTCAGTTTTTCAGAAAAGAAGATACCTGTCAGCATAAAGATGACAGCCAATGCAAACATTATATAAATCGTGTTTGAAAAGGACTTATCTGCATTTTTGTATTCTTTTTGTCCTCTGTAAATGGAATATTTTGTTGCACCTCCCATTCCAAACATCAGACCGCTTCCATGAACAAAACTATATATCGGAATCGCTAAATTGAGTGCGGTCAGACCATTTGCACCCAAACCATTTGAAATAAAAAAGGTATCCGCAAGTATGTAACATGATAAACCAATCATGCCGCAAATATTTAATGTCACATATTGAAAAAATTCTTTTAATAATGTTTTTGTTTCCATAAACATCTCCCTAAAGTATAAAAAGCGTCAGAACTTTCTATCTTCTATGACCTAATGATAGAAAGTCTGACGCATAATCTCTTTACCTGGTGGCAAAAAGCAACGTTATTTCCAATACGATATTATATATTAAAACAAATTGAAAAGCAATGCCTAAAATGAAATTAACTTTAAACTTTTCCGCTGTGTGCTCCAACGGAGTGGTATGATTCGACAGACGGGGCAATTGAGACATGCAGAATAGATGCGGACACGCTGGAACCGGAGTATCAGGTAGTAGGCGAAAAAGGGCAGAAGCCGGTGGGCCTTTGCGGTTCCGGCATTATAGATGTGATCAGTGAACTGTTCCGTACGGAGATTATTGACGCCAGAGGAAAATTCCGGAAAAAAGGAAGACGTATCTGCCATGACGAAAACGGCGTGGGGAGCTATGTTCTGGCATTTCAGGAAAAATCGGCCGGCGTAAAGGACATCGTGATCACAGAAGTGGATATTGACAGTTTTATCAGGGCGAAGGGCGCGATTTTCTCCGCGATCCGAACCATGATGGTTTCACTGGACTTTGATATTCCCGGATATTCCCATAGAAAAATATCAGTACATTGGAAATTCTTCCCTGTCAGGGGCTTACGCTATTCTGTATTCCACACCTGCGGAGAAGAAAACCTATGAGTTGAGCCGGAATATGACATATCTGGAACTGAGTACCGTGCCGGGCTATATGGATGAGTTTATCGAAAGCTGCTTTTTGCCCCATACGGATACGTCGCTGTTTCACAGTATTACGCACGGGGAATGATAAAAGAAGTCTATAGAAGTGTCAGAAAAAGGGGTAGTGTCAAGTAGTCTATGAAAAACAGCAACTCCCCTCCCAGGTCATGGGGCTTGGGAGGGGAGTTGCGGAACTATAAGGAGAGGTGATTATAAAATGAAAATGGTACATGTGACAATCAATACGGCTGATCTGGAAAAATCGCTGTCGTTTTATCAGGATATTATCGGATTAAAAATACGGACGGATATGCGGCAGGAACAGAACGTACCGATTGTGTTCCTGGACGATGGAAACGGCGGCGTATGTATCGAATTGATTGAAAATCAGGAACAGCTCAATAACGGTGCAGGCCTGTCCATCGGTTTCCATGTGAATGATGTGGAGGCCGTCCATGGATGGATGTGGGGGAAAGGGCTGCAGCCCTCTCCGATGCTTTCACCGAATCCCCATACGAAATTTTTCTTTGTGAATGACCCCAGCGGGATTCGGATTCAGATTATTTCGTAGTGTGGATTGAGAATGGGCGGGGAGGCTGCGGTCAGCAGCATGTAAGAGGAATACATACCGTGACCAGCGCACCGCCTTCCGGAGCGTTTTCCAGGCAAAGTGTTCCGTTAAGCTCTTCGGTGATCTGTTTTGCGATGGCAAGTCCCAGGCCAAAGTGGGTTTTGCTGCCGCGGCTTTGGTCAGCACGGTAAAACTCGGCGGTGGCGAGGGAGAGGGCTTCTTTGGAAAAACCTTCTCCCTCGTCCCGTATACTGAGCCGCAGCATATGTTCCGCGGCAGACGCGTGGAGAAAAACAGTGCCGTCTTTGGGGGAGTATTCCACCGCGTTGTCAATCAGGTTATCAAAAATCCGCCGCAGCGCGTCTTTCGGCACCTGCAAATGGTCCGGCAGACATGCGGTGGTAAGGATGCAGGAGAGGCGTTTCTTGTTTCCGAGGCTCTCCACATTTTGGATTGCCTCCAAAAGAAGCTCCTCAAGCTGGCAGCGGTTGCCGCTGCCGCAAAGATGGCTGGAACGAAAAAGTTCAATTATCCCAGTCACATAATGGTGAATCTGACCGGCATGTTCCAGAATAAATGCAGTATATTCCTGTTGTTCTTCCGTCTGCCCGCTTTCCAGCAAAAGTTCCGCGTTGCCGGTCACGATGGACAGAGGGGTTTTGATATCATGGGCCAGGGCCGCCAGTTGCTGTTTTTTCTGCTGTTCTGTTGCCCATTGCTCCTTGAGGGACCGGTTCAGATCTGTTTTTAACCGGTCCAGGGAGTCCATAATCCGGTTAAATTCAAAAAGTCTTGTCCTCTGTGGGTTAAAATCCAGGTTTTGCTGTCTGATTTCCTCGGCGGCAGAGGCCAGCTTCTGCAATTCCCTGTTTAATTTACGGGCATATCCGGAGGCAATCAGAACCAGATCAACAGCCAGCATAATAAAGAGCAGCAGGAAGAAAAACAGCTCGGCATTGGGAAAGAGCCGACGCATCAAGGGGGAGGCAAATCGGGCCATCAGGCGATAGGCGACGACAACGCGCTGGGTGTCCGTGTTAAAGCAAAAATAGATAAGGGTGCCTGCCCGTTTTGTAATTCCCTGTCCGTTGGAGGCTGCCAGCTTAACGGCGGTTGGCAGCGTTTTTTCATCGAAATTGGTCTGTAAAAGTACGTTGTTGGTATCAAAAAAAGCATAGGATACCCCTTCCGGAACCTCCTCCGGCGCTACGGCTCTGTGTCCGTCCAGGGTGGCAATCCAGACGGAAAGGGAGTGCTCCACGGCATTGGCCGGAATGGTGACGCCGGAATAGGAAGCGGCGAACAACAGGCAGGTCCACAAAAGACCGACGAAAACCAGTGACAGGATGGTGTGGGTTAAAAATATGATAAAGAAGCGTTTCAGGCGGATTTCTTTATTCATATTCCATTTGATATCTGATTTTGGAGGTTGCTTCGCAGCCCGCTTTTCATTTTGTTTTGAATCTTGTTTCATATTCTGTTTTTCATTCCGTTTTGAATGTTGTCTCATATCTTGTCCGATAATCTGTTCCATCGGTATCCGATTCCCCAAATTGTCTCAATCGGAGACAGACCTGCGGCGGTCAGCTTTTTTCGGATGTTTTTGATATGCTCCGTGATGGCTGAGACGTCGCTTTCTTTGTCGTATCCGAATACATTTTCGTAGATCTGTTCTTTGGAATAGATCTGTCCGTGATTTCTGGCCAGCAGCAGGCTGATTTCGTATTCGCTTTTGGTAAAGGAAAGTTTCTGTCCCTCTGCCCAGACCTCTTTTCTGGCCAGGAAAAAGCGAATGCTGCCGACAGAAAAACATTGAAGCTTTTCCCGCTGTTCCCGTCTTAAATGGGCATTGACCCGTGCCCGCAGCTCCAGGATAGAAAAGGGTTTTTTGATATAATCGTCGGCACCGACGGAAAAGCCGAAGTCCACATCTTCCTCGAAGCTTTTAGCGGTGAGGAAAAGAATCGGACAGTCGGTATAGCCGCGGACTTCCCGGCAGAAAGTAAAGCCGTCCGTGCCCGGCATCATCACATCCAGCAGAATCAGGTCATAGGAGGAAAGGCTGTCTGCCAGCGTTTCCGTGATTTGGGTAAGGCAGGTCACTTCATGCCCATCTTTTTTTAACGCGTTTCTGATCAGGGCAAGCATGGCCCTGTCATCGTCAACCGCCAGGATCTGTGCCATTGGAAGTTTCCTTTCATATTAGGATATGGAGTGTATCTATACAAACTGAAACAAAACAAAGGACAGCGCATACAGCACATAAATGTGAACCGGGTAGAACCAGTAAAAAAGGCTTTTGGAGCCCTGCCCCCGCGTTCCATTATAGCATAGCATGGGGATAACCGCAAAAACTTCCATCCATTCGTAGGCGACGGTGAAAAAATCGGCGAAGCCCAACTGGGGCGCCATCAGACGCAGCCGCAGGATGTCCCAGAGGACGCAGGTGACTACAAAAGCCGCCGCCTGTGTCTTCCTGTTTTTGCGGAACAGGTACAGGATGATGCCGAACAGCAGTGTGGCGGTTCCGCCGTCCATGATAAAGGAGTGAAGGGGCAGCAGGGTAAAGGCCAGAAGGCTAAAGGAGAAATTCCAGCCCGGACTTTGAAATACGCTCATTAACATGGCCGCCAGAAAGGGCAGGAAAACCGGGATCAGTATGGCGGCCAGTCCGCGCCCCCATTTTTTTCGGCCGCACCAGTCGAATCCCTGCAGGACGACCAGGAGGATGGCGAAAGAGGCCAGCATTTGATTCTGGGGAAAGAAGCCGTCGGGGCGTACCAGCATATATCCGATGTTATAAAAAGAAAACTGTACCGCGCCCATGACAACCGAAAGCAGATAGATGCGCAGAACGTATTTCCGCCTGTTGCGGGTATGAGTGAAGCCTTCGATCAGGCAGAACAGAAACAAAGGAGCCGCCATTCTGCCAAGCTGGGAGAAAAGTAAGGGAACCTTGCCGGTGTAAGCGAAAAAGTATTCGATATGGTCCAAAACCATCAGGGCCATGGCGAGATATTTCAGGGCAAATCCGGACAGGCCTTTTGGAGCGGGAGATGGTTTGGCGGTTGACTGACTCATTGTACATATCCTCCTTGGGGGTGATTTTTTGAGAGAAGGGTTTTTGAAAGCTGCTTCAAAGGTCCTCTCTGTCAAAAAGTTTATCAGGACGATCTAAGGAAAGTATAAGGAAATGGGAAAAGATAAAATAAATATTCGCGGAAATTCAGGGAGGGCTCGTCATAAAATCGGGTTGAATCTGACGGACGCAGCCTTTATAATGAAGGATATAAGATTGTTTATCATATGAAGATTTATCCGCAAGCATAAAAAGGAGCAGTCACATGCCACAAACTGTAAGTATCGGATATCAGGATTTTGAGACAATCCGGAAAAATAATTATTTTTATATCGACAAAACAAGGTTTATCCGGGAATGGTGGGAGCGGGGAGACAGTGTGACGCTGATTACCCGGCCGAGGAGATTCGGAAAAACATTGACACTGAGTATGGTGGAGAAATTTTTTTCAGTAAGCTGTGCCAGCCAGGGGGAATTGTTTGAAGGGCTGTCTGTCTGGGAAGAAGAGAAATACAGGAAATTGCAGGGGACCTGGCCGGTTATTGCCCTCAGTTTTGCGGATGTAAAAGAAGTGACGTTTGAGCAGGCACGAAAAGCGATCTGCCGCATTATCAAAGGTGTATACAATAAATGTGATTTTTTACTGGAAACGGATTTGCTGAATGAAAATGAAAAAAATGATTTCAGAAAGATCGCAGTCGATATGGAAGATAACGCGGCGTCTGTTTCGCTGAAAGCACTGTCGGATTATCTTTGCAGATATTATGGGAAGAAAGTGATTATTCTGCTGGATGAATATGATACGCCGGTACAGGAGGCTTATGTAAAGGATTACTGGGAGGAAATGACAGCATTTATCAGAAGTTTATTTAATGCCACATTTAAAACAAATGCCTGTCTGGAACGCGGGATTATGTCGGGGATCACCCGAATCAGTAAAGAGTCTGTTTTTTCAGATTTGAATAATCTGAAAGTGGTTACAACCACTTCGGAAGAATATGCGGATATTTTTGGATTTACGGAAGATGAAGTTTTTCAGGCGCTGGAAGCGTTTGGTTTGTCCGGACAAAAAGAAAAGGTGAAAAGCTGGTATGATGGGTTTTCTTTTGGGAGTATAATGGAAATCTATAATCCGTGGTCTATTATTAATTATCTGGACACAGGAAAACTGGAGGCCTATTGGGCAAATTCCAGTTCTAATGCGTTGGTGCGAAAACTGATTCAGGAGGGGAACAAAGAGGTAAAGCAGGAGTTTGAAAAACTGTTGAAGGGAGAGTCTGTTTATGCGGAGCTGGATGAGCAGGTTGTATATGACCAACTGGATCACGATGAACAGGCGATTTGGAGTTTTTTGCTTGCCGGCGGTTATTTAAAGGTAAGAGGGCTTGAGACACCGGAATCAGAGTTCGGCGGCTGGACCAGAGTTTATGAACTCGGTTTTACGAATTTTGAAGTAAGGCTGATGTTCCGCAATATCATCCATAAATGGTTTGGCAGAGCGTCGTCGGTGTATAATGATTTCATTAAAGCCCTGCTTATGGATGATCTGGAGGCAATGAATGTTTACATGAATGAAGTTGCCATGGCGACATTCAGTTATTTTGACACAGGAAGAAATCCTTCCGGAAAAGAGGAACCGGAAAGGTTTTATCATGGATTTGTCCTTGGACTGATGGTAGAATTATCGGACAGATATATACTTACCTCCAATCGGGAGAGCGGGTTTGGACGGTATGATGTGATGCTGGAGCCGAGGAAACGGGACGGCGGCATAAGGAACAGTTGTGACGCGGATGATGCCGTTATTATGGAATTTAAAGTACGGAATGAAGAGGAAAAAGATCTTTCGGATACGGTGAAAGCGGCGTTGAAGCAGATTGAAAAAAAGAATTATGAAGCGGCGCTGACGGCAAGAGGAGTGCCCGGAGAGCGTATTCGAAAATATGGGTTTGCTTTTTGCGGAAAAACAGTTTTGATTGGCAGAGGGTAAGCGTTGTTAAAAATGCCGCTGGCAAAACCGAAAACCGGCAAAGCACCCGAATGACGCGAATACATTCGGGCGCTTTGATTTACAGCACAATCATACAACATCGGGATGAAAGGCAGGCTGGTAAGTTTTTTAGTCAATAGGGGTGACAACAGGCTTGCCGTCCTGATCGACCAAAACGGTCAGTCCGGTGCCCACTCTCAGATCATGGGAACCCAACAGGTAATTTACGCCGGTTTCTCTGTCAACGATGACTTTTGCCACATTGACAACGCCCTGGGAGTAGACTTCCACAAAACGCTCTTTCTTTGCCATATGCTCACCTCCTCGTCTGCTTTCCGTTCTGTCTTTGACACTGCAAATATACCATATAAGAGCGGTTTTGTGGTCCGGATTTCCTGAATCAACAGCAGAATTTCCTAAATGGAACAGAAGGAGGCTTACGGTTTCTCTCCCATTATTTTGCGCAGCTTTGCTTTTCCGGCGCGGGAAAGCAGACATTCATGGCCGCCGGCCCACAGCTTATTGTGTTTCCAGTCCACCGCTTCAATTTTATCTGCAGCAACCAGATAGGCCCGGTGTGTGCGGATAAACTGATTTCCCAGCCGTGTTTCCAGTTCATTGAGGCTGCCTAAAAAATCCATCCGGCTGCCGGGCGTATGGAGAAAGATGTGGTGGGGTGCAGAGGCGGTTTCAAAAAAGAGTATATCCCGCAAAGGGATATGGCGTGCCATTTCGTCCGTCCGCAGGGTAAATCGCTCCGTTGGGGACTGACGCTCCGCAATCAGCCGTGTGTGGATTTCTTCCAGACACCGTGATACTGACGGACCGATCTGTTCCGGCTCCTTTACAATGTAGTCAAAAGCTTCCAGATGATATTGGAATGTGCGCCAGGCCAGGTCTTCATGGCCGGTGATGTAAACCAGGGTGCCGTGAGGGTCTTGCCGCCGAAGCTCACGCCCCAGCAGGAAGCCGTCCCATTCCCCGTCTTTCAGCTCCACGTCCAGAAAGTAGACGCCCTGTTTCCCGTTTTCTACGGCATCCAGCAGTTCCCGCGCGCCGGCTGCGGCGCATACAACTTCCATATCGTAGTTTTCCATAAAAATTTTCCGCTCCAGAGCGGTCTGGATCTGGCGGCGGATAACATCCTCGTCGTCGCAAAGATAAATTCCGATCATCGTCGGTCCTCCACTGTCAATTCCTGAACAAATACACCGTTTTCCCAACTGGTGCAGGGGGAGGCATTGGGATAGTTCTTTAAAATGTGCTGATAGCCGGACAAACCCATTCCCCGGCCGGCTCCTTTAGTGGACCAGCCGTCATTCCACATTTTCCCCGGTTCAATGAGATTTGCATAGGGGTTGGATATCCGGAGAAATACCCGTCTGTCCTGAGCCAGCATAAGGATTTCCACCCAGGGCTGTTTGGTATCCGACGCGGCCTCCATGGCGTTGTCTGTCAGAATACCCAGGCACCGGACAAAATCCCATATATCCATATCTACAGCCGTTACGGGATAAAGCACTTCCAGACGGCACTCCACTCCTTCTTTACGCATAACGGTGAGTTTGTTTAAAAGAAGACTCCTGACTTCCGGAATCTGCAAATTTCCGATTTGGACGGATGCCCGGATTTTATTTCCGAGCCGCAGGTCGAACCCGGCGTCCAGTCTGGCCAGGGTATGGCGCAGTCCTTCCAGTTCCCCGGTTGCCGCCTGCTGGGATAAGCCTGCCAGAAGGTTTTTATAGTCGTGGCGGAATGCGCGCGTCTCGCGGCGGATCATCTCCAGGTCTTGTTCGTAAAGCCGCTGCCGGGCGATTATGTTCTGCTGTGCTTTTATTTTCCGGAGGGCATCGAATCGCTGGGCGAAATAGATCACCAGCATTGCCATCAGGATTACCATCACCGCTATCAGCAGGTAGAAGAATGCCAGAAATTGGGTCTGAATGCCGTATACCAGTCGGAAAGACACTTCCATAACCGCTTCCAGGGTGAATAACAGAAGAGCGATCCGCCGGATTTCGGATGTGTTGTCCAGCAGCAGACGAAACCATTTTCCAAACCGCAGCCTGTACAGCAGCAGGGAGACGGCTATGCTGATGCTTAAATATATCGCCAGTGCCGCTGCCAGAGGGGAGCTTTCGTTCGGCAGGGTTTCCCAAAACAGCACCCTGGACAGGGTGGACTCGGCTACCTGGAAAATAGCCGCCATACAGGTGGCGGCGAAAGCCTGCCAGAATCTAAACTGCCAGGCCCATCGTACCCAAAAGGTAACTATCATTAAAATGATGAAAGAGAGGATGTAATATTGAAACATAATCAATTCCGGGACAGCGTACAGTCCGACGGAAAGCAGGACGGCTATCAAGGGGGACAGAAGCAGAGGCGGCAGTTTTTTCAGCCGCCTCCATACCGCCCGTTCGTCTGTCACGGCCAGCAGGTAGGCCGCCAGCGCCAAGTGTCCTGTCAGGGTATCCAAAAATCCGGTTAAAAGATCGTTTAATGAAAGCATCATGCTGTAAATCTCTTTCCACATTGTTTCATTTTTCGGCGCAATTATTATAGCATTCCCTGGTTGAGATGGCAAGAATAAAGTCGGAATGACGGTTTTCGGACTTTTGGCAGCGGCAGAAACCGCAGGCTTGTTAGAAACTTAAAATATGTTATAATGAGGGAAGCACTTATATCCGGAGCTGTCTGCACGGACTTCGTGTAAATGAATCTGTTTTAAAAAAGCCGGTCTGAAAATCTGACAGGGCGAATCAGTGTTGAGGAGGAGTTATGAAAGAAGAATGTTTGATCTGTAAAGCGCCGCTTGTGTATCTGGAGACGGACGAGGCGATGGAGTGTGTTATATGCCACAAAAAGGAAAACAGCAAAACCAGATGTGTAAAGGGGCATTATGTCTGTAATGAATGCCATACGGCCGGAATGGACGCCATCATTGGTTTATGTCTGGAGGAATCGTCAAATGACCCGATTGAGATTATTGAGAAACTGATGGGGCAGCCCTTTTGTCATATGCATGGGCCGGAGCATCATGTTATGGTCGGCTCGGCACTGTTGACGGCATACAGGAATGGGGGCGGAGAGATCGAACTGGAAAAGGCACTGGCCGAAATGATGGGCAGGGGGAAAAAGGTCCCCGGCGGAACATGCGGTTTTTGGGGTGCCTGCGGAGCCGGTATCAGCGCCGGTATGTTTGTGTCGATTATTTCAAAGTCCACACCGCTGACGGAGGAACCCTTCGGGCTTTCAAATCTGATGACATCAAAAGCGCTGGAGCAGATCGGGACGGTTGGCGGTCCCAGGTGCTGTAAAAGGGATTCCTATCTTTCCATTCTTGCGGCGGTTGAGTTTGTAAAAGAACACTTTGGGATTGCGATGAAGAAGAGGGAAATTGTGTGCGGACATTCCGGGCAGAATAATCAGTGTATCGGGAAACGGTGTCCGTTTGCGAAGTGTAATCATGAATAGTTTCTGCCGGATGCTCCGGAAAACGTCATATGGTCATGGTATGGAATGTCTCGGAGGAACGATTTTCTGTTGTCATAGGAGATATGGTTCAGAGCATGAAAGTCTGCCAGGCCGCAGGCATGATTTGCCGTTTTGCAGCCTGACAAAAATCTGTATTTTCTACCTTTCCCCCATCGGCACATACGGACACTCGTCCTGTACGCTTACATATGAAGGGCGGATAATCTTATCCTGATTGGTCAGCTCTTCCATCCGGTGGGCGCTCCAGCCGGCCACACGGGCGATGGCGAACATGGGGGTATACAGTTCTACGGGCAGCCCCAGCATACTGTATACAAGGCCGCTGTAGAAGTCCACGTTTACGCTGACGCCTTTGTAAATTTTCCGTTCCTCGGAGATGATCCGGGGCGCCAGCCGGTCTACCATTTCATACAGGCGGAATTCGGGTTCCCGGCCTTTTTCTTTGGAAAGCTGTTCCACAAAGGACTTGAAAATGACGGCTCTCGGATCAGAGATGGAGTACACGGCATGTCCCATTCCATAGATCAGTCCTTTCCGGTCAAATGCTTCTTTATGCAGCAGTTTGCGCAGATAGTCGGCCACCTGTTCTTCATCCTTCGTATTTTTTACGTGCTTTTTCAGATCCGCAAACATTTCCATTACTTTGATATTGGCGCCGCCATGCTTGGGACCTTTCAGAGAACAGAGCGCCGCCGTGATAGCGGAATAGGTGTCGGTGCCGGAGGAAGAAACCACATGGGTAGTAAAACTGGAGTTATTTCCGCCGCCGTGATCCATATGGAGAACCAGCGCCAGATCTAAAATCTTCGCTTCCAGGGGTGTGTATTTTTTATCGGCCCGGAGCATGCGCAGGATATTTTCCGCTGTGGACAGATTTTCTTTGGGACGGTGGATGTAAAGGCTGCGGTTGTTGGTGTAATGGTTAAAAGAATGGTAGCTGTAAACGGCTAACATGGGCATGACGCTGATTAACTGGATGGACTGGCGAAGGACATTGCTGATTTCTGTGTTGTCAGCGTATTTATCATAGGAGGCCAGCGTCAAAATTCCCCGTGATAAGCTGTTCATCATATCCTTTCCGGAGGCTTTCATAATCACGTCCCGGACAAAATTTTTCGGCAGCGTCCGGCTTTTCGCCAGCAATTTACAGAACTGTGCCAGTTCCTCGGAGTCGGGCAGCTTGCCAAACAGCAGCAGGTAGATGGATTCTTCGAAGCCCATCCGGTTTTCATCCAGAAATCCGTGGCACAGATCTTCCACGTCGATGCCTCTGTAATACAGCTTACCCTCACAGGGAACTCGTTTTCCGTCTACGGTTTTTGTTGCGTTGATCGTTGAAATCTTAGTAAGGCCGGCAACAACGCCTACGCCGTTTAAATCTCTTAATCCTCGATATACCTTGTGGGTGGTGTATAGTTCCTGGTCGATCAGGAGATTGGCCTTATACCGTTCCGTCAATTCCTGAAAAATGTTTTTTCCGTCGTTCTGATTGTTCAATATACATCATCCTCTCTGTCTTTCAAACAATGTGTTGCTAAAGTGATAAACATGTGAAGTTATTTTACAATTGAAAGAATATTCTGTCAACCTGAACTTTTCCATATTATTTAGGAAAGTTCTCCGGATTTCCCTGTGATACAAAAACGCTCCGCCTGGGATGCGCACGCAAAAAATCTCCGGGGAATATAATAAAAAGAAAGAAATCCAAAAGGTGAGCATATGCCTTACTGGATGATAGAATTGCTGATCCTGGTGGTCGCATTGTCCGTAGATGCCTTTGCGGCCAGTTTTGTATATGGAGCGGACCGGGTGAAAATCCCTCCGATGTCCGTGCTGGTGATTGCGGGAATATCCAGCGGTATTTTATTTCTGTCTTTATGGCTGGGGGACCGTGTGGAAGACTGGATGCCGGAATGGGCTGTCAGGCAGGCCAGTTTTTTTCTTCTGTTTCTTCTGGCAGCGATTAAATTGTTTGACAGCTCCGTAAAAAGCCTGATCAGAAGGCTGGGGACGATTCACAAGGAGATGGATAAGCGGTTAAAAGTATCTGTTTTTAATCTTCATCTGATCCTGTCGGTGTATGCCGACGTGGAAAAAGCCAATCCCGATGACAGTGTCCTGACGCCGGCGGAGGCGCTGTCTCTGGGGACGGCTCTTTCCCTGGACAGCGGCCTGGCCGGAATCGGGGCGGGTATGGTATCCGGCCATCTGTGGGCGGCCGTCCTGTTTTCCATGGCGGCAAATGTGGCGGCCGTGGCGGCCGGCAGCAGTCTGGGCGGTCTGACCGCCAGGAAAATCAATCTGAATCTTTCCTGGATCAGCGGCCTGCTGTTATTGCTTTTAGCCTTTGGGAAATTGCTCTGAGGCTTTGGATTTTGTCCGGAAGGACATATTTTGTAAGGTCTTTTCCGGAACAGCCGCGTTCTGTGCCGGAGCTGTTTGGCCGAAGGCCTGCCGGTCGGAGGAATGAGAGTCTGCCGGCAGAGTATGTTGTTTCTGTTTCCTGGGCAGCAGCAGTTCATGAGCCAGCAGAGGTGCCATGGACAGACAGAGCAGGGAGCCCCATTCCGTCAATGTCAGCTTTACGGTGCGGAAGGCGGCGATCAGCCAGGGAATCTCCGTTACCATGACCTGGAGGCCGATGCCCGTCAGCAGGGAAAGAATCATCAGCTTGTTTGCTCCAAGGTCCATGCAAAACAGGGATTTTTCCCGGTCCCGCATACCGATGGCGTGAAACAGTTGGGAAATACCCAGCACGGTAAAAGCATAGGTCTGAGAGTGGGCCAGAATATCCGGTTTCGACAGAGCTGACGCCAGATTTTCTAAAGTAATGGGCAGACCGTCATTTGTTAAATACATGCAGGGACACTTGATAAAAGCGGCCAGGCTGATCAGGGCGATGAGAAAGCCGTAAAATATGGTACAGCTTAAGCCTCCGCCGGAAAACAGTCCTTCGGACCGTTTTCTGGGCGGCTTTTTCATCAGTGTATCCAGATCATTTTCATCCACGCCCAGAGCCAGAGCGGGCAGGGAATCGGTGATCAGGTTGATCCACAGGATATGGCTGGCCTTTAAAGCGGGGGGCAGCTTAAGCGCCACGGTCAGCAGCATGGTGATAATCTCGCCGAAATTGGAGGAAAGCAGGAAGATCACGGACTTTTTGATGTTTTCGTAAATGCTGCGTCCTTCCTCGATGGCTTTTTCAATGGTGGAAAAGTTGTCGTCTGCCAGAATCATGTCCGAAGCGTTTTTGGCTACGTCCGTGCCGTTTTTTCCCATGGCCACGCCGATATCGGCGGCTTTCAGAGAAGGGGCGTCATTTACACCGTCGCCTGTCATGGCCACGATATTTCCCGATTCTTTAAAGGCGGTTACGATCCGTACTTTGTGGGAGGGGGAAACTCTGGCGAACAGAGAGATTCCCCGGATGCGCCGGGCCAGCTCCTGGTCGGAGAGGCGGTCGATTTCATGGCCGCTTAAACACTGGGCCGGGGTGTCGGCGATATGAAGTCCTTTGGCTACGGCCAGTGCGGTGTCCATATGATCTCCGGTAATCATAACCGTTTTTACGCCGGCCGCTTTCAGTTTTAAGACGGTGGAAGCGGCCTCCGGCCTGGGGGGATCGATCATGCCGGCCAGGCCCACAAAGGTCAGATTTGTTTCCGAAAGCCTGCCGGTGAGACCTTTTCCGTCCGTGTCGGAACCGGAGCTGCCGGACTGGTCGGAGGCCCCTTTCATGGCCAACGCCAGCACCCGGCATGCGTGGGAGGACATCTGACGGAGGGCGGAGGAAATTTCTTGGCGGTGTGCCTCGGTGAGACGGTGAACCCTGCCGCGGATCAGGATGTGGCTGCACTGTTTCAGAACGAAGTCGGGAGCGCCTTTTGTATAAGAGACGCCGTTTTTGTGCAGGGTCGTCATCATTTTCCGGGAAGAATCAAAGGCCAGTTCCCCGGTTCTTGGATTCTGCCGTTCCAGATGTTCCTTTCGCAGCCGGTGGGTCTGTCCCAGGTCCAGAAAGGCCAGTTCGGTAGGATCTCCGATCCGCTGTCTGTCCGTAAGGAAAGCGTCGTTGCATAAAATCAATCCTTCCAGGAAGGTGCGGTGGGCGCCGGTGTTTAGCTGGTCCGGCGTAAACCAGCTTCGGTCGGTGAAGCAGCGGACCACGGTCATCTGGTTCTGGGTTAGGGTGCCTGTCTTATCAGAGCAGACCACATCTACGGCGCCCAGCGTTTCCACGGAGGGCAGGCGTTTTACGATGGCATTGACCTTTACCATCCGGGAGACACTTAAAGCCAGTACGATGGTGACTACGGCGGGAAGTCCCTCCGGAACGGCGGCCACTGCCAGGGAGATGGCGGTGAGAAACATTTCCGCCGGGTTGCGGTGCTGCAGCATGGCCAGAAAAAAGAGGAAAGCGCACAGGACGACGGAGACGACGCTTAACAGTCCGCCCAGGTCGGCCAGTTTTTTCTGCAGCGGTGTCAACTGGTCAGGGGTCTGGCTGATCAGTCCGGCGATCTTTCCGATTTCCGTGTTCATGCCGATGGCGGTAACGATTCCCTCTCCACGGCCTCCGGTGACGTTGGTGGACATATAGGCCATGTCCTTTCTGTCGCCCAGAGGCAGCCGGTCGGTGGAGTGAAAGGTGTGGTCCTTTTCCACGGGGACTGCTTCTCCGGTAAGGGCGGATTCCTCGATTTTCAGTCCGCTGGCCCAGGTCAGCCGAAGGTCGGCGGGCACCTGCCGTCCGGTTTCCAGACAGACGATGTCCCCAGGGATCAGATCCTTTGCCGGAATCTCCACAGACTGTCCGTTTCGCTTGATGACGGCTCTGGGGCTGGTCATCTTTTTTAGGGCCTCCAGAGCTTTCTGTGCCTTTCCTTCCTGTATAATGCCGATTATGGAATTCATGGCGACTACCGTTCCGATAATCATAGCGTCTCCCCCTTCTCCCAATAAAATGGAGATAGCGGCGGCGACCAGCAGAATCAGAATTAACGGGTCGGTGAATTGCTGGAATAGTGACTGGAAAAGTGATTTTTTCTTTTCCTCTTGCAGTACATTTTGTCCTCGTTCCATAGAGCCTCCCTGGGGTGAATAAAATAAAGTGAGCCGTCACGGCTTTTTATAGATAAGCCTATGCGGCGAAACGGCGGAGTATGCCTGTACTTTCAGGACAATGCGGAAGGACCAAAAGCAGAAACCGGACCCGGCAGACCGGTATTTTCGCAGAAAGTCGGATCAAAAGCGGACAAACTGTCATAAACGAGGGGATATAATCATAGGGTAATAGATATGAGGAAGTTTTCAGGCGCCGAAGGGAGTTATGGAGGGCTTGGAAGGCCTGCAGCGGAACTTTAAAAACAGCGAAAGGCCGTACAAGCCCCGGAAGGATTTGCAGACGCTGAAGCGGCTGGAAATTCTTCCGGAGCATAGGGGCTTGGAAGGACTGTAGCGGAACTTTAATTAGGAGGAATGTGCTTATGAAAATCGAACATCCATTGGCTTGTTTTTTACAGTATTCTGTTTTCCAGAAAGCCGCCGGCTGGTATTTTCGCAGAAAGCTGAGGAGTCCCTGTTTTATTATGCGGCAGAATCAGAACTGGACCGTGGTCACCTTTAACCGTATCTAACATTGCCGCCGCCTGTTTTGTCTGGACTTTGCCGGAAGAATCCGATATAATGTATACACTGACACGGACAACCTGTCATTGAATGCATTTTAAGAAAGCATCCTGCCGGGGCGCTGTCCTGGAAAGCAGGATGAGTTTGGAGGTACGGACAATTGGAAAACAGCAGCAGCGGAAAATGGAATGTAGACTTATATCTGGAACGCATCGGAATGGAGCACCCAGAGAAGCCGGATCTGACATATTTAAACCGGCTGGTGGAACATCATCTGATACATATCCCTTTTGAGGCGTTGGACCTTTATACGGGACGGGCAGGAATCTCTCAGGATTTGGATGTTCTGTTCGAAAAAGTAGTGCTGAATAAAAGAGGCGGATATTGCTTTGAACTGAATAAATTATTCCAGTTTCTTTTAAAGAATCTGGGATATGACACCTACCCCTGTGTCTGCCGGGTGCAGAGGGGGGAAGAAGCGTCGAGGGGAATTACCCACAGAGGAAATATTGTCCGTTTGGAGGGCAGCCGTTTTTACTGTGACGTAGGTTTTGGAACGCCCATCAGCAGAGGTGCGGTGGAGCTTGTGCCGGGTGTCCGCCAGCAGGTCGGGACGGACCTGCTCTGGTTTGAGCCCTATCGTCAGTACTGGTTCGATCTGTTCCGCCAGCCTCAGGATCTGGTGAATGAGGACGGCAGCATTACGAAGGGAGAGCCGAAGCGGGAGCTGCGTGTCTGTATCGCCGAAGCGGAGGAACATGATTATGAGTTATTCAATGCAGTTACCAGCGGTCCTGAGGCCGTATTCCGCCAGAAGCTGATGCTGGCCAAACTGACGGAGGATGGTACCCTGACGGTCAATGAACAGATTTTCTCACGGATTGCGGGCAACCGGAAAACACACCGTCAGATAAAAGACGATGCCGAGCTGTGGCAGGTGGTGAAGGATGAATTCGGGATTGTGATGTGATCTTCCGGTGAAGATGACCGGTAAACAGTATTTTATGATGGGGCCGGCTCTGCGAAAGAGCGGCCCCATAAATCGTTGCAAAGCATCCGGTCAAATGTGTCTGCGGCGTATGGTGTCGTATTGTGATGAATTGGACAAAAAACCCCAAAAAACAACGGAGAAAACTGTAAATATTGCCAAAAATTTCACAATATGGAAATAAACCCTTGATTTTCCAGGGGGGGGTAAAATGTTATTAGAAAATACCAGGGGGTGGAAAATCATGCAGCCGCTGTTGACGATACAGGCAGCTATGGACAGATGGATAGGGCATTTCGCGCCGGACTGGGTTCCGGAGCAGTCAGGGAGACGGCAGAGACTGGAGCCATGGCGGATTCTTCATGAAGGCGGTTTTCCCTGCCTGAAAGGGGAGGCGGCCCGGCAGGCTTTTAACCACATTGAAAAAAAGAATGCGGTTTATTTCCGTCCCGATGCCGATCCCTGTGATTTGGCCGCCGACCTCTTTCCCTGTACCGATGCGCTGGTTTTTGATTGTATGGGGGATATTTATATCGCTGACCGTTCCTTTACGTGGACTTATGTTCATACCCGCTATCCCTGGTGCGGACCGTATTTTGCAAGGTTTCAGAAAGGGTCAGAAACTGTCTGAGAAAATTTAACAGGATGACTTTACCAGTTTTCCGGGAGAGGAAACCGAGTACATCGTCATACAGATCACCGTAAGGAAACATTCTACTGTCAACTGTGTCAGAATCACACCGTTTAGCTGAAACAGCGTATTCAGGATAATTACTCCCGGAATAAACAGGATGACGTTGCGAAGCAGCGTGATCGTAAGAGAGCTTACCGCTTTTCCGAGGGCCTGGAAATAGGAGGTCACCATATTGATTATACCAAGCAGCGGGCCGTGGAAACAGAGCAGGCGTAAAAACCAGGCTGTCTGTAAGATCAGCGCTTCGTCGCTTAAAAAGACTTTGGAGAACGTACGGCTGCCAAAAAACAAAATAATCGTAAATGCGGCACCGAGTATAACACCGTAAATGACAGCGATCCGCATTGCTTTCGACAGATTGTCCCCGTCATTTTTGCCGTAATAATAGCCCAGAAGAGGCGCTGTACCCTGAGACAGCCCTACCAGAAGCATAATCGGAAACATATCGATTTTATACGCAATTCCATAAGAGGCAACCGCGTCAGAACCGTAGATGCCGATATAATTATTCAACACAATATTGGCGATACTCATCAGTACGGTAATCAGCGCTCCGGGGATTCCGATCTGAATCACTTTCTTTGCCATTTCCCAGTCTATAGAAAACCGTTTTGGAGAGACGGATATGAGCTGATTGTTTTTTCTTTCCTGTATCAAAAGGCAGGCCAGGTAGTAAACGGCTGCGCAAATGAATCCGACGGAGGTTGCCAGAGCAGCTCCTTTTGTGCCCATATTCATCAGAAAGATAAATATCCAGTCAAGCAGGATATTCACCGCATTTCCAAGAGCCAGACCAATCGTTGCTTCCCTGACCAGGCCCACAGACCTGAACGAGTGAACCAAACCGTTAGACAGCATAATCGCCGGTGCTCCGATAAAAATCCACCGTAGATAATCACAAGTGTAGTTCATATTTTCCGTGTCCGCTCCCAGCAGGGATGCAATCGGCCGTGTAAACAACAGTCCCAGGACCAGCACAAGAATACCGCTGAATACCATTGCATATGTGCTGAAATGAAAACACTGCGCCGATTCTTCTTTCCTGCCTTTTCCGATTTGCCTTGCAATCACCGAGCTTGCGCCCATGCCGAATATACATGCGATCGACATGATAATCAGCAGTGCCGGAACACAAAGAGTTACTGCGGCAATCTGGGCCGGAATCTTTGTTAATGAGACGAAATACGTGTCGGCCAGATTGTAAATCAGCGTGGTTAATTGTCCCAGCATGGCCGGTATGCCGATGCTCAAAATTGCTTTTGGTATATTTTTTTCTTCAAATACGTTTGCCATTGTTTTGCTCCTTTTTCTTGTTATTATTGAAAGTATAGCGTATAATCATGGTAAAAAACGAGACATATGTCCTGTTAAGAGGCGTTTTATGAAAAAAATATATGATCCGAATAAGATCAAAAAGGCGGTTAATCACAGTATTTATAAAGAAATGCTGTATTCAACGAATGTTCCATTGTTTTTGCTTGCATACGCCCCCGGAGAAATTGTCGCTGCCCCCTGGCAGGAGCAGCCCTGTTTTCAGATTGTGCAAAAGGGGACACTGTCCGTTTATTTTATCAGAGATGACGGAAGCCGGTACAGTTTGTCCAGCGGAGGCGAAAATTATATGATTGGTGAAATGAACTTATTTACAGGAAACGGGAATAGCGTATATGCCGAAGCCTCGGATCAGTTGCTTACCATAGCGATAGACAGTCATTTATATAAAGATCAGTTATTAAATAACATATATTTCATGCAGTCGATTGTGTCGGTTATGGCTGAGAAACTGATGATCATAACGAATATGGATGCATCGGCATCTACTTTATCCGACCGTATTATGAATTACATACGGTTTAAATGTGAAAATCAAAGACTTTGCGGATTGGAAAAGGCGGCGTTTGCGCTTCACTGCAGTTCGAGACAGTTACAGCGGCTGCTGAATGAACTGGTGGAAAAGGGGAGGGTTGAAAAGACTGGGAAAGGGAGTTATCGGATGGTGGCGGAGGAGAAACTGGAGGCTTATCAGAAACCATAGGATGGGGAAGAATATGGTTGATTTTTGTTTGGAAAGGTAGTATGTTATGCTTAATGAGCAGAGGAGGAATTGATTGCCATGGAAAAGAAAAAATTAATTATTATCGACGTTCAAAATGATTTTATCACCGGAAGTCTCGGAACGGAAGAAGCACGCCGTATGCTGCCCCGCCTGCTTGAGAAAGTCAGCCGTTTTTCAGGGGAAATTCTGCTGACACAGGACTCTCATTCGGACAATTATCCGGATACGCAGGAAGGAAAGCTGCTGCCGGTTTCACACTGCATCATTGGGACGGAAGGGTGGGAATTCCACCGGGATTTGGAAAAGCTCAGAGCAGAGAGAAACGCAAAGGTATACCGGAAGCCCTGTTTTGGGAGCGTCAGCCTTGTGGATGATTTAAAAGACGCCTATGAGAAAGAGCTGTTGGATTCCGTTGAACTGGTCGGAATATGCACGGATATCTGCGTGGTGTCGAATGCGCTGATGATTAAATCTGCTCTGCCGGAGCTTCCGGTATATGTAGATGCCTCCTGCTGCGCAGGCGTTACGCCGGAAAAGCATAAAGCCGCATTGGAGGTAATGGAAAGCTGCCAGGTGATCGTGACAGGAAAAGACAGCGCTCTTTAAAACAAAATTTATGCTGAATCAAGAATTGATCGGACCCGGATTCCTTATTATTCGGCGGTCGTCAGTATTATAGAAACACTGTTTTAAGCCAGTTTACAATTTAGTAACATTTATATGGTATCCTTTTATCATCTTGAAAAATGTAAGACCGTAACCTTTTTGTTTTGTCGGGTTTTACGGACAACGATATGTTTTGAAACGGGGTGGATAAATAGTGGCTGAAATACTAATCGTGGAGGATGAGTTTTCCATCAATGAGCTGATTCGCAGGAACCTGAATCTGACAGGTCATCGCTGCACCCAGGCTTTCGACGGCCTAGCTGCGGCTGATTTACTGGAGAACGGGAAATTTGATCTGCTTGTGCTGGATATTATGCTGCCCGGACTGGACGGTTATCAGGTGTTTGAGCGGGCTGCCGGAACGCCCACCATTTTTCTGACGGCGAAAAGCGAGCTGACCGATAAACTGAAAGGACTGGCCATGGGGGCGGACGACTATCTGACCAAGCCTTTTCAGATGCTGGAGCTGGCGGCGAGGGTGGAAGCGGTGCTGCGGCGGACAAAAAAAGTCGAGACAGAATTCCGGATGGGGGAACTGAAATGTGATTTTGACAGACATCAGGTTTTTCTTGATGAAAGGGCCGTGGAATGTACGCCCAAGGAGTACGAGCTGCTGGAAGTACTGATCAGAAACCGGAATATCGCCCTTTCCAGAGAGAAACTGCTGGATCTGGTATGGGGATATGATTTTGACGGGGGCACCCGCACCGTGGATGTCCATATACAGAGGCTGCGCCGTAAACTGCATCTGGAGAATCATATTAAGACGGTGTATAAACTGGGATATCGGTTAGAGGTTCGGGAATGAAAAGACGGACCTTTTTTGTGATGCTGATTCTGTTTCTGGTATTTCTCAATTCCATGATTCTGATTGTTTCTACCGTCATATTGAACGATAAGCTTTCCGCGGACAGGGAGAGGTGTCTGGCGGAGCATTATGTCATAGCCTCGTCTCTGATCGGGGATATGCAGGCATTGGAGCAACGGGGGAATGCGGTGGAGGAAAATATAGCGCAGTTGGCGCGCTCTTATTCCAGGTATCTGCAGGGAAAGAGCGGCGGGCTTGCGGTGGCCTATTCCGGAAAATGGATTTACAAAAGTGCCGACCCGATGCCGGCAGGGAGTCCGGAAATTCCGCCGGATACGGAGCAAAAACAGGAGCGGATGGTTTATATGAAAGACGGGACCTCGCCTGTCCTCTGCGTTTACGGCAGCTTTCCGGCTCCGTGGCAGGATTATGGGCTGTTGTATGTGGGAGACTTAAAGGACACGTTCTCTTCCTGGCGGTATACGAAAAATTTTCTGTTTCTGATGGGCGCCGTAATGATGTTTGTTATGGCTTTTTTTCTTTCTCAGTTTCTGAATCTGATTTTCCGTCCGTTAAGGCAGATTTCCGGTGCGTCCGCGAAGATCGCGAAAGGGGATTACGGAAGCAGACTTCTGGTTCGGGGAAAGGATGAAGTGGCCGGCGTGGCGCGGAATTTTAATCTGATGGCGGAGCAGGTGGAAATCCAGATTCAGCGGCTTCGGGAGATCGCGGAGCAAAAACAACAGTTTGTAGACAATTTTTCTCATGAACTGCGGATTCCGCTGACGGCGATTTACGGATATGCCGAGTATATGCAGAAAGCGCTGATATCGGAAGAAGAACGCTATGAATGTACCCGGTTTATTATGTCAGAGTGCGGCAGGCTCCAGAATATGGCGGATCAGCTTCTTGACCTGGCCCTGCTTAAACACGGTGAAGATGAGCGGAAGGCGGAGGACTGTTCCGTGGCCGCGCTGTTCGAACAGTCCGGAAGGGTGATGCGGGTGAAGGCGGAGGAAAAGGGGATTCGTCTGTCTTATGCGGCGGATCGGGATTTTTCGATTCCGGGTAATATGGAGCAGCTTTTGATTCTGCTCAATAACCTGATCGACAACGGGATGAAAGCCAGCCGGCCGGGGGGAGAGATACGGGTTTCTGCCTGTTTAAAGGAATCCGGCGCGGTCGTGGAGGTGGAAGATCAGGGAATCGGTATGGCGCCGGATCAGATTGCCCATATCAAAGACGCTTTTTACCGAGTGGATAAAGCCCGCAGCCGCGCGGCCGGCGGGGCTGGGCTGGGGCTCTCGATTTGTGATAGTATTGTCCTGCTCCATCATGGGGAAATGGATTTTTTTTCCGAGCCGGGGAAAGGAACGGTCGTAAGGCTGTGTTTTCCATTGGGGAAAGGGAAGGATTTTACAGATTTTTAACAACTCCGATATGGTTTTGATATGGGCCGGTTTTATGATGAACCTGTCAAAATCATTTGGAAGGAGGAATTTTATGATGAGACGAAAGAACATGTTAAAAATGACGGCAGCGGCCTGTGCGCTGATTGGCGCCACCACAATCCTGTTCAGTATGGCGGCGGAAGCGACCGTAAAGGCGAAAAGCGGGCAGGTAAATATGGTTTCCACCAATTACCAGGTTCCTGACAGCCAGGCGGCGGCGCTGACGGAGACGAAAGGAAGGGAGGGAAACAAAGAAGAAGTCAATTATCATGTGAGCATGGACAGCCTGAATACCGGGACGCCCGGAGAGGTCGATTTAACGATGGAAGAGGCGGCAAAAAAGGGTACGGATTATCTGAAAAATATTTTCGGGCTGGATTTGAAAGGTGCTTATGTATACATGATGTATAGTCCGGGAACCATAACCTTCCCGCGGGCTTTCTGGATGGGCGATGTTCTGTTTGAGAAAAAGCAGACGCCTGAAAGTACAAGGTGGTCGTTTATGGTGGACGCGGTGACAGGGGAGCTGTTCAATATCGGCCACAGCAGGACGCTGAACGCGAATCCTTCCCTTGATTATGATGTATCGTTGGAAAAGGATTACGGCGTATACGCAGAGCTTGCGAAAAAGAAAGTGGAAGAATGCGGGCTGATGAACGGCGCCGTAGACCGGGTGGAATACGGCAGCCAGGGATATGGCGGAAATGATCCGGATATTACGATGGATGTGATTGGAAAAAACGGAGAAATTGTCATCGTGTCTTTTTCGCGGTATGACCAGACATTTTTAGGGCTTATTACCGATTCTTCGCGAAGAATTTCGGAATCCGCGATGGACGATCTGGCAAATGATCTGGCGAATGGCCTGGCCGAAAACTATGAGGATGTTGAGGTAGTGACACAGGAGTTTTCTAAGGGTGAGCCGGCGCTGAAAAGCGCGGAATGAGACATTTGGGGAACGGGAGGTATGAGACTGGCGCTGACGCGGATTTTATTTGACGCGGGTTTCTCATAAATGAAATGATAATGTGTGTCCGGTGTAAAAGCAGTTTTCGGACGCACAAGACGGGAAAGCGTTTGCCGGGAGAAAACCGGCGGGCGCTTTTTCCATGTATAAAAATAAAGATATATTGTTATTCGCGGCCGTTCAGGAACAGATTCTTCAAATTTGTTGTGGCAGCAGGTAAAGGCGGAAAATGAGGAAAAGGCCTGTGAAATAGCGGCTGCCTGAAATGGGTATGATCTTAGATGTTTGTTCGCGACAAAAATCTGATGTTCTTCGGACCATAGGCTGCCGTGAAAAATATTTGTTTGCATATTGCGAATTTCAGAGATAAGGGGTATAATCTATACACGCAATGCGTATATAAGAGGACGATATGAAAAAAAAACTGATCAAACTGAGATTAAGCACGGGAATGAAGCGGAGCGAATTCGCGGAATATTTCGGAATTCCCTACAGGACGTTGCAGGACTGGGAATTGGGAAACAGAGCCATGCCGGATTATCTGTTCAGGCTGATGGTTTATAAGCTGCGGGTGGAAGAGATGACTGAGGAGGAACCGGATGCCGGGGAGGATCATCAGAAGTAAGATAGAAGGAGGTTTCGGATGGGCTGTCTTGGAAACATCATATGGTTTTTATTCGGCGGGGTATGGCAGGGGCTTTCGTGGATGCTGGCAGGCCTTTTGTGGTGTGTCACAATAATCGGCATTCCCATAGGCCTGCAATGTTTTAAATTTGCCTCTCTCGCCTTTTTCCCGTTTGGGAAGGAGATTCAATATGGCGGAGGATTGGCGTCAACCCTGGCAAATCTTGTCTGGCTGATCGTAAGCGGCATTCCGCTGGCAGTGGCGGCGGTGGTGAACGGGGCGCTTTTATGCTGCACGATTGTGGGGATTCCTTTTGGCCTGCAATGTTTTAAGATCGCGAAGCTTGCTCTGATGCCGTTTGGGGCGGAGATTATATAGAAATAGTAGTAAAAGAAAAATACTGAAAGAGCGTGCTTTGAAATGGGTTTACCGATGATTGATTTGCCGATGGTCGGGTATAGGGAAAATGAGGTAACTGAAGATGAGAAAATTTAATTTTTATGTATCAGGAATTCTTTACGGAAAACTGAAATTTAATTCCGATCGGACGTTTTTCAGAAAGCTGGATGTTTTTTCGGGAAAACTGGGAGAATGGGAGATTCTGACAGAACAGGAGAACCAATTTTACCAATCCTTTTTAAAAATGGACTTTCTGTCGATCGCGAAGGAAACGGGATTGTATGAGGAACAGTTAAAAGGAACGGGTGAGGTTTCCTTTGACGGCCAGCGTTATACCAGCGATGACGGTCGTAATTATCTGCAGCGGGATGTAAAATTCCCCAATAATAAACTGATGGAACAAGGGCGGCTGATCGCCGTGATCTGTCCGGCCAGAGAGATGGTAACCGTTTTGGTGGAGGAAGGCTTTGAGGATCGGACGGTCCTGAACATATGGCGGCAGACCTGGCCTGGGGAAAAGCTTTACGGAGTGGAATACGCCGGCAGTTTCGATGTGCCCATGCGGGACGGCATAAAGCTGTCAACGGATGTCTATCTGCCAAAAAATGCCGGGCAGCCGGTTCCGGCCGTTCTGGTGCGGACACCCTATGGAAAAGAGGACGGCTGTGAGATCTATTACCGCTATGTCCAGAGAGGGTATGCCGTCGTGATACAGGACGTGAGAGGGCGGAATGCAAGCGAAGGGGAATGGATGCCCAACTGGTATGAGGTGGAAGACGGAGACGATACGTTAAATTGGATTGCCTCTCAGGACTGGTGCTCCAAAAAAATCGGCATGGTGGGCGGCTCCTATCTGGGCTATGTCCAGTGGGCTGCCGCCGCCAGCGGGAATCCCTATTTAAAAGCGCTGATCAGCGTGGTGTGCGCGGGCAGTCCTTTTGTCGATTCGCCCCGCCGGGGCGGTTCCATGGAGTCAGGGACGCTGGCCTGGGCTTTTGCCGTTTCACAGAAAAAATTTTGTCCTGAGCTGATGGAGCGGGACGACTGGGAGGAAGTGCTGAATATCCGTCCGTTGGCGGATCTGCCGAAAAAAGCCTTGGGCTATGAGGTGCCTTTCCTGACAAAATGGCTGGAAGACAGTGATTATGATGAATTCTGGCGCCGTTCCAACTGGCAGGAGCGCTCCAAAGGAGCCAAAATCCCTGCGCTGATTCAGTCCGGCTGGTTCGATGATAATGGTATGGGGACGACGGAAGCACTAGAGATCGTCCATGATTTTCCGGCCGGTATGAGAAAAGTGGTGCTGGGCCCATGGCAGCACAGCGGAAACAGCCGGTATGATCTGCACGGGGTATCTTTTGGCAGTCAGGCCCTCCGGTTTGATCTGGATCATCTGTATTTCCGGTGGTTTGAACGTCATTTGAAGGGCATCGAGAACGGAATCGACCGGACTGCGCCTGTGGAATATTATACGGTGGGAGAGGAACGGTGGAAAACGGCGGAAAACTGGCCGGTGCCGGATACGAGGGTGACGGAGCTTTATCTGGACGGAGAGGGGCAGGCGAACAGTTCCGGAGGGGACGGCCGTCTGGTGTTTGAAAAGCCTGGGGCGGAGCTGGCGGATGCCTATGATTATGATCCGGAAAATCCTGCCGCTCATATCATCGACATGTCAGAAAATGAGATCGAAGTGCCGGAGGATTATACGGAGGAAGAGAAGCGGCGGGATATTCTCTGCTACACGACGGATGTACTGGACAGGGATCTGACGATTACGGGAGATATGACGGCCGAGCTTTATATTTCTTCCGACGCGCCGGATACGGATTTTATCGTGAGAGTGACGGATGTGGATGAAACCGGCCGTTCCATAAAGCTGGCTGACGGAATTTTAAGCGCCCGGTACAGAAACGGTTTTGAGAAAGCGGAGTTTCTGGAAAAGGACGAAATCGCGTGCCTGCGGATACGAACGACCAAAATTTCCAACTGTTTTAAAAAAGGACACCGTATCCGGGTAACGGTTACGTCAGGCGCTAAAAATTTTGTGTTTCCCAACAGCAATACGAAAGAAGGCTACAACAGCGCGAAAACCGTTGTGGCGCGTAATAAGGTCTGGCATGGCGGAAACCACGGGTCAAAGCTGATTGTCCGTGTGGAGGAAGGTTGTTGAAAATGGATTATGCGCAATTATGACAAAGGAGCCGTATATTTTGAAATATAATAAAATCATCACATTAAAAGACGGCAGGCAATGCTGCCTGAGAAACGGAACGGAAAGCGACGGGCAGGCGGTGTTTGAAAACTTTAATCTGACCCATGAACAGACGGATTATCTGCTGTCGTATCCGGATGAAAACAGTATGGACGCGGAGCGGGAAGGGCAGTTTCTGAAAGAAAGATCCGAGAGTGAAAATGAAATTGAGCTTATTGCCCTGGTTGACGGCGTTGTGGCAGGTACTGCGGGAATCGAAGCCGTGGGCGCGAAATATAAAGTGAAGCATCGCGCCGAAATAGGCATTGGCATCGATCGTCAGTTCTGGGGGCTGGGGATTGGGCGGGGGTTGTTAGACGCCTGCATTGAATGCGCAAAAACCGCGGGATACACACAGTTGGAACTGGAGGTGGTAGCGGAAAATAAAAGGGCCGTTTCCATGTATGAGCAGGCCGGATTTGTGGAATACGGCAGAAATCCCAGGGGATTCCGTTCCCGGTCGGCCGGATACCAGGAATTAATTTATATGAGATTGGACTGTGACCGTTGAGGTGAGAAGTTATTATGCGGCGCATGGATGTACGGCGGCCGCATAATAACCGGATGACATTTTCTTGTTTCTATAGCTGCATTTTAACCCGCGTCATTTTATTTACAGATGTTCCGATACAGTATTCCCGTAGCCCCTGTTAAAAGAATACAAATCCCGAATTTGAAAACCCACACATATTCCCGGGGAAGAAATACGATGGCCACAATGCATAAAATCGAAAGAATAAATCCGCCCATGCCGCCCAGTGTGGCGGACAGGCTCTGTTTTACCACGCTGGCCTCGTTTTCCCAGTCCATTACCGGAAAGTGGAGGTTGACGGCCAGGCCGTACACGCAGGAAAACAGGATAATAACCGCCGGAATCAGGAAGAACCAGAGAATATCCGGAATGCCCGGTTTGAAAGCCAGAATCAGCAGTACTTCCGACACAAGATAAAAGGGCAGCATCAATAACAGGTTCATCAAAATTTTAGCGTTCATAATCGATTTCGCCGACAGCGGCAGACTTTTTACAATCCACCAGTTTTTCCCTTCCAGTGAAATGGAGGTGGCCGTGGTGGTCATGGTACAGAAGATTCCTGCCAGAGCAAAAGGCGCCAAGCCGTAGCTGTCGAAAACGGAGGCCAGAGGCCCTGTCAGCATCGCCCCTGTGCCGGTAAACAGAATCACGGCGCAGAGCGCTGTGCCCATCAGGGGGCCGACGATGGTGTTGGTCACATAAACGCTGGAAGAAAAATACCGCTTAAATTCCCTCTGGCACAGGGCGCTGATTACGGAATGACGCCGCAGTTTTTCCAGCCGGTAATTGTGTTTGGCGAAAGTACCGTACAGGTTCTGGCAGATCCAATGGAAACGGGCGGAAACCAGAAGAAGGATCAGAGCCGAAACAGCCAGGAAAACGCCGGCGCACAGCGCCCATTGAAAAAGGTCTCCCCGGACGATGGCCGTGCCCATCCAGATAGACGGCGGATAGATCCTGCGCAGCAGACCCGTCACCAGCAGAGACAGTTCCGTAAGCATTTCGGGCGTGAGGCTGTTTCCCATGGAAGAAAACAGGAACGAACCGGCGGTTATGGCCAGAACAGCTATGATGGATAGTACCGTGGCCGCCAGGCTTTTATGCTTTGTTCTGGAGGAAACGGCCGTGATCAGAGCGCCGATCAGAACGGCCAGTGCCATGGGAATCAGGGGAATCAGCAATATCCCCAGTATACTCACCAGATAGAATGACACACCGGGCCGGAGCATCCATCCGTATACAATCAGCCCCGGCGCCATTGCCGCCGCCGCGAAACCCAGTTCTTCCGCGTACAATCTGAGAAAGCGGCTGATAACGATCGCGCTCTGAGGGACGGGCAGAGAGCAGAGAATGTCATATCCGTTTTTTCTGAAAATAATATTTCCGGCTTTTAAGACGCCGAAGAAAAAAATAATCAGGCTGGCGAGGGCGGTTAAATAAGAGGGAATCACGTCGCCGATGCCGATTTGGATAAAGGCGTAAGAAAGTACACCGATATAAAAGAACATCATCGCCAGTACGATCAGCCAGCCAATCATGAGGAACAATGCTTTCTTTTTTATCTTTTTCTCCCGGGCAAATCGAAACCTGTTCAGTTCATAGAGATTACAAAGTTCCAGCTTTGCCATAGTTTTAATGTTTCCCATCGCTGACCACCTCCATAAAGATTGATTCCAGAGACTGTCCCGGTTGTACGATTTGTTCCATATCCCCGGAGGCAACCAGAACGCCGTCTTTGATAATTGCTACTTTGTCGCAGAGCTTTTCCGCCACGTCCAGCACATGAGTGGAAAAAAAGATGGCGCCGCCCTCGGCACAGATGTTTCTCATAATCTCTTTCAGGATCACAGAAGCTTTGGGGTCAAGTCCCACAAAGGGTTCATCCAGAAGCAACAGCTTCGGCCGGTGTACCAGTGCGGAGATAATGGCCAGTTTCTGTTTCATGCCGTGGGAATAGGAGGAAATCAGGTCGCCCAGAGATGAGGTGATTTCAAATGCATCTCCATACTGTTTAATCCGTTCTTCCCGTTCCTTTGCCGCGACGCCGAATACGTCGGCGATGAAATTCAGATACTGGATGCCGGTCAGATATTCGTAGAGGTCAGGATTATCCGGGATGTAGGCAAAGCTTCGTTTGCATTCCAGGGGATGTTCACGGATATCCGTTCCGTTGATGCGGATCTGGCCGGAATCGAAGTCCTGGATGCCGGCGACGCATTTCAGTGTCGTGGTTTTTCCGGCGCCGTTATGGCCGATAAATCCGTAGATGTCACCGGGACAGATGTGCAGGCTGATGTCGGTGACGCCTTTGTTGCTTCCTTTATAATGTTTTGTAAGATTTTGGATTGTAAGCATGATTTCCTCCCTGTGAACAAGATGTTATATGTTGATATTAAAATGATATCATATTATTATCATAGCACGAAATCGGGAGATGTCAAGAGAATAACCGCAAAAAACTTTGCCGGGAGTGCTTTTTGGTTTTTCCGGCTTTGAATGTTAAGAAAACGTGCCAAACTGTATGGCTGCGCTGGTAGTGTTCCTGCCTGAAAAAGATTATCTTTCTTGTATTGAAGGATATCCTGGCATCCGTCCGGAAGGAGAGACAGAGACCGGCATTATAAAATTTTCCAGAATTTCTCAATAAAGGTTAGCCATTTGCCGGAAAACGTGGTATAATGCTTTTTCGTGAGACTTTTTGAGGGAGGAGCTTATGCCAAGAAAGAATCTGAACTGGGGTTCTCCGAAATGTTTGGCTGTTGTGGGAGCTTTGTGTCTGACGGTGCTTCTTTTCGTTCTGTTTGTGCCTGTCAGGCTGACAGCCGAGTATGACGGCGTGCTTCATGAATACGAGCGGATATCAAATCAGCGGATGAAACTGACCGCATATACCCTTTCCGGGCGCACCTACGAAATCCAGGCGTTTTCCAAAGACCGGGATTCGCTGGAGGACACGGACGTTTCCGTGACGTTAAAATGGGGGCTGCTGCATACCAAGCTGGAGATTCGGCCGGTTCCCTTCGATCATTATACGGTGTATTACAATGCCCTTCATTATGAAAAGGAAAGCTTAAGACCGGAGGATCTGGTTATAAGCGCTGTGTTCGAGGATGGTTTTGTCAGAGTTCTGTCGCCGGATGAGTATACTTTTTCCGGTGAAGAGAGGGAAACGGACGTCGCCGTTACGGTTCACTCCTTGTTTGGCGACGGACCGGCAGGGAACATTCCCATGGTCCGTTTTACGGGATACCGGTTTGTCGGCCCTGCGGTTTATGAGGGAGATTCGATCAGGAAAGAGCAGTATGCCGCGTTTGCGGTGTTTGAGAATCATATGGAAAAGCTGGTCCATGGGGAGATTTCTCTTTCCCGCGGGGAAGCCGGCAGGAATTCATTGATACATATATCGTCGGAATATGGCAGCTACGGTGAAAAGGTTGCATATATTCCGGTGTCTTCGGTGCGGCCGAATGAGGATTTCTCACGGATCACGGTGGAGTATGGGGACGGCAGAACCGTTTCGGTAAAGCCGCGGGCCAATGCTTCTGATTTTACGGCTCCCGTGCTGCGCTCCTGTATCGTCAGGGGCAAAAATATGGTGGTTGAGCTGGAAACGGACGAGGAAACGCCCTGTGTTTACGCCCTGTTTGAAAGCAGCGGCGACGGCATTGCCGGGGATTGTCTGGGGGCCTGTTACGGCAGCGGTTCCGTGGAGATTACGGCGCCCTTCCGGCAGGAATATATGCTGGATGAATTTCGGGCCGTCAGCGTATGTGCGGATGCGGAAACTTATCTGACGGCTTCCAGTTATATTACGAACCCGGAGGGAGCGGCCAGGCGTACCTTCGCTTATCCGAAACAGTCTTCCAAAAAGGGGCTGCAGGTGGATCCACGCCGGCTGGGAGAGGCCGGGGAGCTGGGAGTGAATCACAGCGTGGTGAACGTGCTGCTGGACAAACTGGCGGGCGGCAGCAGCTACGCATATCATTACAACGGAAAGACCTATTATTTTAATGGGAATTATATCTGGGAGCTGGACAGAGACATCAGGCAGTTGGGCAGTGCCGGTATCAACACGACTGCGGTGCTGCTGATGCGGTATACGGGCGGGTCCGCAGATCTGATTTATCCCGGCGGCCGGGTGTCCGGACATTCCTATTACGGGCTGAATATGGCTGATCCTGAGGCCAGAGAAGAACTGGCCGCCATGTTCACGTTTTTGGCGGAGCATTATTCCAACGACGAGTTCCGGGTGTTCAACTGGATTTTGGGCAATGAAGTGGGAAATTACACCAAATGGAATTACTGCGGCGGACTCTCTTTTGACGAGTATATCGCGAATTATGCCGAGTCTTTCCGTGTGCTGTATAACTGTACCCGGAGTGTTTACAGCAACAGCCACTGTCTGATTTCCCTGGATCACTGCTGGAATTTTACCAGAAGCGGCGCTTATACCAGCCGGGAGGTGCTGGACGCATTTGCGGAGGAGGTGAAGGAACACGGCGATATCGAATGGTGGGTGGCTTACCATGCCTATTCGGAGCCGCTTACGAACACCCGGTTCTGGAATACCACGGCGCGGGTGACAAATTCTCTGGACAGCAAAATGATTACGATTATGAATCTGAAACTGCTTACCGATTATGTGGCTGAGACTTATGGGAAAGAACACAAGTTTATTCTTTCCGAAAATGGTTTTTCTTCCAGTGTCGGAGAGGAAACCCAGGCGGCGGCCATTGTCTATGCCTATTATCTGGCCGAGGCCAACGATATGGTGGACAGTCTGATTATTCACCGCCATACGGATGCTTCCGCGGAAATGGGAGAAGGGCTTTATTTCGGTCTGCGCAACAGCTCCGGGGGCCAGAAACGTTCCTGGAACGTGTACCGGAATATGGACCATAATCCTTCCAGCACTGATTTTGCCCTGGGCATTATCGGCGGCAAGAGCTGGCGGGCGCTGACGATGAAAGCGGGATTCTGACCGTGAATTTTGTCGAAGGCTTATGTTTGCATAGTTCCATTTTCTGTGATATGATGAAACCGTTCCGGATCCGGACATTCTGTGGGATTCATTCCTTTCGGTATTTCATTTTTGTTCCAGGTTATGTGTTTTTTGTCCGTATCGCAGCGATTCGCAGGAGAAAGCGGGCCTGCGGTCTTGGCTGCGGTATTTGCGGGCGGAGAACTTTTTGGATTTCATATTGACATTTCCACAAAAGTATATTAATATGTATATATCGAACAAATGTTCATGAAAGAACGGTTGTATGATGGAGGAAAAAATATGGTTAAAGAAGATAAATTGAAAGCACTGGACGCGGCGCTGACCCAGATTGAAAAACAGTACGGCAAAGGCTCCGTGATGAAACTGGGAGATTCCGCCGCCCGTATGAATATTGAGACGACGCCTACCGGCTCTTTAAGCCTGGATATTGCTCTGGGGCTCGGCGGCGTACCGAAGGGCAGGATTATCGAGGTTTACGGGCCGGAGTCCAGCGGTAAAACTACGGTGGCGCTGCATATGGTGGCGGAGGTACAGAAGCTGGACGGCATTGCAGGGTTTATTGATGCCGAGCATGCGCTGGATCCGGTCTATGCGAAGAATATCGGCGTGGACGTGGATAACCTGTACATATCTCAGCCGGATAATGGGGAGCAGGCACTGGAGATCGCTGAGACGATGGTGCGTTCAGGTGCCATTGATATTGTGATCATCGACTCCGTGGCGGCGCTGGTGCCGAAAGCGGAGATCGACGGCGACATGGGAGATTCTCATGTGGGGCTGCAGGCCAGGCTGATGTCCCAGGCACTCAGAAAGCTGACGGCCTGTATCAGCAAGTCAAACTGTGTGGTGATTTTTATCAATCAGCTTCGTGAAAAGGTAGGCGTGATGTTCGGGAATCCGGAGACTACTACCGGCGGCAGGGCGCTGAAATTTTATTCTTCCATCCGTCTGGATGTGAGAAGGATCGAGTCCTTAAAGCAAAGCGGTGAGATCATCGGCAACCGCACCCGGATTAAGGTTGTGAAGAATAAGATTGCGCCGCCCTTTAAAGAAGCGGAATTTGATATCATGTTCGGCAAAGGGATTTCCCGGGAAGGGGATGTGCTGGATCTGGCCGCGAAGGTGGATATCGTGGAAAAGAGCGGCGCATGGTATGCTTATAATAAAGAGAAGATCGGCCAGGGCCGGGAAAACGCCAAGATTTTTCTGAAGAATAATCCGGAGATTATGGCGGAGATTGATGCGAAAGTCCGCGCCTTTTACAAGATCGGCACGGCCGACGAATCGGAAAGCGCGGCTTTGCCGGAGGATACGGCCGAGGCTGAGAGCAGTATGACCGCACCGGAAAATTCGTCGGAAAGTGAGAAATAAACATACAAGCTGTTGTGTAAATTGTTTTAATATTCACAAAATAATGTTATAAAACACCAATATACTTGACATGCGGCGAAAAACAGTTTAAAATTTAGGTATTGTATTCTGTACAATGAAAACTAAATAAGGAGGTGCTCCTGAATCGATGGGTAGTAATGTCATTGCTGTGTTAATCACACTCTGTGTTGTGGCACCTATTACTTGGTTGATCGCCGTAGCTTACCGGAAAAAGGTCTATGAAGACAAGATCGGCAGTGCGGAAGAGAAATCAAGAGAGATAATAGATGAAGCATTGAAGGTCGCTGAGACGAAGAAGCGAGAAGCCCTTTTGGAAGCCAAAGAAGAATCTTTGAAGACCAAAAACGAGCTGGAAAAAGAGACCAAAGAGCGCAGAAACGAATTGCAGCGATATGAACGCCGGGTTTTGAATAAAGAAGAAAACCTGGACAAAAAGGCTGAAGTTCTTGAAAAACGCGAGGCCGGGTTAGCAGCAAAAGAAGATTCATTGAACAAGAGAAGCCAGGAAGTTGACGAGCTTCTTGAAAAACAGGAACAGGAACTGGAACGTATTTCCGGGTTAACCTCCGAACAGGCAAAGGAATATCTTTTAAAAACTGTTGAAGAAGATGTAAAACATGACACTGCGAAAATGATCAAAGAGTTGGAGTGCAGGGCCAAAGAGGAAGCGGAGAAAAAGGCGAAGGATTATGTGGTGACAGCGATACAGAAATGTGCTGCGGACCACGTGTCTGAGACAACGATCTCCGTGGTCCAGCTTCCGAACGACGAAATGAAAGGACGGATTATCGGACGGGAAGGCCGGAATATCCGTACTTTGGAGACACTGACAGGCGTGGATCTGATTATTGATGATACGCCGGAAGCAGTGGTTTTGTCCGCTTTTGATCCGATCCGCAGAGAAGTCGCCCGCATTGCATTGGAAAAGCTGATTGTGGACGGACGGATTCATCCGGCCAGAATCGAAGAAATGGTGGAAAAGGCGCAGAAAGAAGTGGAATCCATTATCCGTGAAGAGGGCGAAGCGGCAACTCTTGAGGTAGGCATCCATGGAATTCATCCTGAGCTGATCAGATTGCTGGGAAAGATGCGTTACCGCACCAGTTACGGTCAGAATGCGTTAAAGCATTCCATTGAGGTCGCCCATCTGGCAGGACTGCTGGCCGGCGAGATTGGTCTGGATGTCCGTCTGGCAAAGCGTGCCGGACTGCTGCATGACATCGGTAAGGCAGTAGACCATGAGATGGAAGGCTCCCATATTCAGTTGGGTGTGGAGCTGTGCAAAAAGTATAAGGAATCGGCAGTGGTCATTAATGCGGTGGAATCCCATCACGGCGATACGGAACCTACATCCCTGATTGCGTGTATCGTACAGGCAGCGGATACGATTTCTGCGGCTCGTCCCGGCGCAAGAAGAGAAACATTGGAAACATATACCAACAGACTGCAGCAATTAGAAGATATTACAAACTCCTTCAAAGGAGTGGACAAGTCCTTTGCTGTTCAGGCAGGCAGAGAAGTTCGTGTTATGGTAGTTCCTGAACAGGTCAGCGATGACGAGATGATATTGCTGGCGAGAAATATTTCAAAACAGATCGAATCAGAATTAGAATACCCAGGGCAGATAAAGGTAAATGTAATTCGTGAGTCGAGAGTTACAGATTACGCGAAGTAAAATCTGTTAATTATAAAGGACATGTCTGTTTATCAGGCATGTCTTTTTATGTCTCATAGGGAAGTTTTATGAACTTCTTTATGAGATAAAGGCCCTGAGGTTTTCCGGGCCAGATCGCACTGCGGCGGAGAGATAAAATGCCGCGAATTTTATATAAGGAGTGAATCAATATGGATGAAGTCAGACGAATCAACCGGGAACTGGTCCACAAAGGAGCGGTAGTGGATTTTTATACGGATACGATGGAGTTTGCCAACGGGCATACGGCCAAATGGGATTATATTGAGCACAAAGGCGCGGCGGCCGTAGTGGCTGTGACGGATGAAGGAAAGATTCTGATGGTGCGTCAGTACCGGAACGCGCTGGAACGTTATACGCTGGAGATTCCGGCAGGTTCACTGGACCGTGTGGGGGAGCCGAAGATCGACTGTGCGTTCCGGGAACTGGAAGAAGAAACCGGATTCCGTGCCGGTACCTTAGAGCCGCTGCTGATGCTGAATACCACCGTTGCGTTCTGTAACGAGCTGATCGGCATCTTTGTGGCGAAGGATCTGATTCCGTCCAGGCAGCATCTGGACGAGGACGAGTTTGTGGATGTTTACGCGTATGAGCTGGAGGAACTTCTTGATATGATTTACAGTCAGAAGATTACGGACGGGAAAACCGTAGCGGCGCTGCTGGCTTATAAAGTGAAATACGCTTCATGATATCGGAGACATGATTCTCCCTGCCGCCGCATATACTGTAAGCAGGGAGGATTATAACGATGAAATCGAGATCGGAGCAGATGCCTTTTTTGTTTTTCTGGATTTTCGGACTGGCGGCGGGGACTTTTCTGTTTTATGTTGCCAGCCGTTATGAGGAGGCTTCGCTGCTGGCGGACAGCCAGATTTTTATGAATGCGGTTCGTGTGGGACAATCATCCGGTTTCCCTCTGTTCCGCTATATCTTTCAGCGGCGTTTTCTGATCGCCCTGGCTTTGTGGCTGGCAAGTATGACGCAATTTGCGATGCCGGTGTTAAACAGCGCCGTTTTCTGCTATGGTGTGACCACTGCCTATACGGTTTCGGCATTGACTTATCTGTATGGGGTGATCGGCTATCCGATGGCGCTGGCAGCCGGATTCCCCCATAATCTGATTTATATCCCTGTCTGGATGCTGTTTTATTTTTTCTGCCGCAGCATGAAGCAGGAGGCCTCAGGCCTGCTGCGCCAGAGCCCTTATTTTCTGGCCTTATGCCTGCTGTTTCTGGCAGCCTCATTTCTGGAAGCTTATATAAATCCATGGATCCTGGAGTGGGCAGGATATATTTTCCGCATATTATAATCCCGATTTCGTACGTTCTTTCGTGAAAATGCTACTTGCGTTTTTTGGCCGGGCCGAGTTATAATGAGGAGAAAATTATTGGCATAATAGTAAATAACACACTCAGAGAGAAAGGACTGCTTGCGATGAGACCGTACAAAGAATTGACCAAAGAAGAATTACTCAGTTTAAAAGAAAAACTGGAGCTGGAATACAAAGGGTATCAGGATAAAGGGCTGAAACTGGATATGTCCAGAGGAAAGCCGTCTGCCGAACAGTTGGATTTGTCCATGGAGATGATGGACGTGCTGCACAGCGGCATGGATTTAAAAGGCGAGCAGGGAGTGGACTGCCGAAATTACGGCATTCTGGACGGCATCAAAGAGGCAAAGGAGCTTCTGGCCGCCATTATCGAGGTACCCATTGACAATATTATTATATACGGAAATTCCAGCCTGAACGTGATGTTCGATACCGTGTCCAGAGCGATGACCCATGGCGTGATGGGCGGTACGCCCTGGTGCAGGCTGGATCATGTGAAATTTTTGTGTCCGTCTCCCGGTTATGACCGCCATTTTGCCATCACGGAATATTTCGGTATTGAGATGATTACGGTGCCGATGCTGCCGGAAGGCCCGGATATGGATATGGTGGAACGGCTGGTCAGCGCAGATCCGGATATCAAAGGAATCTGGTGCGTCCCGAAGTATTCCAATCCCCAAGGGCTGACCTATTCCGATGAGACGGTGCGCCGGTTTGCCCGGTTAAAGCCTGCCGCAAAAGATTTCCGAATTTTCTGGGACAATGCTTATTCGGTTCATCATCTGTATGACGACAAACAGGATCAATTGATTGAGATTCTGGCCGAATGCGAAAAGGCAGGAAATCCGGACATGGTGTACAAGTTCAGCTCTACTTCCAAAATCAGCTTTCCCGGTTCCGGCGTTGCGGCAATCGCTACCTCCCCGAATAATATGGAAGAGATCAAAAAAGCGCTGACCATTCAGACAATCGGCCATGACAAGCTGAATCAGCTGCGTCATGTGAAGTTTTATAAAGATATCGACGGAATCAGGGAGCATATGAAAAAACATGCGGCGATTATGCGTCCCAAGTTTGAGGCTGTGCTGGAGATTCTGGAAAAGGAACTGGGGGAACTGGAGATCGGAAGCTGGATTAAGCCCAGAGGAGGATATTTTATTTCCTTTGACTCTATGGACGGCTGCGCGAAAGCGATTGTGCAAAAGGCAAAAGAGGCCGGTGTTGTGATGACGGGCGCAGGCGCTACCTACCCTTATGGAAAAGATCCTCACGACAGCAATATCCGTATCGCTCCCTCCTTCCCGACGCTGGAAGAACTGAAAACGGCGGCCCAGTTGTTTACGCTGTGCGTAAAGCTGGCGTCCGTGGAGAAATTACTGGAAGAAAAATAGAACCGGAATATAAGACACTGGAGGAAAACCGAGATGAAAAAAGAACCTTTTCTGACATTGGAGGAGGTAAAGGAAATTACGAAAACATATCCGACGCCTTTTCATATCTATGATGAGAAAGGAATCCGGGAAAATGTACGGCAGTTAAAGGAGGCGTTTTCCTGGAATCCGGGATTTAAAGAATATTTTGCGGTAAAAGCCACGCCAAATCCCTTTTTGATTCAGATTTTAAATGAATATGGCTGCGGCTGCGACTGTTCTTCTATGACGGAACTGATGCTGTCCGACGCCGTCGGCATTCGGGGACAGGACATTATGTTTTCCTCCAATGCCACGCCGGCGGAGGAATTTGTCTACGCCAGAAAGCTGGGGGCAATCATAAATCTGGATGATTTTACCCATATCCGATTTCTTGAGGAGTGCGCGGGAATACCGGAGACGATAAGCTGCCGTTATAATCCCGGCGGTGTTTTTCAGATGAGCAACGGAATTATGGATAATCCCGGCGACGCAAAATACGGCTTTACTGCGGAACAGTTATCCGACGGATTCCGGATTTTAAAAGAAAAAGGCGTAAAGCATTTCGGCCTGCATGCCTTTCTGGCCAGCAATACGGTGACAAACGAGTATTATCCGCTGCTGGCGGAAGTGCTGTTCGAAATTGCCGTAAAGCTGAAAGAAGAAACCGGTGTCAGCGTGGAATTTATCAACCTGTCGGGAGGCATCGGCATTCCCTATCATCCTGATCAGCAGCCCAACAATATTTATGAGATCGGCAAAGGCGTACAGGAGGTCTATCATCGGGTGCTGGTTCCTGCAGGGCTTGGGGATGTGGCCATCTATACGGAACTGGGCCGGTTTATGCTGGGGCCTTACGGGGCGCTGGTGACTCAGGCCGTTCATCAGAAGCATATTTACAAGGAATATATCGGCTGTGACGCCTGCGCGGCAAATCTGATGCGGCCGGCCGTTTACGGCGCCTATCACCATATTACGGTGCTGGGCAAAGAGGACGCACCCTGCGATCATAAATATGACGTGACCGGGGCGCTGTGCGAAAACAGCGATAAATTTGCAATCGACCGGATGCTGCCGGAGATCGAAGTCAATGATTATCTCTATATCCACGATACCGGCGCCCACGGTTTTTCCATGGGGTACAATTACAACGGAAAGCTGCGCTCCGCGGAGCTTCTGAAACAGGAAGACGGTACGATCCGGATGATCCGGCGTGCGGAAACGCCGAAAGACTATTTTGCTACGTTTGATTTCTGCCCGCTGTTCAAAGGATAAGTGACATACAGAATATATTTGATGTTCGCGTGGAACGATCTGACAGAATGACCGGCAGTCAGGCATACGGACAGAGATAAGGATGTGCATAATGAATGATCGAAAAACCGGGAGAAAAAATATACTGGCTTTTGAGGCGGTGCTGATAGCCATTCTGACGACGGCGCTGGCTGTGGTTCTGGTCCTCTATTTCGGAAAAGACGGAGCAGGACAGAGCGGCGAGGTTGCCATCGACGAGATGGAGACGCTGATTCCCGTGACAGAGGAGGAGACGGAAGAAAGCCTGCCGGCTGAGGAAACGAATCCGGGAGAGCGGATTGAATTTGAGGATCCGGTGCTCGGCGCGATCTCCGTTCCGGTTGTGACAGACGTCAGCTCCCATACATATGACTGGGACAGGCTGTCTGACAATAACCGGCGTCTTTCTTACGACACCGAAGAATTCCGTTCCAAAATAGGCGTGGACGTGTCTTATTTCCAGGGAGAGATCGACTGGGAGAAGGTGAAAGCGGACGGCATTGATTTTGCCATGATCCGTCTGGGATACAGAGGGTACGGCACAGGCAATATTGTGATCGACGACCAGTTCACGGAAAATATCAACGGGGCTCTGGCAGCCGGACTGGAAGTAGGCGTATATTTTTTCTCTCAGGCGGTCAATGTGCAGGAAGCCAAACGGGAAGCGGAAACGGTGCTGTCGATGCTGTCAAGCTATTCGATTACGATGCCGGTGGCCTATGATCTGGAAATTGTCAGTGAAAAGGGTTCCAGGACCCAGAAGCTTTCCGCTTCCGCCATGACGGAAAACGCGGCGGTATTCTGCCGGATCGTCGAGGCGGAGGGCTATGAAGCCGCTTACTATGCAAGCAAGAAAACGGCGCTGCTACGGTATAATCTGTCAGAACTGAAAGAGTACGGTCTGTGGTATGCCGAAGAAGAAGCGAAACCCAGCATTCCCTATGATTTCAGGCTGTGGCAGTATACGGCGGAGGGAACGGTAGACGGGATTGGCACAAATGTGTCACTGGATCTCTATATTGAGCCCAGAGAGCAGAACACCGAAGAAGAAAAATCCGGAGAACAGAAGTCCGGAGAAACGGAATCCGAAGAAGGAGAATCCGAAAAGAAGGAAAGGGTTTCTGCGCCCGGAGAGGAAACAGCAGGAGAGTAATCGTTTTGGCTAATACGTTATCACCAATGATGCAGCAGTATGTTGCAACGAAAGAACAGTACCCGGACTGTATTTTATTTTATCGTCTGGGCGATTTTTATGAGATGTTTTTTGAGGATGCGCAGACGGTCTCCAAAGAACTGGAACTTACCCTGACCGGAAAAGAATGCGGTCTTCCTGAGCGGGCGCCCATGTGCGGCGTCCCTCATCATGCGGCGGATACTTATTTAAGCCGGCTGGTGCAGAAGGGCTATAAGGTGGCTGTGGCCGAGCAGATGGAAGATCCCAAACAGGCAAAAGGGCTGGTCAGACGGGAAGTAATCCGGGTAGTGACGCCGGGGACGATTCTGAACAGCCAGGCCCTTGAAGAAGGAAAGCACAATTATCTGATGGGCGTGGTGTATCTGGGGCGGTCTTTTGGCATCGCCACGGCAGATATTTCCACCGGTGATTTTTTTGTCACGGAAGTGGAAGACCTGCGCACTCTGCTGGATGAGATCAACCGGGTAATGCCCTCGGAGATGATCTGCAACGAGGCTTTTTTCATGAGCGGCATTGATATCGGCGATCTGAAAAACAGGCTGTCTGTCGCACTGTCTTCTCTGGAAAATTATTATTTTGACGATGGCAGATGCAGGAATATTCTGCTGGACCATTTTCATGTGAGCCGGCTGGAGGGGCTTGGCATCACGGATTATGAGACCGGCGTCATAGCGGCCGGGGCGCTGATGCAGTATCTGTATGAGACGCAGAAAAATGACGTGGCCCAGTTGACGTCGATTCACCCGTATCAGACCGGCCGCTATATGATTATTGATACTTCCACAAGGCGGAATCTGGAACTGACCGAGACGCTGCGGGAGAAGAATAAGCGGGGGTCCCTTCTGTGGGTGCTTGACAAGACCTGTACGGCCATGGGGGCGAGAATGCTGCGGGGATATATCGAGCAGCCGTTAATCGACCGGCAGGAGATTGTGCGCCGGCAGGACGCCCTGGAGGAGCTGAATCAGAATTTTATGCTGCGGGAGGAACTGGCGGAATATCTGCGCCCCATCTATGACATGGAGCGGCTGACCAGCCGCATCGTCAACCAGACGGCGAATCCCAGAGATCTGATTTCTTTTAAAAATTCTCTCTCCATGCTGCCCCACATCAAAAATCTGTTAAAAGAATTTCAGTGCGATCTGTTAAAGGAAACCTGTGAGGAGCTGGACGATCTGTCGGATCTGTTTGCCCTGATCGAATCTTCGATTATAGAAGAACCGCCGATTACGATCCGGGAGGGCGGACTGATTAAAGAAGGCTTTGATGAGCAGGCGGACCAGTACCGGAAGGCAAAGACGGAAGGAAAAGGGTGGCTGACCCGGCTGGAAACCGAGGAAAAGGAAAAGACCGGAATTAAAAATCTCCGGATTAAATACAACAAGGTGTTCGGTTATTATCTGGAAGTGACCAACTCCTTTAAAAACCAGGTTCCGGATTACTATATCCGCAAGCAGACGCTGACCAATGCGGAGCGCTATACCACGGAAGAACTGCGGAAACTGGAGGAAGTGATTCTGGGGGCGGAGGACAAGCTGTTTGCCCTGGAATATGATCTGTTCTGTCAGATCCGGCAGAAGATCGCAAAAGAGGTGGTGCGGGTTCAGAACAGCGCGAAAGCCATCGCAAAAGCAGATGTCTGTGTCTCTCTGGCAAAGACTGCGGACCAGAACCAGTATGTCCGGCCGAAGATCAATGAAAAAGGAATCATCGACATTCGGAACGGCCGTCATCCCGTGGTGGAAAAAATGCTGCAGGGCGAGATGTTTGTGGAAAACGATACCTGTCTGGATAATGGGAAGAACCGCGTCTCTATTATCACCGGACCGAATATGGCGGGAAAATCCACTTATATGCGCCAGGCGGCGCTGATTGTGCTGATGGCCCAGATCGGCAGCTTTGTACCGGCCCAGAGCGCCAATATCTGTATCTGCGACCGGATTTTTACCAGGGTAGGCGCTTCCGATGATCTGGCTTCCGGCCAGAGCACCTTTATGGTGGAGATGACAGAGGTGGCCAATATCCTGCGCAATGCCACGAGAAACAGCCTGCTGATTCTGGATGAGATCGGCAGAGGCACCAGTACCTTTGACGGCCTGAGCATTGCCTGGTCGGTGATCGAGTATATCAGCAATACGAGAGTGCTGGGGGCGAAGACGCTGTTTGCCACCCATTACCATGAGCTGACGGAGCTGGAAGGCTCGTTAAACGGCGTGAACAATTACTGTATCGCCGTCAAAGAACGGGGAGACGACATCGTATTCCTGAGAAAAATCGTCCGGGGCGGGGCCGATAAAAGCTACGGCATTCAGGTAGCCAAGCTGGCCGGGGTGCCGGATCCGGTGATCGGACGGGCCAAGGAAATTTTACAGGAGCTGATTACGGCGGATATCACGGTTATGGCCTGTGAGGTGGCTGCCGCTTCCGGCCAGAAAAAGAAAACCGTCGTCAAGCCCGACGAACTGGAGCTGACGCAACTGACTTTGTTTGATACGGTGCGGGAAGACGATATTATCAAAGAACTGATGGAGATGGATCTGGGGCGGATGACACCGATTGATGCGCTGAACACGCTGTATCGGATGCAGGCGATGTTAAAGAATCGGGTGTAAAGAACATATGATTTTAAAATTAGATCAGAATACAATTAACCAGATTGCGGCGGGAGAGGTGATCGACCGGCCGTCTTCCGTGGTAAAGGAGCTTCTGGAAAATTCCATAGACGCGGGGGCTACCGCCATTACCGTGGAGATCAGGGAGGGCGGCATCTCTCTGATCCGGATCACCGACAACGGGTGCGGCATCCGGGGAGAGGAGATCCCGCTGGCGTTTCAGCGCCATACGACCAGTAAGATTCAGTCGGCGGAAGACCTGCTGACGGTGAAGAGCCTGGGGTTTCGGGGAGAGGCATTATCCAGCATCGCCGCCGTGGCGCAGGTGGAGCTGATCAGCAAAACGGCGGACAGCCTTACCGGCTTTCGGTATGTGATTGAGGGCGGGGAAGAAAAACGGCTGGAGGAGGTGGGCGCTCCGGAGGGCACCACGTTTCTGGTTCACAACCTGTTTTACCATACGCCGGCCAGGAAAAAGTTTTTGAAATCGCCTGCAACGGAAGGCGGTTATATCAGCGATTTGATGCAGCGGATGGCGCTGTCTCATCCGGAGATTTCCCTGCGGCTGATTGTGAATAATCAGACAAAGCTGCATACGGCGGGAAATCACAATTTAAAAGATATTATTTATGGAATATACGGCAGAGAGATTACCAGGGAACTGGTTCCTGTAAACCGGGAACTGTTCTGCGGCCGGATAGAGGGATATGTGGGGAAGCCTGCGGTATCGAAAGGAAACCGGTCCTGGGAAAATTATTTTATAAACGGAAGATATATTAAGAGTCATATCATCGGAAAAGCGCTGGAAGACGCCTTTCATGGCATTATGATGCAGCATAAGTATCCGTTCTGTGTGCTTCATCTGAAAATTGACCCCGCTTATATTGATGTGAATGTACATCCCTCCAAAATGGAGATTCGTTTTCAGCAGGGAGAGCAGCTTTATCAGGAAGTGACGGAAGCGGTATCTGCAGCGCTGAAAAGTGAGGAAATGATACCGTCATTTTCGGTGGGGGCGGAAGAAAAGAAAAAAGCTTCTGCCGCTGCGCCAAGAGGGGCAGAGCCTTTTGAAAAGAGGCGGATGCAGGAAGAAAAGAAAACAGAACTGCAAAAAGAGGACTGCGCTCAGAGCAATGCCAAGGTCAGGGACAGCGGTCAGCCTCCGGCGTATGTCCGGAAACAGGATGATGTCCCGGCGCAGCGTGACGAACCTCCCCAAAGCGATGAAAAAAGACAGAGAGAGCATGTCCGGGAGACGCCTTCCTATGCGCTGGAGCACACGCCTGTGCCAACGGAGGTGAAGCAGCAGGAGCTATTTGAGGAAAAGCTGCTGCAAAAACATTTTTCCGATGAATATCAGATAATCGGTCAGTTGTTCCGGACCTACTGGCTGATTCAGTATCAGGATACTTTTCTGATCGTCGACCAGCATGCGGCCCATGAAAAAGTACTGTTTGAGAAATTAAGAAAAGTGTTTCGGGAAAGTGCCGTCGTTGCACAGCAGATGAATCCGCCCTTTGTGTTTACATTGTCGGCTTCGGAGGAGCTGCTGCTGAAAGAGTACGGCACATTTTTAAAGAATGCCGGGTTTGAGATAGAGCCCTTCGGCGGATCCGAGTATGCGGTATATGCCATGCCGATGGAGCTGTACCGGATCGACAGCCGGAAACTGCTGCGGGAGATCATTGACGGACTGTCGCAGATGCGGGGCAGCCGGGAGGCGGATGCGGTTTATGAACAGATAGCGGCCTGCTCCTGTAAAGGGGCGATCAAGGGAAATCAGCAGATCAGCCGGAAAGAGATGGAAGTTCTTTTGGAACAACTGATGGGACTGGAAAATCCTTACACCTGTCCCCACGGCCGTCCTGTGATTATCAAAATGACCCGGTATGAACTGGAGAAGAAATTTAAGAGAGTGATCTCATAGCAGAAAATCAGTTGGCGGAGACAGAAAATGGAAACTGTGACAGATTTAACAAAAAACGAAAAACGTCCGCTGATTATCCTGACCGGTCCCACGGCGGCGGGCAAGACTCAGCTTTCGATTGCCTTGGCAAAGGCTGTCGGCGGAGAGATTATCAGTGCGGATTCCATGCAGGTATACCGGGGGATGGATATCGGTTCGGCAAAGATCCGGCCATTGGAGACGGAGGGGGTTCCCCATCATCTGATTGATGTGTTAGACCCCAGGGAAGAATTTAACGTGGTCAGATTCCAGTCTATGGCAGAGGAAGCCATGGAGCAGATTTACGGCAGAGGACATGTCCCTCTGGTAGTGGGCGGAACCGGATTTTATATCCAGGCTCTGTTATACGGAATCGACTTTACCCAGCCGGAGGAGACGGGCGGGGAAGGCGGTTATCGAAAAAGTCTGGAAGCGTTGGCGGAGGAAAAGGGAAATCAGTATCTGTATGACCTGCTGAAAGAGCAGGATCCGGAATACGCCGCCGAGAACCATCCGAATAACCGGAAGCGGGTGATCCGGGCACTGGAATATATACATCTGACAGGACGCAGATTTTCCTTATATAATCAAGAACAGCGCATGCGGGAGTCTCCCTACAGGTTTGCCTATTTTGTATTGACCATGGACCGGGCCGGACTTTATGAGCGGATTGATCTGCGGGTCGATCAGATGCTGGCACAGGGACTGGTGGAGGAAGTGGAAAGACTTCGCGCTATGGGCTGCAGAAAAGGCATGACCTCCATGCAGGGACTGGGATATAAGGAGATGCTGGATTATCTGCAGGGGGAGACGACCTTTGATGAGGCGGCAGCGCTTCTGAAACGGGATACCCGCCGGTTTGCCAAGCGGCAGCTAACCTGGTTTCGGCGGGAGCGGGATGTGATCTGGCTGAACAGGGAAGCGTATTCCGGGCAGGAGGAGCTGCTGAAAGAGATGCTGGAAAGGATTGAACTAAGATGCGGGATAAGTTGAGAGCGCTGTACCGGGAGATGGGATTAAGTGAAAAAGTGATTGAGATCGGAGAGCGGACGGAAGAAAAGCTGTCCGGTCGTTTTCGGGCCATTGACGAGCGGGCGGAATACAATCAGATGAAAGTACTGCGGGCGATGCGGGAATGCCGGGTGAATGCAGGGCATTTTGCTTCCTCCACCGGCTACGGCTACAATGACGACGGGCGGGATACGCTGGAGCAGGTATATGCGAACGTATTTGGCTGCGAAGACGCGCTGGTGCGGGCGCAGCTGACCTGCGGCACCCATGCCCTTCATGTGGCTCTGTCCGCCATTCTGAGGCCGGGGGATGAACTGCTGTCGCCGGTGGGGAAACCTTACGATACGCTGGAGGAAGTCATCGGCATCAGGGATTCTGCCTGCTCTTTGAAAGAGTTCGGCATTTCCTACCGTCAGGTGGAGCTGCTTTCTGACGGCGGCTTTGATTATGACGGGATCCGCCAGGCTTTGCGCCCCAATACCCGGATGGTGACGATTCAGCGTTCCAAAGGATATGCGTCCAGACCTACGCTGTCGGTGGACCGTATCGGGGAGCTGATCCGTTTTATTAAAGAAATCAAGCCGGACGTGATCTGCATGGTGGACAACTGTTACGGCGAATTTGTGGAGGAAAAAGAGCCCTCCCAGGTGGGTGCGGATATGATCGTAGGCTCTCTGATTAAAAATCCCGGCGGGGGACTGGCGCCGGTGGGCGGCTATATCGCCGGGAAAAAAGAGCTGATTGAACGATGTGCCTACCGCCTGACATCACCGGGACTGGGAAAAGAGGTGGGCGCCAGCCTGGGACTGAACCAGACTTTTTTTCAGGGCTTTTTTCTGGCGCCGGTGGTGACGGCAGGAGCGCTGAAAGCCGCTGTCTTTGCCGCCAATATATTCGAGGAGCTGGGATTTACGGTGATTCCTGACGGCAGCGTCAGCCGGCATGATATTATTCAGGCGGTGGAGCTGAACAGTCCGGAGGGGCTGATTGCGTTTTGTGAGGGAATCCAGGCCGCCGCGCCGGTGGACAGTTATGTGTATCCGGAGCCGTGGGCGATGCCGGGCTATGATTCCGAAGTAATCATGGCAGCCGGCGCTTTTATGCAGGGGTCTTCCATAGAACTGAGTGCGGACGGTCCTCTGCGTCCGCCTTACACCGTGTTTTTTCAGGGCGGCCTGACCTGGAATCACGGCAGATTCGGCATCCTGACAGCGCTGCAGAGAATGGCGGATAAGGGGCTGATCTGAACGATACGCAGGACAGACCTGTTATTAAAATTTTCTTAATTGATGGCAGATATATGTACATCAGGAAAATTGTGTGTTAGAATGATGGAGTTGAGAGAAAGGGATATTGGAATATGAAAAAATCACATGGCACGGCCGCATTGTTGATTCTGCTGCTGTGCGGAGTGGTTCTGGGCGGTTTTATCGGATCCCTGGCCGGAGGTACGGGAGCTTTCGGCTGGCTGGATTACGGGCAGACCTTTGGCCTTTCCTCCCCGCTGGTTTTAGACCTGGGGGTAGTGGCGCTGACCTTCGGACTGACGATCAGAATCAGCGTAGCCGGCATACTGGGCGTGGGCGCCGCATTGCTGGCCTACAGGCTGCTGTAACGGCCCGAAAAGTGTTTGGGGATTTACCTGAGGGAAAATCATAGATGTCACATTATAGTATGAAAGAATTGCCTGTACAGGAACGTCCCTACGAAAGATGTCTGGAAAGAGGCCCGGAGGCCCTGTCAGACGCAGAATTACTGGCGGTGATTATCCGCACCGGGGCACAGGGGGAAAGCTCTCTGGATCTGGCCCGGAAGGTGCTTTCTCTGGGCAGGAAGGAGGACGGACTGTCCACGATCCTGCATCTGTCGGCGCCGGAGCTGTGTTCGTTGAAAGGAATCGGCGAGGTAAAGGCGGTGCAGATTCTGTGCGTGGGAGAACTGTCCAAGCGGATTGCCCAGAGCAGTCGGGAAAAGGAGCTGGTTCTGGACTCCCCCGGTTCGATTGCCGCTTATTATATGGAGCGGATGCGCCATCAGGAACAGGAAGATATGGTGGCGGTGTTTTTTGATACGAAGAACCATCTGCTGAAAGATATGCTTCTTACAAGAGGAACGGTAAATTCCTCACTGGTTTCTCCAAGGGAGATTTTTATCGAGGCGCTGCGTTACCATGCGGTATACGTGGTGCTTCTCCACAATCATCCCAGCGGCAATCCGGAGCCAAGCAAAGAGGATATGCTGGTCACGCAGCGGATCGAACATTCCGGCGCGATGCTGGGAATCCGCCTGATCGACCACATTATTATCGGAGATAATAAGTATATCAGTTTCAAAGAACGAGGATTGTTATAGATGAAAGATCGTTTCAATTTCAGGATTCCCGCCAAAATGGTGTTGTTTCTGCTGACCCTGTCTTTTCTGGTGATGCTTGTCCTTTCTTTTTTCAGAAGCAGCGTGACAGACGTGGTGGAAAACGGCATCAGCGCCGCCATTATGCCCATGCAGAAAGGACTGAATCAGTTGGGCAGCCAGATTTTCTCCGAGGCGGAGAATCTGGCGGCGCTGAAAAAGGCTCAGGAAGAAAACGTCCGCTTAAAGGAGCAACTGGCGGCTTTGCAGGAAGAAAAAAGCCTGTCCCAGCAGGATAAATATGAGCTGGAGACTTACAGAGAGCTGTTTAAGCTGGATCAGGAGTATTCCCAGTATGAAAAGGTGGGCGCCAGGGTGATCGGCAAGGATTCCGGCAAGTGGTTCCATTCCTTCCTGATTGATAAGGGCAGCGACGACGGTCTGGAAAAGGACATGGTCGTGATCGCCCAGGGCGGTCTGGTGGGCATTATCAGCGCCGTGGGACCCAGATCTGCCAGAGTGATGTCTATCATCGACGATGAGAGCAATATTACGGCGATGTCAGAAAATACAAGAGAAAGTTTTATCGTATCGGGGGATCTGGAGCTTTACGAAGACGGTATGCTCCGGGTGATGTATATCGACAAGGAGAGCGAGATCGGCCCCGGAGATAAGATTATCACCTCTAATATCAGCAGCGTTTATCTGCCCGGTATCCTGATCGGCTACATCGACGAAATCGCCGTGGATTCCAATAATATGACCAAGTCGGGGACGCTGATTCCCGTGGTGGATTTTGAGCATCTGGATACGGTGCTGGTTATCACCACCCTGAAGAATACCGGGGATGACATTATAGAGTAGATAACGGCAGCGCACCCGACAGGCGCCGGAAAGCCCTGGAGGGAAGCTGCGGAACTTCATTCGAGGAATACCTTTATGGTTCAGTTGAAACTAAAACGGTTTCTCGGCATGATTCTTGTGATCGTGGCCGGATTCCTGCTGCAAAACAGCATACTGCCTGCGATCCGGTGGATTATCTATGTGCCGAATATCCTGGTGATTATCGTCTGCGCTTTCGGCCTGTGCAGCGGTCCCTATTACGGGATGCTGGCCGGCGTGGTGTGCGGGCTTCTGATGGACAGCGTATTTGGATACCGGATCGGCTTTTATTCCCTTGTTTATTTGTATATGGGTTATTTAAACGGCATATGTCATAAATATTTTTTCTATGACAACCTGCTGATTCCCACCATCGCCTGCGGTTTAAGCGATTTTGGTTTGGGATGTTATATTTTTGTTCTACATTTCCTGTTAAGGAACCGGACGAATTTTCAGTTTTACGTGATGAACATGATCCTGCCGGAGATGGTATGCACCATCGTGACGGGACTGATTCTGTTCCGCATTATCATTAAGATCAACGCGAAGATGGAGGAACTGGAAAAAAGGAGATCGACCAAATTTGTTTAGAGAATTATTTCAGATGATATGGGAATTTCTGAAAAATTTTTTCACATCCAGACTGTTTATCCTGGCGGTGATTATGGTGGGCATGATGGCCACGCTGACGGCGCATCTGTTTCAGGTTCAGATCGTCCAGGGGGAATCCTATCAGAACGACTATATCAGCAAGACGCTGACAACCGTAAAAAAGGACAGTTCCAGAGGAGCCATCTTTGACCGGAACGGAAAGCCGCTGGCTTATAATAAGCTGGCTTATTCGGTTACGGTTATGGATACCGGCGATTATAACGGCTATGAAAGAAACCTGATGCTTCTGGAGCTGCGGAAAATTTTGATGGAACATGGAGAGACCATCGTTCCTTCGGTTCCGATTGATCTGGATGAAAATGAAAATTATATTTTCACCGCGGCCACAGAAAGCCGCCGGCTGGCGTTTTTGCGGGACGCTTACGGAAAACGGAGCGTAGAAGAACTGGATACGGAAGATGAAATTCTTTCGGCCTCTACGGCCCAGGATATGGTGGACTGGTTTGTGGACCGGTACGGCATCGGAAAATACAAACCCAAAGGTCCTTCTTATGAGCTGACAAAAGAGGAGACGCTGGATCTGATTCATATGCGCTATGCCATGGCGCTGAATTCCTATCAGAAGTACATGGAAGTAACCGTATCCCAGGATGTGGATATCGCCACTGTCTCGGACGTGCTGGAACACAGCAACAAGCTGAAAGGGGTGGATGTAAAGGAAGATTCCATCCGGGTCTATGAAGACAGCGAATATTTTTCTAATATTATCGGCTATATCGGACAGGTAGACCAGGAGGAGCTGGACGCCCTGAAAACGGAGGACGGAGAGTATGCCGTCGGAGACATGATCGGAAAGACCGGTATCGAGGCATCCATGGAATCGGAGCTTCGGGGAACCAAGGGAGAGCAGGTTATGTATGTGGACAGCCAGGGACATATCCTGGAGGTGGTGAAGCAGACGGACCCTCTGGCGGGAAATGATATTTATCTGAATATAACCGCCGAAGAACAGAAGGCCATCTATTGTCTGTTGGAGCAGCGGCTGGCCGGTATCCTGGTGTCTAAGATCGTAAACGAGGATGTGACCATTACCCCTACCATGTCGGCGGAGGAGCGGTACATTCCGGTGAAAGATGTGTACTATCAGCTGATCGGCAACAATGTACTGTCCGTCGCCCATTTCAGCGACAGGGATGCTTCGGAGATCGAGCGGGGGATTTACGCCAAATATGTGGGGCGGAAGCAGCAGGTGATGAGTCAGCTTTCGCAGGTTCTGTTTGACGAACAGTCGATGCCGGTCGCGGAGCAGAGTGAAGCCATGCAGTCTTATATTGCCTATGCCCACAGCATTTTGACGGATAATAATATCCTGGTGCGCAGTTGGATCGACACTGACGATCCCATGTATCAGCAGTGGCGGGAGGATACCTGCAGTTTCCGTGATTTTCTGTTTCATGCGCTGACCAACGGGTGGATTGATACAAGAAAGCTGGATCTGAAAGATAAATATTCCAGTACGGAGGATACTTTTGAGGCCCTTGTGGATAAAATGGAAGAGATTCTGGATACCGATACCTCTTTCGGCAAGCAGATTTACCGTTATCTGGTGGAGGATGAGACGCTGACAGGCCGGGAACTGTGTCTGGCTCTGTTCGATCAGGGCGTTTTGAAATACGACGCGGCGGCATATCAGACTCTGGCTGCGGGCGGAGACGCGGCGGCATTTACATTTATTAAGCAGAAGATCGCGAATATCGAGATTACGCCGGCCCAGCTGGCCCTTGATCCCTGTTCCGGTTCCGTGGTTGTGAGCGATGTGAAAACGGGAAATGTGCTGGCACTGGTGTCCTATCCCGGCAGCGATAACAATCTGCTGATGTCTGATCCGACTTATTTTGCAAAGCTGCAGAATGACCAGTCGCTGCCTCTGTATCCCAGAGTGACCCAGACAAGGACGGCCCCCGGTTCCACCTTCAAGATGGTAAGCGCCATAGCGGGCATGGAAGAAGGGGTGCTCCAGCCGACAGAGACAATCGCCACCCAGGGAATCTTTACGGAGCTGGGTCTGGAGCTTCGGTGTAATGTTTACCCCGGTATTCACGGCGTTATCAATATCCAGGAAGCGCTGGCAAAATCCTGTAACTATTTTTACAGCGAGGTGGGGTACCGGCTTTCTCAGGATGCTGCCGGCAGCTACAATGCCGCTCTTGGCTTAAGCCGGATGAAAAAATATTCGGAGGCTTTCGGCTTCGGCGAAAAATCCGGCGTGGAGATTTATGAAAGCGATCCCCATATAACGGATGAGAACCCGATCCCTTCGGCAATCGGACAGGGCTCCCATTCCTATACCAATACCCAGTTTAACCGTTATGCGCTGACGCTGGCGAACCGGGGCACCACGTTAAAGCTGAATCTGATTTCCCATATTAACAGTCCGACGGGAGCAATCATGCAGACCTTTGAACGGACAGTGACAGGACAGTCCGCGTTTTCCCAGGATTCCTGGGATACGGTATGGGAGGGGATGCGCAGGGTAATTACCGACGGCTCCTATAACACGCTGTTTGCGGATACGCCTGTTACGGTAGCCGGTAAAACCGGTACCGCCGAGGAAAATAAACTGTGGCCGAACCATGCGAACTTTGTCTGTTTTGCCCCTTATGAGAGTCCTCAGGTGGCTGTTACCGTCAGCATTCCCAACGGGTATACCGCGGCCAATGCCGTGCTGGTAGCGAAAGATGTTCTGGACTATCATTTTGGGAAAATCGACCTGGATTCCATTCTGAATTCCAGCGCATCGGACAGCAATGTGGTTGATGAAAATGAGTAAATGGGGGCGGCGCGGCAGGCAGCCCGGAAGGGAGCGCCTGGCGTCAGAAAAGAGGAATGTATGAAACAGTCTGTTATGATTAAGGGAAATACCTATGGAATCACGGTGGTATTGGATCCGGAGCTTCCGTTTTCTCAGTTAAAGGAGGAAGTGGCGGCCAAATTTCAGGAATCCTCCGGCTTTTTTAAAAACGCCAGGATGGCCCTGGCCTTTGAAGGCAAAGAGTTGGACAGCGCGGAGCAGATGGAGATGGTGTCTGCCATTACGGCCAATTCTTCGATTCAGGTGCTGTGCGTGGTGGATTCGGATAAGGAGAAAGAGGAGATCTTCCGCAGCAAGGCAGAGATGGTGCAGTCCGCGGAATATAATCCGGGATTGTTTTACAAGGGAACCCTCCGGGGCGGCCAGGTTGTGGAGTCGGAAAATAATATTGTAATTCTGGGAGATGTCAATCCGGGCGGAAAGGTGATCGCCAAAGGGAGCATTATTGTTCTGGGGGCATTGAAGGGGAACGCCTATGCCGGCATCTCGGGAAATGAGAAAGCTTTTGTGGCGGCCCTTGATATGGCAGCCATGCAGATCCGTATCGGAGACACCATTGCCCGCTGTGAGGACGGCAGAGAAGGAAACGAGGACCCGGTTCCTAAGATCGCTTTTGTCGAAAACGGTAATATTTATGTGGAAACCATATGTAAAGAAGTATTAAATGATATAAATTTTGCATAAATAGCTGGCATTATTTGTTTCTTTCATGTACAATAGAGATAGCGTGTGAGAATAGATGCAATTATTCAGTCAATTTGAAAAACAGACGGCTGAAACGGCAATATAAAAAGGTTTATGAAAAACAGCAACGGACCGGACAACCCCGGAGGGTTTGAGAGGGGAGTTGCGGAGCTATAACTGGGAGGAAGTAAAATGAGTGAAGTGATCGTAGTGACATCAGGGAAAGGCGGCGTGGGGAAGACTACAACTTCCGCGAACGTGGGCACCGGCCTTGCCATGCTGAATAAAAAGGTAGTACTGATTGACACCGATATCGGCCTTAGAAATCTGGATGTGGTCATGGGGCTGGAAAACCGGATCGTCTATAACCTGGTGGACGTGGTGGAGGGGAACTGCCGCATGAAACAGGCGCTGATTAAGGATAAGCGTTATGACAACCTGTTTCTTCTGCCCTCGGCACAGACGAGAGACAAGTCTGCCGTCTCGCCGGAACAGATGAAAAAATTAACCGATGAACTGAGAGAGGAATATGATTATATTATCCTGGACTGTCCGGCCGGAATCGAACAGGGGTTTAAGAATGCCATTTCAGGCGCTGACAGGGCGCTGATCGTTACCACCCCCGAAGTTTCCGCCATTCGTGACGCTGACAGAATCATCGGCTTGTTAGAGGCCAACGGTATTCATAAGATTGACCTGATTATCAACCGGATCCGTATGGATCTGGTACGCCGGGGAGATATGATGTCCAATGATGATGTAATTGAGATTCTGGCGGTTTCCCTAATCGGCGCCGTTCCGGATGATGAGAATATCGTTATCGCATCCAACCAGGGCGAACCGCTGGTGGGCAACAGCTCGGCGGCCGGGCAGGCTTATATGAATATTGTACGCCGGGTTCTGGGGGAGGAGGTTCCTTATCTGGATCTGGACAGCGGGTCGGGATTTTTCAGCCGTCTCTTAAAGCGCATGGGCCTGAATTAAGCGAAGGAGGCGTCAGGATGAATATTTTAGATCTGTTTAAGAAGAAGAATTCCGGCTCCATCGCAAAAGACAGGTTAAAGCTTCTGCTGGTTTCCGACCGGGCAAGCTGTTCCCCGGAGATTATGGAAGCGATTAAGAATGACATTATCAATGTGATATCCAAATATATGGAGATCGATGCGGAAGGGCTGGACATCCAGATTACACAGACAGAATGTGAAGGCAGCCAGGGAGCGGTGCCGGCCCTGTACGCGAATATTCCGATCAGGGATATCCGCAAGGCGTGACAGAAGCCAGCGCTGCCGGATGGAGTGTGAATGTTAGCATTTAAGAATTACAGGCTGAGACATTATAATTTTAAGATGGTGCTCTATATCCTGGTTTTATCGGTGATCGGCATTCTTGTGATCACCAGCGCGACGATGAACAGCGATGTGGATACTACCTCGAAGCAGATGATGGGGGTGTGCGTCGGGGTGATCTGTATGGTGATCGTTTCACTGATTGATTATCACTGGATTTTAAGGTATTATGTTCTGATTTACGCCGCAACGGTAGGGATTCTGGCTGCCGTTCTGATTGTGGGAACGGATGCCGGTACCAGTGCTTCCAGATGGATTGACCTGCCGGCCCTTGGCCGGATCCAGCCTTCCGAATTCGCGAAGATAGGATCAATTCTGTTTTTTGCCAAGTTTTTTGAGAACAACGAAGAAAAGATTAATTCTCCGGTGACGGTGTTCGGAAGTCTGGCGCTGTTTGCAGTTCCGCTCTATGCGATTTTCTCACAGCCGGATCTGTCCACATCCATTGTATTTGGCGTGCTCTTTCTTGTAATGATCTATGCGGCTAAGATCAGTTACAAGTGGGTGTTCGGCACCATCGCCATAGTGGTTCCGGTAGTAACGGTATTTTTGTATCTGCTGTTAAACGGCCATTATCTGTTTTTAAGGCCCTTTCAGGCAAACCGGATTCTGTCTTTTTTCGGACTGGCAGAGAATACACAGGATCTGCTTTTACAGCAGATCAATTCCAGGATGGCCATCGGCTCCGGACAGCTTTACGGCAAGGGGCTGTTTAATACGACATTGGAATCGGTGAAAAACGGAAATTTTCTGATGGAGGAGGATACGGATTTTATTTTTGCGATTGTAGGAGAAGAAATGGGATTTGTGGGAAGCTGTACGGTGATCGGGCTTCTGACGCTGGTGATCTTGGAGTGCATCTGGCTGGGGGCCAGAGCAAAAGATCTGTCAGGACGGCTGATCTGTACGGGTATGGCGGCGCTGGTTGCGTTTCAAGGCTTTATCAATATCGGCGTAGCCTCTTTTATGCTTCCGAACACAGGTCTTCCGCTGCCCTTTGTCAGCGCGGGCCTCAGTTCTCTGCTCAGTCTGTTTCTGGGTATGGGAGTGGTGCTGAATGCGGGGATGCAGAGAAAGGTAGAGTTATTATAAGAATTAAAAAAGGGTAAAAAATGCAAAACTATATTGTGAGGAGATGAGGGATATTATGAACATTGGATTGATTGCTCATGATGCGAAAAAGAAATTGATGCAGAATTTTTGTATTGCGTACCGGGGAATTTTGAGCAAGCACGAGCTATATGCCACGGGGACTACGGGACGGCTGATCGAGGAGGTCACGAACCTGAACATTCATAAATTTTTGGCCGGGCATCTGGGAGGACAGCAGCAGCTTTCCGCCCACATTGAGCAAAATCTGATCGATCTGGTGGTCTTTTTAAGAGATCCCCTGACGCCCAAATCCCATGAGCCTGACATCCAGAGTGTGATGCGGATCTGTGATATGCACAATATTCCGCTGGCGACTAATTTGGCGACGGCAGAGCTTCTGATTAAAGCGCTGGAGCGGGGCGATCTGGAATGGAGAGAGACGTTTAAATAAGGGTAAATGCAAGAGAGGACAGCGATGAAACGTTACGGGCTGATACTGGCTGCTGCTGCGGCCGCCTTTGTACTGGGTGGCTGCGGAAACGGCGGCCGGAAGGATATGCTGAAACCATACCAGGTTTCTTATGAAATGGATACGGTGCTGGACAGCAGCGGTGAGATGGGGCGGGCAGATTTTTTTGCCGAAAATCTTTGCGTGGTTTCCGGAGAGGAAGCCTACACGGATGAGCTGATTGATGCGGGCGCCGCGATTATTTTCAACCGGACAGACAGAGAAGTGCTGTTCAGCAATCACGCATATGAGACATTGTATCCGGCCAGCATCACCAAGCTGATGACGGCTCTGGTGGCGATTGAGAACGGCGATCTGAATTCCACGATTCAGATTACCCAGGATATGCTGACAGGACTGGAGAATACGTCTCTGGCGAATATCCGGCCCGGAGAGACTTATACGCTGGAACAGCTTCTGTACGGTGCCATGCTGCCTTCCGGCAATGATGCCGCCAATGCCATTGCATACCTGGTGGGCAATGGCAGCATGGACAATTTTGTGGCTATGATGAATGACAAGGCAAGGCAGATCGGCGCTACGGGTACCCATTTTGTCAATCCTCACGGTCTCTCCGACGACGACCATTATACGACGGCTTACGATGTATATCTGATATTGGATAAGCTGTTAGACCATGAGATTTTCAGCCAGATCGTGTCTACGGATAAGTACACGGCCGAGTATACGGACGCCGACGGAAAAACCGGCACCAGAGAGTTTAACACGACGGTTCAGTATACCAGCGGTTCCGTTGAAATGCCGGAGGGCATCACCGTTGTGGGCGGCAAAACCGGGACGACGACTCCTGCCGGTTCCTGTCTTGCTCTGGTATCTCAGGACGCTGCAGGGAAGCAGTATATCTCAGTAATCCTGAAAGCGTCTGACAGGGAATCTCTGTATCAGCAGATGGATCAATTGTTCACCAAAATTTTGAAATAATTCTTGTGCTTTTATTATATTTGTACTATAATTAATTTAATATCATATACGTTTCACACAAAAGGAGGAGAACGCTATGGTCGAGATTATAGCAGGACAAAAGGGAAAAGGAAAAACAAAATACCTTTTGGAAAAAGCAAACAGTGCTATCAAAGATGCGAAGGGCTCTATCGTATATTTGGACAAGAGCTCCAAACACATGTATGAATTAAATAATAGAGTACGTCTGATCAATGTTACGGACTTTGGTATCAAGTCCTATGAGGCATTTATCGGTTTTGTATGCGGGATTATTTCTCAGGATCACGATCTGGAACAGATGTATCTGGACAGCTTTTTAAAGGTGGCATGCCTGGAGGGACAGGACATTACGGAAGCCATCGATCAACTGACACAGATTGGACAGACCTATGATGTTACGTTTATTCTGAGTGTTTCCCAGGATGCCGCGCATCTTCCGGAGAATGCAAAAGATAAGATCGTCGTTTCATTATAATATTGAGGCATCACCTATATCGTTTATCAGGGTCTTACATATAGGCAAAAAGGAAGTCCTATTTCGGGACTTCCTTTTTCTGGTACCACGCAGAAACGCCGTATGCTGTTTTGCACTGCAAAAGCCTTCCGGAGAAAGTCCGAACTTATGCGCGGTCCGCAGATCTGATCCGCCCGTAGGTGCTGATCAGATAGAGACCGGAAATGCCCACCAGCCCGTAGATGATTCTTGACAGCATTGACATATCACCCAGAAGGAAGGCCACCAGGTCAAAACGGAAAAATCCGATCAGCCCCCAGTTGATCGCTCCGATGATGGCGATCGTTAAGATTGTATAGTCAATTCCTTTTGTGTTCATATTGTCACCTCCAAATCATACTTTGACGGACAAATTCCGCCAGCCTCGCCAGAGGCCTGCATTAAAGGATACTCCTCAGTATACTGCAGACGACCAGTCTGCGTATTTATATTATGTACGTTTTCGGCAGATACTATACTTATCATTTCAGAAAGGAACAGGAATGGCCGGGAAAAAAACCAGGAAAAGAGCCAGAAAGAAAAAAAAGATTATCCGCCTCAGAACCTTTAATCTGAATATAGGCGTTGTGATATTCGCTTTTATTCTTTTTTATCTGATTGTTGTGGTTGCGATGTATCTGTCCAAAGAGCGGATCGAGATTTTTATGGTGAATCAGGGCAGTCTGGTGGCTGATTCCAGTTATACGGGCATTATTCTCCGGGACGAGACGGTTTACAATGCGGATTATGCCGGAACCGTCTATTATTATATACAGGAGGGGCAGAAAGCCGGCGTGGGAGATCTGATTTACTCCATTGATGAAAGCGGCCGGGTCTCGGAGCTTCTGGCCCAGAAAAGCGCAGACGGTAATCAACTGTCTCAGGACAGCCTGATTTATTTAAAACGGATGCTGATGAATTACAGCACAAGCTACGATCCACTGCGATTTTCCGATATTTATGACGTGAAGTATTCCGTACAGGCAGCGCTGCTGGAATATTCCAGCATGGAGTCTATTGAGGAATTGAATCAGTCTCTGGAGGAAATGGGCGCTCATTTTCAGATGTATCATGCGCCGGTCAGCGGTATCATTGCTTATTATTCCGACGGCTTTGAAGAATTATCCCCGGAGCAGTTGACAAAAGATTCCTTTGACAAAGGAAATTATGAAAAGACCTATTTTAAAACCGGAGCGCTGGTGGAAAGCGGCACAGGTGTATATAAAACCATTGACAGCGACGTATGGTCTGTGATCATTCCTATTTCGGAGGAAGATGTGGCTGCGCTGGCAGACAGGGACAGTGTCAAAGTGATGTTTCGGCAGAATCGGTTTGAAACCGTAGCCCAGTATTCTTCTTTTGTGTCCAATGACGGCACAACGATGGCAAAACTGACCTTTCATAATTATATGAATCAGTTTCTGGCGGAGCGGTATGTGGAGATTGAGCTGGATAAAAGCCAGGCGGAAGGACTGAAAATTCCGGTTACTTCGCTTGTCAGCAAAGATTTTTTTGTAGTTCCGGAGGATTTTCTGACCACAGGCGGAGAGAGTCAGGAAAATGGCTTTAATGTGGAAGTGGCAGGCGAGGACGGTGTCACCTCTCAGTTTGTGAAAGCTACCCTTTATCATAAGGAGGACGGGAAGTATTATATTGATACGAATATGGAGAAAATCAAAGCAGGCTCATATCTGTTAAAGCCAAACAGCAGTGAGCGGTTTATGGTGGGAGAGACACAGCCTTTGGAGGGCGTTTACAATATCAATAAAGGCTATGCGGTGTTCAGAAAAGTAGATATTCTGGAGCAGAATGAAGACTACTGCATTGTCAGTGACGAATCGCCTTACGGGCTGGCTGTCTACGATCATATTGTACTGGATTCTTCTGCGGTGAATGAAAATGATATTATATACTGACGATTGATCCGTCTGCCGGCTGCTGCCGAATGTATATTAATTTTTGTGATAAATATTGATTCTGATGTGGGATTATGCTATGATGGAACGTATCATGGGTTATATAAGTATGCTGGGAATGCTTTCAAAACTCTGACATTTAGGAAACGGAGCAGAATGAATGGCTGGATTTATTGAGAAATTTTTGGATGCAATCAAACTATCGGATCGTTATGAGGATGATGAAGATTTTGACGAATATTATGACGACGACCTGTCCTATCAGACGAGGGAAGAAGAACGGGCCCGCAGCAGACGTTCCAGACGGGAAAAGGATAATACGGACCTGGATGACATCGATTTAAAAGGGAATCAGGATTCGGAGCCAAAAGTGGTAAAGAAAAGCAATGTGGTTCCGCTCACCCGCAGCAGCAAAAACGGCATGGAAGTGTGCGTAATCAAACCGGCTTCCATGGAGGATTCCAAAGAGATCGTGGATACCTTGCTGCGCGGCCGGGCGGTGGTAATCAATCTGGAAGGGATCCATATCGAGGTTGCCCAGCGGATCATTGATTTTACATTTGGTGCCTGTTATTCCATCGAGGGTAATCTAAACAAAGTGACGGAGTATATTTTTATTGTTACTCCCAGCAACATTGAGCTTTCCGGGGATCTCCTGGAAGTATTGGCAGAGGAGAAGTTTGACTCCGCAAGTTTCAGGCTGTAGCGGGGGCGGTTTATGAGAGAAGAAGATACGCTTTTGAAAAAGCGGCTTATGGAACTGGCCAGGCAGTGCGAGCGCAGAGATATTCCCGTATTCAGCCATTTCCTGAATTTAAACGAGCAGACAGTTTTTCACGGGCTGCGCACAGAGCTTCCGCCTGTTCAGGTGATTCTGGAGGGCGGATATGAGGCGGCTGAGAGAAAAATTGTTTGCTTTCTTCCTGTTACGGAGAATGGGGCGGAAGGTCTGCCGTCGTTTTTGCCCATTACCGTGGTATGGGTGCGGCCGAAAGCGCCTAAGTTTTCCGGGGATTGTTCCCACAGAGATTATCTGGGCGCCGTGTTGAATCTGGGCATCGACAGGAATCAGATTGGGGATATTCTGACGGAGGGGAAGGAAGCCTGGATTTTGTGCAGGGAACAGATTGCTCCCTTTATCATCGACCAGTTGACTCAGGTACGGCATAATCAGGTGATCTGCCAGGCAGTTTCTCTTGAGCAGATGTATTTTACGCCCAAATTTAAGGAAGTATCCGGAAGCATTGCTTCTCTGCGGCTGGACAGCCTGGTAAGTCTTGCTTTTGGGCTGTCCCGGTCGAAAGCGGCGGAGTGTGTGAAGGAAGAACGGGTTTTTGTCAATGGAAAGCTGATTACCTCATCTGCCTTTGAACCGGCACAGGGGGCGCTGATCTCGGTGAGGAAACTGGGAAAGTTTCGGTATAAGGGTTTTGTAAATAAGACCAAAAAGGGGCGGGATTATGTGGCCCTGGAACTTTTCATATAGCATACGGCAAATTTATATTGTATAGGAGGAACGTACAATGGCGGACAGATTAACGGTGCATGATGGGGAGACGCCTGTCTATGATATTGTATTCCGGAGGGATTTCGGCGGATTCGGAGAGGAACTGGAAAAGCTGGGCGTCGGCCGGAAAAAAATCTGCATCGTGTCTGACAGCACGGTGGCTTCTTATTATATGGAGCTTTTGCAGGCAGCCATCGGGTCCCCTTCCGTGACCTCCTTTGTTTTTCCGGCAGGTGAGGAAAATAAAAATCTGGATGTGGTGCGTAGACTGTACGAGCATCTGATCCTGCAGCAGTTTGACCGCAATGACCTGCTGATCGCTCTGGGCGGCGGCGTGGTGGGGGATCTGACCGGGTTTGCCGCCGCCACTTATCTGCGGGGAATTGATTTTATTCAGGTTCCGACCACGCTGCTGTCCCAGGTGGACAGCAGTATCGGCGGAAAAACGGGAGTGGATTTTGACAGCTATAAAAATATGGTGGGCGCATTTTATATGCCCCGGCTGGTCTATATCAATCTGGCGACGCTGCATACGCTGACAGAACGGCAGTATCTGGAAGGGATGGGGGAGATTATCAAGCATGGTCTGATTAAAGACCGCCGGTATCTGTACTGGCTGAAAGATCATATGGAACAAATCCGGAGGAGAGATACGGACATCTGTGAGCGGATGGTGCAAAGAAGCTGTGAGATCAAGAAGGATGTGGTAGAGCGGGATCCGAAAGAGCAGGGAGAGCGGGGCCTTTTGAATTACGGCCATACGCTGGGCCATGCCGTTGAGAAAGAAACCGGATTTTCCCTGCTTCACGGGGAATGTGTGGCCCTTGGCTGCGTGGCTTCCGCTTATATTTCTCTGCGCAGGGGAGATATCTCCAGAGACACGTTTCTTGAGATTGAAGAGCTGATCCGTTCTGCCGGATTGCCTGTCCGGATTTCAGGGCCGGATAAGGCACAGGTTCTTGCGGCTACAAAGCATGATAAAAAGATGGAAGCCGGCGTGATTAAATTTATCCTGCTGAAACAGGCCGGAGAAGCCTATATTGACCGGACGGTTACGATGGATGAGATGGGGGAGGCCCTTGATTATATCTGCGCGGGGGATTTACAGACGCTTTAGCGGCTGAAAATTCTCCCAGGTCATGGGGCTTGGGAGGGGAGCTGCGGAACTAAATGGAGGGAATGATATTGGAAAAGAAGACAGGCAACGGCAAGTGGAAAACAGCGTTTCTTTTTCTGGTGTTATCAGCCGTATTAATCGGATTGGATCAGTGGACAAAGTTTCTGGCAGTGTCTTATCTGGAGGGTAAGCCCTCCTGGCCTCTGATTCCCGGCGTGTTTGAATTCTCTTATACGGTGAATTATGGGGCGGCCTTTGGCATCCTGCAGAACCGGCAACTGCTGTTTTACATCACTACGCCGCTGATACTGGCGGCGGTGTTTTTTCTGTATCTGCATGTTCCTGCCGACAAACGGTATCTGCCGCTGAAATGGGTCGGCGTTCTCCTCTGTTCCGGCGCGGCAGGGAATTTGATCGACCGGGCCGTGCGGGGATATGTGGTGGATTTTCTCTATTTTAAATTGATTGATTTTCCTGTGTTTAATGTGGCGGACTGTTATGTGACGGTGGCGACGGCCCTGCTGTTTGTTCTGATATTGTTTGTCTATAAAGAGGATGAGCTGGAGTTTTTTAAGGTGTGGGAGAAAAAGAAATAGAGGTATCTGGTCATGAAAATCCATCATATAGGTTATCTGGTTAAAAATGTGGAAAAGGCTGCGAAAGCGGCGGAAGTTCTGGGCTTTACGCCGTGTGCCGACGCGGTATACGATGTCGACCGCCGGATCTATATTCTTTTTATGGAAAATGGGGGATATCGCATCGAGCTGGTCCAGCCGGATCAGGACAGCGAAATCTATCCCCTGATGAAGCGATATAAAAATTCTCCGTATCATATCTGTTACGATATTGAAGACGAGGAGATGGACGCTGCCATAGAGCGGCTGTCAGAGCAGAAATTCACCCTTTTTAAAGCCCCCTGCCGGGCCGTAGCCCTGGAAGGCGACGCCGCTTTTCTGATGTCGCTGGATATCGGGATGGTGGAACTGGTGAAGCGGTAAAAGAAAAAGAAGATTGTTTCGGGAAAATCCCTGTTGAGAGTTCAATGCGTCATCCGTGTTGAATCCGACAGGGATTTTTTAACGTATAAAAAGGAAAAATAAGTAATTTTTGAGGATATTTTTCGCAGATATCCCCCATCTGCGAAAGGTAAAAACAGAAAAAACTGGAAATCTTTCACCTCTCGCCGTTCACATGGCATCTATTTTACTTCCATCCGTATGAATTGTCAACGGAATATTCAATTTTCGTAAAAATTCCCATTCGACTTTATTTGACATTTAGAATGAATTTTGTCAAAAAATATGGTTTTTCGAGTGTTTTCATCCTATTATGGGTCAAAAAAGTGGTCAAGGAGGTAGCACTATGCCAAGACATGGAGAGAACATCAGAAAGAGAGCAGACGGACGCTGGGAGGGCAGATATCGAATTCCCGACCTGATGACGGGCAAAATGATTTCCCGTTCTGTTTACGCAAAAACGTATGCGGAGGTAAAAGAAAAACTGGAAATCGCAAAACAGACGATTCCCAGTTACGACATTTATGCGGAAGGAGGACCTGACGAGCCATGCACGGATTTTCAAACGCTGATTACGAAATGGCTGCAATCGGTGGAGTCCGGCAAAAAGTATTCCACTTTTGTCAAATACCGTCTGATCTGCAAAAAATATATTGTCCCGGTTTTGGATGAATATGGATTTCGGACGATTGATCTTATGAGATTTAAAACAATTTTTTCTAAAATTATGGAAGAGGAAGAGCAGTATATGTCCGACAGCCTCGTAAAAAGTATATTCTGTGTGGTCAATCAGATATTTTCTTACAGCGCGCTTCATTATCATACGCCGGAAATTCATATGACCTTTCGAAAACGATTTACGGGAAATAAACCGGTGGAAATTCTGAATCATACGGAACAGGCCCGCCTTTTCCGTTTCTTGCATCACAATATGAATCATTACAAACTGGGCGTTGTGATCTGCTTCTCCACCGGACTCAGGCTGGGAGAAATCTGCGCGCTGAAATGGAGCGACATTGATATTGATGAGAAAGTACTGCGGGTAAACCGCACCGTGCAGCGGATTGCCATTCCTGGCCGGGATACCAAAACATCATTGCTGGAAGGAACGCCGAAAAGTATTTTCTCACAGAGAGAAATTCCGCTTTCAGACGATTTGATCGACCTTTTGTTTCCGTTTTACGGAAAAGGCGAATATGTGGTGGGAATCAGGAAACCTGTAGAGCCAAGAACCTATCAGTATCATTTCCGCAGGTTCTTATCAACTTCCGGAATCGGAAAGAAAAATTTCCATATTACCCGCCATACCTTTGCCACCAACTGTATTAACAATGGAACGGACGTAAAGAGTCTGAGTGAGATTCTGGGACACTCGGACGTATCCATTACTTTGAACCGGTATGTCCATCCCACCCTGGCCACAAAGCGCCAGCATATGAACGCATTGGCTTCTATTTATGGTCAATTTTTGGGTCAGTAAATAAAAAGAAATCCTTTGTTTTCAGGGAATAGCCCTTACCTTTCGCAGATGGGGGATATCTGCGAAAAAGATGGTCGTATATGAAAGATATTTCGCAACCGTTTTTCGTGAGATTGCGCTTTTGTTTCCGATGTTTTTTTAAAGCAGTCATAGAAGTGCTTAAAGGAAAAACTGTAATTCTACCCGTACAATGCACGGAATGTGCCGGAATGAGGAAAATATGGAAGAGATCGGCTTACGGCAATATTGTATGCAAAACGGCAAAGAATACCTGATCCGTCAGTGGGCTGTTCCTGAAAACAAGGATTTTGACCCTTTAAAAACAGGATTTGCCAGTCATAAAAAGATCTGGTGGACCTGTGAAAAGGGGCATAAATGGCAGGCCATGATCAGCGACCGGGTTAAAAAAGACGCCGGTTGTCCGTACTGTGCAAACAAAAAAGCCTGGAAAGGATACAACGATCTTGCCAGCACCTGTCCGGAGCTGGCGGCTCAGTGGCATCCTGTAAAAAACGGCGCGCTGACGCCGGAGATGGTTACTTACGGAAGCGAGAAAAATGTCTGGTGGAAATGCGGACTGGGACATGAATGGAAAGCGTCCGTTGGGAATCGTGCGACCAAAGAACAGGGCTGTCCTTATTGCGCAGGGCGGAAAGCCTGGCCGGGATTCAATGACCTGGCCACATTGGAACCGCAGTTGATGAAGGAGTGGCACCCGTTTTTTAACCAGGGGATTGATCCCCGCAGTTTAAGACCGAAAAGTAAGATCCGTATCTGGTGGAGATGTCCGGAAGGGCACGAGTGGGAGACATATCTGTTTAACAGAACCGCCCATCAGAGCGGATGTCCCTTTTGCGCCGGGAACCTTTCGAAAAGCAAAGAGGCTGAATGGAGGGCGAATGCGGCGAAAAAGGAGATGGAGCTTTCTTTTTTGGGTGAATGTAATGGGAGAACTGTGAGTCTACCTAAAAGAGAAAGAATGCGGATTGTTAAGAAACCAATTCATGCATATATAAAACAGAGGAAATGAATATGCGAAAGATTAGTTTTAGTCCGCCGGATATAACTGAGTCAGAAATAAATGAGGTTATAAAGGTTTTAAAATCCGGATGGATTACGACCGGACCCAGAGTGAAATTACTTGAACGAAGACTTGCGGCTTATATTGATACAGGCAATACGGAAGTCGATGTTGGTTTGGAGCCTGAAAGATGGAGTAACAGGGTTGTTTGTTTAAATTCTGCTACGGCGGCAGAAGAATTAAATCTCCGTATTTTTGGAATAAAAGATGAAGATGAAGTAATTGTACCCGCTTATACTTATACGGCAAGTGCAAGCGCTGCCATTCATTGTGGTGCAAAGGTGGTATTTGTGGATATCCAAAAAGATGGAGATACTGTTTCACATGCTCCCGAAATGGATTACGAAAAACTGGAAAATGCAATTACAGAAAAGACAAAAGCTATCATATGTGTAGATTTTGGCGGTATTATTTGTGACTACGAGAAAGTTTTCAGGATTGCAGAGAAAAAGAAATATTTATTTAAGAGTCTGAAATCTGACGGAACAGCATTAAGTGATTTGAATGCTAAAGTTCAAAATGCGATAGGAAGGGCGGCAGTTATTGCTGATTCCGCACATGGTCTTGGAGCAAGCAGGATTATCAACGGAGAGAGATTATATTGTGGATCAATTGCCGATTTTACCAGTTTTAGTTTTCATGCGGTAAAAAATTTTACAACGGCTGAAGGCGGGGCCAGTACATGGAAAAAATTAAATGGAGTCGATGATGCGGAAATATATAAATTTTATCAGCTTCTTTCTCTCCATGGTCAGAATAAAGATGCTTATGCTAAAAATGAAGCAGGAGCATGGGAATACGATGTTATTGGCCCTTGGTATAAATGCAATATGACGGATGTTGCGGCCGCAATGGGGTTGAGACAACTTGATAGATATTTAGAAATGTTGGAGCGCAGGGCTGTGATTATCAATCAATATGATGAGACTTGTGACAGATTGGGAATCAACCATCTTGTTCATCACAGCGAGGACAGAGACAGTTCAAACCATCTGTATCTTATTCGTATTCCCGGTATAGGAGCGGTGATTAGAAATGAAATTATAGAAAGGCTTGGGAGACTTGGTATAGCGACCAATGTACATTATAAACCGCTTCCGATGATGACGGCATATAAAAGCAAAAGTGTGGATATCGAGAGTTACCCGAATAATTATGATTATTATAAAAATTCAATTACACTTCCTCTTCATACACTGTTGAGTGACGAGGATGTAGATTATATTTGTGAAATGCTTAGTGAAGTTATAAAGGATTATATGTAACCTGATTTTTATATCGTATGAAAAAAGGAATAAAGGATGTTACGAGAGTGGGATGAAATTCCGGATTTTATGAAAATCTCGGTGGTCAGGCCATACTATGAAGCTTTATATAAAAAAAGATGGCAGCTAAAAATCAAGAGGTTTTTTGATTTTACAGTTGCGTTGATTATGCTCGTTATTCTTACAGTGCCCATGTTTGTGATCGCAATTATGATTAAATTGGATTCCAGAGGTTCTGTGTTTTATGGACAAGAACGAGTGACAGCATATGGAAAACATTATAGAATCCATAAGTTCCGTACAATGGTGAGTAACGCTGATAAGATTGGAACAGCAATCACTACGGAAAATGACACTCGTATTACAAAAATTGGAACCGTACTAAGAAATTACAGATTAGATGAACTTCCACAGCTTTTCGATATACTCTCAGGCAACATGAGTTTTGTAGGCACAAGACCGGAAATTGTAAAATATGTAGAGAGATATCAACCTGTTTATTTTGCAACGTTATTGCTTCCGGCAGGAATCACATCTGAAGCGAGTATTAGATATAAGGAAGAAGATAAACTTTTGAATGAAGCGGATAATATAGATGAAGTATACATTAAAAAAATCCTTCCGGAAAAGATGAAATGGAATTTAAAAAGTATAAGAAATTATAGTTTTGCCGGAGATTTATTGACGATGTTCAGGACAGTGTCGGCAGTTCTCGGAAAGGATTATAAATAAATGATTGATGGATTAGTATCTGTTATCATGCCATCTTGGAATACAGGTGAATTTATAGCGTCATCAATAAAATCAGTTGTTGCGCAAACATATCGTAATTGGGAATTGATTATTGTAGATGATTGTTCGACGGATAACACGGATGAGGTTGTAAAGCCATTTCTGGGGGATTCTAGAATCATATATTTAAAGAATAAAAAAAACAGCGGAGCGGCTTTGACCAGAAACCGTGCCATACGTAAAGCACAGGGAGAATGGATAGCATTTCTTGATTCGGATGATTTGTGGCTGCCGGAAAAGCTTGAGCTTCAACTTGAATTTATGAGAAACCATAATTTTGTGTTTTCTTATCATAATTATGAGAAAATTGATGAACAGTCAAATCCTCTTTACATATATGTATCCGGTCCGAGAATTGTAACAAAACGAAAAATGTATCGGTATGGATATCCTGGATGTCTCACATTTATGTATAACGCAAAAAAAATGGGACTGATACAGATAAAAGATATCAAGAAAAACAACGACTATGCTATATTGCTCAAACTTTGTAAAAAAGCAAATTGTTATTTATATGATATAAATTTAGCAAAATATAGAATTAGACGAAAGAGTATAAGTCATGACAAGTTATCAAAGAAACTTAAAAGCCACTATGACCTGTTTCGCTTTTGTGAAGAGAAACCTGTTCCGGTGGCATTTTGGTTTGCCTGTTGGAATATGTTTTTTGGACTGTTGAAAAAGAAAAAATATGAGAAAACAATTTGATTTGGAGAAAGATAATTTTGAAAGTATTACATTTGGTTTCACGGTTAAGTATTAATTCGGGACTTATGAGTGTAATAATGAACTATTATAGAAGGATAGACAGAAAGGAGGTACAGTTTGGATTTTTATATTTTACGGAAGACAGAAGTGAAGATTATAAAAGTGAAATTAAAGAATTAGGCGGAAAGATATATTTTTTTAATATTAATAAATGGAGATTAAAAGAATCATTCAGAACAGCGTTTAGCGATCTGAAAGAAAAATATGATGTATTCCATGTACACGAATTGTATCTGCTTTTTGCAGCGGAGAAAACTGCAAGACAATCCGGAGTCAAAGCAATCATTGGACATGCGCATACGATAAAGTATTCTGAAAAATTTTTTTCCGGAATCAGAAACAGGATAACATGTTTGGGTATTAATAGAAGATGTGATTATGAGGTGGCGTGTTCACGTGATGCCGGAAAACTCTTTTTTGGAAATGATATACATACCGGCAAGTTTAATATAATAAATAATGCAATAAAGCTTGGTGAATATCATTTTGACAGCGAAAAAAGATTACGGATTCGAAATAATCTGGGATTGACAGAAAAAAATTTTGTTGTCGGACATGTCGGAAGATTTACACATCCTAAAAATCATCCATTTATTATAGAACTATTTAAAGAAATATGGAAAAATAAGGAATATAGCAGATTATTATTAATAGGTGAAGGTCCCTGTGAAGAGCGGATCAAAGAACTGGTAAGAAAAAATAAATTAGAGGATATGGTAATTTTTTTAGGCAGCAGAAAAGATGTGAATGATCTGTATTCGGCCATGGATGTTTTTTTGTTTCCATCTTTATATGAGGGGTTAGGCTCTGCTGTTGTGGAAGCACAGGCAAACGGATTGCCATGTTTTGTGTCAAATACTGTGCCTTTGCAGGCAAAAGTATTGGGTTCATATAAGATTTTCGATCTAAAAGACGGACCGGAAAAATGGGCGGAAAAAATATTAAACGCTGATCTCACAAGAAATAATGACAGTTATGATTTAATGACCGGAGCAGGATTTAATATTGATATCGAATGTAAAAAGTTGAAGGATTTATATCAGATGATGATTGGTGCATGAGATGAAATGGAAAGTAAATGATACTAGCAGAACTACTGTGGATTTATCCTTTGTCTTTTTAGGATATCTGATTATTCTGGCATATTTTTACCCGGTTGCAACGCTCTTACCGAATATAATTCAAATTCCGGTGTTTGTCCTATGGCTGTTTTCTATAAGAAGAAAAAACAGATTATGGGGAAATATTTTAAAGATAAGCATGATTAATATTATAATATTTATTGTATCATTTATCAGATGCATAGCAGCAGAACATTTGAATTTGAATTATTTCAGTACTATGCAGGTGGTTATCCAGCGATACAACTTTTTAATATTTCCTGTATTGTTTGTATATATAAATAGTTTGGATAGATACCATAAGAAAAAGATATATCAGCTTGCCTTTTTTTGTATTTTTATTACTTTGCTTTTTTCATTATATTATGTTTTTTTTGTTGATCCTCAGGCAATCAGAAACACCCAGAGAGACTTTTTGTGGGGGGTCGGTGATTTTACTTTGATGTATGCAATTGCCATATTATCAGGACCATTGTTGTTTTTAATTATCGAGAAAGTCAAAAAGAAAGAAAAAATATTATATTTACTGATTTTTTATTTAACAATACTTTTGACAATTTTATTGTGTAATTTAGTTACGTCAGTTGTTATTGCCGTGGTTTCAACGTTTGTTATGTATTGTGTTTCCAAAAAAAGGAAAGTTTTGTTGGTTATACTGTTTCCAATAGCGTTTGTTTTTTTAATATTGAGAAAGGTATTTGCAAAGCTGCTCTATATGGTCGCAGAGAAAGGTGTTTTTTATTGGAGTACAAGTAACAAATTAATTGCTATTGCCAATATCATAAATGGGGTTGGCAATAGCAGTAATACGGATACATTTGCAAAACGTATAGTACTGGCAGCTCAATCTGTCGGTTCTTTTAAAGAATATCCATTATTTGGAATTGATTGGAAATATCATGTTTCCGGAAAAATTGGCTGCCATATGCAGTGGGCTGATGACCTGGGCAGATATGGTATAGTCGGAAATTTGTTGCTGATTCCAAATTATTTTTTTATAGCAAGATATACAATAAAAAGCAGCAGGGTTGGTATGGCGCGTAATTCTATAATTACCTGTTGGATTGTTTTTGTTATTTTGGGTTTTTTGAATCCTAATTTGTCAACTGCAATTTTAATGCTAATGTTTGTTGTTATCCCTACATTTGATTCTGCAATTGAGGTGAAGGATGAAAAGGATACTGGTCGTTAATCAATTTAACAGTGAAAACCTGGGAGATAAGTTATTGAATTTATCACTTTGCGATGCTTTGAAAAAAAGAGGGATTGATATACTTTCATGTGGCTATGCGCAGACGACCCCTCAGATCATGCATTATTTATGTGATAACAGAAAAATACATACACTATTACATAGTTTGAAACGATATTTGCCAAATAGATTGAAATACATAATAAAATATAAAAGGGATTTAGATAAGCAATTAAATACTGTTAATATAAAAGATTGTAATGGTATTGTGATTGGTGGAGGACAGTTATTAAAATCTAAGAGTGTGTTTTTATACTGTTTTCAATACTGGGTTAAACTATCAAGGAAATATAATATACCGTTATATTTATATGGCATTGGTATTGATGATAATTTGTCCGCATATGAGATAAAAAAATACAAATGTTTAATATCAAATGTCAAATATATTAATTGCAGAGATTATTTCTCCTATGAGTTTATAAAAAGCAGATTTGACAAGGAGTGTTCGTTGTCGCCGGATATTGCATTTTCATATGAAAGTCAAATGATAAAGTCAAAAGAAAATGTAATTGTAATGCCATATTGCTATCATACTGCAGTTTCTGCATTTTCTTTTTTGTTGTCTAGACAGGAATACTATCAAATGTTACTTGAAAAAGCAATGCCTTTTATATTATCAGGAAAGAGAATGATTGTTACTGCCACAACAAGTGCCGATATTCAGGAATCATATAAATTTATTGAGTGGATTAATAAAAAAAATATTGAAATGGAAATGAAGTATATTTATTCAATTGAAATGTTTGAAAATTTGTTTAGCAGTGCCGAGTGCATTATATCAGGGCGGATGCATGCGTTGATAATGGGAAAAATAATGGATGCAAATATAATTCCGATTGAAATATCACAAAAAATCAAACAATTTGCCTATGACTATAATACACATGAGTTTGATTTGAATATAGCGAGGAAAAAAAGCTTAGACGGAATTGATTTATTGGTTGCAAATTTTAATTAAGATATATATAGATGGGTTAAATGAGAGTATAACATCTGAATAATGCTGATGAATAAATAGAAAATGTAATGACAGGATTTTTAGGGTGTAGTGTTAATGAGTAAAGCAAAAATCTTTATGGAAAATATGGTTGTATATGGAGTTGGAGGAATTATAAGTAAGATTATACCATTATTAATGCTGCCAATTATTACAAGGATAATGCCAAGTACAGAATATTTTGGAATCGTTGATTTGTCGAATACGCTTGTTTCATTTGCAAGTGCATTTGCATTGTTTGGCATGTACGATGGTATGTATAGAATGTTTTTTGAAAAAAATGAGATGGAATATAAAAAAAGAGTCTGTTCAACAACGCTGATATTTACTATTACCGTGTCGAGTATTGTCTTTGTATTAATGATAATATTTAAAGATATCATTGCGCATTATTTTTTTGGTAACAGTCAGTATGGTTATGTGGTTTATTTGTCGGCGCTGGCCGTTCTTGTTGGTTCTACAAACTTAATTGTCGCTGCACCTACAAGAATGCAGAACAAAAGAAAAATTTTTTTAGCAGCAAATACTGCACTTCCTATCATATCTTATACGATTGCAATATTGTGGCTGATAACAGGACATTATATTATTGCCTTACCCTTATCAACAGTTATATCCGGTCTTTTCATTGAATTATATTATGCCTACATAAATAGAAAGTGGTTTGATTTTAAATTATTTGATGTGAAAATTTTGAAACAGACGTTAGCTTTAGCAGTTCCTTTGGTACCCAATTTTTTAATTTATTGGCTTTTTAATTCATCAGATAAATTAATGATAACAAATATTTTGAGTGTTGGGGATGCGGGAATTTATTCGGTAGGATCAAAGTTAGGGCATTGCAGCCAACTGATCTATACGGCTTTTGCAGGGGGGTGGGGTTATTTTACATTTTCTACAATGAAAGAAAAGAATCAGGTTGAGTCAAATTCAAAATTATTTGAATGTTTGGGGATTTTCTCATTTATCTTTACTATGTTTGTCTGTGCATGTTCAAATTTGATTTTTACGTTACTTTTTGAAGAGCAATATCTACCGGGATTTATCATTGCTCCATATTTATTTTTGGCACCATTGTTGCAGATGCTGTTTCAGGTTGCAATCAGCCAGTTTATGATAATAAAGAAAACATGGCCGAATATGCTTATTTTGATGGTGGGAGCATTCATTAATATAGTATTAAATATAATTCTTATTCCACTAATTGGAATTGAGGGAGCCTCAATTGCTACTTTGTTAGGTTATGCTGTTTCTGATCTGATTTGTGTAGTAGTTCTCATTAAACATAAACTCATGATAATTTCAAAGAAGTTTTGTTTTTCTATAGTTATTCTGATTATATATATATTTATCTGGCGATTTATTATTTTGTACAATACCATGCTGTTGTTTTTAACTGCTATGGTATCTACATTTGAAATATTATTTTTATATAAAAATGAATTAAAATCAGTTTTAAATAAAATGCATAGAACATAAAAACAATAAATTATCGTATGTTTTCTTGATTTTATATAGAGATGAACTAAGGGAGAATTTGAAATGGTAAGTATCATTATTCCACTTTATAATGCTGAAGCTTATATAGAAAAAACCATACAATCCTGTTTGAATCAAACATATAAAAATATTGAAATTATCGTTGTTGATGATTGCTCTGTGGATAAGTCGTATAAGATAGTTGATTGCATAATGAAAAAAGAGTATCCAGTCATTAAACTTTATAAAAATGAAGTGAATTCCGGATTGATATTCACTGTTAATAAAGGATTAGAGTATTGCAAAGGCAGGTATATCATTACTCTGGGAAATGATGATACGTTGAAAGAAAAGCATATAGAAAATATGATTTCTATAATGAAACAAAAGGATTGTAGTTTTATTTATTGCGGAAGTGATTATATTGATGAAAATGATAATATTATAGGGAAATCGAATACACTTGATATTGGCAGTTATAAAAAAATGATGGCCAGGAGAAATATTATTAACTCATGTGGATTAATGGTGAATCGCAAGTATTTAGATATGGTAAGGGGATATCCTTCAGATTTGGGATTTAAAAATTATGGTGAGTGGTATTTATGGATTCGTCTATTAGGGTTGGCACCTGCTGTTTATACTAATGAAATACGGAGTAATTACAGGATTCATAGTCTTAATTTGACAAAAACTCTATTAAAAAAGGAAAATATAATTGAAACCTGTAATTATAATTTATTGTGTATGAAATTGGCTTCCGGAGAATTGGGATTTCGTATTTTCCAAAGAGGATATTTGAAATTATATAGGCTTGCTTATAGAATGAAAATGAATTTTATGTTTTTTAAAAGAGGATTGGATTAAATGCTGAGAAAAATAATTGAAAAAGCAATATTAATGCGGAATAAGTTGTTTTTTTATATTAAAAATTATTTGTTAATCAGGAAGGGATTGCTTGTTTGTGATTTGAAATCTCTCTATATATTCCAATCCGTATACTTATATAGACATGGAGGAAATTATACATTTGGGAACCATGTTCAATTTGGATATTATATCGGTGGGAGGTATAAAAAAGGATATTGTGAATTACAGGCAAGATCAGATGAAGCAGAAATAATAATTAAAGATTATTCTGCTATAAACAATAATTTTCTGGCAATTGCGTGTAAAAAAATTGAAATAGGCGAGCATTGCAGGATTGGAGCGCATTGTGAAATAATGGATTTTGATGCGCATAATGTGAATCCGGAATTGCGCAGTAAAATGGGGAAAGTGAAAGAAGTAATAATAGGGAATAATGTGTGGATCGGAAATAATGTAATGATTCTTTCGGGAGTTTCTATCGGTAATCATTCTATTATTGCGGCTGGCGCAGTTGTAACGGAACCTATTCCAGATAATGTTATTGCAGGCGGCGTGCCGGCAAAAGTCATAAAAAAAATAGGTAGTGATAATTGTTCTGTTTAAAGGATAAGAAGGAGATTAATTATGATAATGTCTAATAACATTGGACGTCAATATTCGCTGAATGCCGATGAATATAAGAAAAAGGCCATGGAGATTTTAGACTCAGGATGGTATGTTTTGGGCAAAGAAGTAGAGGCATTTGAAGAAGAATGGGCTGCGTTTATCGGTTCTAAATATTGTGTTGGACTGGCAAGCGGACTTGATGCACTTTGGATCGCTTTCAAGCTTCTTGGTATAAAAAATGGCGATGAGGTAATAGTCAGTGCCAATGCTTATATTGCATGTGTAATGGGTATTACAATCAATGGTGCAACCCCCATATTCGTTGAGCCGGATGAGTATGACAATATTGATGCAAATAAAATTGAGGCTGTAATCACCCCGAATACGAAAGCCATTCTTGCAGTTCATCTGTACGGGCAGTCCTGTGATATGACTAAGATTATGGATATTGCATACAGACACGGACTTAAGGTTGTGGAGGACTGTGCGCAGAGCCATGGTAATCATTGGAACGGCAAAACAGTTGGAACATTTGGCGATGTCGGATGTTTTAGTTTTTATCCCAGTAAAGGATGCGGCGCATTTGGAGATGCGGGCTGTATTGTGACAGACGATAAGGCGCTGGCAAATAAATTTAAAATTTTCAGGAATTATGGATCAGAAAGACGATATTATAATCAAATTGTCGGGGCTAACAGCCGATTAGATGAACTCCAAGCGGGTTTGCTTAGAGTAAAGTTATCTCATTTGAACGACTTTAATAAGGAAAGATGTGAGATTGCGGAAAGATACTTGCAGGGTATTAAAAATCCTTTGATTTGTTTACCTAAAGTTCGTCCAGGAGCAGATTCCAGTTGGCATCAGTTTGTGATTCATGTTCCTCGATACCGTGATGAATTAAAGAAATATTTAAAAAAGCGGGAGATAGAAACCCTTATCCATTATCCGATTCCTCCACATCTTTCGGAAGCTTATACATATTTAGGATATCAGATGGGAGACTTTCCAATTGCAGAAAAATATGCCGCTGAAGTTTTGAGTTTACCGATATATAATGGCATTACTTTAAATGAACAACAAATAGTTATAGATGCAATGAATCGTTTTATGGAGGCTTCTTTATATGATACATCATTATTCGGCGATATTTAAAGAGGTCCTTATCAGGCCTCTTGAGAGAACGGATATAGAATTATTGAGAAATTGGCGTAATGACACAGAAAAATCAAAATTTCTCTGTCCTGTTGGATATATTGATAAAGAAATGCAGGAAAAATGGTTTGAAAACTACATAAAAAATGAACGAAGTTTGATTTTTGCAATAGAAGAGTTGGATGATTTAAAACGTGTTGTAGGAAGTTTATCGTTATATAATTGGGATAAAAGTAATCATATATGTGAGATAGGTAAAATTCAAATCGGAGATTCGGCTGCTCATGGTAGGGGCATTGGAAGGAATGTATTTGTAATGGCTATGAAAATTGCGTTTCGGAAATTGGGTATTCAAAAGATAATTTCATCCGTTCATCCCGATAATATTCCGGCATATCGTAATTATATGAAAATTGGATTTACTGTTATTGGAAACGCCCCTTCTGTTGTAAGCGGTGAAGAACTTCTTCTTGAAATATGCGAAGAGACTGTATGTGCAAAAAATAATTATTATAGTCAAATAGAGCTTTCTATATTATGAGACTAGAAAATCAGCTATTGATAAAATTTATAAAATGGAACAATTCTATACATCGGAGGATTTTGCAATGCATAAAATGAATAAAATTCAAATAATTGAGTTTCCACAACATGGTGATGAAAGAGGACATTTGGTTATAATTGAAGGATCGCGGGATATTCCTTTTGAAATTAAGAGAGCTTTTTATATTTTTGGCTCTGATCCGGATGTTGTCAGAGGACAGCATGCTAATCGGGAATCAGAATTTGTTCTTATTAATGTCGCCGGAAAAAGCAAAGTAAAAGTTAAGGACGGGGAAGGCAATGAAGCAATTTATTGTCTGGATCGTCCACATACTGGTATATACCTTCCGTCTATGGTATGGAAAGATATGTACGATTTTACACCGGATTCCGTACTGCTTGTTTTGGCAAGTACTTATTATGTACCAAATGAATATATTCGAGAGTATGATAAATTTGTTATGGAAATACAAAAGAAGAATTGTTAGTAAGGATTAATATTTAGGATTAACATTTTGAAATACGCTGGCCATTGCATTGTTCCTTATTTCATAGTATAATCAAACATATGATAAATAACCGTAAGGAGCCCCATCAAATGCTATTTGACAAACAATTATTCGCATCCAAATACGTAGCCCCTGATCAGCGCGTGAAAGTAGATACGCTGATCCTGATCGGAAATGGTTTTGATATCTGGCAGGGGCTGGATACAAGCTATGGGTCTTTTGAAAAATATTATGAGGCCCATCTGGATGATGTGCTTGCCCGTTTCCACCTTAAAAAAAGAACGCTTCAGGACGAGAACGGCAATGTCGTATTAGACAGTGCGGGCAATCCTGTTACATATTCGGACGTTGAGCTCTTTTATGGAGATCCTTTTCACCCCCAAAAGCTGCCCCATGAATTTTGGTGGGATTTTGAGACGTCTATGGATAAAATAGACGATCAGCAAATCAACTATTTTTTTGGACGGGACGGGGTCAGGGAGATCCAAAAATGTGCGGACAATGCCCAAAAGATTCTGAAAGAACTGTTTCGGGAATGGGTAATGTCGATCCATATCAGTGAAGAAGTGCCAAAGCATGAGTTTGGCGACAATGTACTTTTTGTTAATTTCAATTATACCGACACCTTATTAAAACGGTTTGGGGTTAGAGAAATCAATGAATTTCATATCCATGGCTCGGCAGATCAAAAGGAATCAATTATCGTCGGACATGCCACCCATCCGGAGCTGCCCTATGAACCGCTGAAAAATTTTAAGGACAGGCCGCGGTTTGAGGGGTTGTATTATATAGAGGAGTTTCTCTATCATGCGGACAAGCATGTGGAAGATAATTATATGAAACTGCGGATATTCTGCGCGCTGCACGGCATCAGGATCGAGGAGATTAAAAACATTTATGTGCTTGGACTGGGCTTTGGAAATGCGGATTTGAGCTACATAAAACATCTGATCCATGAACCCCAGGGGATTGCTGAAAACCCGGAACGCGGCTTGTCGGATGAAGAACTGTTTTATCTGGATTCTATGGATTATATGGGAACAATGAATCTGAATATACATTATGCAATCAGTCACAGAGAGCGGGTGATGAAAAAAGATCCGATCAGCTTTCCGGAATATAAGCTTTTGGATGGGCTGATCAGCCCGTATGTGGAAGATCCTTATCATCATATGGAACGGGACAGTCAGATGCGTCTGGAAGCTGCCGCAGTCCGCAGAAGATTTTTATCGGAGCAGGAAGAGCGAAATAAAAAGATGAGGCGCGAATACCTGAGGATGCTGAGCAAGAAGCTGCATACCGGACATGTGCCTCCGTCAGAAACGTTTTTGGAGACGGATCACAGCATGGCCGGAAGTCTGCCCGGAGCGGAATGGCACATTTCCTATTACAGCGATAAAGACTATAAACGGATTGATGAGGTTATGAAAAACTTTCGCTGTAATCATTATACGCTCCATGCTTCCGTGGAGGAATGTATAAGCGTTTTTGCGAAGAGGTAGCGTTCGCGTGTCAGGGGATATCCTGAAAAGGAACATCCGGGGAGCGGACGGGGAAATGTTCGGCCAGAAGATTTCGGTTTATGATGTGGGGATTGCCAGGTTTTTATGTGACAGGGGGCATGGCAGGGAAGAAAAATGCAGGGAGAACTGAATTTTTAAGTTGACAAACTGCCGTCAGGATGGTACTATAAACAGGTCGGAAATATCTGCCGTTTTATCATCCTGCCGGTGTGGCGGAATTGGCAGACGCACATGACTCAAAATCATGCGGAGAGATCCGTGCCGGTTCGAGTCCGGCCACCGGCATGAAAAAACCAGCGAGAACGCTGGTTTTTTTTAATCCGTGTTGCATTTCGTGTTGCATAACGATTCAAAGTGGGCATTGGCAACGGCATCCATTGCTTTCGCCTGGTCATTCATAGCGTGGCGGTAAACGGCTTTTAATGTTCCGTCTGATACCCATCCGCCTCTCTGCATGATATAAGCGTCAGGAATCCCGAGGGCATGCTGGATCGATGCGCTGTAGTGCCTGAGGTCATGAAAACGGAAATGCGGCAGACCGGCTTTTTTCAGGGCGGTACTGAAACGCTCCGTGACTTTATTGGGGCTAAGCCTTGTAATACGTCCGTTTATCCCTTTCCATTTTTCTGCGACAAAATCCGGATAATCAATGTACCGGTCGCCGGCGTAAGATTTCGGCTGTTTAATTACCCATTTATGTTCAGGAGTCATGACCATGTTTTTGCAGACATGCACGCAGTTTCCATTGATACAATTGGTGTCCAGGGCACAGATTTCACCCCGGCGCATTGGTCCGAATGCGGCAAGCAGCACCGGCAGTTCCAGATCAGTTCCTTCCACGCATTCAATCAGCTTTTTGATCTCATTGTCAGAGGGAATATATAGCTCAGGCCGTATTTTCTGAGGAAGATGGGTTGTAAGCCGCATATCAGGTTTATACTGTTTAAGGACTGAGGAAATTAGGCCGTGAACGTTTCTGACGCTTTTAGGGCTGAGACGGCATGCTTCCAAACTGATTGCGTTTTGAATATCATCCTGCGTAAGCCGGCTCAGTCTGATATCCATTAATGAGCTGATGCTGTTCCTTTGAATCTGTCTGTAATCGCGGACTGTGCTTGGGGACAATACGGGCTCCCTGAGGCGGATATATGCGTCCAGGGCGTCGCCAAAGGTGATGTCTGATGATGTCCTCCCATGACTGCCTTTTTGTGCGGCAAATTCGGCCGCCTGGCGTTCCGCCTCCCGCTTTCCCGCTTTGGTCGGATCGTCGCTGGTGAAGGATTCATAGATTCTTTTCTGCTTTTGCTTACCGTTTTTGTCTAACACAGGTTTTCCGTCTTTGTCAAAGACAGGTTCGCTGTGGCTGTACACCAGACAGCGCCAGGAGCCGGAAGGGAGCTTTTTAGCTGTTGCCATGAGATAAACCTCCTTTGGGGTAAAAATGAGTATAAAAATACACCTGTACAGGTGCCGGAGGTTTGTGGTATAATTCTCTTGGTTAGGGAGAAGCATACCGGTCTTCGGGGCCTGTATAGTTTCTATGGAAAGCCGTTCGGTGCTGGTAACACCGGGCGGTTTTTCATTTTATATTAATTTCAAAGTCCTTCATTCTGCCGTTTATTATCGGATATTTCCGTTCTGTCATTCTGTTCACTTTTTCCAGGCAGACGATCAGCATTTGCTATTTTCTTATCTTTTGCTCCCCATTGGGACATAAGGCCGTCAATATGCTCAAATAAGCTGTCTTTTATCGTAGCCCACATTGGGTCAAGAATAAAATCTATCCCTTCTCTCCTTGCCAGTTTTGCTGCTGGGACAAAATCGCTGTCACCGGCAATAAGGATAATCTGATCAGCCTGTTTTTTGTACGCTAAAGAGGCAATATCTAATCCTATGCACATATCTACTCCTTTTTGCTGAAAGGAGATAGTAAAATCTGATTCCTTTAAATCTTTAATTTCCTTTGTGCCGGAACAGATATCTTTTAAAGCGGACGCACTGATTCTATATGAGGCATAAGCATCGGACAGTTCACCCATTCGGAGTGCGACTTTTCTTTGCTTTTTTAACTCATTAAAAAATTTAATGGTCCAGGCATATGTATCTGAATGGCGAAAATCAACTCCGCGTTTTAAAAGGGGATGGTATACTGTTTTTTCAAGCGGGGGACAATCATAATAAAATATACGGTATAACCCTCTGTCATCATATCGCTGTTCATGTTTTAAATGTGCAGAACAATATGCGAGAAGCTCCTGGGCGCGTTTTTCAGGCTCTTTTTTGCCCCACAGATATGCGGCGCGTTTTCTGTAAAATCCGCCATCAACTAAAATTGCAGTTTTCATAATAGTCTCCATAAACGAGTAAAGCCTTAGGTATCAGCGATTCCCATATCCAGGGGAGGCCTACCACCTAAGGCTTATTAACAGTGTAGCTTTTGTTACATTTCTATCATATGCCATCAGTGGTGAAAAATCAACCCTTTTTCTGAAAAATTTTTCATTATAATGATAAAATTTTATCTTTGCAGCGGAATCCGTAGTTTCAGCAGTTCTTCCTGATATCCCAGCAGCCGGGAAAGCTGCTCCGTGGTATACTCCTTGTATTCGTCCAGAATGTCATCAGACACCAGCAGATCCATGGCGAACCGATTTGCTTCGATTTCAAATTTATTGCGGTTCAGGAAGGTATGCCGTTCCATGAATACGGCGTTCATTTTCCGATGTAGGAGCATATGCCCCATTTCATGGGCGCAGACAAAACGTTGCTCCCGATCCGGCAGGCCGTCATCGATGTAAATGATGTGGTTCCTCTGAAAATATTGGTAAAGCCCCCGAATCCCTTCCAAGTGCGTGTAAATCAGAATGGCGTTCATCTCCTGAATTATCTCGAAAGGATCCCGGCTGTGATATTTACGGGCAATCCGGTCAGCCAGTTTTTTGATATCATCCATAGGCAGATAGTCCTTTTTGGAAAAATGTTTTCAATTATACAGTATTTTTATACAAATTTTGGAGTTTGACAAATAAAAGCCTTTGACATATAATATATTTAACAAGAGAGCCGTTGGCTAGATGAAGCCTAGCCGCCGGTTAAGTGTTTCGCTGAAATAAGCGCCTTACTTTACCAGAGCGAGGGCGCTTATTTTTTGTGTTTCATGAAAGTCACGACAAGAGTCATAACGGCACAAAGCATAATTACAAACGTAAATAAATCATTGTATGTAACCATTGGCACCAGCCTCCCTTCTTTCGTCCGGCGGCTGACATAATCGCCCCAACAGCTCCCTGAGTAAATATATTATATTGTCAACGTAAGCCCTTCATCAGTCCTTCTTATATTTTTTTGGCGTATACTTTTCTTTATTTTTCAGCTTCGCCATTTCCATGCCCACCTGCATGGCGGCCAGGATGGAGTCCACGGCTTCGGGGCTGGCCGGTTCGCCCTCAAACATCAGCCCTTCCTGGGAGGTAAGCTGCTCCCGGGTCTGGTCAAGGATTTTTTCGATGTCTCGGGTGTCTTTTTTGGTGAGGGTGGAATTTTGATTTTCAATATCTGTATAACACAATTCATTTACTGAAATGTGAAAAAATTCAGCAATACGATTAGTTGTTTTAAGCGTCGGTTCTGAAACACCAGATTCCCATTTTGTTATTGTGGTGTAGGATTTATATCCTAAATATGCTGCTAAATCTTCTTGGCTACAACCATGTTGGTTTCTAAGGTAGCGTATATTTTTACCAATGAACATTTTATCACCTGCCTTTATAGCGCTTATCATATACTAAATATGAAAAAAAATCAATAGAAATTGATAAAAATTAAAAAAATATGAAAAAAAATCATATTTTATATTGACATGTGAAAAATATTCATATATACTACAGATAATCGGCGAGGAGGTGAGAGGAAGTGCAACAGTATACGCTGAAAGAATTAAGAGCCAGAAAAAATATGACTCAAGTTGAGGTAGCAAAGAAAATTGGCGTATCTACGCAGACATACAACGCATGGGAGAGGGATATTTCTAATGTTGCTATAGGGAAAGTTCAAGCTTTAGCGGATTTTTTTGGTGTAACTATAGGACAAATTTTTTTACCTCATATATGAAAAATATTCATATATAACAAACTATCAGAAGGGAAGTGATCCGATCGGTGGAAGAAAAGAGGATGGAGGGAGGTGAAAGAGGGATGGATTTAATGATAAAGATCAACACCTTGATAGATCAGGAATACGAATCTGCAAAATCAGAGAGCACTACCTATAGAGAATTGAAGCGCCGCCTGAAAAAAGTGGAAAAGGATATCGCCTGGGGGTACCCCAAAATTGCGGCATATGTTAAAGAACGCTTCCAGAAGTTGTTGGATGAAGAACTGGGCGGCCTGATGCTTGAATAAAAGCCGCCCGAAGAATCATGACATTTCTATTCTGACGATGGCGTGTGAACTGTATGTAATATCAATTTCCTGATTGACATAGAAAAGGCTGCATTTGCAGAGGGCGTCCATGATGGAGGGGATTAAACCATTATGAACGTGATATTCAACTTTTACAGTTTTATCCATTGAAGCATAGGTATCTTCACCAGAATTATTAAGGACAATAGGAGTGATTAAATCATCTTCATGTAAAACTAGTGAGGTTTTGTCAGAAAAGTAAATAGTAGCTTTTGACATAAAATTCTTCTCCTTTCTATGTACGGCTGCTGCAACAGCCTGTACAAAGAGTATACCACAAACTGGAAGGATGGACAATCAGGAAGGGAGTGACTCGATCAGCAGAAAGAGAATGAAAGGAGGATGATAATTTCAATGGAAATTATATTGGCATCAGGTTTGCTGTCACTGGTTGTTACTTCTGTAGTAATGGCAAAAGTCCGTGCTGACATAATCAAATATGTCGATGAAATGGACGAGATAAGCCGTGAAACTATAGAAAATGTAAAAGATATAACATTGAGGGCTATAGATGATTTTGTTAAAAGGCTAGGAGGGAGGTGAAAAAGAATGCCCAAAATAAAGCCAACTGAACGCGAAGAAAAGGAACGTATTACAAAAGCGGCTCTGATTGGGAACCAGACACGGTATGGCGTGGATGACCATCAGCTGGCAAAAGGCCTCGGCATAGTCGTTGAGACTTACCGCAATAAAAAGAACCATCAGCCAGGTCAGTTCAGCCTGGAAGACATGCAGGCCTTGGCGAAGATGCTGAAATTCACGCCGATACAGGCCGCCAGCGTCCTGCTGGGGCGGGATTTGACTGCGAAGGAAATAAAAGATTTTATTTTGATGTAGGAGGTAGCTATGGAAAAGACATTAAACAGGGCGGCTCCATGCCGCCCGGAGACAATCGGCATCCGCCAGTTGTCAGCGGAAGTTTCGCTGGGGCTTCGGTCGCCGGTTATAATCAGAGCCGGGGAAGTGTATGGAAGCCATATCAATGAGAAGGGAGAAAGTTATGAAGAAAACAGATAAAAAAGCTGCGTTGCTGAAAACGCTGCAAGCTGAATTGAACAGAAGGACGCAGACAGAAAACGAGGCGATCCGTCTGATCAGCAGCGGAGAATGTGAAAAAGCCATTGAATTGTTGGAGTCTCTGGATGATCAGATTGTAAAAGATATTGAAGCGGAGATGGACAGACTGGACCAGGAGTCGGAAGAAGAAACGGATGAAACGGAAGATGCGGAGTCTGATGAACAGGCGAAACAGTTTTTAAGGGTTTTCCTGCTGGATGTTTGGTCACACCTGGTTGTTGCCCTTCAACGGAAGGATACCGCCTCTTTTGAATGGGTGATTCAGAGACATGCTGAAAAGTTAATAAAGCTGCAAAATGAAAGATAGGGATAATCAGCAGTTACATATTCTGTCGGCAGCAAAGGAGGCATCCGCATAGGATGTCCTGGCGGACAAGCATGGAGAAGGGATGAGAATGTCGCGAAAGAAAAGAAAAATATTTCCGGCATCCGCGTCTGGCGCGGGAGAAACCGGGGCAAAATATTACCCGAATACGGATGTGCGGACCACCGATCCGTTTCTGGTTCTGAAATGTCCTTTATGCGGATGGACATGCTGGTCCACTCATTGGGAGTCTGTGCCGTGCCAGCGGTGCAAAGGCACGATGGAAAAAGAAAAAACCGGCGCATGACTGCACCGGCCCGTGGATGATACCACAATTACTCGCTGTAAAAATGGTATCACCTGCGGGCCGAAATGTCAAGGAAAAGCGGATAAATTTACCGCTTTTCCCACTTGATAAAAGAATTAAAGTTAGGAACAGCGGGGAGCCATGTCATATAGGGAGAATCAGTATAAATTCAAAAATGCGATAGAGGTTGAGCAGTACCACACGGCAAGGTACGGAGCACCGGGGCAGGAACGTCAGAAAAAGGTGAAGCCCACCTCAGAACAGATGGAAAAGCGAAACCAGTACAATAAGGAGAAGCTGGCCAGGAGGAAGATGAGGGCGCACATGGACGTGAATGATTACTTCACCACCCTGACCTTCCGGAAGGATGTCAGGCCTCCCGACATGGTGGCGGCGAAAGTCTGCTTCCGGGAATTTTACCAAACGGTCGGGAAAGAGTACCGAAAAAGGGGATATGAATTAAAGTGGCTGCGGAACATCGAAGTGGGTACAAAAGGAGCCTGGCATATCCATGTGGTGTTGAACCGGATCCCGGACACGGACCTGATTCTGAGGAATGCATGGAAGTACGGAAAGGTGGTTAGCCAGCTGCTTAATGAAAAAGGCGAATTTGCCCGGCTGGCGGCATACATCACCAAAACGGAAAAGACGGATCCCCGCTTGAAGGAGGCCAGTTATTCCACATCCAGGAACCTGCCGGTACCAAAGCCGGTGCAAAAGGACAGGGAGCACTGGAAGACCTGGAAGGATATCCGGATCCCGAAAGGGTTTTACCTGGACCAGGATTCCGTGAGGGAAGGGGTTAATCCCCATACAGGGTATGAGTACCGATGCTATACCCTTCTGAGAGTGAGGAGAATTTAAAATGCCGGAAACGGTTCATATCTACATAGAGACGGACAGCACATCTCCCAGGACGATGGTACGGAATTATGGGTACGTATTAGAGTGTATTCGTTTAGGAAGACCTAAAACAAGAGCCGGTTTCGGACAGGCGGAGGGATCATGGAATAAGGTGGTCCTGCAGGCGATTCTGGAGGCTGTGAAAAGGCTGAACCGATCCTGTGAAGTGTATATCCACACAAGGAATGAATATATCCGGTGTATGCTGGAAAACAACCTGGAGCACTGGGCGGCGGCAGGCTTTATGGGCAGCAAGGGGAAGCCTGTTGCGAACCGGGAGGAATGGGAGCAATTATGGCGGCTGGGCCAGGAACACCTGCTGCTTACCGAGCCGTCGGGGCCGGGGCGGCATGCGTATTCCAGGTGGCTGCTGGATGAGATGGGAAGGAGAGAAACAAATGTTTGACAGATTCGGAGAATTTGATTCCGCGGAAGAAATCAATGAGACGGCGGTGAACCTTCGGAAGGAGGGGGACCGGGAAAGCCTGAAAGTGCTGGCGGAAGAAAACGGCATTGATCAGGATGTCCTGGAGGTGTTCCTGGACGGGGAGCTGCTGTACCTGTGCGATGATATGACCGCCGCCATCGGTAAGATTGATGTGGAGGCGAAGTCGGTTAAGTGTGAGGAAATCATGGCGGACTGGGTGGAATATATCAAAGAGCAGTGCTTCGATAAGCCGCAGATGGCGCAGGCGGTCCGCAGGAAGGGGAAAAGCCTGGCCGGATGTGTGGCCGAGCTTTTGAAATGGAGCTTCAAACACCAGAACCCGGTAGATAAAAACATCATGAAAGCAGCGGGCGTTACTGCAGGCAGATGCACACTCGGAATCCCTGGCGTGGGCACGGCGAAAAAGATCATCACGGACTATTATATGGGGAGGAAGGGATGAAAAAGAAAACGATTGAGAAAATACCTTTCCTGGGCCTTCCTAAAGTGAAAAGGAATAAAAGCGTGGAATACGTGGTGGTAACGGCCATAAAGGAGGTGGGCCGGGAGGAATGCCTCTTTCTGGAAGCGTACCGGAACCGGAAGGACGCGAAAAAGATCCCCGCCGCCAGGATCGTGATCGGCGGGAAGGACTTCGGCACTTATTTCCCGGAGTCCGGAGAGTGGAGCCGTGGAAAAATCACATGGGATGCATGGAGTGCAAATAGTTTTATCTGGTATGGAAATGCCAGGTCAAACGGGTCCGCAAAGCACGCAGAGGAAACAAATGTTCTTTATTCCCCGGAGGACATGGAACGGATTAAGGGCTTCACGGAAGGTATGGAGGTATATGGGGGCAAGTGGTGGCGGCTTGTCCTCTGGAAACAGGAGGACATCCGGAGAAACGAATATGATGAGCGGGACAGACGGAAACGGGAACGCAGGCAGCAGGCGCTGGAAGACCGGAAGGCCCATACGGAAAAACTGCCGGAAAAGAGGATATTGGAGTATGCCGATAAGGTTCTGTTCCATGAGGGGCATTACCTGTATTACAAAAAGCATAGGGCAAGGGCCGACGTGGCCTGCACCGGATGTGGGAATGTCTCTGCTGATGTGAGATGGAAACCGGGAGATTCTTTTGAGAGCCGGTTCGAGAAATTGATTGAGGAGCCCAGGAGCGGGGGCTATGGGACATGCCCGGCATGTGGGGCCAGAGGGAAATACATACCGAAGGGAAGGGCGAAAAACGTCAGCAGGATTGCAGGGCATCTCTTTCTGGGGCAGAAGTACAAGGATGAAGGCGCGGTGGTCCGTTATATCAACGTGGAAAAGGAATGGCGGATTGAACTGACTTGTGGGGAAAAAGATACAAAGATGTGCGGGGTCTATGAGAAGCTGACAGGCTTAGAGATTGCCAGGACATACTTTGAACCTGGAAAAGAGCCGCAGACCGATTATCAAAAGTATAACCCATATGATGGAGAGAATTTCTGGGATGACTGCAACCTGGGCGGATTGAGCAACATAGGCATCCATGAAGCACCAATCATGCCGGAGACTTACGGGAACCTAAAGGATACCTTCCTCCGGTACAGCGCCATAGAGACATATATGGAAGCGTCACAAAGATACTGCGTAAACTTAAAAGATTACCTGAAAGAATATATTCGGACGCCGCAGATTGAAATTCTGGTAAAGCTGGGGCTGACGGATATCGTCAGGAAGCTGATAAAAAGTGAATGCGGAATCGTGTACGACTTAAAGGCAGGGAGGCTTGATGCATTCCTGGGGATTCGGAAAGAACATGTGAGGCAGTTAGTCAGTCACAGAGGGAATATTGATATCCTGAATGTGATGCAGATGGAAAAAAGAATGGGACAGAGATGGACGGAGGGGCAGATTGAACAGATGGCTGAATTAAGGCCCGGATACATAAAGCATGCCCTGGATTATATGGGGATACGGCGGTTTTTAAACCATGTGGCAAAATACGCCGGATGCGGGTACGGAACCATGTGCGAAAGGGCATCCGAACGGCTGCGCCAAACCGCCCGGACTTACATTGACTATCTGGATATGAGGCAGTCAAGAGGCTATGACATGACAAACAGCGTCTATCTTTTCCCCAGGAGCCTGAGAGCCGCGCACGCGGGGATGGTGGAGGAAATCAACAACGCGAAACAGGATGAGAGGATGCGCGAGGTCCGGGAGAAATATCCGCTGATCAAACAGAATTACAGAAAGCTGCGGAACAGGTTTTATTTTGAGGACGATGAGTTCCTGATCCGGCCGGCCAGGGATGCGGGGGAGATTGTGACGGAGGGAAGAACCCTTCACCACTGTGTCGGCGGCGACAGTTATCTGCTTAAACACAACAGCGGGGAAAGCATCATTTTGTTCCTTCGGTTCAAAGAAGAACCGGAGGTCCCATACATAACGGTGGAGATCATGCCGGACACTTTGCACATCCGGCAGTGGTACGGGGCCCATGATAAAAAACCGGACAAGGACAGGATGCGAAGATGGCTGGATGCGTATGTAAAACGGTTAAAGTCCGGCCGGGCAGCTATAGAGCAGGAAACAGTCCGGCAGGCGCTGACCACTGCGTAAACCAAAAAGGAGAACGGAATGGAAGAATATACACAGATCACTCTGGACCAGTGGATGCAGTGGAAGGAAGACATCAGAAAAAAGCTGGAAGAAACCGCCGGGAATTTTGTCCACATCGGCTACCGGCTGAAACAGATCAGGGACTCCGGGATGTACGGCGGGGCGGCAGATATATTCGAGTTCGCCGAGAAAGAGTACGGACTGGGAAAAAGCACCGTGTCCCGCTTTATCGCCATCAATGAGCGGTACAGCGAGGGAGGGGACTCCCTGGAACTGAAAGAGGAATTCAGGGGCTTCTCGTCCTCAAAGCTGTCGGAGATGCTGACGCTGCCGGACAGTGAGATCAAGCTGATTACGGAGAAAACCACGGTCAGAGAGATCAGGGAGCTGAAAAGTTTTAACAGCCGGAAGCCGGACGAATCGGAGCCGGAAGCAGGTAAAGAGCATTCGTTTGGAGAGGGATACGGAAACCGGCCGGCGCTGGAGAAATGCCTGATTGACTTTTTCAAAACCCGGAAAGAAACGCTGAATGACGTTATGAAATGTCTGGATGCTGATCCGGCGGAATACAAGCAGGCCGCGGAGCTGATGGCCCCGTCCGGGCAGGCGTCCCACAGGAAAGGAATTGTATTCCTCTTTATGTACGACTGGGCAACCGGAATCAAGTATAAGCTGATGACGGAGCCGGAACCGGTGTCAATGAGCTGGCAGGGGCTTCTGGATATTGTCTATGGCATTTTCGAAAACTGGCGGGAGGAGGACGCTGTTGCGACGTCGCAACAGGAGGAAAAACCGGGCGCTGAACAGGAGCCTGAGCCGGAGACAATCCCGGCGGAAGATTCGGAAAATGCTGAACTCGTCCCGCCGGAACAGGAAAAAGATAATGCTGTTGCGACGTCGCAACAGAAGGAGGAAACAGGTAAGCCGGGAAGCGATGAGGATATTTTGGATATTGCTCCTGATGAGCCGGGAGAACTACAAGAAGAACCGCAGGAGGAGCCCGCCGGGCAGCAGGATCCCATAAAGGTATGCAGCAGGAAACAGTACATTGACGGCCTGACGGCAAAACAGGCTGCCAGGTACATAAGCGATAAGCGCCGTTATGGCAGCATTTCGGATATCACACTGCTTTGTCCGGAGGATCTGGAGGAATGGCTGAATACGGAGGTAGACGAAGCCGGGGAAGAAGTATGAGTGAGAGGATAGAGAGCGCGCAAGAATTCGTGGAGGAGTTTCTGTTATACCGATTTCTGCACCGGCAGAGACGCCGAACGAGCCTGAAAACCCCGATAAAGCCTAAACGGCCGGGTCCACGGCCGAAATGCACGGCAGGCCCGGAAGAACTGCGGCGTATGTACCTGGACGAAGGAAAAATGGCAAAAGAGATCGCTGAAATGTATGGGATGACCGAAAGCGGCGTCAGGGGGATGTTAAAAAGACATGGGATCAGGAGGAAGTGACATGAAAGAGAAACGAGCTGACAGTATAAGTGAAGTGGATATGAGAGGGCTGTTCATGCCGGTGATCGCGGTATATGAGCATCCGGAGGATTTCCCTGATAAATATGTGGCCAGGGTATTTGATGTGGGACAGCCCACTGACACGGTGGTAATAAAGGACAGCCTCCTGGATATCCAGCGTGATATCGGGGAGAATACCTGCCGGATATTCGTACCGCGCGGAGCGGAGGACGTGCGGAGTCTGGTAGGCGTATGGGTTTAGGAGGAATGTATGAATAAAGTGATTTTAATGGGCCGCTTAACTGGGGATCCGGAAATGAGGTATGGAACAGGTGAGCGTAATATGGCTGCGGGCAGATATACTCTGGCCGTAAACCGCAGGTATCAGAGGAACGGAGAGCAGCAGGCCGACTTTATCAGGTGTGTGGCCTTTGATAAGGCGGCGGAATTTGCGGAGAAATATTTTCGTAAGGGGATGCGTGTCTGTGTCACCGGAAGAATCCGGACAGGCAGCTATACCAACAGGGAAGGACAGAAAGTATACACGACGGATGTCATCATAGAGGAACAGGAATTCGCCGAGAGCAAAAAGGAGATCGGGCAGCAGGACCGGGGATCCCATCCGGAAGGGATCGGGGATGGCTTCATGCACATTCCTGACGGTGTGGAAGATGAGAGTTTGCCGTTTAACTAAGGGGGATAAATAGATGTTTTTGAAAAGCAGCATATTTAAACGTTTGCTGAAAGAAGCCTATTCCGGCCCCGGTCTGCGCCTGCATAACGACGGGCAGGGGATGTACATAGGCGGCAGTTATTGGGGAGCCTGGGTGAAAAACGGCCGTATCGAGAAAAAAGAGCTGGGAGCCATCATAGAGCTGACCGGGGAGCTGCCGGAAGCAGGGAAAGGTTTTTTAGCCACTAAAGGCGGGAACCAATATGAAATATGGGAATCCATAATGCGTGATGTGATGGGAAATGCCACAAAATATAAACGGATGCCTGACGTAACAAAGATGCTGATCAGGACGAAACAGGGGACTTTGGCAAGAGTGTTACAGGACCGAAGCACAGGGGAGATAATGCTGCTGGATGAGATTTTTATCAGTTTGATCGACGAGAAGGCCGTCGAGCAGCAGGAGTCATTTCCCACAGGACCATTGGCCGGAGATGCTGAGGGTGTGTACTGGGTAAACGATATTATGGCCTTCATGGCATTGCCGGTTGATCTGGAATATAGCAAGACAGGGAAACTGATAGAGAATCTGGAGAAGTTCTTAATACAGGAGGATGACTGGTAATGACAGGGCTTCTGTTTCCGAAACAGAAAGCAGCAAAGAAACGTAAAACCCATAAACCCAGCATCCTCCACCGGAAAGATGGGACATGTTACCTCTGCGTCCGTTTACATGGAGATTACCGATACCACCCTGTACTCCATGAGCATCATGTCTATGGAGGAACGGCAAACAGGAGGGTATCGGAGGCAGCAGGCCTGAAAGTGTACCTGTGTCCGGCCCATCACGAAACAGGGCCGGAAGCGGTACATAAGAACTATGAGTACATGCGCCTGATCCAGAGAGACGGTCAGAAAACCTATGAGCAGACACATAGCAGGGAAGAATTTATGGCGCTGATCGGGCGCAGTTATCTGTAAGGGAGGGTAGTGAGGAATGAAGATTGTAATTAATATCAGCGGCTGGGATCCAGCCAGACAGAAGGAGATAGTTAATTCTATTCGGGGATTCGTGAAATCCCTGGCCAAAAGATTCGGGTTCCAGGCGGAGTTTGAGTAGATAGGATGATAAAAAGGTGATAGCTTATGGGAGAAAAAGCAAAGACGCCTGCGGAGCATCTGTCAGAATTTCTGAATTTTGTAGATCAGTGCTGTGCGGAATATAAAGCGGCTTATGAGGCGGTCAACGAAGAAGACAAGCGGCTTCAAGACCTGCTTCATGAGATGGAATTCGCCTCGGACAAAGCGGAGCGCAACCGGGTGGCTACGAAGCTCCAGAACAGACGCAGGCGCCGGCGGAAAAATAAAGATATCGTGAAGCTGAATGAACAGGTGGTAAAGTTTTTTGATGATAAAAGCAGCAGGGATACTTTGAATAAGCTGAGACAGCTTTTAGGACGGCAGAGGAAAGAGGAAGAATATCTGTTCAGCGAACGGACATACACACCCAGGGTAAAATGACAGGAAGGCGGAGGGAGGATAAGTTGGATAAAGAAATACTGATCCAGTATTGTGAGATGAAAGAAGAAATCAAAGATCTGCGGCGAAGAATCCGCGAATTGGACAAGTTTCTGGCAAATCCTCCCGTTGTGGCAGATGTTGTGAAAGGAACTAGGAAAGACGGGACTCTCGGACCGATCAAGATCACGGGCATTCCGAATCCGGAATATAACCGCAAAGCGGGTGCCAGGGAGCGGTATAGGCGGTTGTTAGAGGTAAAGGAGGCGGAGCTGCTGGAACTGACCTGTCAGGCCGAAGAATACATAGAGAGCATTGAGAAAGCGGAATTGCGGATCATGTTCAGGCTGTATTACATTGATGGCCAGCCATGGATCAGGGTAGCGTCTGACATGAACCGCATGTTCCCGAAAAAGGCAATTCCATACACAGAGGACAGCTGCCGGATGCGGAACAACAGATATTTTGAAAAAATTTGAGAAATGTTCAAAATGTTCGCTTGAAACGTGGTATTGTATAGGCTGGAAGTGGTGTATTCGGCTTTTTCCATAATTTTGCCTGGTTTCGGGTTCTCCACCCAGACATTCCAGGCGTAAAAAGGCATCCTAGAGATAGGGTGTCTTTTTATGTATACATTGACAAAAACAAACGTATGTTCTATAATTTGGTCAGGAGAATAATGCGAATAAGCATCGGATATCATTTGGTATGGTTTTCCTGTATGGCATGTGCTATAATGTAGAAAAATGTCAGATTGGAGAATATGATATGGCTGAAAGAAATATTAAATTTCAATATTTTGGTGTAGTAAGACAGAAAAAAATAAAAAATGTATGGAAGGGGCAAGGGAAATTAGACATAAATGCATGGATAGATATAGTGGATAAGGAAAACATGTTAATGTCTGTAATAGAATTAAGTGATACTAAAGCCCAAATAGAAAAAATAAATTTTTATGGACAGGATAATGTCTGGATATTCCGGTTTTTAAAATTAAGAGAAGACAATATTCCAACTATAGCCAAAGCGGACGAAGAATCAGAAGGAATACTTCTTGGCGATGATGAATATATTGGTGAATATTTATATATGCTATATGATAATGAAACCGGAATAGGAATGGTGCAAGTAAATAGATTTTCCCTTGGCTTAAAAAGGTTGGAAGAATTACTTACGTATGTATGGGGGACAGAAGGAGAAAGAATTAGGCTGAAGGCGATTTCGGAAGAGTTTGATTTAGCTAAAGTACAAAGAAGAAGAAAATATCGTGTATTGGAAGTGGACTTTGCCAATTTAGACGCACAATTAGAAGATGGTCACAATTCTCTAACGAGAATACAAAATTCTTTTAGAACCTTTCATGGCGTTTCAGGGCATGTGAAAATAAGCCTGGGAAGAACGAAAAAAGATACATTGAATATTGATGAGGTAAACCAATTTGTAAATGATGCTTTAGAAGATAATTCTGTTGTTGGATTAAAATTGAAAATTAAGGATGATGATAACAGACCTGTGGAAACAATAGATTTATTTGATAATATTTGCAATAGTATTATCAAATTTAATATAGTAAAGAAGACTGTATTGGATTTTGGCTATGCTGCACGCACGATGATTCGATATTATAATGACATCAAAGTGCATTTGGTTGATTTAATCACACCACATAGGTAAGGAAGCTGACTATATGAAGAATGTCGGATATGTTTGGGAAAGAGTATACCCATATGTTATTGCGTTGGTTTCTGTAATGGCAAGTTATTTTGGAAACTTTAATATGATGATGGATGCGGATTTTAAAGAGTTGCTTAATGGCTTAGTTACACTAGACTCAATAATTATTGGTTTCCTTGGCGCTATTATGCCAGTGATTCTGAGTATGAAAAATGAATCTAAATTTGTGAAATATGTATTTGAAAAAGATAAAGAAAATCTTTTTTGCAAATATATTAAAATTACAGTGTTACTCGGCATCTGTAATGTTATTGTTACGTTGGTATTGCATGTAAAGCTGGTTATATCAGAGAAATGGCGTATGTATATATATTACGCATGGGTTTGGATGGCCATAGCTTTTTTAGTAGCAACATATAGAAGTATGTCCCATATGATTTCATTGATATTTTCAAGAGATAGTGAAGTTTCGGAGGATATAATTCAAAATAGTATATCAGAGGACAGAATACAAGAGTTGAAAAATAAATATAAAGGGAATTGATATAGGCCGTCAGGGCATAACCTGGCGGCTTCTCTATTCTACTGAGTCTATTCCACGGCAGCAGGGAGGGACACCATTGTACACCATAGAGCAAATACGAAGCCTGATTCAAACAGGAGAAGAAAAAGATTTCTATAAATCCTACGCCTGGCAGCGGACAGCAGCCGCTGCCCGAAAGCGGCAGAACAACGAATGCCAGCGCTGCAAAGCGAAAGGATTTTACAACCGCTGCGAGATCGTGCACCATATAAAACCGTTGAAACAGCGTCCGGACCTGGCCTATGACCTGGATAACCTGGAGTGTCTGTGCCTGGACTGTCATAACGAGGAACATATGGGAAAAGCGTCGGAATCGTCCGGCTATACGAACGAGGAACGGTGGTAACATAAGGGGGATACCCCCGGTCGGAAAAACGCAAAAATCTGAAAGGTCCCCGACCGCATAAAGCCTGGACAAAGCAACTCCTCGCGCGCGTGAGGGAAAAATGGGGGTGAAAAGCATAGGTATGACAAAAATAGAGAAGTCCCTGACCGAGCAGCTGCGCGGGAAGGGTGCGGATGTCGAGCATTTCCGTCAGCTGATTAAAGACTACATATGGATGCACAAAATGGTGCAGAAAATGAAAAAATCAATCCAGGAAGACGGGGAGATGATACAGGCCACATCAGCATCCGGGAAAGAATACATGAAGGAAAATCCGGCGGTGAAAAACGTGATCCTGTACAGCCGTCAGATGCTGGCGATCCTCCGGGAGATGGGTCTGGATACGGAGAGTACCGGGGAGGACGAAGATGACAGGCTGTAAGGAAATAGATGATTACATCGCTTTAGTGCGGTCAGGAGAATATCCGGTATGCAGGGAACAGCCGCAGCTGTGTGATCTGGTGGAGAGGGTTTTTCGGGATGAGGATGTCAGGGTTAATACGGGGCAGTTGGAGAAATACATGGACCTGCAGAAGTATTTCCCGTTTCAGCTGTTTCCCTGGGAGAAATTCATCTTCGCCCTGCATAACTGTACATACCGGGCCAACGGGCAGCTCCGTTTCCCGGATCTGATGGCGATGGTGGGCCGCGGCGCCGGAAAGAACGGCTACATATCTTTTGAGGATTTTGCTCTGCTGACGCCCGTCAACGGCGTGCCGTATTACCATATTGATATTTTCGCTAACAGCGAGGACCAGGCTAAAACCTCGTTTGAGGATGTGTATAACGTCCTGGAGGCCAATGAGCCTAAAATGCGGAAGCATTTTGAGTGGAATAAGGAGATTATCCGGAATAAAAGAACCCGGTCGGAACTGAAATTTCGGACGGCGAACGCGAAGACGAAAACGGGCGGTCGGCCCGGCAAGGTGGATTTCGACGAATACCATCAGTATGAGAATTACAAGATGATTGAGGTGGCGGAAACCGGATTAGGAAAAAAACCAAGGCCTCGAAAGACGATCATTACGACCAATGGGGACGTGCGGGATGGACCGCTTGACCATCTGATTGAAAAGGCGGAGGGGATTCTGTCCGGCGGAATGCCAGACAATGGGCTGCTGCCGTTTATCTGTCGTTTGGATGATAAAAAAGAGGTGGATGACAGCCGGATGTGGCATAAAGCAAATCCGTCACTGCGGTATTTTCCGGAGCTTCTGGCAGTTATGGAACGTGAATATGAGAATTACAAGCTGGATAAGCTGGGCAATTCCTCTTTCATGTCCATGCGGATGAACCGCCCGCACGGTGACGTAGAAGATGGGGTTACGTCCTGGGAGAACATCCTTGCGACCAACAGGGAGATTCCCGATCTGGAAGGGTATTCCTGTATTGCCGGAATTGACTATGCGCAGACGACGGATTTTATTGCGGCCGGCCTGCTGTTCGAGCTGGGGGATTTCTGGTATTGGCTGTCCCATACATGGGTGTGTGCGCAGAACCCCGCGCTCAGTCGGGTGCGCTTTCCACTGACGGACGCGGCTGAGAAAGGCCTGCTGACCATGGTGGATCTTCCGCAGGTGCCGGCGGAGCTGCCCGCCGCGTGGCTGGCGGAGCAGCGGGCGAAATACAATGTGACCTGGCTGGCTATCGACAATTATCGGAAGATGCTGATGGCCAAGGAACTGCGGGAGGCCGGGTTTGACGATGACAAAAGGTACCTGGCGAATATCAGGACGATCCGCCCGTCGGATATCATGCTGGTCGCCCCGCTGGTGACAAGCAGGTTCGCGGATCAGAAGATTATCTGGGGGGACAATCCCCTGATGCGCTGGTACACCAATAATGCGAAACAGATTATGGACGCCAAGGGGAACGTGACTTACGGGAAGATTGAGCCGAAATCCAGGAAGACGGACGGCTTTATGGCCATGGTGGCCGCCGCCACCCAGATCGGCAGGATACAGGGCTGGAATGACCGGAGTTTCGATAATTTCCCGGACGTGGTGGTATATGGATGACAGGGAGGAGAAGATGGGTATTTTTACGGGCGGGGCAGGGGGCTTTGGCAGATGGGTAGCGGAACTGTTCAGCCCCCGCGAAGGCGACATGGTAAGTGTTACGCAGGATGCGGAGCCGTGGACGCTGGAACTGGAACGGGTGGCGATTATGACGGCGACAGGTTATCTGTCGGCGGCGGTGGCCCAGAGTGTCATCCGGACGTTTCTGGATGGGGAGGAGGTCTATGGCGGGGAATATTACCTGTGGAATATCTCCCCGAATGTCAACCAGAACGGGACCCAATTTTTACAGGACCTGGTGGACACGCTGGTCTACAATAACGAGGCGCTGGTGGTGGAGCGGAAAGGGCAGCTCTTTATCGCGGACAGCTATGGGAGGACCGAGGACGGGACAAAACCTGACATTTTTACCGGGATTTCCATCCGGGGTGAGCCGTGCCCGGACAGGGCAGCAAAAAACGTATTGTACTTAAAGCTGCATAATGAGGATATCCGTCCGCTGCTGTCCGGGCTCTGCCGTCAGTATGAAGGGGTGATCGGCGGGGCGCTGGAAAGCTACCGGAAAGCCTATGCCGACAAAGGGATCCTGAACATAGAGGCCGCCCAGACAAATAAGCTGGCGGATGATAAGCTGCGGGATGACCTGCTTAACAACCGGTTTAAGAACTTTTTCAGCGCGAAAAACGCCGTCCTGCCGCTGTATGCGGGATACAATTACACGTCCCACACAAGGCCCGTGAGGAATACTAGCGAGTTGGCGGACGTCAAAAATATGTCGGATGAGATTTACAACCGTGTCGGCCAGGCGTTCCGGATCCCGCCGTCCATGCTGCGGGGGGAGGTAGCGAACAATGAGGCGGCCGACGCGCGTTTCCTGCAGCTGGGCGTGCGCCCCATCTGCAACATGCTTACAGAAGAAATCACACGGAAACGGTATGGGGAGGACGGGTACGTGAAAGGATCATATGTTTTGGTTGACCCTTCAAATGTGGAGCTGGGCGGAGTATTTTCCGCAGCCCCTAAGATTGACAAGCTGATCAACTGCGGCGTGTTCAGCATTGACGAGGTTCGGGCAAAAACGAGGGAGCCGCTGTTAGGCACCCCGGAAGCTCAGGCACACTATATCACGAAGAATTATCGGAAAATTGGGGAAACCCAGGAAGGAGGGGGCGATGAGGAGTAAATATTTTATGGCATCGGAGCAGGACGGGACGCTGGAAATTCTGATCTATGGGGACATTACCAGCTGGGAATGGGATGAAAGTGACGTGTCCAGCTATAATCTGGCCCAGGTGATCGGAAAAAGCGATGCCGGCCGCATCCATGTAAAGATTAATTCTTATGGCGGGGAGGTATCGGAAGGGCTGGCCATTTACAACAGCCTGAAAAACCATCCTGCCTACGTGGAAACGGTCTGTGACGGTTTTGCCTGTTCTGCCGCATCCATTGTGTTTATGGCGGGGGATGACCGGGTTATGAATGACGCGAGTCTGATGATGATACACCATGCATGGACATACGCGAGGGGAAATGCGCAAGACCTGCGGAAAGCGGCGGAGGATTTGGAGAAAATATCGAACACGGCAGCAGAGGCATACCGCCGAGTGATGGCCATCGACGAGGAAAAGCTCCAGGAGCTGCTGGAAAATGAAAGCTGGATCACGCCGCAGGAGGCATTTACATACGGGTTTGCGACTGCTGTGGAAGGAGAAGGGGAGGCGGGGCAGCCCTTATACTCCGTCAGGAAAAAGGTATTTGAGCAGCTGACAGCGGAAAAGCAGATTCCGTCGGCGGTGGAGGAAACCGGTTTTACAAAGATGTTCCGAAATTTCGGAAAGAAGGAAGGAGAATAAAGGAAATGAAGTCAAAGGATTTAATGGAAAAAGCAAGGACGCAGTTCGCGGCCGAGTTTCTGGCGGCAATCGGTAATGGGGATGAGAATGCGGTGGCTGAGGCGGTGACTCAGTTATCCATGGACATCCAGGAGGCGCTTTTGGAGGAGGCGAACGATTCCAGGATGGATGCGGCGGCGCTTACGGCCCGGGGCGTCCGTATCCTGACCAGTGCCGAAGAAAAGTATTACAGGGCGCTGAATGATGCCATGATGGCGGCGGATATCAAAACTTCGGTGACGAACCTGGACGTGGCTATGCCGGAAACAATCATCGACGCGGTGATGGAGGATATCTCCAGCGAGTTTCCTCTGCTGGACGCGATTGATTTCCGTAACAGCACTTATATGACAAAGTGGTTCTACAACACCCAGGGTACGCAGATGGCGACATGGAGCGCGCTGGGAAGCGACATTACAAAAGAGCTTTCCGGATCCATTGACAGTATGGATATGACCCAGAACAAACTGACCGCCTATATGGTGATGGGGAAGGACTTTTTACAGCTGGGGCCGGTATGGCTGGACAGGTATATCCGGGCAATCCTGGCGGAGTCTAACGGGCTGGCGCTGGAAAGCGCCATTGCGGACGGGGACGGCGATAAAAAACCTATCGGTATGACAAGGGACCTGGACAAAGGGACGACGGCCAGCGGAGTGACGACTTATGAGCACAAGGAGGCGGTTGTTGTGACGGAGCTGGGGCCTGAGACATATGGGAGCCTCCTGTCAAAGCTGACCGAGACGCCATCCGGGCGTAAAAGGACGGTAAGGGGAGTAGTCATGGTCGTGAACCCTTCCGATTACCTGATGAAGGTCATGCCTTCTACCACGATTTTGACCCCGCAGGGGACATATGTGAGCGACGTGCTGCCGTTCCCTACAAAGATTGTCCAGAGTGTGGGCATTCCGGAAGGGAAGGCGGCGCTGGGGCTGCCGAAACGGTATTTCGCCGGCATGGGAACCAGCAAAAAAGGTGTGATCGAATACTCCGATCATGTGCAGTTCCTGGAGGATAACCGGGTGTATACAACCCATCTGTATGGGAACGGGCGGCCTCTGGACAATAATGCGTTCCTTCTGCTGGATATTACCGGGCTGAAAAGGCCAAGTGCGGAGGTGACGGTCAAAGGCTGGTCGGAATCATATAAGACGGAAATCGCAGAGGCTGACGCGGAGGAAGCAGGAGGAAGTGAAAACTAAATGGAAGGGAAACCGAATGTGGATATGGAACTGTTTGACAGTCTGAAAGCGTACCTGAATATCGCCTACGAGGATGAGCTGTCAGATCAGGCACTTGTCGGAATGGTAAAACGCGGGAAGGCTATGTTAGATGATTACGCGGGCGCAAAACAGGATTATGAAAAAGAGGGGCTGCCAAAACAGCTCCTTTTTGACTACTGCCGGTATGCCCGTTCCCACGCGTTGGAGATGTTCTCCGCCAATTTCGGGAGGGAGCTGATCGCCCTCAGGGAGCAGGCGGAGCTGGAGGCGGTGAAAGAGACGGATGAAGATAAAGACGCCGGTTGAATTTCAGACTTACAATGACGGGATCTGTGCCGTGTACGGGGTGGAGAATATCGCGGAGCAGGGGGCGAAGCCGGTGAAGGGCCTGCGTGAAAAATTCCCTCGGATCCCTTTTGAGAGACGCAAAGTAGGTCTGACCAGGTATTATGAGGCCATGCAGGCGGACGTGAGGGTGCAGGAGCTGATCCGGATCCCGAGGCAGTATAAGATCCATACGAATGACGTGTGCGTCATATCAGGGAACCGGTACCGCATCGTGCAGGCCCAGGACGCAGCGGATACGCTGCCGCCTTCAACGGATCTGTCGCTGGAATGTGTGGAAGCAGATTTAAAGATGTTTAGGTAACGAAAAAATATAGTTGTAAGCGCTCTGCATCAGAGGTTTCCTTCCATTTTTTTAATATGCTGAATAGATTTACCTTTAGACTGAAAAAAGAGCCATTCTTTATGCCGAATGTGTCATAAGATTCGGCAGCATTGCATATAATATACTTACACGTACTACATACGCATAAACATATTGACAAATACGTATAAAATACGTATAGTATAGTTGTAACCAGAGATATGGCCTGTTTAAGGAGTTGAACGTGAAAAGAAAAGATTTAGTTAAGCTTCTTGAGAAAAACGGATGGCGCTTCAAACGGAACGGGGGCAACCATGACTTATATACTGATGGCAAAAGGGTGGAGGCTATTCCGAGACATTCGGAGATCAAAGAGATGCTGGCAAAAGACATTATCAAACGGCTGGGGCTTTAAGCTCCGGCGCTTGATAAAATTTCATGTTCTTACTTTTTAAAGTCTATCTGGGAAGTGCGATGCAGGAGGAGAAAACAAAGGATGGAAAAAAATATGAGAAGGAAAGGAGCGTATCCGGTGATACTGAAACGTGCGGATGACGGGTATTTTGTAAAAATACCTGATTTTGATTCCAGCACGCAGGGCGATTCTGTTGCGGAAGCTATGGAAATGGCCAGGGATGTAATCGGATTGCTGGGAATTGATCTGGAAGATGATCAGAAAGAACTTCCGGAACCTTATTCCGCACAGTTTGATGCGGATAAAGAAGACATTGTAACGTTGGTCGACGTTGATTTTGCGGAGTATAGAAAAAGAGTGGATCAGAGGGCGGTGAAGAAAAACTGTACGATTCCGTACTGGATGAGCGTTGAAGCGGACAAGGCCGGGATTAATTATTCCAGGGTGCTTCAGGAAGCGCTTTCAAAAATTCTGGGGGTTCCGCAAAAAATAATCAACTAAATCTTTTCATAATGGGATAGGGACAGCTTCGGCTGTCTCTTTTTCGTAAAATTTTTTCAGTAATTGATATAAAAGTGGCAGTTCTGTGGGAAATAGGAGGAACTGCTGCTTTTTATATTTCATGGCAGTTTCTGACATGCTGCCCCCTGTGTGGGCGTGTGAATGATATGAGGAGGTGAGGCTATGACATTAGAACAGTTTTGTGACGTTTTAAAACAAGCTGCAGACCAGGTATACCATTTTGAATCCATGGGTGATTCTGCCGGGGAACATATTGTGTGGCAGGAAACATCCGGGCGGGGCATCTATGGCGGGAACAGACGGAAAGGGGCCGTGAAAATAATCCAGGTTGATCTGTACACAAAAGATGAGTCGGGAGAGCTTTTGGGGAAGCTTCTGGAAGTCCTGGACACGGATGAAGTCGCTTTCACTGAGCCGGTGACAACGTATGAAAAGGAAACAGGGTATATCCGGCATACCGTGGAATGCGAGGTGGTGTGATGGCGCGGTTATCCGTAAATGACCTGGACGGCCTGATGCTGAGTTTCAAAGAAATGTCGGAGATGACGAGGGATGTCATTGAGGATATTCTGGATGCCCAGGCGGAGATTGTGGTGGAGGAGCAGAAGAAAACGGCCAGGAGCATGGGCGTCTATGACGAGGATGGCCGGGACGTCAGCCAGCATGTGGCTGACAGCATAACGGCGGGAAGGGTAAACCCTGTTTCCGGCGGTTACGCGAAATATGTATACCCCAGGGGCAGCAGGATCAGGAGGGTCGGGAAGGAAGGGACAAAAACCATTCGGAACGCTGAGATTGCTTTCCTGAATGAGTATGGGACACGAAAGCAGCCCGCAAGGCCATTTATCAGGACGGCCAATGAAGCGTGCGCTTCCCGGACGGCGGAGGCGGCTGAGAAAGCGTATAAACGATTCCTTGACGCAAGGGGCCTGTAAACAGTGGAAATTTAATATTAATATTGCAGCGAGGAGGAAAATATGAAATATGGGACAAAGGGTGCGATGTGGGCACCCATGACGAAGGAAGGGGACGCGAAGACGAAGCCGACCTATGGCGAGGTGAAGGAGTTTGACGGGATCAACGAGTTTACGGAGACGCTGAACATGGCAACGGGATCAGCTTATGGGGACAATCAGGAAAAACTTTATATTTCCGAGTTTTCTAACGGTGAGGGAACGGTAAAAGCCGTGTTTATCGACGCAGAGGTTTCGGCGGCAATCCTGGGTACGAAAAAAGACGAGAAAAACGGGATGGCTTACGGGTCGGAGGACAATCAGCCCTTCGGTGCGTACGGTTTTTACCGAAACCTGATGGACGCCAACAAGAAAAAGTATTACGAGGTCAACTGGTATCCTAAGGTGCAGGGCTCTGTCGAGGGCTCCACGTCGAAAACGAAAGAGAACGGCATCACCCTGGAATATGATTCCATCAAATTCAGGATACAGGCATGTGGGAAAGGCGTGTTCAAAGTGGAGAAACGGTTTGACAAAGAGGCGGACGCAGCAGAATACCTGGCCGGTCTGTTCAGCGGGGCATCCGCGTGGCCGGGCGATGCCGTGGAAAGTGGCGGTACGGTGGAGGGCGGTTTATGAAGCAGTGTGTCATGATTGAGGTGGCGGGGAAACCCTGCCACCTGTTTTACAATAACCAGGCCATGTTTGACCTGCGTGAGATGTTTCCCGGTGAAGGGGGTTTCCTGGAAGTGATGGAAGGGGACTCCCGCGAATCGTATGAAGCCATGCTGAAAGTATTTGGCACGCTTGTGAAGCAGGGGGAGCTGGCAAGGAGGCATTACGGTTATGATCCCTCCTCGATACCGGACATCGACAGGCTGGAAAGGCTTTTGGATATAGGGGATTGGGTCAATATAAAAAATGGTATTTATGCTGCGGTTACGTTGGGGATCAACCATTCTGTTGAGTCCCTGGAAGATGTGGACATTACGCTGCTGGAATTTCAGCGGCAGCAGGAAAAAAACGTGTAAAGCCCGTGAGTGATATTTATTGCATCAATGCCGGTTTGAAGCTGGGCATGGACCGGAAGGAGACGATGCTTCTGACCACTCCGGGCGAGATGCGGGATTTGATACAGATTATGGAGAATGCGGCTTATGAGAGGAAAGGGAATGAACAGTTTTAATTTTGGGCGCCCGATGAAAATATGCGGGAAAGTATATCATCTGACAAGCGATATGGAAAAAGCCGGCAGGGTGATGAAGGAGTGCTCCGGGGAAGCTTTCCGTTTAAGCGGGGATGCTGCTCTGGCCGATGAGGAGAAAATGGAAAAGGTAACGGAAACCAGCCGCAGAGCGGTAGACCAGTGCCTGGGAGATGGCGCTTTTGATGAAATTTTTGAGGGGCGAAAGATCAGCGTGCTGGATATGGCATCCCTGCTGGATTTTATCCGTTTTGAGATTGAGGAATGGAAACGGGAGATCGGGGCGAAAAATGCCGCAGGGAGGATGCTGGCAAAACGGCAGGAAATGAGCGGCTGATTAAGAAAGGGGCAGGCGTATGGCAACCAGGACGATATCAACAAAACTGGCCGTTGAGGGGGAATCCCAGTATAAGCAGGCGATCACAAATATCAATTCTGAGCTGAAAATGCTCGATTCCCGATTAAAACTGGTGCAGTCGGAGTTTAAAGGGCAGCAGAATACCATGGAGGCGCTCCAGGCCAAAGGGAAAGAGCTGTCAGAAGTACATGCCAAACAGACGGAAAAAGTCAGGGAACTGGAAGATGCCTACGCGAATGCAAAAACGGCGGCGGAGGGATACGCCGCAAGGAGTGAAAGTCTGAAACACTCTTTGGAGGACAATGAGAAAACCCTGTCGGCGCTTTCGGATGAGACAAAGAAGGCCGGGGAGCAGTGGAACAGCTATAAGGCGAAACTGGAATCAGCGGAAGGGAAGCTGGAAAAGCTGCAAAACAGCTCAAGGAATACGGCCGCCGCGCAAAAAGAGCTGGAGCAGGAGATCGCGCAGACGAAAGCGGCGATGGCAAGGCTTGAGGAGGAAACCGGCGGGGCCGCGTCGGCAGTAGGAGGGCTGATCCGGGAGAATAAAAACCTGACGGATGAACTGGAAACAAATGAGGCCTACCTGAGCGCGGCGGCAAAAGGCGCGAATAACTGGGAACGTCAGCTGAATAACGCGAAGGTTCAGCTAAACGGCACGAACGATGAAATTAAAAGGAATGATAAGTATCTGACGGAAGCTGCCAGATCAGCCGACGGATGCGCCACGTCGATTGACGGCATGGGGAAGGAGGCAAAGGAAGCCGGGGATAAAGGGACACAGGCCTTTGAGGACATGTACGGGGCCATTACGGCCCTGGGGCTGGTGGAAGGAATTAAGAAAATCGGGCAGGCGCTGGCCGGATGCGTAAAAGCGGCCGGGGAGTTTGAATACCAGATGGCGACGGTGAAATCTCTTTCGGGCGCAGCAGGGGAGGAAATGGCCGGCCTGACAGATAAGGCGAAGGAGCTTGGCGCAACTACCTCTTTTACCGCGACGCAGGCCGGCGAGGCGATGGAATATATGGCCCTTGCCGGATGGAAAACCGGGGAGATGATGGAGGGAATCGGAGGAATCCTGGATCTGGCGGCAGCTGCGGCCATGGATCTGGGGACAGCTTCCGATATCGTTACTGACAACCTGACAGCCTTTGGACTGACAGCTAAAGATTCGGGACAGCTCGCCGACCAGATGGCTTACGCAATGTCCCACAGCAATACGAACGTATCACAGCTGGGTGAGGCGTATAAAAACTGTGCGGCGGCGTCAACACAGATGGGATACTCCCTGGAAGACACGACAGCCGCCCTGATGGTTATGGCGGACGCCGGACTGAAAGGAGGGGAGGCCGGTACGGCCCTTGCCTCTATTATGACCAGACTGGGGAATAACGTATCCGGCTGCCGTGATCTGCTGGAAGAATACGGAGTCAGGGTTTATGATACGCAGGGCAATGTAAAGAGCCTGTCCGGTATCCTGGAGGGGATGCGGGAAGTCTGGGGCGGGCTGAATGATGAGCAGAAGTCCAACCTGTCCTATATCGTGGCCGGGAAAACAGCGCAGACGGAACTGATGACGCTCCTTGGGGAATCCACCGGAAGTTTTGAGGCATATGCCGCGGGGCTTAAGGATTGCTCAGGAGCCGCGAAAGAAATGGCGGATGTCAAGCTGGATACTTATGCGGGGCAGGTTATTCTGCTGCAGTCTGCATGGGACGGTCTGGCCGTTACGGTAGGGGAGGACCTGACGCCTGTCCTGGGTATGGGGGTAAAGACTCTGACAGAAGTACTCACCGTAGTCAATGACCTGGTTGCGGAGCATCCGGAGATTACGGCTGCCGTTGTGGGCATTACGGCGGCTTTAGCGGCACTGGCAGCAGGGGCGCTGCTGACAAGCGAGGTGGTGGCGGGGAAACTGATTCCTGCCTTGACAGCGACGGCAGCCGCGGCTTTGGCGAACCCTTTTGTTTTAGCGGCCACGGCGGTAGCGGGGCTGGCGGCGGCAATCGTGGTGCTGCACGCGAATATGGAGGATGCTTCCGGGGAACAGGCCATGCGGCAGGCCACGGCGGAGATGCGCGAGGAAGCGGAAGAACTGATCCTTGCCATAAAAGAGGAGCAGGAAACATTTAAGGCCCTGAAAAGCGAGACGCAGGATACGGCGGACGCCTGCCTGTCCATGGCGGATGAGCTGGACGAGTTAGCCGGGTGTTCCCGCCTGACCGCGGCGGAACAGGAGCGGATGCTGTATATCATTGGCCAATTGAATGAGACATATCCGGAACTGGCCCTTGCTTATGACGGTGCATCGGATTCTTTGAATATGTCCACGGAGGCAGTCAGGAAATATGTAGAGGAGGCCGCAAAGCAGGAAAGCCTTTCTCAGGATGCGGCGCGTTACAACGAAGTGCTGGACGAGCGGGCGCGTATTTCCAGGGAGCTTGAGGAGGCGGAGGCGGCCCTTGAGGAGGCGCAGGCTGCGAGGAGTGAGGCCCTTGAAAAGTACACAGGCGCTTATGATATCTATCTGGATCAGATGATAAATGCGGAGGATGCCTGTAAAAACGCCGGCGAGGCAGTGGAAAGCCTCAGGGAGTCGGACGCACAGCTTTCTGAGGAGGAAGAAACCCTGAAAGCGTCTATTAACGCCGCAAATGAAGAACTGGCAAAGATGGAGACAGCGGCGGGAGCGGCCAACGGGGCGGCTGGCGTCATGGCCGAGCAGATGGCGATCCTTAAGCAGGAATACGACGAGCTGTACGCAGAAGTGCTGGAATCCATACATGGGCAGTTCAGCCTGTGGAATGAGCTGGAAGACACGGTAGCGATGTCGTCCGGCGATATCCTGGCGGCCCTGGAATCCCAGACACGGTACTGGACGGAATATGCGGACAACCTTGAGGATCTGAACGGGCGGAATATTGATGGCCTGAACAGCTTTGTGGCGGCGGTGGATGACGGTTCCACGGAGGCTGCGGCTTATATCGCCGGCCTTGCGCAGATGTCGGATGAAGAACTGATGTCACTGGTTGACCAGACATACCCGGCTCTGATCGAAGCCCAGGGGAGGGCGGCGGAAAGCTCTGCGGAAATGGCTACTGGGTTTTCCGGGGCGTTGGAAGAAATGGAGGGCGCGGCGGCCGAAGCCGTGGAAAAGATGGATCTGTCCGGCGAGGCCAGCGAGGCCGCGAGGGCAACGGTTCAGGGATACACGGAAGCCATGGGTGAAGAAACGGGATCCGTGGAAACAGTGGCGGGGAAAGTGGCCCAGGCCGGTATAGACAGCTTTAAAAAACTCCTGGGGATTAACAGCCCTTCCACTGTTTACCGTGAAATGGGAGCCAATACCATACAGGGTTATGTGGATGGTGTTAATGGAGGAAAAGAAGAACTTTTTAATGTAATGGGGAATGTGGCCGGCGAGGCCTTAAACAGCGCCAGAACGGTGCTGACGGATTCGGCGTTCCGGGAGATCGGAAAGACGACGATGACAGGTACACAGTCCGGAATCTCCCAAAATAAGAATGTTGTCCTTGCGGCCATGGGAAACGCGGCGAATGAAGCTTTAAACAGCGCCAGAACGGTGCTGACGGATTCGGCGTTCCGGGAGATCGGAAAGACGACGATGACAGGTACACAGTCCGGAATCTCCCAAAATAAGAATGTTGTCCTTGCGGCCATGGGAAACGCGGCGAATGAAGCTTTAAACAGCGCCAGTACGGTGCTGACGGATTCGGCATTTCGGGAGATCGGGAAGACAACGATGACAGGTACACAGTCCGGAATCTCTCAGAATAAATCCTCTGCAGTGGGTGAAATGTCTGCGGTGGCCACGGAAGTATATGGGACCGCGCAAAGTGGGCTGTCGGCCGATAAGTTCAGAGGGGTGGGCGTGAACATCATAGAAGGCTTGAAATCCGGAATCAACAGCGCTGTGGGAGGGCTGGCGAAAACGGCGGCGGATGCAGCGCTTTCCGCCTACAACGCGGCGAAATCATCCCTGGGGATACAATCCCCTTCAAAAGCCTTTGCCTACCTGGGAAGGATGACAGGTGAAGGGTATATAGTTGGCTGGCAGGAATCCATGGCGGACATAGACCGGCTGGTTTCAGACACGCTCCCGGACCCGGAAAAGACTATCGGCGGAGGATGGAATTCCGGGCGGGAAAGCGGGCCGGGGATGAGACGCACCATTGTAAACCAGGAAATTCACATCCACTCAAAAACGGACAGTCTTATTGACACGGCGAGGAAATTTGAGGAATCACAGAGGGAGGCGGCATTGGAATGGTGACAGACAGGGTGGTAACGGTGTTAAACCGAAGGGAGTCGATCACGCTGACAGACCCTCCGTTTTATGTGGAAAACATATCCGGGTTTGACAGTTTGGATGTCAGAATTGTAACCAGCCAGGGATTTGGACAGGATGGATCAAGTCTTGTAAATGTCTATACGGAGCAGAGGGCAATGAAGATTGAAGGAGCCATTTTCGCTGCGACAACGGAACAAATGCAGGCGCTTCGGTCTGCTATGCTCAACCTGTTTATGCCAAAAGAAAAGCTGACAATTAAGCATTCATACGGAGGAACCACCAGGACCATTACGGCGTACACGGAAAAGACACCGGCGTTTAAATTTACAAAGGTATCAAAAATTCAGACGTATTCGGTAAGCCTGACGGCCACGGACCCGTTTTGGTATGAAGACGGGAATTCTCTGGTGGAGATGGCAAGCACAAAGGGTGCATTCCGTTTCGCACTGGCCATACCGGTCAGGAAAGGAATTATATTTGGCAGAAAGTCCACATCAAAAATCGCTTCCCTGCCAAACAGATCGGCCGTAAAGCTGGGAATGACGATTATATTTACGGCAAAGGGGGAAGTGGTGAACCCGTATGTACTGAATGTATATACGCGTGAGTGTATACGGCTGAACTGCATGATGGAAGCGGGACAGACAGTCACAATCACGACGGGTCAGGATAAAACGGCCGACAGCAGGATTAACGGGGTTTCCGAGGATTATATTGGGCATGTAGATATCGCAGGCGGAAACGGGATATTCCTGGAATTGGATGTCGGCGATAACCTGCTGCGCTATGGGGCAGACGGAGGGGAAGAATATCTGGCCGTGAAGTTTGTGTATGCGAATAAATATATAGGGGTATAGACATGGAAATATATATATTAGATCCGGAATTATCTGTGGTGGGTGTGGTGACAAAATACAACGCAGTTATATGGAAGGATATTTTTGACGAGCCGGGAACCTTCCGGGCATCGTTTTTGTTTACGGATAAGCTGAATGCCATCCTGAAACGGGGAAATATCCTATACAAAACGGATGAATTGCAGGCAGGGGTGATCAATTATAAGTAAGCGATGAATAACCAGCCGTCATCCATCGCAATAAAAATTCATAATCAAA
>CAOKOL010000001.1 GCA_948470335.1 uncultured Lachnospiraceae bacterium | reverse complement strand
TTGCGTTCCTGGCAAATGAGACAATATCCATCATTGAGAATGCGGGATTGATGGGAATTCCGATTCCGCCGGTAATTATGAGGGCGATTGAAGTTCTGAAAGACAAAATGGAAAGCGAGGGTGATCAGGGATGAAAATCATTGAATCGTATTTGACAAAGAACCGCTGCTATCAGGCAGGGAAGGAAATCATAGTTAAAGGACTGATGCTCCATTCCGTGGGCTGCCCTCAGCCCTCTGCCCAGGCATTTGTGAACAGTTGGGACAATGCGGAGATTTCAGCCTGCGTCCATGCATTCATTGATGGCACCGACGGCACTGTGCATCAGACCCTTCCATGGGAGTATCGGGGCTGGCATTGTGCTTCCGGGCCAAACGGATCGGGAAATGACAGCCATATTGGCATAGAAATATGTGAGCCTGCGTGTATTAAATACACAGCAGGTTCAAATTTTACCTGCACGGATGTGGATGCTGCAAGGACGGTGGCGGAGAGGACCTACCGGGCGGCGGTGGAGCTGTTTGCCATGCTCTGCCAGCAGTACGACCTGGATCCGCTGGGGGACGGAGTTATTATCAGCCACAGAGAGGGATATGCCAGGGGGATTGCCAGCAACCACGGCGATCCGGAACATCTTTGGATACAGCTGGACATGGGGTATATGATGGACACGTTTCGCCAGGCGGTCAGCTCGGCAATGGAAGGCCGCACAAGCATTATGGGGGAGGCTGTTGCGACGTCGCAACAGATGATAAAGTATATCAAAGCAGTAAATCCAGAAGTACCGCAGTCAGTGTTGGACATGATACCGCTGTACCTGTCAGAAGGTATTGCGGAGGGAGTTCGGGGTGATATAGCCTATGCGCAATCTTGTTTGGAGACTGGCAATTTTGCTTTCGTCGATACCGCAGTAACGCTCGATCAGAACAACTTTTGTGGTATGGGAGTGATACAGCGGGGCATGAAGGGTAATTCTTTCCCCACGCCTCAGTTTGGCATCCGGGCTCAGATCCAGCACCTGAAATCATATGCTACCATCGATCCGCTGGCCGGAACCTGCGTGGATCCCCGATACAAGTGGGTGGAAAAGGGCTGTGCCCCTTATGTGGAATGGCTGGGAAGGTTGGGGGCGACTGAAAAGCGGCGCAGGCTGGATCAATCTTGAAAATTGCAGAATAGCGAAATAAAAAAGTAAGTCCTTGGGATTACTCTTGGGGACTTACTTTTGTTGATATGCTTTCAAAATGTCCTAAAAGTGTCCTAAAGCACCAATAAAAACAATGATCTTCACGATTAACAAAAAAGCCGAAAACCCGCATACCCGCTAAGCTTTCGACTTTCTATGCGCCTCCAGGGGTTCGAACCCTGGACACCCTGATTAAGAGTCAGGTGCTCTTCCAGCTGAGCTAGAGGCGCTTCTTGATGTTGTGCCGTTTTCTTTAGCACGTCGAATATTATATAACATTCCTGTCGGTTTGACAAGTCTTTTTTTGAAAAAATTTAAAAAATTTTTACAGAAATTTTTCAACGGTTCAGCAGATCATTCCTGCCCCCGCATCCATTCGAGACAGAGCGTCAGCCGCAGGCGGACCGCGGCGTTTTCCAGGTCGCAGTCCAGCAGCCGGGACAGACGGCTGATGCGGTAGATCAGGGTGTTTCTGTGGATGTACAGTTTTTTTGATGTCAGCGCCAGATTTCGCTCGCAGTGCAGGTAGCAGGCCAGTGTCTGAACGTAGCTGGTGTGATGAAGCCGGTCATACCGGATCAGATCGTCCAGTACTTCCCAGCGAAAGGCGGCAACTGCCTCCTGGGGGCAATCCCGCAGCAGATATCTGGCGGCGCATTCCGTATATGTGATCACGGCGCAGTCTTTTCTGTCACCGGCAACACTGCTTTTTGTCTGGCGGTCCCGGCATTCTTTCAGTGCGGCTTCGGCCTGTTTGTAGTGGGAGTGCAGATTTTGGAAGCCGGTAAACTTATCGCTGATGCCGCAGATGCAGTTCTGCGGTTCCAGCAGGGGTTTTAAGTGCCGCATCAGTTCGGTGACAGTGTGGGAGGAGTCTAAAGCACAGACGGCGGTAACGCCATTGTCATAAATCAATGGAATGACCTGTTCTAAATGTTCAAGCTGTACGCACAGGTGCCGGTGCAGAGTTTCGTCTTCCAGTGCCGTTTCCAGCCGCAGTACGCAGTAGCTTCCGTTGAGGTTCCAGTGCAGAGGTTTTAGCTGGCGGGCGATCTGGATGGTGTCATGAAAATTTCCGTCAAGGGCATGAATAAAGAAGTTTTCATAATCTCTTCGGTAAGAAGCGGCAGGTCTTGCCATATGCAGGATGGATTTCATGACAGCCTTGCCGATCTGTTCCGCAAACAGGATTTCTCCCGGCGTGATTTTTTTTCGGTAGCCGACCACGAATAAATATCCGTAAAGCTGTTCGTTATGTTTCAGACAATATCCGATAAAAGGGTTATTAAAGTATGCGGACCGGAACAGCAGGGCCCGGTCTGTCTGCTCGATTTCTTCTAATTCTCCGCTTTTTTGCAGGTTGTACACAATATCATAGGGCAGGTAGCCGTATCGGCTGAGGTGGCGCCAGATAGAGCTGATTTCTGAAAAGAGAGGAGAGGAATCAATGGCGAGCGCTTTAAAGCTGGAATCTGTCAGATAAGCGGGATTGCCCATCATGCCGGAGATCAGCTCTGTCATTTCCTGGAGCCGTTCTTTTTGATTTTCCGAATGGCCCGGCTGTTCCAGACGCTGCCGAAAGGACCGAAACCGGTCCATAATCTCCAGCATACGGTTAAATAAAACAAAAAGGTCTTCCGGCGCCGTCACAGGAAGAATGCCTGAAAAGCCGGTGTTTTCGGAATCTTCGGAGACTGCGGAATTTGCCGGGGGATCTTCGGCGTTTTTGCCGGTCTGACAAAAGAGCAGGATACACCAGGTTTCCTGCTTTGTCCGGGAAGGCAGGCTGGGGGGCGGCGTCTGTCCCACATAAAGGGTATGGGCCTGATATTCTGTCAGCTCCGGCGTCAGAAGCCGGATATCCCGAAGCATAATAGATTGAACAGAATGCGCTGTTTCCGCAGGTAAAAAAATACCTGCTTTTTCCAGCAGCATAAGCAGCGGAAGATACATAAATCCCCTCCTGATTTTATCGTATAAAATAACCGATACAGACAGCATATTTTTCGGTGACAATGGATGATTTACAGAGAGAAAAAACTGTACTATGCTTATAATATAACATAATCGGCAGAGAAAGAAAATCATTGTATAAATTAAATAAGGATAAGACGGTGATAATCTGCGGGGCGTGCTGCCGAACAGACAGACACAGGAAAGCGGCTGAAATCAGGCCGCCGGCAGGCATGGAAAAATACTGCCGCAAAAAAACGGATGGGAAGCCCCCTGCCGGCGGTAAGGAATAGTAACCGGAAACTATTTTAACAGGCAGTGTCAAATGATTTATAAAAAACAGCAGCGGACCGGAGCCAGGGTGCTTGGCAGGGGCGTTGCGGAACTTTAAAAGCAGGAGGGGAACAAAAATGACAGACACAAAAGAACAGTTAAAACAGGAACGGGACCGGCGTATGGACACGGCCATCAATTTGGGGATACCGGACCGGGTGCCTTTTGCGCCGAAAATGAGCGGGTTTTATATGCTGGGCTACGGCATTTCCATCTATGACGCGATGAAGGACGCCCGGCTGATGGGGCCCGGATACCGGGCATTTCTGCGGGAATATGAGCCGGATGCCGTGAATATGGCGGGATTATACGCGATGGACCCGCTGGAGGCGCTGGGATGCACATTCCTGCGCTGGCCCGGCCCCGCCCACGATCTGCCTCTGGATTCTTCTTTCCAGCATCTGGACAAGGAGTTTCTGCATGATGACGAGTATCAGGAATTTATCGACGATCCCACCCATATGATTCTGACGAAGATCCTTCCGAGAAAATATGAGCATCTGGCGGGGCTTGGTAAGCTGTATCTGCGTGAAAGTTATGATTCCACGCAGCTTGGCGACCTGTCCGCATTTGCGGACCCCGACGTGCAGAAGGCGCTGCAGGCTCTGGCGGACGCGGGAAAGGCGACGAATGCCAGAAATCAGCAGATGGCCTGTCTTCGGAATATCATCGCCGAGGAAGGGTTCTCCACGTATTGTCAGTGCGGCGCGTTTGTGATTCCTTTTGACGCCTTTGCCGACAGCATCCGGGGCATTTTGCGGACAGTGCAGGATATCTACGAATATCCGGAAGAACTGGAAGTCGTGGTCAATAAGCTGACCAGGATGAACGCGGAACGCCAGATTCTGAAATTCAGGGAACGGGGGGCAAAACGGGTGTTTATTCCCCTTCACTGCGGTGTGGATGAATTTATGAGCAACGCCAACTATGAAAAGTTTTACTGGTCAAATCTGAAACAGTGTATCATGATGATTATCGAAAACGGTATGACGCCTGTCTGCTTCTGCGAGGGCAATTACAACAGCCGTCTGGAGATTATCAGCGATGTGCCGAAAGGAAAAGTGGTATATATGTTTGAGAAGGTGGACCTGAAACGGGCCAAAGAGACGGTGGGAAAAGTGGCCTGTATCTGCGGCACGGTGCCCAATGCGCTGCTGGCTTTCGGCACCGAGGAGCAGGTGATCAATGAAACCCGGCGGCAGTTAGATATCCTGGCCCCCGGCGGCGGCTTTATTATGGACTGTTCCATTATGCTGGACAATGCGTCTCATAAAAATATGCACGCATGGAGAGAGGCTACGTTAAAATATGGCTGTTATTAAAACATACATGGGGACGTCTGCCATGTGTGAATGACTGCCGGACCGCAAAGCCGGCCGCACTGATGTTTGAAATGTATGGAAGTGCCCGCCGTATCCCAAAGCATGTAAAGTGTTGTTTGGCATACGGCGGGCGTTCCTGTTCATTGTTTCAGTGTGACTGACAGCCTGTTTTTGCGGTTATTATCCGGCATATTCGCTCATCTTTGCCGCCAGTGCCGCTTTTGGCAGCGCGCCTGCGGCGATTTCGGCCAGTTGTCCGCCCTTGAAAAATGCCAGGGTGGGTACTGCCTGTACCTGGAAGCGGGCGGCCAGCCCCATGGATTTGTCGATATCGCATTTGCACACTTTTACCCGGCCTTCATATTCGGCGGAAAGTTCCTCCAGCACGGGGGCCAGCATCTTGCAGGGACCGCACCATTCCGCGAAAAAGTCCACCAGTACGGGGATATCGGATTCCAGTACCTCTTTTTGGAACGTATCTTCATTAATAATCATTGCCATAGTTATTTCCTCCTGTTCCTGGTTCGGCAGCGTCCTTCTCCAATGGGGGCGGCTGTCGGTTTTACTTCTGTTTCTTATTTTTGTTGGATTTATCTAAACCTTTTAACAGGTTATCGATCTCGTCAAAAGATTTTTTCAGTTTCAGCGCTTTTCGGTTTAGCTCAGGGTTGCCCAGAGCGGCTTTGCCCAGAGTATCTTTCCAAGTTGATTTCTTTGCCATGTTCGGTTTGGCCGGCGCATCGGATTACGGATATCCGTTCAAACTGCAAAGTTGTCATGTAAGCGATCCGGCAGCCGGCTCTCTTTCAATCATTACTGTTATTATATGCGGCAGAAAGAAAATCATGTGTGCGGGGCAGGCATGAGACGGGAACGGCAAAAGGCCGCTGCCGCCGCGATGTGCCTGGTCTGCGGTTGCCGCCCGAAGGAAGTCAGGGCCGCATGGCAGTCAGTTTGCAGATCGGATTGCCCAGCGCGGAAAATTTTTCTTCGTATTCGGTCATGACATTTCCTTCGGCCATGGAGCTGTGATGCAGGTCAAAAGTGTGCGCCAGCAGCGTCCAGCCGGCTTCCGTTACGGATTCCAGAGAGAAGTCAAACAGGGGACGGTTGTCCGTTTTAAATTCCACAAGTCCCTCCGGTTTCAGAATCTGCCGGTACAGGGTCAGAAAAGGGACGGAGGTCAGCCGTCTTTTCGTATGCCGGTCTTTGGGCCAGGGGTCCGAGAAATTCAGATAGATTCCCGAAACCTCTCCGGGCGCAAAAATATTCAGAAGTTCTTCCGCCTCCATGCGGATCAGGCGGAGGTTGGGCAGCGGCTGTGCCTCCAGCTTTTCCAGCGCCCGCACCAGAACACTGGAATATTTTTCGATGCCGATATAATTGATCTGAGGATGGGCGGCGGCAAGCTGTGTGATAAATTTGCCTTTTCCCATGCCGATTTCTATAAAGAGGGGATTCTGATTCCCGAATTCTTTCTGCCAGCATCCCTTTAATTCTCCGGGGGTTTCAAAGCAGTAGCTGCTGGCCGCCAGTGTCTCACGGGAGCCGGGCACATTGCGAAGTCTCATAGCGTATAGTTCCTTCCGATTCGTCCGCAGCCGGTAAGGCCGGACATTTTTGATCTCTTTCATTTTACTATAATCCGGTTATTCTGTCAAAATGCAGTTGCAAAGGGGAAAATAAAACAGAAATCTGCCGCTCAAAAAACTCGAAAACAAAGGACATACACAACTTGAAATGCGTATCAAACTATGCTAAAATGCATTAGAACTGCGGTTGGGCGTTCCTTTTCCGGGCGTCTGTGGCGAAAAGGAGTTTTACATTGAATTCGAATAAAAGTATGGATACGGCGGCAGGCATTTTCTGTGCGCTGGCGCTGATGCTGATCTGGCTGATCACTTCCGTGGAGATTGTGACTTACGGTATCCCCGGATACTATGAAAAGGAATATACGAAATACCATGTGCTGGACGATGGAGGCATCGACATGACAATGGAAGATCTTCTGCAGGTGACGGATGAGATGATGGCCTATCTGCGTGGAAACCGGGAGGACCTGCATGTGATGACCGTGATTGGCGGGGAGTCCCGTGAGTTTTTCAATGAGCGGGAGATTGCTCATATGGAAGATGTGCGGGCTCTGTTTCTGGAAGGGCTTCTCATGCGCCGGATTATGGCGGTGCTGGCGGTAACGCTGATTCTTTTTATTGCCCTGCGGAGGAAAAAGGATACGGTCTATATACTGGCCCGGTCATTTCAGGCCGGAAGTGCCGTGATAGCGGCGCTGGTGCTGGTACTGGGTCTGGTGATCTCCACGGATTTTACAAAATATTTTACCATATTCCATCAGATCTTTTTTGACAATGACTTGTGGATTTTGGACCCGTCCACCGATCTGCTGATTAATATCGTGCCGGAGCCCTTTTTTGTGGACACGGCGCTTTCTATCGGGCTGATGTTTGCGGTGCCGCTGGCGGCTGTTCTGGCGGTCAGCACGGTCTATTGCAGGCGTATCAAAGTTTCCCGGTAAAGCGGCATGGCCGGCCAAATGACAGCTTTTGTGTTCCGGATGTCGTAAGATTCTGAAAGTTCGCATAAAATAGGACAGATCGGCTGATTGCCGAGGGAAATCTGTCCGCCCGAAGGAGCCTGAATGATAAGATGCGTCAAAGGAGTTAACAGATTATGAAAAGAAGAATGACACATATGCTGGCCCTGCTGCTGGCCGTTTTCATATGCGTTCCGGCCGTGCCTGTTTTTGTTCTGGCGGAACCGTCGGAAAGTGAAAGCAGCCAGGCAGAAACCGTAACGGAAGGTCAGGAAAATGACCGGGAGGGCGAAACCGGTCAGGAGGCGGGGGAAAACGGAGAGAGAGAGGGCGGCCCTGCGGGCCCTCAGGACGATACCCGTTATGTCACGGCGGAAAACTGGCCGCAGAGTCCTTTTGTGGAAGCGGAAGGGGCGATTCTGATGGATGCCCTGACGGGAACCGTGCTCTATGAAAAAAATGCAAATCATACCTTTTATCCGGCCAGTATCACCAAGATTATGACGGGGCTTCTGGCGGCGGAGCACTGTTCGCTGGACGAGGTGGTTACTTATTCCCACGATGCGGTGTACACCGTTCCGCACGGATATGCGAATATCGCGGCCGTCGAGGGAGAGCAGATGACAGTGGAGGACTGTATCTATGCCCTTCTTCTTCCTTCGGCCAACGATGCGGCCAATGCTTTGGGAGAACATATTTCCGGTTCCATCGACGCCTTTGCCCAGATGATGAATGAGCGGGCCGCCCAGTTGGGAGCCAAGCATACCCATTTTGTCAATCCCAGCGGAATCCACAATGAGGAACACTGGACGACCCCCTATGATATGGCCATGATTATGAGGGGCTGTGCTCTGAACGAAACCTTTATGCAGATTGATTCTGCCCAGACCTATGTGCTGCCTCCCACGCAGATGCAGGAGGAGGAACGGCCCATGGCGAACCTACACAGAATGCTGTTTTCCACAAAAGAGGAATATTATGAATATGCCCTGGGCGGCAAGACCGGCTATACGACGCCTGCGGGAAATACGCTGGTTACTTATGCGGAAAGAGGAGATATGAAGCTGGTCTGCGTCGTGATGCACAGCATGGACACGACTTATGAGGATACCGAGACGCTTCTGGAATATGGTTTTAATAATTTCCGGATGTACCAGCCCGCTCAGACAGACGACCGGTATACCCTGGAGTCCAACGGCTTTTTTGAGGCCGGCATGGGAGAAGAACGTCAGGCCAGCATAGAATTTGAAGATGGAGGATGGGTGATTCTTCCTCAGAATGTGTCATTTTTCGACACGGAGCCGGAGCTTACTTACGTAAATAATGAAGACAGCCAGTCAGATGTGTTTGCGGATCTTACCTATTATTATCAGGGAATGGAAGTAGGGCAGGCCAGTCTGCGTCTGATTACCATGGCGGACGGTGCTTTTGACTTTGCGCGGCATCCGGCGGAGGGAGAGAGCGCGGGGCAGATCGAATCCATTCCGGAGACACTGGCCGGACAGAAAGACAGATCGGTGATCCTGATTAATGTGTGGTATGTGGCTGCCGGCGTGGGATTTGCGGCGGTGATCGTACTGTCGATTTTCGTGATCAAAAAGTTTAACAGCGAGAGAAACCAGAATATCCGGATGTACCGTAAACGGAGAAAGTTTAAATTTAAGTCAGATAAGAATCTGAAATTTTAACAGGGGTTGCCGTGGGGTTTTTCTGCCTTAATCGGCGGCCGGGACCGGTACCTGCGCCGTGAATTCCTATGATTTAACAGTTGACAAATGTCATACAGATGGTATAATATTTCAGGAGACGAATAGAGTAAAGTTATCAAAAGAGATAACCCCAGAGGAGTTATCTCTTTTTGAATATCACAGGATACGTTTCGGTTCGAAAGAGTATTTCTGTGTGAAACCATTTCATCATTTTTTGAAGGAGGAAAGTTATGAAAAAATTAACAGCATTACTTCTGGCAGTGGTTATGGTATTTTCTCTGACCGCATGCGGAGGCAAAGACGACGGAAACAAGGGAACCACAGCGGCGCCTGCCGGGGATACCACGGCGGCAGCAGGCGATGAGACGACCGCACCTGCGGAGGGCGAAGATACGACCACTGCGGCAGCCGGCAGCGGCGAGGGCAAAACCTATGTGATCGCTACCGATACCACATTTGCGCCTTTCGAGTTTGAGAATGACAACGGCGAGATGGTAGGCATCGACCTGGATCTGCTGGCGGCTATCGCTGAGGATCAGGGCTTTGAGTATGAACTGCAGGTAGTAGGATTTAACGCAGCCGTAACGGCTCTGGAGTCCGGCGAAGTTGACGCAGTGATCGCAGGGATGTCCATCACCGAAAAGAGACAGGCTTTATATGATTTTTCCGAGCCTTACTTTGATTCCGGCGTAGGCATGGCGGTAGCGGCCGATTCCGAAATTGCATCCTATGAAGATCTGAAAGGTCTGCAGGTAGCCGCTAAGATCGGTACCGAAGGCTGTACCTTTGCGGAGAGCATCGCAGATCAGTACGGATTCACTATCGCACAGTTTGAGCAGTCCGCAGATATGTATCAGGATGTGCTGTCCGGCACCAGCGCGGCATGCTTTGACGATTATCCGGTGCTGGGATATGAGATTTCCAGAGGCACCGAGCTGAAACTGCCTCTGCCCATGGAGCAGGGATCTTCCTACGGCTTCGCCGTTTTAAAGGGAGAGAATGCGGAACTGCTTGAAATGTTTGATGCCGGCCTTGCAAATCTGAAAGCAAGCGGCAAGTATGATGAGATCGTGAATACTTATGTGGCCACCGGTTCCGCAGACGATACGGAGACCGAAGGCACATCAGCAGCAGAAACCGAGGGTGCGTCAGCAGCGGAGACAGAAAGCGCTGCTGCGGCAGAATAAGTCAGATACCCCGCGGGAATAAAATCTGGTTTTGACGAATTTAGCTGCCTGCAGGGGTCACAGCCTGCAGGCAGATTTATAAACAGGCAGAGGAGAGGTGGAGTCATGGGATTTCTGGAGGTATTAACGACAAGTGTGAATACGTTCCTTCCGGCTTTGGGGCAGACGGTGCGGCTGGCCATCGTGGTGCTGATCGTGGCCACGATTCTGGGGGTTATTTTCGGATTGTTTACGGTGTCAAATGTCAAGGTGCTGGAGCTGATCTCGAAGATTTATATCGGGATTATCCGGGGGACGCCGCTTTTGGTGCAGACATTTATTATTTATTACGGGCTGGCCCAGTCGCTGCGGCCTTTTGGCTTTCAGTGGAAGGCCATCGGCGGCCCCTTTACCGCAGGTATTGTGGCTTTGAGCCTGAATGCGGGCGCCTATATGGCGGAGATCGTGCGGGGCGGCATCGAAGCGGTGGACGTGGGACAGATGGAGGCGGCCAGAAGTCTGGGCCTGTCTTACGGCAAGGCGATGCAGAAGATTATTCTGCCCCAGGCATTTTTTACCATGCTTCCGGCGATTATCAATCAGTTTATCATCACTTTAAAGGATACCTCTCTGATTTCCATTATCGGAATCCGTGAGCTGACCCAGAACGGTAAGATTCTGTCATCAAACGCAGTGGCAAAATCCATGCCCATCTGGCTGGTGGTAGCCTTTTATTATCTGGTAATCTGCACCGTTCTTTCTCAGGTTGCCAAGATTGTGGAAAGGAAGGTGTCCCATCGTGCAAAATAAAAATATCGCGGAAAGACCGGTAAAAATATCCGTTAAAAACCTGAACAAATGCTTCGGCGAGCTGGAAGTGCTGAAAGATATGAGCGTGGAAGTTCACGAGGGCGAAGTGGTATGCCTGATCGGCCCTTCCGGTTCCGGGAAAAGCACGTTTTTACGCTGCCTGAACCGGCTGGAGGATGCCAACGGCGGTACGATTATCGTGGACGGTCAGAATATCACGGATAAAAAGATTAATATCAACAAGGTCAGAGAGAATATCGGCATGGTATTCCAGCATTTTAACCTGTTCTCCAATCTGAACATTCTGAATAATATCACGCTGGCGCCCGTGGAGCTGAAACTGATGAACAAAGAGGATGCCCGCAAAAAGGCCATGGAGCTTCTGGAGCGGGTGGGGCTTGCCGATAAGGCGGAATCCTATCCGGCCCAACTGTCCGGCGGTCAGAAGCAGCGGTGCGCCATCGCCCGCTCCCTGGCCATGTCTCCCGATGTAATGCTTTTTGATGAGCCTACTTCGGCTCTGGATCCTGAGATGGTGGGAGAGGTTCTGGACGTTATGAAGGTGCTGGCGAAAGAAGGCATGACCATGATTATCGTTACCCACGAGATGGGATTTGCCAGAGAGGTGGCGGACCGGATTATCTTTATGGACGGCGGCTATATCGTGGAGGAGGGAACGCCGGACGAGATCTTCAATCATGCGAAAGAGGCCCGTACCATCAGTTTCCTGAACAAAGTTTTATAGGGATCATAAAATACCATTGTTGAAACCGAGGTGAGGCAGTTATGAGACCGGTGATCGGTGTGATTCCGCTGTTTGACGAGGAGAAAGACAGCATATGGATGGTGCCGGGATATATGGATGGCATCAGGTCTGCCGGAGGGCTTCCGCTGATTCTGCCGTTAAAGGCGGATGAGGAGATGGTTGCTCAGGTCTGCGGACTTTGCGGCGGATTTTTATTTACGGGCGGCCATGACGTGGACCCGGCGCTGTACGGAGAGGAAAAAGGGCCGTTCTGCGGGCCGCAGAACGGTGACAGGGATGTTCTGGAAAAAGCTGTGTTTGCATATGCTTTGGAGAAGGACCTGCCCGTGTTCGGCATCTGCCGGGGGATTCAGTTGATAAATGCCCTCTGCGGCGGCACCTTGTATCAGGATATTCCCAGGGAGTATGAGGCTGAGGAAAAGGCGGAGCATCATATGAAACCGCCCTATGACCTTCCCTGCCATCGGGTGGAAATTCTTCCGGATACGCCGCTGTTTCATCTTCTGGGCAGAGGGGAGCTGGCGGTGAACAGCTATCACCATCAGGCGGTGAAAGAACTGGCCCCGTCTCTGCGGCCCATGGCCGTCTCGGAGGACGGGCTGACGGAAGCCCTCTATATGCCCGGAAAGCGATTTATACAGGCGGTGCAGTGGCATCCGGAGTTCTGTTTCCGGACGGACGAGGCGGCGCGGAAACTGTTCGAAAGTTTTGTGGAAGCATGTAAAACCGTGTGAAATGCGGCAGAAAAGTGAATAGGCCGGGAATAGAAAACCGCACTGGAAAGCGGAGGAATGGAGAGTGTGATGGACAGCAAACTGATTATTACAATCGGACGGGAGTTCGGTGCGGAAGGACATGAGATCGGAAGCGAGCTGGCGGAGCGTATCGGCTTCGGCCTTTATGATAAGGACATGCTGGCGATGGCGGCGGAGAAAAGCGGCATCGACGTGAAGGTGCTGGCGCCGGCGGACGAAAGCTATTACGGTCATGCTCTGAGCCCCTATTTGACCATCGGGCGGCTGAGCCCTTCCATGGGGGATAAGCTGTTTCAGCTGCAGACGGAAATTATCAGGGATCTGGCGGTGAAAGGCTCCTGTATCATTATCGGGCGGCTGGCAGACTATATTCTGCGGGACAATCCCAACTGTATCCGGGTATTTATCTATGCGCCTTTTGAGAAACGGACGGAGATTATTAAAAACAAACACGGCATCTCCGAGGGCGAGGCGAAAAAGCTGGTAAAGAAGATGGACGCCGCCAGACGGGAATATTACACCTACTATTCCAACAGCAAGTGGGATCGGAAAGAGGGAAAGGATATTCTGCTGAACAGGGCCACCTTCGGGGTAAAGGGCTGTGTGGATATTCTGGAGGCTATGGCGCGGGCCAGAATGTAGAATGCAGGGATAAAATTTTAAAACATACGGATAGATCAATTATATACGGAAACATGTACGGAAACGGAAAGGCCGGAGCGCTGCCGCAGTTTAAAGGGCAGCCTCCGGCCTTATTCATATTGACACAGCCCCGCCGGGCGGAACGGTTTGCCGGCAGGGTTGTGTCAATATGAATAATATTCTGTTTTCCTCAGACCCATGCCGGCCGACAGATTGCCAAAAATAAAAGGGCGGAATCTGTGAAATTATAGAAAGTGCATAAAAAACTCCCCAATAATCAAAAAACCCCCACCCTTTTCACCTGCGGGGATTCTGTTATACTTAAAGCAAATCATTAATCAATACAGGGAAAGGGTGAGAGAATGAAGGATATCATTGTCTCCATGGAAAATATCAGCAAAAGCTTTCCGGGTGTCAAAGCTCTGGACAATGTAAAGTTTGAACTGTGCTCCGGAGAGGTTATGGCGCTTTTGGGGGAGAACGGTGCGGGAAAGTCCACGCTGATGAAGATTCTCAGCGGTGTTTATACAAGGGACGGCGGACGGCTGGAGATATTTGGGAAAGAGTATGGAGATCTGACGCCTAAGCAGGCCCAGGAAGCAGGTGTGGCCATTATCCATCAGGAGCTGAATATGTGTAAGCACCTGTCGGTGGCGGAAAATATGTTTCTGGGCAGAGAGCTGTCCGGCAGATTTGCCCTTGACAATGCCGGGATGGAGGCAAAGGCGAGGGAGGTTCTGGACGATCTGAAAATAGACATTGATCCCAGGCAGACCGTAGGAGATCTTCCGGTGTCGAAACAGCAGATGGTGGAAATCGCCAAAGCCCTTTCCATTAATGCCCGGATTCTTATTATGGACGAACCTACTTCGGCTCTGACGGCCAGAGAAATCGAGGATCTGTTCCGGATTATCCATAAGCTGAAAGACGACGGATGCGGAATTGTCTATATTTCCCACCGTCTGGAAGAACTGCAGCATATCGTGGACCGGGTTACGATTATGCGGGACGGTCAGTATATCACCAGTATGGATTTCGCGGGTACGCCCATGGATCAGATTATCACCCATATGGTAGGCCGGGAGATCAAGGAAAAGTTTCCGAGAGTGGAATGCGAAAAGGGCAAAAAAGTATTTGAAGTGAAAAACCTGAACGCAGGCAGGATGGTAAGAGATATTAATTTCTCGGTCTATGAGGGAGAAATCGTGGGATTTGCCGGCCTGATGGGCGCCGGACGGACGGAGACCACCAGAGCCATATTCGGTGCGGATCCCAAAGAAAGCGGAGAGATTTATGTGGACGGGAAGGAAGTAAAGATTCACTGTCCCATGGACGCGATCCGAAACGGCGTGGTGCTTGCTCCGGAGGACCGGAAAAAAGACGGCCTGTGTACGAAGCTGAGTATCCGCCACAATCTGGCCCTTCCGAATCTGGATATGCTCTGCAACAAACTGGGCGCGGTAAGCAGCAAAAAAGAGTCCGAGCTCTGCGGCAAGGCAGTGAAGAATCTGAAGATTAAGACGCCGAATGTGGAGATTGATTCCGGCAACCTGTCGGGAGGAAATCAGCAGAAGGTGGTCGTGGGCAAATGGCTGGCCAGAGATTCCCGCGTGGTGATTTTTGACGAACCCACAAGGGGAATCGACGTGGGAGCCAAAGTTGAGATTTATAATCTGATGAACGAGTTAAAGCAGCAGGGAATCGCCGTTATGTTCGTCTCCTCGGAGATGCCTGAGGTGATGGGAATCGCGGACCGCATTGTCGTGATGTGTGACGGAAGGATTACCGGCGAGGTGATGGCGAGAGAGACGACCCAGAGCGAGATTCTTACGCTGGCCACTTCCTTTGAGGATAAAAATATTAACAGTCGTTAAAACAGGGGGATGATAAGTGATGAACAGTAACAGACAAAGCCTTTGGAAAAGGATCATGGGGGTCCGGGGAATGGGGGCGGCGCTGACTGCCTTTGTCGGACTGGTGATTATATACATAGCATTCGGACTGATTAATCCGACCGTATTTTCGGGACAGAATATTTTAAATCTGCTTCGTTCCATGTCAAAGTATCTGCTGATCGGCATTGCCCAGAGTTATGTGCTGATTACGGGGAATATTGATCTGTCCATCGGTACCCAGGTGGGTATGAGCGCCATGATCTCGGCCACATTGATGACCAGCGGCATCAGCCCGGCCGTCGCCATTCTCGTAGCGCTGATAAGCTGTCTGGCCGTGGGCGTGATCAACGGGTATCTGGTCGGAAAGTTTAAACTGCCGCCCTTTATCGCCACTCTGGGAACCATGTTTGTCACCAGAGGCATCGCCTATATGGTAAACGGCAACCGGAACACCGACGCGATCTCCACCGGCGTGGGCAAGGAAGTGGCGGATCAGTTCCAGAACTTCTTTTATTACGGCTCTACCCTTGGCGTGTACAATACGTTCTGGATTGCCATGGTTGTGTTTGTGATCTTTTTCTTCTTTTTATCCAAAACCAGATCCGGCAGACACATCTATGCCATCGGCTCCAATATCGACGCAGCCAAGCTGTCCGGCGTCAACGTGGTGATGACCACCACCAAGGCTTATCTGGTAAGCTCCGTCTGCTCCTGCATCGTGGGACTGATCCTGTGTGCCCAGGCAGGCATGGGAAATATGGAAGCCGGAAATATGTATGAGATGTACGGCGTGGCTGCCGGCGTAATCGGCGGCGTGTCTCCTCTTGGCGGAACCGGTATCCTGCTGGGAACTCTGGCCGGCGCGGCCGTATGGCAGACACTGGAAAACGGACTGAATATGATCGGCGCCCAGGTAGGCATCCAGCGTCTGGTAATCGGCATTATCGTAGTGACGGCCGTGCTGCTGGACGTGGTGGTCCGCAACGGAGAGTTCGGAAAGAAAAAGAAAAAACAGTCATGAAACTAGGCCGCATAAGCGGATAGTGATATAAGTGTAATCTATGAAAAACAGCAACGGACCGGACTACAAAATAGTAAGCGGCTAAAGAACACCCGCTAACTATTTTGTATGCATCGCACGTAAGGGTCTAAAAAACAGACCCTAAGTGCTCATAGCAAAGCCCCGGGAGGATTTACAGACGCTTTAGCGGCTGAAAATTCTCCCAGGTCATGGGGCTTGGGAGGGGAGTTGCGGAACCAAATTGAAGGAGGAACAGTTATGAAGAAGAAACTTTTGGCAGTACTCTGCTGTGTGACCATGGCAGCAGCTTCTCTGGCAGGCTGCAGCAAGCCGGCGGCGAACACCGACACGACGGCGGCAGGCGCAGGAACAGAGGCAGGAACCCAGGCGGCGACAGAGGCACAGACTGGCAGCGAGACAGCCGGCGGAGCAAAAATCGCGCTGATTACCATGGATTCCATCGATCAGCACTGGATTACCCTGAATGACGGCGCGCAGAAAGCGGCGGCCGAACTGAATGTGGAAGTAACGTTTATGTCCCCCAACACCAAGGACGACGCACAGCAGATCGAGTGCGTGAACAATGCGGTAGCGGGAAAATATGACGCCATTATCGTGGCTGCAAACGGTCCGGATGCCATTTCTTCCGCACTGAAAGAAGCGCAGTCTGCAGGCGTGAAAATTGTATATGTAGACTCTCCGGCCAATGTGGAGGCAGAAGCTACCTTCTCTACGGACAATAAGGCGGCAGGCCAGACGGCAGGCGAAGAAATGAAGAAAGCGCTGGAAGCTGCGGAAGTAACCTCCGGCAAGATCGGTATCATCAACGTAAACGCGGCAACCGATTCCTGCGTAATGCGTGAAGAAGGATTCCGTGCGGCATTTGAAGGCACTGACTTCGAACTGCTGGAAACCCAGTACGGCGAAGGCGACGCTGCGAAGTCTCAGACCATTGCCGAGAATTATATTACCCAGGGCGTGGTAGGTATCTTCGGATGTAACGAAGGTTCCACTACGGGAGCGGGAAATGCCATTAAAGCAAACGGCAGCGGAAGCATTATCGGTGTGGGTTTTGACAAATCTGACGCTATCCTGAATCTGATCGCAGACGGCTATCTGCTGTGTACCATGGCGCAGAACCCGGATGTGATGGGTTATGAAGGCGTGAAGGCTGCGGTACAGGCAGTCAACGGCGAGTCTCTGGGCGGTGCCGTAACGGACACCGGCGTATCCGTACTTACCAAGGATTCCGCAGCAGGCGGAAGCGCTCCTGCAGGCGGCTCTGACGTGAAGGCAAGCAAGGAGTGGAAGATTGCGCTGATTACCATGGATTCCATCGATCAGCACTGGATTACCCTGAATGAAGGGGCACAGGAAAAAGCAAAAGAACTGGGCGTGGAAGTAACCTTCATGTCCCCCAACACCAAAGACGACGCACAGCAGATCGAGTGCGTGAACAATGCGGTAGCAGGAAAATATGACGCCATCATCGTGGCCGCAAACGGCCCGGATGCCATTTCTTCCGCACTGAAAGAAGCACAGACGGCAGGCGTTAAGGTGGTATACGTGGACTCTCCGGCCAATGTGGAGGCAGAGGCTACCTTCTCTACGGACAATAAGGCAGCAGGCCAGACCGCAGGCGAAGAAATGAAGAAAGCGCTGGAAGCTGCGCAGGTAACCTCCGGCAAGATCGGTATCATCAACGTAAACGCGGCAACCGATTCCTGCGTAATGCGTGAAGAAGGATTCCGTGCGGCATTTGAAGGCACTGACTTCGAACTGCTGGAAACCCAGTACGGCGAAGGCGACGCTGCGAAGTCTCAGACCATTGCCGAGAATTATATTACCCAGGGCGTGGTAGGTATCTTCGGATGTAACGAAGGTTCCACTACGGGAGCGGGAAATGCCATTAAAGCAAACGGCAGCGCAAGCATTATCGGCGTAGGCTTTGACAAATCTGACGCTATCCAGAACCTGATCGCAGACGGTCATCTGCTGTGTACCATGGCACAGAATCCGGATGTGATGGGCGCGAAGGGCGTAGAGGCATGTGTACAGGCGCTGGAAGGTGAAAGCCTGGGCGGCGCCGTAACGGATACGGGCGTTTCCGTTCTTACGAAATAAGAAGGAAGCTTCCGGACCAGAAGAAATGAAACTGCCGCGGCATCTGCTTACAGATGAATCTCCAGCAGTGACATATAGAAAAGGCAGTCCGTCTGTAACCCTTACGCAGTATGGGGCAGGCGGCCTGCCTTTCTGCTTTTCACCGGTCTGTTTTTCTGGTAGAATAAACCCATGGGGAGAATATGGGAGAGGGGGACGGAGCATGTTGAAAGTAATCATTGCCGACGATGAGGAACGGGTCTGCAGGCTGATTCAGGCGCTGGTGGACTGGGAAGGGCTGGGCATGGAAGTGGCGGGCATCGCCCATAACGGCCTGGAAGCGGTGGAACTGGTCCGGAAAATCCGTCCAGACATCCTGATTACGGATATCCGGATGCCGGGCTGCAGCGGTCTTGAGATGATCGAACAGGTGAAAAAAGGGGTGGAAAAGCTGGAGATTCTCATTATCAGCGGCCATGCCCAGTTTGAGTATGCCCAGAGCGCCATTAAATTCGGCGTGGGGGATTATCTGTTAAAGCCCATTGACAAAGAAGTGCTTCATGCCACTCTGTTAAAGCTGAAAGAGCGGGCCGGGGCGGGGAAAACGTCTTTGGAGGATCGGCGCCAGATGTTCCGGAAAAATGAGAACGATATCCGCCGGATTCAGGAGGGGCTTCTGGACAGGCTGATTGAGCAGCGGGAGACAACGCTGTCGGAGGAGATTTTAAGAGAATCCTATTATCTCCGGGTGCGGCCCGGCATCTTTCAGGCACTCTGGCTGAAAGTAGACTGTGACCTGGAGGAAATCGGTCAGGCCGGACTGTCTATCGTGATGGAAAAGGCGAGAAGCCTTTTTGAGAACAGTTTAAGATCCCGCTGTTTTGAGCTGGTGTTCTGTCTGAGAGGCTGTTCCTGTGTGGGCATAATCAATTATGACAGGAAAAAACAGGAGGAAATCCGGCGGATTCTGAAAGACTGTCTTCACCAGTTGGAGGCGCAGAAAGGGCTGTTCGGTCCTGTGACTTTTTCTCTGGCTGCCGGCAGCGGGGAAGAAGAAACGGAGCACCTGAGCCGGTCCGTAAGAGAGGCGTCGGTGATTATTCAGGAGAGGCTGGTAAAGGGCACCGGCCGGCTTCTGGACCATATGCCGGGAGAATCGGCTATCCATGAGCAGAATCTGATGGAGAAATATCTGCGCAGGATTACCGCCGCCATCGAGGTAATGAGCGGAGAGGAAGCCGATGCCGCCGCCGCATGGGTATGGGAGGCGGCCTGCGGGGTCAGAGATGTCCACGGCTATGAGCTGCTGGAGCTGGCGCATTCCTGCGGAGGTCTGTTTTTAAGCCAGATGGAGGTAAAAGCCCATGTGGAGGAGCTTCGCAGATTTGACGAGCTGTGCGGCCAGTGCCGGAACGGGCAGGAGCTGGCCGCGGCCCTGACAGGGTTTCAGCGGAAATATATGGAAGAACTGAGACGGCGGCATGAGAATGACAGTATGCGTCCCATCCGTCTGGCCAAGCAGTATATTCAGAATCATTTCAGCGAACAGATCACGCTGGAAGAAGTCAGCGGCGTGGCAGGTTTAAGCACGGCCTATTTCAGCGCCCTGTTTAAAAAGGAGGAGGGAGAGGGATTTGCCCGTTATCTGATCGGAGTCCGTATGGAACAGGCGAAGCTTCTTCTCCGGGAGACCAACATCCCGGTGGCCGAAATCTGTAAAAAAGTGGGATACAATGATTTGAAGCATTTTACCAGAACCTTTGAGAAAACGGCGGGAGTAAAGCCGGCTACTTACCGGAAGCTGTACGGATAGAGGTGTCAGATTGAGAGAAGAATACCGTTTGAAATATATCTGTAATCGGGTTTTGCTGCTGGCGGCGGCGGTTTTTCTGTTATTGCTGATCCAGGCCGCGGCTTGGCTTCTGCGGTTTTTGCAGGGCGGAACAGGGCTGTGGCAGGGGCTGATTCACGGGGCTGCGGCAGGGCTTTACGGGGCGGTCTACTGGTTCTGGATTATCGTCCCGTACCGGAAAGGGGAAAAATGGATCAGCCATTTTCTGGACGGATACGGGATTCCCGACAGCAGGGAGGCGGACTCTTTTCTGCTGACGCCGTATATGAAACGGCAGATAGAGATGGCTGAAAAAGTTTTAAAGGCGCCGGGGGCGATGGATTTCAATAAAAGACAGGCCCAGTATCTGGCGCTGCAGAACCAGATCAACCCGCATTTTCTGTACAATACCCTGGAGAGTATCCGGGGGGAGGCGCTGCTGGCGGGTCTTAACAGCGTGGCGGATATGACGGAGGCGCTGGCAAAATTTTTCCGCTATACCATCACGAAGGTGGAAAATCTGGTGTCGGTGGAGGAAGAACTGGACAACTGTGAGACTTACTTTCGGATTCAGAAATATCGGTTTGGCGACAGGCTCAGACTGCATGTGGAGTGTGACGAGGAGGACCGGGAGGATATTATGAACTGCCGGATTCCGAAGCTGACTTTGCAGCCGATTATGGAAAACAGCATTATTCACGGAACGGAGCTGAAAGTGGGAACCGGGAATCTCAGGCTGCAGTTTGAGCGGACGGACAGCCGGCTGATCATACGGCTGTCGGACGACGGCGTAGGAATGGACGAACACACCCTTGCCCGGCTGAACCGGAAACTGGCAGGGGAGGTCCAGACTGCCTCCTATCAGGAAGACGGGCGTCAGGGCGGTATCGCTCTGGTTAACGTAAACAACCGCATTCATCTGATTTTCGGGGAAGAATACGGGCTTCATGTCTACTCTGTGCCTCAGAAAGGAACAGATGTGGAGATTTCCGTTCCGGTGGTGGCCAGCGAGCGCCAACTGCCGAACAGAGGGATATTGTCATGAGAGAAGAAATATTCCGTATGGAACGCGTAACCCGCATTGAGCGGGGGATGGTCAGGCTTGAAGATTTTAATCTGCAGGTTTATAAAGGCGAGATTATGGGGCTGCTCCCGGTAAATGCCCATGGGATGACGGCCTTTTTGAATTTACTGCAGACAAATCTGCCGATCCGGGACGGCTATGTTTATTACGGCGGCGGTCTGGTGAATTCCTGGAAGGAATCCGGCAGAGAGGCGAACCGGATCAGCATTATCCAGGCCCAAAGCTGCCTGGTGGAGCAGATGACGGTAACGGATAATATTTTTGTGCTGCGCCAGGGGTACCGCCAGCGGATGATCCGCCCCGGTATACTGCAAAGTCAGTTGGAACCGTTTTTACGGGACATCGGCATCGACCTTGCGGCGGATTGCCGGGTGGAGAAGCTTTCCGTGTTTGAGCGGGTGGTGGTGGAGCTTTTGAAGGCAGTGATATTGGGATACCGGCTGATTGTGCTGAATGAGATCAGTACGCTGATCAGCAGCAGGGAGCTGTGCAAGCTGCACCATATTATGAGGCATTATGCGAAGCGGGGGTTTTCTTTTCTTTATGTCAGCCCTCATTTTGAAGAATTGGTTCAGCTATGCGGCCGGGTGGCCATGTTTTCCCATGGGCGTATCCAGAAGGTACTGCGGGGCGCCGAGATGGATGAGGAATGCCTGAGAGGCTATGTGGAAGAATATGACAGCATGGTGCGGGCTCATCTGGAAAGCTGTGGGGCGGAGTCCGAAAAAGGTGCGCCTGTCCTGACTGTGGATGGGCTGACCTGCGGTTCTCTGAACCGGCTGAACCTGAATTTTTATGCAGGAGAGTGTGTGGTTATCCAGAATATGGACAATGAGGTTTACAAAGACCTGACCGGCCTGCTGACGGGCGCTCTCCGGGCGGAGACTGGCTGCTTCCGGATGGAAGGAAATCCCGTTGAGATCTGCGGGAACCGAAACGCGGCCGTGATTCTGGAACAGCCGACCAGGACGATGCTGTTTCCCCGGATGAGCTATATGGACAATCTCTGTATGGGCCTGTCCTGGCGGATGCCCGGCGTCTGGAACAGCTTTCGCATCCAGAAAAGCATCCGGAAGGAATACGGAAAGCTTCTGGGAGAAGATGTGTTTGACATGCAGTTGGAGGAACTGGACGAAAAGCAGAAATATCAGTTGGTCTATATGCGGGTGCTTTTACAGAAGCCCAGGATTGTATTTTGTATCCAGCCCTTTAAAGGTGCGGACATGTCTCACCGGATGTTGGTGTGGAAGCTTCTGGAAATGATGCTGAACAAAAAGATTGCCGTGGTGATCCTGGCTTTGAACCTGGCGGATTCGATTTCTCTGGCGGAACGTCTGGTAAGAATCGGAAGTGACGGAAGCATAGAGGAAATTAGCAGGGATCATTTCGGGACTCTGTCGGGAGATGCGCCTTGGAGATATCTTTACCGGGAAAAAAGTGTGAAAATGACGGACGGGAATGTTTTCCGTGATTTCCACAAAAAAACAGCGGAAGAATTAGGACGTCCTTAGTCTTGATTTTATTGCATTTCTGCTTTAGAATATACAGTATGGGGGTACAAAAAAATCCCAGGAGCAAACTTAGGAGGTAGCCGTATGCGCAAACGTATTTTGGTAGTGGATGATGACGAAATGAACTTGAAAAGAACCCAGATGATCCTGGAGAAGCATTACAATGTGCTTCTGGCGGAATCTGGGAATGAAGCGCTCAGAAAGCTTAAGAGCGAAAAAGTCGATCTGGTCCTTCTTGACATAGCGATGCCGGTTATGGACGGGCTGGAAACTTTTAAACGTATGAAAGAGTCTTTTATTGAAATCCCTGTTATTTTTTTAACAGCTTCCGGATATGAAGATGATGTGCGTACTGCCATTAGTCTGGGTGCGGTGAATTATCTGAAAAAACCGTTTTTCCCTGCCGAACTGCTGAAACGGGTTACTATGGGGTTGGAGGAAGAATGAGAGAGAAAGGGAAAACCAGTATCCATCTGCTTCTGGCCAGCATTGTCACCATGTTTGGTGTGATGCTGATTTTGATTACAATAGCCATGTCCTGGGAACCGTGGATGGTTCCGGTGATTCTGATCGGCAATACGCTTGTCTGGTGTCTGCATATCGGAAGGATCGGCTCCGAAACTTTCTATGAAAATTTGTGTGCCGGATTGCTGATGGTCGGATTTTTTTTCTTTGGAGTACATAAAGTGACTCTTTTTGACATACCTGCCGTAGCCTGTATGTTAGTTTTGGTTTTTTCCATGTTTAACAAAAAGCGGCTGTTGTATATGACAGCCGCCTTATATGTGCTGGTTCTGCTGTATCAGTTTCTTCTTCTGCATACCATTACCCGCGCCATGGGACCGCAGGAGATGGTGCGTCTGGGGTTTGGCATTACTGTGGTAATTGGTTCGATGGCGATTGCGATTTATCGAATCAACAGAAGACGGGAGACAAAGAAAGAACATGATGCTACCCTTGCACTGCTGGAAGAATCGGGAAAACAGAATGCGGAATTTCTGTCCAATGTATCTCACGAACTCAGAACGCCGATTAATATGGTGATCGGAATCAGTGAGGTCCTCCTGGAAAAAGACATTTCCGCCGAGATACGCAACGACATGGAGTCCATTAAGCTGGCCGGAAAGCGTCTGTCTAATCAGATCAATAACATGATTGACTACACGGAGATCGTGGAGGGAACGCTGACGCCTGCCAAAGAGCCCTATATGATTACTTCTCTGCTGAATGATATTATCACGATGACTGCCATGCAGGGGGGCAAGCATCAGCTTGAAATCGTGTTTGACCTGGATCCGCTGACGCCTGCGGTTCTGATCGGAGACGTGGAAAAAATCGCCCATGTGATTAAAATTCTGCTGGATAATTCCATCAAATTTACGAATGAAGGCGGCATAGACGTCTGCATCAAATTCCGTCGGGAAAGCTATGGGGTGAATCTGATTATTGATATCAGTGATACCGGGATCGGCATGACAGACATGCAGATCACGCAGATGTGCGATGATTTTTATCAGGCGGATTCCGGCAGCAACCGTTTATCGGGCGGACTGGGACTGGGGCTGCCCATTGCCAGAGGGCTGCTTCATGCCATGGGAGGATTCCTGCACTTTGACAGCAAGGAGCAGCAGGGCCTGCATGCCCAGATTACCATTCCCCAAGGAGTGGAGGATGACAGTCCGGCCATGGTGCTGGCCGATCCGGAGCGGCTCTGTATCGCATGTTATTTCCGTCCGGAAAAATACAACAGCGACGAGGTGCGGCGCTATTATGACAATATGATTCTTCATATGATGGAGGGACTTGGAATCAGGGGCTATCAGGCCCATAATTTCCAGGGACTGCAGAAGCTGCAAAACAGCCATCCGCTGACCCATGTGTTTATCGCCCAGGCCGAATACGAAGAAAACCGCTCTTATTATGAGGATCTGGCCGCTACACTTCCGGTGGTTGTGATTGCGGAGCGGGATTTTATGCAGAACAGAGACAGCCGGCTTCTGGTGATCAGAAAGCCTTTCTTTGCCCTTTCCGTTGTGAATCTGCTGAATGGGGAGATGGACGCGAACGGGTTTAAAGAGGCCCAGGCCGCAGGCCGCAAGCCATTCTCCTGTGAAGGGGTCAGGGTACTGGCTGTTGATGATGAGGAAATGAATCTTGTGGTGGCCAAAGGCGTTCTTGGCAGCTACGGGATACAGGTGGATACCTGCCTGAGCGGAAAAGAAGCGGTGGAGCGGTGTTCCGAAACGCCTTATGATATTGTTTTCCTTGACCATATGATGCCGGGCTTCGACGGCGTGGAAACGCTGAAACAGATCCGTGAGATCAACAACGGAATGTACCAGGATCTGCCGGTAGTCGCGCTGACGGCCAATACCATCAGCGGCGCAAGAGAAATGTTCCGCAGCGAAGGCTTTACGGAATTTATACCGAAGCCCATCGAGCGGGCCGTGCTGGAACGTGTGCTGCGCAAGATCCTGCCGGAACAGAACGTTCAGTATGCCGAGACGCCGGAGATTGACGGGGAAGATATGGAAAGCATAGACGCCGCGGACCTTCGGGACAGCGTCGGTAGTCCGGAAACCATGAAAAAACCGGAGGAAGCGGAAAAACGGGAGACGGAGGCCGATGCTCCTGCCGCGCCGAAACGAAAGAGGAAGCGGAGGAAAAATAATTCGCCTGCGAATGCCGAGGGAAAGAAAAAGGAAGATTTGGATTCGCCGGCGGAACGGGTACCGGAGGAAACTGCGGCAGAAGAAAAGGTTTCGGAACCTGCCGTACCGGAAGATGACCTGCCGGCGGATGTGCCAAAGGAGCCGGCCGCACAGGAGGAAATGCTGCCGGAGGATGTAATTCCGGAAGATGCTCTTTCGGAAGATGCGATTCCGGAGGATGTAGTATCGGAAGAATACCCGTCGGATCATTTGACTGAGGAAGATGATTTTTCGGAAACGAGATCCGCTTACTCGTATGAACCCCTTGTCCGGATCGGTATCAATATACAGCTTGGTCTGGACTACTGCTGCGGGGAAGACAGTTTTTATCTGGAAATGCTGAAAATGTTCTGTTCTCAGGCCGTGGAAAAGAAAGCGGAAATTGAGTCTTTGTATGAAACCGCAAACTGGAAGGACTACACAGTGAAGGTGCATGCCTTGAAAAGCACGTCTATGACCATCGGAGCGGAACGGCTGGCGGACGAGGCAAAGCTGCTGGAGCAGGCCGGAAAGGATCATAATATAGAATACATCCGGCACGGGCATCCCATACTGCTGCGTCTGTACGATGAAGTCTGTGAGACCATTGCCGGATTGTAAATAAAAAACGGGAGGGAGACCAGGTGTTGAAAAAGTGGTTTGCAATCATCTTTGATCATAGACTCAGCCTGAAAGAACGTATGTTTCGCGTGGTTACAGGCATCTGCATGATTGCTTTGCTAATCATACTGCCTATGGGAAAGAGCCTTATAAATCTGTTGATTCTCGCAGGCAGCCTTATTTGTATGTCGCTGGTTGTGAAATTCAGTATTCGAAAGAACTGTGTTAATGCGGGGGCTACGGCCATTGCGTTTCTGCTTCTTCTGGTTTTTCCGGTCAGCTTTTTTACGGCCGGCGGATTTTACAGCGGAATGCCGGAGTGGTTTGTACTCTGTTTTGTCTATATCAGCATTACGCTGGAAGGAAGGCGGAAGGTGTTTTTCTTCCTCCTGGGACTGGCGGAAACGCTGATCTGCTATTATACCGCTTACTATTTTCCGGAATTTGTGGCAAGGAATACAACGAGAAACTCCTTCTTTGACTCCGCATTTTCCGTTGTACTTGTGAGCATATTAATCAGTATCCTGCTCTCTCTTCTGACCAGGCTGTATGAAGAAGAAAATGAGCTTGCCAAAGAGCAGAAAAAGGAAATTGAGGAGCTGAATAAGGCGGAAAATAATTTTTTCAGCAGCATGAGTCACGAAATCCGCACGCCCATCAATACGATTATCGGATTAAATGAAATTATTCTGCGGGGAGACATTCCCGAAGATGTGGCTGAAAATGCAAGGAGTATTCAGAGCGCCAGTAAAATTCTGCTGACGCTGATTAACGATATTCTGGATCTGTCTAAAATCAAGTCCGGAAAGATGGAGATCATAAACGCCTCTTATGAGACAGGCGCCCTTTTATCGGAGCTTGTCAATATGGTCTGGATTAAGGCCAGGGAAAAAGGTCTGGAATTCCGTCTTCATGTGGATCCTTCGATCCCCAGCATGCTCTGCGGCGATGAGGTGCGGATCAAGCAGATTCTGATTAATCTGCTGAACAATGCCGTAAAATATACAAGTGAAGGCTCCGTTACTCTTTCCATCCGGTGCGAAAGACTGACGCTGAACAGAGTGCGGGTCTGGTATTCGGTGGAAGATACCGGACAGGGTGTAAAAAAAGAAAATATCCCTTATATTTTTAATGCCTTTAAGCGGGTAAATGAAGAAAAAAACCGGCATATTGAGGGAACCGGTCTGGGGCTCAGCATCGTTCATCAGCTTGTGGAGCTGATGGGAGGGGAGATCAGTGTCAACAGTGTGTATACCAAAGGCTCCACATTTCTTGTTGTGCTGGAACAGGATATTGTGGATTCAAAAGAGCTGGGAACATTTACACTGGCCTCCCGTGTAAGGAACGGCGAGGGCGTTCAGTACCGTCAAAGCTTTGAGGCGCCGGATGCGCATATTCTGGTGGTGGATGACAATGAGATGAATCTGATGGTGGTGCGGAAACTGCTTCTGCAGACAAGGATTCAGCTTGACACGGCATCCAGCGGCGCCGAGTGTCTGCGGATGACACAGAGGCAGCATTATGACGCGATTCTGATGGATCATCTGATGCCGGAGATGGACGGAATCCAGTGTCTTCACGCCCTGCGCACGCAGCCGGGCGGTCTGTGCCAGAATGTGCCTGTGATCGCGCTGACGGCCAATGCGGGAAGCGATAACCAGCTTCTCTACCGGAAAGAGGGATTCAGCGGCTATCTGGCCAAACCGGTCAGCGGCGCTTTGCTGGAAGCAAGTGTTTTAAGCATCCTGCCGAAGAAGCTGGTAAAGCTGAGCGAAGAAGCCATTCAATCAGAGATCGGAAAGGATGTCCTGATTTTCGAACAGTCTCAGAGGCGTTCTCTTATGGTTACGACAGACAGTGTCTGCGACCTGCCGGAGTCTTTGAGAAAAGAGTTTGGCATTTCCGTATGTCCTTACTATGTCCGCACGGACGAGGGGCGGTTCCTGGATGAACAGGAGCTGAAAGCGGATGAACTGCTGTCCCATATGGCAGAAGGAAAGAACGGCTGTTCTGAGCCGCCGGATGTGGAAGACTATGAACGATTTTTTGCACAGAAACTGACCGAAGCGCAGAATATCATCCACATAACCATGGCAAAACATGTCAGTCAGGGATATTATAACGCGCTGGAAGCCGCAAAATCTTTTGAAAATGTGATGGTGATTGACTGCGGCCATCTTTCCAGCAGTATGGGGCTGGCAGTGCTCTACGCCGCTTCCATGGCGGAAAACCATATGACAAAGACAGATATTGTGAGGGCGGTGAAAGTCCTGCGTTATTATATTTCCTCTGCTTTTATCATCGACAGTACCCATATGATGTGTCAGGCCGGACATATTTCAAAAAAGGTGCAGGCCCTCTGCGATGCGCTTCTGCTGCATCCGGTTATCAGGCTTCGAAACAGCAAGATGACTGTCTGCAGCGTGGAGATGGGGAATTTTGCCCATGTTGCAAAGCGATATATTCGAAAGACACTGGCTAACGCAAGAAATATCGACCGGCGCATTCTGTTTATCACATATGCGGGAATGGACGCGAAACGCCTGCAGTATATTCAGGAACTGGTAAAACAGTACTGCCCTTTTGAGCGGGTTTATCTGCAGAAAGCGTCTTCCGCCATTGCCAGCAACTGCGGCGCCGGTTCTTTTGGGCTGCTGTTTATGAAGAAAAATGATGTGAGGCTTTCTCTGGCCGAGGCATCGAAACCGGAAGAGTCCGGTAAGTAATGGGTTTATAAACAATGGCTTATCAGAATGACACGGACAGAATGCCCATAGGGCAGGAACCGTGTCAGAAATGTACATGACAGTAAACGAAGGGGGGTTGTATAATGGATTTGTATAGTATTGGTGAGATGGTAATTGACTTTACGCCGGGTAAGGAGCCGGCCAGTTATATCAGAAATCCCGGCGGAGCACCTGCGAATGTGGCGATTGCCATGGCAAAAAACGGTCTGGAGACAGGGGTGTGCTGTTCTCTGGGAGATGACGATTTCGGACGGTTTTTAAAGGAGACGCTGGAAGAACATGGGGTGCGCCGAATCATTTCCCGGCTGTGTCAGGAAGCGGTTACCACCATGGCTTTTGTTACACTTTCTCCGGATGGGGATCGTTCGTTTACCTTTGCCAGAAAGCCCGGCGCGGATATGTTTATCCGGGAAGATGATGTGCGGGAAGACGATATCAGAGAGAGTGTGATTATCCATGCCGGCTCCTGTTCCCTGTCCGCATCTCCGGCGGCGGAAGCTACCGTTCGGGCGCTGCGCCTGGGGCGCGAGATGGGAAAGCTGGTCAGCTTTGACGTAAATTACCGGGATGTGATGTGGAAAGGTGATCAGGACGCCTGCGCGGCCAGGGTGACGGAGGTTCTGCCGTACGTGGATCTGGTAAAGATTTCCGATGCGGAAGCCGGTATGCTTGGCGGTGAAGCGAATATTCCTGAGATGATGAAGCGTTATGGGCTGACCGCCGTGGTGGAAACCATGGGAGGCGACGGCGCAAAGTGTTACTTTAACGACAAAGTATTGTTTGCCGCTGCCGTCAAAGGAAACTGCGTAGATGCCACAGGCGCCGGAGATGCGTTCTGGGGAGGGTTCCTGTCCTATCTGCGGATTCAGGACATAACGGAGGCCGGACAGCTTACGGAGGAGCTTCTGACAGCGGCTCTGGCTTATGGCAATGCGGCCGGCGGAATCTGTGTTCAGGGAATGGGGGCGATTCCCTCTTTGCCGACCAGACAGCAGATCGAGGCGCATCTGGCATCAAACTGATAGAAAGGCATTATGTATATATGGATAATATTTGGAACAGCCCCTGTGTGTTTACACCCTCGCTGATCTGTCTGGATCTGTGCAATCTGGAACGGGACGTAAAGGTGCTGGAGCAGAATCAAATCGGAATGCTTCATGTGGATATTCTGGACGGGCATTTCAGCCCCAGTATGCCGCTGGGGCTGGATACGGTGCGTCAGCTCCGGGATAAGACCCAAATTCCCTTTGACTGCCATGTGATGGTGACAGAGCAGGATTATTTTATCGACGAGCTTTTGGATATCGGCGTGCAGCAGATCATATTCCATGCCGAGACGGAGCCCCATATCGACGGGATGCTGAACCGCATTCACGCGAAAAATGTAAGGGCGGGAGTGGCGCTGCGGCCTGCCACACCGCTGTCGGTACTGGAGTATGTGCTGGAAAAGTGCGATACGGTGCTTTTGATGCTGATTAACCCGGGCTATGCTTTTGTAAAAGGAGAGAAACAGGTCGTTTATGCGGACAGGAAGATCCGACGGCTGCGGCAGATGATCGACGAAAGAGGTCTGGATACGAAGATTGAACTGGACGGCAGGATTTCCCCGGATAATATTCGTACCTACGGAAAGGATACGGCGGATTACTTTGTGGTGGGAAGCACCTGCCTGCGGCGGGAGTGTTTGGGGGAGAGCCTGCAGGAACTGAACCGGCTGCGCGGCGATGTGTTAGGAATTTAACGGCAGAATGATCGGAAAATGATAAAAGTTAAGTTCCGGATTGTTTGGGTTAGGAGGTATATCAGGATGAGCGATGAATTTGCAAAACAGTATCAGGCGGACTGTGCCGCCGTTTTAGACGAGCTGGGCCGGACGCTGGCCAGTATTGATCCGGCGTCGTTAGAACGGCTGGCAGATGAGGTATTGAAAGCGGAGCAGGTATTTTTTGTGGGGGTGGGCAGGGTTCTGTTAAGCCTCCAGTCGGTGTGCAAGCGGCTGGCCCATCTGGGTATAAAGACGCATTATGTGGGAGAGATTACGGAGCCGGCCATCACAAAAAAAGACCTTCTGATCGTGGGGTCCGGTTCGGGTGCGTCTCTGTTTCCTTTAGGCATCGCGAAAAAAGCCCGAAGCACGGCGGACTGTAAGATCGTACATATCGGTTCCAATCCCAACAGCGAGATGAAGGAAATCTGTGACTTTATGGTGCGCATACCCGTCCGTACCAAGTTTTATCTGGAGGATGAGATCGATTCCTGCCAGCCTATGACCTCTCTGTTTGAACAGTCTCTGCTGCTGACAGGGGATATTCTGGCGAAGATGATTATCGAACGGCAGCATCTGGATATGAAGGGGCTGTGGCAGTATCACGCGAATCTGGAGTAAGGATAGAGAGGAAACGATGAAAAAAGAGGAATTGCTCAGGCGGGTCGGCAGTATGCAGCAGCTGGCATACGTCCGTCCTGTTGCATATGGCGAAGGGCGCGCTTCGGGTTTGAAGGCTTATGAGGTGAAAAACGGCCCGCTGTACTTTAAGGTTCTTGCGGACAAATGTCTGGATGTAGAGGAATTTACTTATAAAGGGGTAGGGTTTCATTTTTTGTCCAAGCCTGGGCTGCAGGGCCGGAACCATTATGACACAAACGGTCAGGAAGCCCAGCGCAGCATTATGGGCGGGCTGTTTTTTACCGCAGGGCTGGAAAATATCTGTGCGCCCTGCCGTTTGAATGAAAAGGACTATCCCATGCACGGCAGAATCCGCACCACGCCGGCGGAACATCTGCAGGCTGACGGCGTATGGGACGGTGATTCTTATGTGCTCAGGGTAGGCGGCGAGATGCGGGAAGGGGAATTGTTCGGAGAGAATATGATTCTGCGCCGCAGCATCGAAACCCGGTATGGGGAAATGTCCGTTACGGTGACGGACCGGATTGAGAATCAGTCCTACCGTCCTGAGCCGCTGATGCTGCTCTACCATATTAATATTGGTTATCCCCTGCTGGATGAGGGGACGGAGGTGCTGGCGCCCACCCGCTTTGTAAAAGCGAGAGACAAAGCTTCCGAGGGACGGGAATCCGGCTGGAACAGAATGGACGCCCCGAAGGATAATGAACCGGAATACGTGTTTATCCATGATCTTGCCCGGACAAAGGAAGACCGGACTGTGGTCTGTGTGCTGAACGAGAAGCTGTCTCTGGGGCTTAAGCTTGCATTTTCCTGTAAAAACCTGCCATACTTTATGGAGTGGAAATCCACGGCGTCGGGAGATTACGTGCTGGGACTGGAGCCTGCGAATTCCAGTGTTTACGGCAGGCCGTTTCATGAAAAGGAAGGGACACTGCACTATCTGCCCTCTTTTGAGACGGAAACCAATGTGCTGAAATTCTCTGTTCTGGACGGAAAAGAGGCGTTGGAAGCCGCCAGAAAAGAGGTGGCAGATATACTGGCGCAAAAGTAGTTACATTTAAAATGGTTTTATTGATATGCTATAAAGTTGATACGGACATGAGAAAGGAGATTCTGATGAAACGTTCTGAAATTAATGCCGTTATTAAAGAGTTTGAGGCAATGCTGGCGGAATACCGTTTTGCGCTGCCTCCGTATCTCAGCTTTACGCCGGAAGAATGGGCCGAAAAAGGTCATGAGTATGACGAGATCCGGGACAATGCCCTTGGCTGGGACGTTACCGATTACGGTGAGGGACACTATGATACCCTTGGCCTGGCGCTGATCACTATCCGCAACGGCAACGTACATAATGACAAGTACACAAAGACCTATGCCGAAAAGATTATGATGCTCCGGCCGGGACAGGTTTCGCCCAATCATTTCCACTGGAACAAGATGGAGGATATCATCAACCGGGGCGGCGGAAATATTATTTTCCGGTTGTGGAATGCCACCAAGGACGAGGAACTGGCGGACACGGACGTGGAGATCTGCCAGGACGGACGCCGCTATATGGTGCCGGCAGGCAGTAAAATCGTCCTGAAACCGGGCGAATCTTTGTCTTTGTATCCTTATTATTACCATGAGTTTACCGTTGATCCCACATCCGGCCCCGTGCTGATCGGCGAGGTGTCCATGTGCAACGACGATAATTCGGACAACCGCTTTTATAAGCCGCTGGGACGGTTCCCGACGATTGAGGAAGATGAACCGGCTTACCGGCTGCTGTGCAACGAATATCCGCCGGCAAAGGACTGATTGAACCGGCCGGGACGGACGCTTTTGGCCGGGAGGTAAGCGTATGCGGCCGAATGCGGAGAAAAAGTCGGTACGGATTGGTTTAAAGGGGATTCGTTACATAGTGTTTTGTGTTTGACAAATGGTATTTCGTATGATAATTTAAAGTTATATGAAAGTGTGTCTGCAATAATGGCCTGCTGGTTTCCGGCAGGTCATTTTCATACGGCAGCGACAGAGCAACGGAGGTTTGATAAAATGCAGGAAAAGACAGAACAGAAACTTGGCTGGCTGGAGGATCCGCAGGTTTTTCAGGTGAACCGGCTGGACGCCCATTCGGATCATGTGTGTTTTGCTTCCCCGGAAGAACTGGAGCAGGGCGAGACTTCTCTGCGCCAGTCTCTGGATGGGAGCTGGCGTTTTCAGTGGAGCAAAGCGCCCTCTGCGCGCCCGGCGGATTTCTGGCAGGAGGATTACGACGATTCCGGTTTCGGATTCATACAGGTTCCCGGTCATATGGAGCTGCAGGGCTATGGACAGATTCAGTATATTAACACGCTGTATCCCTGGGACGGCCACGCGGAACTGCGGCCGCCGAAAATTGACTGGGAGGACAACCCGGTGGGCAGCTATGTCCGGGAATTTGACCTGGAACCAGGGCTTAAAGGAAAGCGGGTCTGTATCAGCTTTCAGGGCGTGGAGCAGGCGTTTTATCTGTGGCTGAACGGTCATTTTATCGGTTATGGGGAGGACAGTTTTACACCGTCGGATTTTGACCTGACTCCTTATATCAGAGAACAGGGAAACAGGCTTTGTGTGGAAGTATATAAGCGAAGCAGCGCGGCCTGGATTGAAGACCAGGACTTTTTCCGGTTCAGCGGGATTTTCCGGTCCGTGTTTTTGTATGGAAAGCCCGGACTGCACCTGGAGGATCTCTGGCTGCGGCCTGAGCTGTCAGAGGACAATGCCGGCGGAAAGCTGAAAATCCGGCTGCGGCTGAGCGGGCAGACGGAAGGGGCGCAGGTGCGGTGCAGGGCTGCGCACAGGACGCAGGGCGTATTATTTGACGGCCTGTTGAAACTGGAACGGGAGAACGGGGAATACCAGAATCAGGAATGCATTACTGTCCGGGCACAGGAACTGGAATTTCCCGCTGTTCTCCCCTGGAATCATGAAACGCCGGAGCTGTATCAGGTGACGCTGACTGTTATGACGGCCGACGGGCAGACGATGGAGGTCATACCTTATCAGATCGGTTTCCGCCGCTTCGAGTTGAAAAACGGCCTGATGCTGCTGAACGGAGAACGGCTGATGATTAAGGGGGTGAACCGTCATGAGTGGAATCCTTATCACGGCAGAGTCATTGGCCGGGAGGATATGGAGGCGGCGATGGAGACGTTTCACCGGAACCATATCAATGGGGTCCGCACCTGCCATTATCCCAATCAGACGCTGTGGTATCAGATGTGCGATGAGAACGGCATTTATATGATGGACGAGACAAATCTGGAAAGTCACGGTTCCTGGCAGAAGCTGGGCGTTGTGGAGCCTTCCTGGAATGTGCCGGGCAGTCATGAGGAGTGGAAAGCCTGTGTACTGGACCGTGCCCGGTCCATGTTTGAGCGGGACAAAAACCATGTGTCCATCCTGTTCTGGTCCTGCGGGAATGAGTCCTATGCAGGGGAAGTTATTCTGGCTGCGGCGGAGTATTTCCGCCGGCAGGATGACAGCCGTCTGGTCCACTATGAAGGGGTGTACCATAACCGGGCATACGACCGGATCTCCGATGTGGAAAGCAGGATGTATGCGCCGCCCTGGGAGATCAGGGAATATCTGGAAGGCGGAGCCGAAAAACCCTTTCTTCTCTGCGAGTATATGCACGACATGGGAAATTCCCTGGGCGGGATGGAAAGCTATATCCGTCTGGGCGAGGAATTCCCTCAGTATCAGGGGGGCTTTATCTGGGACTATATGGATCAGGCGCTGTGGCATAAGGACCCGGCGGGGCGGATGGCTTTGGGCTATGGCGGCGACTTCGGCGAGCGGCAGACGGATTATGCGTTCAGCGGAAATGGCATCGTCTTTGCGGACGGCACGGAAAAACCGGCTATGCAGGAGGTGCGTTACTGGTATGCCGATGAAACAGAGCGGAACGCGCAGGATAACGCAAACCGGGCGGGACTGGAAACAGCTATCAGGCAGATCGGGAAATGGCGTCCGGAAATACTGCCGGACGGAACGGCAAAAAACAGCGGGGAAGAGACTGCGGATGTGTCAGCGCGGAAAGCCGGGCAGGAAGACGCAAATGAAAAGCCCTTGCTGCGGGTGGTTCACGGCGACGGCGCGCTGGGTGTCCGGGGGAGAAATTTTGAAATTTTGTTTTCCTATCCGGAAGGCGGCCCGGTATCTCTGAAAGTGTTTGGAGCGGACACAGGAAAAGACTGCCCTGCTGTCAGTCAGGAATGGCTCTGGCGTGCGCCCCGTCCCGCTTACTGGCGTGCCGCCACGGAAAATGATCTGGGCTGCGGTTTTGCCGTAAACAGTTCGGTGTGGGCCGCCGCAGATGTCTGGCAGAAATGTGAGGATACGGAGATTTTAAAAGAATGTGAAAATGCGGTCAGCATCCGCTATACCTACACCTCTCCCGCCGTGCCTGATCTGCGGACGACAGTGACCTATACGGTTTGGGCCGAGGGCAGTATGACAGCGGATGTCCATTATCACGGCTGCGGCGGACGTCCTCAGCTCCCTCTGTTCGGCCTGCGCTTTTCCACGCCTGAGCCTGTCGAGACAACCCGGTGGCAGGGCCTGTCCGGCGAGACTTACCCGGACCGGAAAAAGGGCGGCATATTCGGCTGGCATAAGGAAAAGCCCCAAGCCCCGGCCGGCCTGGTTCCCCAGGAATACGGCTGCCATATGGATACGGTGCAGGTGCAGTTCCGGAAAAAAGGCAGGCATCTCTGGCTGGAAATGTGTGAAACGCCCTTTGCCTTTTCTGCGGTCCCCTATACGCCTGCCCAGTTAGACCAGGCGGCTCACAGAGAAGAACTTCCGGAACCGGTGCGCACCGTAATTACGGTCTGCGGCGCCATGCGGGGCGTGGGCGGCATTGACAGCTGGCTTTCCGACGTGGAGGAAGCCTGGCATGTCAGCGCCGAAAAGGATATCAGATTCCGGGTGCGGTTCCGGTGGGAGTGAAGATAGACTAAAAACAGAATAAAATACAACTAAATGAGAAAAAATCTAATTTACGCATTGAAAAATAAAAGCAGCACGCTATAATAGAGATAAAGTAAAGAAGCGGGGGGCAAATATGCTTATACAATTTAATTTTAAAAATTTCAAATCTTTTAGAGATGAGGCGTCATTGGATTTATCTGCTGCAAAGATGACAGAATTCTCTGACAGAGTAGTTTCTGAAGGAAATGATAAAATTTTGCCTATGGCTGCTATATATGGGGCAAATGCGAGTGGAAAATCCAATATATATAATGCATTTGAATACATGTCTGATTATGTGATTGAATCTTTTAAATATGGGGATGAGGAAGAAAGATTCGAGGAATACAGACCTACTCCATTTTTATTTGACAGTGTTTCAAATGATGCGGAATCCAGTTTTGAAGTATATTTTACCATTCCAGGAGATAAGGCGGAAAAAACATATCATTATGGATTTTGTGTAGACAGACATGGAGTGACGGAGGAATGGTTGAATTCAAAGGCTAAGACTGCGCGTAAATATACATCGGTTTTTTATCGTTCGGCTGAAGAAAATACATTGGACTTATCCGGACTTCCAAAGAGCAGCAGAGATAATATTCAGGTTGCTTTGGAAAAACAGGTTTTGATTGTTTCGCTTGGCGCGAAATTAAAGGTAACGAAGTGTAAAGATATCCGCGACTGGTTCATGGCAAATGAGTTTGCTGATTTCGGGGATCCATTTACTAACTTCTTTTTGTCACACCGTTTGCCAAAGGGATTTGTTGATGATGCCAGCGTACAAAAGAAAGTAATTGAATACTTTGCATCTTTTGATGAGCATATTAGGGATTTTGAGATAGAAAAGATTCCACATGATGCGGACAGTAAAGAAGAAACCTATAAGATTAGTTCATTGCATACAAAAATAGACTCTGATACATTTGCCGCTATTCCGCTGAATATGGAGTCGGCAGGAACATTGAAAATGTTTGCTTTGTATCCGGAACTGCAGGATGTTTTGGAGAAGGGAAGTGTATTTTTTATTGATGAACTGAATGCACGTCTGCATCCATTACTGGTTCGTAACTTTTTGCTTACTTTCCTGAATCCGGAAATCAATACGAAGCATGCACAGTTGATTTTTACAACACATGATACATGGCAGTTGTCGAATCAGCTTTTGCGCAGGGATGAGGTGTGGTTTACAGAAAAGGATAAACAGGGAATTTCTAAACTGTATTCTCTGGCAGATTTTGTAGATGAGTCCGGAACCAAAATCCGAAAAGATGAGAGTTATGAAAAAAATTATCTGATTGGCAAGTATGGTGCGATTCCGACGTTGAAAAGGATTGACATCTTTAAGGAGGAATAACCGGCATGGCAAGAAAAGACAGGACTGGTAATCGAAAACCCAGGGAACAGCGTTCTCCTATAATGATTCCGGAACTGGGGTACTATCTGGTTGTTACAGATACAGAGGCCACGGAGAGACGTTATTTTCAGGGATTGCATAAAGAACTTCCAAAAGAAATACAAAATAAATTGGTGATCAAGGTAGTGGAAACGAAGACAAGGTCAATGATTGATAAATGTCTTGCAATGACTGCTTATGATGCGCAATATCGCATACCGTGGATTGTGTTTGACAGGGATGAGGTGAAAGATTTTGACGAGATTATCAAAGAAGCTGAATTTTTTGACATAAGAGTGGGCTGGTCAAATCCATGCTTTGAAATTTGGATGCATTCTTATTATGGCGCAATGCCAGCTATTATGGAATCCTGGGTATGCTGTAGTGAGTTTGAAAAGGTCTTTCAAAGAAAAACAGGACAGAAGTATTCAAAAGCGGACTCAGGATTATATGAAAAAATCTTCCGGACAGGAGATGAAGAAAAGGCACTTCAAATAGCAAAGCAGAAGTATGAACAATGTGTACGGGAAGGGAAAACTATCCCGTCCCAAATGTGTCCATGTACAACAGTTTATCAGTTGGTAGAAGAAATAAGGAAAAAAGTTGATGTTGGGTGAATAGAAATTGTGTACTGAAATTAGGTGTAATAATTGGGGAATTCTGTAGCGGCAAGGGAACTTGGAGATATCTATCAGGCAATAGTGTTTGGCTGTATTGACTGGAAAAGAAATGATACCAATGAATTGGAGCAGATTCGTTGGACTCATGAAAAAATGCCAGTTGTAATGAGCATTATGTGAATGTTGTAAAATGTATTAAGTGGTGGAGAAAATCATATAGTTTTAATTTGCTCATTGGTATTGTCTGCAAAGAAAAGGGCGATCCTGGCGATCACCCTTCAATTTTAAAGTTTCCCACTGTCTGGCAGGAATTCTCCTGATGACGGTTTCCCATCTCTGACATTGTTATACGTTTTTGCGGGAAATATGTCAATAAAAGTGAAAAAGCTCAGTAATGAAATTTGGTGGCAGACTGCGGACCAATGTTTCTGCTGGACTTGGCAAAAACGCAATTTGTCGAAACGCATTCAGAGCATATATTATCTGCTAATGATTACAGATTATTTCCCTGTCAGATCTTTCAGCGTCCCGAAAGTATATCCCATCTCCTCCCATCTTGTCAGCATCTCGTCCAGAATCTCCCCGTTGGTCTGGGAAATGGCGTGGAGCAGGACGACTGCGCCGGGGTGGGTCCGCTGGGTAATGGTTTCAAAAGCTTCCTCATGGCTGGGCTGGTTCTCCTGATCCCAGTCCACATGGGCCAGACTCCAGAATACGGTGGCGTAGCCCAGCTCCTGGGCCATTTTCAGGTTATCCACATTGCATTTTCCCTGGGGGGGACGGTAGTAGGGGGAAAGTTCCGTGCCGGTAATCTCAAAGAACAGATCAGACACGTCATCCAGTTCCTTTTGGAAGGATTCCAGATCGGCGATGGCAGCCATATCCGGGTGGTTGTAGGTGTGGTTGCCTACCGTGTGGCCTTCCTCGGCGATCCGCTTTGCCATATCCGGCGCCGATTCCAGAAAAGCGCCTGTTACGAAAAAAGTGGCCTTGACATTATGCTTTTTCAGCGCGGCCAGGATCGGCTCCGTGTTTCCGTTCTCATAGCCGCAGTCAAATGTGAGGTAGAGCACCTTGTCCTCGGCATTCCCCATATAATAAGCGTCGTACCAGGCCAGATCTTCCGGCGACGCATTTCCGGAGGGCTGTTCAAAGCTGCCGGGATGTTCGAAGAAAAGGCCCCAGTCCTCTTTGGGCAGGGTCAGCTCCCAGCCTTCGGGGGGCTCTTTCTTCGGCGCTTCTGTCTGGGCCGCATCATCGCCGGTTTCCGGGATGTTGGCGGCGGCATCGAGAGTGGCCGGGGCTTTTGCGGAATCAGCGGTGTCGGCCGTACCGGCTTCTGCCGTTTCCGCCGGGGAAGCCAGGGTTCCTGTTTCAGTTTCTGTTTTAGCCGGCGTTTCCGTATCGGCAGGTGTTTCGGCGGCCTGTCCCGTCGCTTCGTTGTTTTTGTCCTCTTTGCCGCCGCAGCCTGTCAGGCATAATGTCAAGAGAAGCAGCAGCACCCCGATTGTTTTTGCCGGGAATCCTTTCGGAATATGTTTTTGACAATTCATCATTTTTCTCCTTCCTTTTACCATGGCATGTACTTTTAGAATCCCGCAAATCCGGCACGGCGAAATTCTGAGCGTATATCTGTCATGTAAAACGTTTTATCTCACAGAATACAGTTTATCACAGGACATGTGGAGAAACAATGAAAATGATGGGAAGGGATTTTAAATTTTTGTGACAAGATTTCTCAATTCTTACTTTTTTATTGCATAATTTTTACTTTTATGGGGCAGGCCTCTTGTGTATTGCCATTTTTTAGTGTACACTTCAATGCAGGCAGCCTGTTTTAGCGGGCAGTGAGTCAAGCGGACGGCGGGATGTCCGGTCAGTATGCGGGGGATTACCTGACAGCTTCCTGATTGTGCGCTTTGATCGTCACGCAGGAGAGGATGCCGGAAGATTCCGAAAATACATCAATAGATGGAGAAGTGTCAAATAGTCTATGAAAACAGCAACGGACCGGACAAGCCCCGGGAGGATTTACAGACGCTTTAGTGGCTGAAAATTCTCCCAGGTCATGGGGCTTGGAAGGGGAGTTGCGGAACTAAATTGGAGGAGAAAACAAATGAAAACAAAAAATCAGATGCGGTTTTCGGCACTTTTGTTGGCGGCTGCGCTGCTTTGTACGGCCTGCGGCGGGGGGACTGTGAAGGCCACCACGATGCACCTGTCCCGTACGGCGGGAACCGTGGGTGTGCTGAATGAACAGGGGAAGGACGTTTCTTTGCAGGAGAATCTGAGTCTGTACAGCGGCTATCAGGTGGGAACGCAGAGCGGCAGCTTTGCATGGATTGATCTGGATCAGGTGAAGCTGGCCAAGATGGATGAAGACAGCGAGGTGGAGATCAGCAAGGACGGCAGGGATCTGGAGATTCTTCTTCAGTCCGGCGGCCTGTTTTTCAATGTGACGGAGCCGCTGGAAGAAGATGAGACGATGGAGATCCGTACTTCCACGATGGTAGTGGGGATCCGGGGAACCTGCGGCTGGGTTGAGATCGGCCCTGATTTTGCACGGGTCGGACTGCTGGAAGGCGAAGTGGAGTGCCGGGCGGTGCAGGCAGCCGAAGCGGACAGTGTGTTTATCCAGGCAGGAATGATGGCGACGCTGCCAAACGGAGCCGATGTGTTTCAGATCGATATGCTGACGGCGGAAGATATCCCTGATTTTATATGGGGAGAGTCGGATGAGCTGCTGGAAACGGTGCTGGCAGATGCGGAAGCCAGCGGAGCGCAGACTCCCGGGTCGGAAGAAGGAGACGGCGGTGAGGAGGAAGTGTATTTTGATCCGGAAGAGGGGCTTGAACTGCCGGAAATTCCTCAGGACGGGATAGAACGGACCGTAGTGGAGGCGAATGACGCCGCAGAATTGAGTGCGCTGTTTAGCGGAGGAAATCTGTCAAATACGGAAATTTATCTGAATGACGGTACTTATAATATGGACTATTTTTCACTTCATGGCTATGAAAATTTATCTATTATCGGAACCGGAAAGACCCGGCTGGTTGTAGACAGCTCAGAGGAGGAGATTCTGGTTGCTACGGAGTGTGACAATCTGCTGGTATACGGCCTGGTGATGGGGCATGATGTTCCAAAAGATGTGGCTTGCAGCGCAGGCGTGTTTATTATTTACAGCTCGGAGAATGTCAGGCTGGTGGGATGTGATATCTTTGGATGCGGACTGGTAGGGATCTCTGGCTACGGCAGCGATATGACGGTTCGGAATACCGTGATCCGGGATTGCAGCCTCAGTGGTGTAGAATGGAGGGGCGGCGGAAACGTCCGGTTTGAAAACTGTGCGTTCAGCGGAAATACCGGCCGAACATTGTTTGATATCGCGAATAGCGGATCTTCTGAACCTGTTACGACGGAATTTACATTGGAAAACTGTATTTTCCAGAGCAACGGAAATTCTGAAAAATGTGATTTCTCTGATGGGGAAGATTCCGTGACATGGAATGAGAACGGTTCGCTGGAAAGCGGAAATGGATGGCAGTAATGTTTATGTGTGACTTACAGGTTTTTTCATAACGGCGATTATAAAAACCACGCCGGCGACTGTCGAGAGCGCCGGCGCGGTTTTTGTTTGGGTATTGCTTTTGAAGAAAACACTTATTGCTGTCCGTTTGTACTGCAGATGCAAAGGACAGCATCTGCGCAGGGAATGGGTTCCGCCAGCTAACCGGAAGCTGTTCCCTGTTGATTGCCGATATTCAGTTGTAGTTTGGCCTGCCCTGTATGAATTTGTTGAAGATTCCTCAAAATTTTCGGGTTACATAAAATTTTGATACAGTGCAGGGCATATGTAAATCATCCTGAGAACAGAATGAATTTACCGTGATGGTCCCGACCGGATTGGTTGCCGCTGTCCTGGGGTGCAGGAGGGGGCAGGTAGATGCCGGAAGGGTGATGGAACAAAGTGTGTTAGATTATTTGTAAAGTAATATTGTTATGATTGAAAGCTGGATTAGCTAATTTTTGGTTTTGTTTTTGTAGAATACTAAACTTTCACGTTGGGAACCGTTGTAGACATCTACATATATGGTAAAAAGGTAGTCTCCAGGTGTGACCATTAAGGCATGTTCGTAAAAAACAAAATTTTGACCATTGATAGTCCGTTCTGGCCAGTTGCAGATTATGTCGAGATGGCCATTACTGCCGTATTTTTGGAAAATACCGCTGACTACAAATTTGGTTGCATTTCCGGCACTGCCGCTGGCATAACAGTAGGCATTGCCATCATTACCAAAAGTTATGCCATAGGAAATCCCGTCCAAAATGGCGTATCTGGCATCTTCTGGAATGCTAACATGGGTATTTAACTCTGCTCCAGATGCGGCATAAGTTGATGTTCCAAGTACCAATGCCAAAATAAGTACTGTGCTAAATAAGAAGGATATTTTTTTCTTTGTTAACATATAAAGATAACCTCCTTAATATGATAAAAAATATGGTCAAGGCGCAATACTTTCAGCAATTTTAATTAAAATTGTTTCAGGTTCATGACCATAAATCTGATATTGAATGAGACCATCTTGCCAAGTAAGAGTAGTATATGAACCAGGATGATCTGACAAAGAAAGTATGGCATCATATTTTTGATTTAGTTGAATAGATTTTTCTTTTTGAGGATGTCGTTCGCTATCTAAAGAAATATCCGTGTCTGATAATAAATTATATTTAATTATTAATGTATGAATGCCATTAGAATATTCTAATATTCTCATGTAATCATATTTATAAGCAGATAAGAGTTTGTATGTTTTCAGAATAAATGTCGGTTTTCTGAATATTAAATCATAATCCCCATCCATCATATCCGTTAGCAACGTACTCTGCCTGCTGTACTCCACCATATTCTGTGTCCGGGATGCACGCAGGAACCCGTTATCTGACAAATGAATGCCGCCGACCGCAATTGCCAGTACAGCCGCAGCCGCAATGGCTGCTTTCGCTGTACGGCGCAGCCTGCGGCGGCCGTCAGCGAAAGAACCATGTGCGGTCTGATGCTGATGCTTCCATTCTTCCCAGAAGCTCTGGTCTGGTACTTCGATACCTTGCTCAGTTTCGGTCCTGACAGGATGCCACCGCTTTCGCTTTGGCATCTGATTCTTATGCAGGAGAACATCCATAGTGCGGAGAAACTCTGGCGAAAAACTGTGGGACTCCCTGATTTCTTCTTCAGTGGGAATATCTTCGAAACAAGAATCAGCGTTGCTGATCAGCGCATTTTTCATGACAACATCCAATATATCATTGTATTGCTGTTGGTACTGCTCATCCTGATTCATCGATTCCGTCCTTTCAGAAATTTTTTAATCATCCCCCTGGCCCGAAGGAGCTGAACGCCTACCAAATTCGGAGAAATGTTTAAAAGTGCTGCGATCTCCTTGTTGGTAAAGCCGTAAACCAGACGCAGTTCCAGAGGAGTCTGGTACCGCTCCGGCATTCTTTCCAGCGCTCTTCGGATGTCCTCCATTGTCTCCTGCATGACCAGATGCTCCAAAGGAGGTTCCTGATTACTGGGAGCTTCGAAGTCCATATATTCCTCATAGGCTAACTCCCCGTGCCGGCTTTGATGCCGAAGCAGATCAATACAGCAGTGCTTGGCTATGGTGAATAAAAAGCGCCTGGTCTGCGAAGTCTCAATTCGTCCGACCTTCTCCGGGCAGGTTGTCAGCCTAAGAAACGTTTCCTGAACAATATCTTCCGCCAACTGGTCATCCTTCATATAAGACATTGCCACATACCATATAGAATGGGCAAACTTCTGGTACAGGATGCCTATCTTGTCATTGTTGTCCGGAATATGTTCAGATAAGAGGAACATTGCATGGTGCCTCCTTCTCCTTTTATCCTTTGTGTCTGTTGCTGCTGCGGTCCACTATTCATGAATTTGCGCGCCGTGGATCGTCTTGTGTTGTGTTTAGTTCTTCAAAAACATCACGTATATATAAACGTAAAATCACTTAAAATATTACAAAAAAATCGAAATTAATTGAAAAAAATACCTTTTTCGACGGAAAAAATCAGGTTGGCCAGAAATTCAAGCCATCTTGACAAATCCGTTTCGGTTGGATAAAATGATGTATAACGTTGATAAGGGCCAGTACGTATCCGCTTTTCCGTCAGAGAAGGTATTCCAGGCTGAGAGATACCCCGGAAAATGATACCGAACCTTCCTTGGAGTTCTGTGTGGAAATCGTTTTTTATATCATAGGAATATTTTCAAATAAGTTTTGATACCAACGATGTAACACACGGCGTATCCCGGCGTTAACGGGGAATGAGAGAGTCTGCCTTGGCAGACTAATCAGGGTGGTACCGCCGGACAGTCTTCGGTCCCTGGTGCGCGTAAGCGCATCGCAGTAGGGAGCAGAGGCTTTTTTTATTTACAGTACAGATTATAAACGGCAGTGTCAAGCATTAATAAAGAACAGCGGCATCCTTCCCATCCATTGCACATAAGGGCTGAAAAACAGACCCGAAGTGCGTGCGGCAATGGGAAGGAAACCGCGGAACTATCATAAAACAGCAGCGGACCGTAAAACCCCCGGCAGGATTTACAGAGATTTGAATGACTGAAAATTCTCCCGGTTCAGAAGTGCCTGGAACGGAAGCTGCAAATTTGAATGGAGGTTATTATGGCAAAGGAAAAGAAGTTGGTTGAGGCGATTACGTCGATGAACGAGGATTTCGCGCAGTGGTATACGGATGTGGTGCGCAAGGCGGAGCTGGTGGAGTATTCCAATATAAAGGGATGTATGATTATCCGGCCCAACGGCTATGCCATCTGGGAGAATATTCAGAAACGGCTGGACGCCATGTTTAAAGAAACAGGTGTGGAAAATGTATATATGCCCATGTTTATCCCGGAAAGCCTGCTGCAGAAGGAAAAAGATCATGTGGAAGGATTTGCGCCGGAAGTGGCCTGGGTGACTCAGGGCGGTCTGGAGCCTTTGGAGGAACGGCTGTGCGTCCGTCCCACATCAGAGACATTATTCTGCGATTTTTATGCCCGGATTATCCAGTCTCACAGAGATCTGCCGAAGCTGTACAATCAGTGGTGCTCGGTGGTGCGCTGGGAGAAGACCACAAGACCTTTCCTGCGCTCCGCGGAGTTCTTATGGCAGGAAGGCCATACGGCCCATGCCACCGAGGAAGAAGCGGAGGAGCGTACGATTCAGATGCTGAACATTTACGCGGATTTCTGCGAGCAGTATCTGGCCATTCCGGTGATCAAAGGCCGTAAAACGGACAAGGAGAAATTTGCCGGCGCCAATGCTACCTATACCATCGAAGCGCTGATGCATGACGGCAAAGCTTTACAGTCAGGAACCAGCCATAATTTCGGCGACGGTTTTGCCAGAGCTTTCGGCATTCAGTATTCTGACAAGGAAAATCAGCTTCAGTATGTACATCAGACTTCCTGGGGACTGTCTACCAGAATTATCGGCGCCATTATTATGGTACACGGAGACGACAGCGGACTGGTGCTGCCGCCCAGAATCGCGCCGGTACAGGTGATGGTGATGCCTATCGCGCAGCATAAAGAAGGGGTGCTTGATAAGGCGTATGCCCTTCGCGATCAGTTGATTGAAGCCGGCTTCCAGGTGAAGGTGGATGATTCCGATAAGAGTCCGGGCTGGAAGTTCAGCGAGCAGGAGATCCGGGGGATTCCGCTGCGGGTGGAGATCGGCCCTAAAGATATCGAGGCCGGGCATGCCATTATCGTCCGCCGGGATACGAGAGAGAAGATTACGGTGCCTTTTGGCGAGCTGTCTGCAAAAGTGGGCGAGACGCTGGAAACAATGCAGAATGATATGCTGGCCCGTGCAAAAGCCCATCTGGAATCTCATATTTATGAAGCGAAGACCTACGACGAATTTAAAGAGACCATCGCCAACAAGCCTGGATTTGTGAAAATGATGTGGTGCGGCGATGAGGCCTGCGAGTTAAAGATTAAAGAAGACACCACGGCTACCTCACGCTGTATGCCTTTCCGGCAGGAGACAATTACCGAGATCTGCCCGGTCTGCGGAAAGCCGGCGAAGACCATGGTGTATTGGGGGAAAGCATATTAAAATGAAAATTCCCGAAGATGTGAGATGGATCATCGGCCGGTTAAATCAGCAGGGTTATGAAGCCTGCGCGGTGGGAGGCTGTGTGCGGGATATGCTGCTTGGCAGGGAACCGGAGGACTGGGATATCACCACCTCCGCCCGGCCGGAGCAGGTGAAAGCAGTGTTCGGGCGCACGGTGGATACCGGCATTGCACACGGCACGGTGACGGTGCTGCGCGGGAAACAGGGATACGAAGTGACCACCTACCGGATCGACGGCGTTTATACCGACGGACGGCATCCGGAGCAGGTGACGTTTACCCCCAGCCTGGAAGAAGATCTGAAACGCAGAGACTTTACGATCAATGCCATGGCATATAATGAGACAGACGGCATCACCGATCTGTTTGGCGGAAGGGAAGATCTGTCGCAGAAAGTGATCCGCTGTGTGGGAAATCCCCTGCACCGGTTTGAGGAGGACGCGCTGCGGATGATGCGGGCGGTCCGGTTTGCGGCGCAACTGGGATTTTCCATAGAGGCGTCCACACTGGCGGCGATCAGAGCGCTTGCGCCTGCCATACAAAAGATCAGTGCGGAGCGGATCCGGATGGAGCTGGTCAAGCTGCTGGTGTCCCCCCATCCGGAGCAGATGCGCCTGCTGTATGAGACGGGGCTGACGGCTTACATTCTGCCGGAATTTGACCGGATGATGGAGACGGCCCAGAATACGCCTTACCATTGCTACAGCGTGGGAAATCATACGCTGGCGGTGCTGGGCCATGTGCCGCCGGTTCCCGCCCTGCGGGTGGCCGCCCTGCTTCATGATGTGGGGAAGCCGGACTGCCGGAGGGCGGATGATAAGGGCAGGGACCACTTTTTCGGCCATGCCGGGAAAGGGGCGGATATGGCGAAGGGTATCCTGAAACGGCTGAAATTTGACAATGACACGCTGCGCATGGCGGAAAAGCTGGTGCGCCATCACAGCGACGCCATTGAGCCGGCGGAAAAACAGGTACGCCGGATGCTGAACCGGGTGGGCGAGGATACGTTCCCTCTGCTTCTGCTTTTAATGGAGGGCGACAATATGGGAAAAACGCCAGACGGTACCAACGAGCGTCTTTCCCGGCTGCGGCAGGTCCATCGGATTTATCAGGATATACTGGAACGGCGGGACTGTGTGTCGCTGAAAACGTTGGAGCTTACCGGAGATGACCTGCTGGCGGCAGGGGTTCCGAAGGGCAGGCAGATCGGGGAGATTCTGCAGTACTGTCTGGAACTGGTGCTGGAGGAGCCGGAGAAAAACCGGCATGAAGTTCTGCTCCGGGCGGCCCTTGAAAAATATGAAGAAACCGGCGGCAAAGGAGCGGCAGAAACAAAGGAATAACTGTGCTCCTGTATATCATTGAGGATAAGTTTGAATTTATGAAGGTATTGATTACGACAGAATGGTATGAACCTGTGGTAAACGGCGTTGTGACCTCTGTTTTAAATCTGCGGGAGGAGCTGACCAGACAGGGGCACGAGGTTCGGGTGCTGACGCTGTCTGCCAATCAGCATTCCCATGAAGATGGCGGTGTGTATTATATCCGTTCTTTGGGCATGGGGAAAATTTATCCCAATGCCAGGATGTCTCTGTGCATGCGCCATCCCTATCTGAATCAGTTAGTGGAGTGGGGACCGGATGTGATTCATTCACAATGCGAATTTACCACCTTTCTCTATGCGAGATATATCGCGAAGCTGACCCATGCGCCGATTGTTCACACATATCATACGATTTATGAGGACTATACCCACTATTTTTCGCCTAGCAGGCGGATGGGGCGGCTGCTGGTGAAGAAATTCAGCAGAAGCGTTCTGAATCTGACGGATCTGGTGATTGCCCCCACTAAAAAAGTGGAGAATCTTCTGAAAGAATATGAGGTGGAGCCTGCGGTGGAGACAGTTCCTACGGGTATCTGTCTGGAACGGTTTCAGGAAGATGAGACGGACTCACAGCGGGAAGCGCTGCGCCGCAGCCTGGGGATCGGGCCCGACGAAAAGATTCTGGTAGTGGTGGGGCGGCTGGCAAAGGAGAAAAATGTGGAGGAAATCTTCACCTTTCTGAGCCGCCGTAAAAACGTACGCTGCCTGATTGTGGGCGGCGGTCCTTACCGGGAAGTGCTGGAGCAGCGCCGGGACGAACTGGGAATCGGGGAACAGGTGATCTTCGCCGGTATGGTGAAGCCGGAGCAGACCAGCATGTACTATAAGGCCGGCGACGTGTTTGTCAGCGCGTCAAACAGCGAAACCCAGGGCCTGACCTATGCGGAAGCGCTGGCCTGCGGCCTGCCGTCGGTGTGCAGAAAAGACGCCTGTCTGGAAGGTGTGATCGAGAACGGATTTAACGGCTGGCAGTACGAGACAGAGGAAGAATTCTGGCAGGCTGTCGACCGGCTGTTTTCTGATGAAAAGGAATACCGGCGGGTTGCCTCCAACGCCGCCTGGTCCGCCCGGAAGTTTTCCAAAGAGACTTTCGGACAGAAAGTGGATGAGGTGTATCGGGAAGCCATATTGTACCACAGTCTGGAGGATGTGCGCCGGAAAGAGGGGCAGTTGGCGGAATTGCTGCATCTGTTACATTTGCGCGGAAAATAAAAGAACAACAGGTATATGTGCCGCGGACGGTAGTGGCAAGTGTTTTATGAAAACAGCAGCGGACCGTACAAGGCCCTGGGAGGGGAGCTGCGGAACTAAATTAGAAGGAGGTCCGGAATGGAAAAGAAACGGATGGTATTTACCGGGGACAGCATTACGGACTGTGACCGGCTGTGGGATAAGGGCCGGGAAAAGCTGGGGTTCGGCTATGTGCGTATGATCCGGGAGCAGCTTTCGCAGAGAGAAGACGCGGGGACAGAAGTGATAAACCGGGGTCACAACGGATATACGGCATTTCAGATGCGGCAGCGGTGGGATGAAGACTGTATCTCCTTACAGCCGGATGTGCTGACAATTCTGGCGGGAATCAATGATCTTTCCATTTATCTGTGCGGTGCGGGCGGATATGACGGGGAAGGGTTCGGCATTCATATGGAATGGCTTTTGCGGGAAACCAGAGAAAAGACCGGAGCGCGAATCATTCTGATGGAGCCTTTTTTGTTTCCGAAGCCGGCGGAGTACCTGAACTGGATGGAGCCTCTTGGAACTTTCCGGGAACCGCTGCGCCGGTTATCAGAACAGTACGAAACAGAATTTATTCCGCTGTGGGATGTGTTTCAGGCGGCACAGAGCCAGTATCCGGCGGATGCCCTGACGACGGACGGGATTCATCTGACCGCTTTGGGTCATGAGATGATTGCGGACGAGTGGTTAAAAGCCTGGAGATTCGGAAAGCGTGGATAAACAGGAAAAAATGCCGCAGATGGATGAGGAGCGGATAACCGGGAAAAATATACGCCGTTGATTTCGGAAACGAAAGTGCATGGACAGGAAAACGGGTGACGATCATTCGAAGGAGACAGATGGCAGAGAGAGAAGTTTTTGATCGGAATATTTTGGAAAAAATAAAGACCCACGACGCTACGCTGGTGGGAATCAGACATTGCAGGCAGTTCGCAGTCTGTATCCCTCTGCTGGAGACTGATAAAGGATACGAGCTTTTATTTGAGGTCCGTTCCGCGAAGATCGACCGCCAGCCGGGGGATATCTGTTTTCCGGGCGGAATGGTGGAGCGCGGGGAGACGCCCAAAGAAGCCGCGGTGCGGGAAACCTGCGAGGAGCTGCTGGTGGGGGAAAGCTGTCTGGAGCTGCTGGGGAAAATGGATACGCTGGTGGAGGACGGGGGCATGGTGCTCCATACCTTTGCCGCCGTTCTAAAGGACTATCGGGGAACTTACGGTGAGGATGAAGTAGAAAACGTATTTACTGTTCCTCTTTGCGAGCTGCTGGAAATGGAGCCGGAGCGGTACTATGTCACCGAGCATACGGTTCCCGATGAGAATTTTCCCTTCGACCGTATCCGCAGCGGAAGGGCGTATCCCTGGCGCAAAAAACGGGAGGAGATGCTTTTTTATCTCTGGCAGGATAAGGTAATCTGGGGGATTACGGCAAAGCTTCTGGAAGCTTTTCTGGAAGTATGCAGGTGAGGGGGCATGGTGGATAACTTTTGTGGAAAAGCAGTATTTCGAGGGGTTATCCACAATATTGTGTGGATAACTGCCCTGAAATGTGGATAAAATGTGGAGAATCCTGTGCCTTACGGATTATTTATGTGGAAAACCATGTGAAAATAAGTGGACAAGCCGGGGGTTCATGTGGAATTTCTACTGCGGCTTCCAGTAGATTTTCCACAATTCATACGGTTCCCAGGTAAAACCGGCCTGTTCCAGCGCCGCCATGGCGATGCCGTTAGAGTACATGATATAGACGCCGCCGCTGTCCGTCTCGTCGGGCAGGTTAAAATGGTATGGGCCATAGCTGTTGTCCCACTGCCCTTCAAAGAGCCACAGATCCCGGTTGTTCGGACGACGCAGCAGAGTGTAAATATAGGGATGAACTACATTGTCGTCGTAGTTATCCACATAGATTTCCCGGTTCTGGCCGGGAAATTTTTCGTCTATATAGTCCAGCATGGGGATCAGGCTGTCGTTAAAGTACTGCTGTGGATAAATCTGCTGTGGATAGTCCTGATAGTAAAACCGGGCAAAAGAGAGAAACAGCAGCAGGTAGAGTCCGGCGACGCCTGATGAAACGATGTACAGGCTCCGTTTGCCCATGCGTTTGTGAACAGCGTTCCCGCACAGTAAAATCCCCTGGATGGTGAAGTAGAGCAGCGGAAAATAAATGGCGTTCATCCGGTTGATATTAGGGCCGGACATGGAAAGTCCTACAAAAAGTAAGACCAGAAACCAGAGCAGCACGAAGAAGCGGCCGCAAAGGTCCGCGGCAGCGTGCCCCTTGTTATCAGAGCAGGGAAAACAGGGGGCTGCGGAAGCAGGTGGGCAGGCTGCTCCGGATTTCTGTTCATCCTGGCGGCCGGTTTGGTCTTTTTTTCCGTAAAAGGGGAGCTGCCGCCAGGCATCAACCATGGCCTGTACCAGTCCCAGCAGGAAAAAAGGAACGGACAGATAATACAGCGTCCCATAAGCGGCGAATCCGTTATAAGCCAGAAAATCATGGGAGAACAGGATAGAAAACAGATTCAGATTCTCCGGAAGATGGGCCAGGGACAGCTCTTTGCCCCGGTATTCCGGCAGAATGGGAATGGAAAAGCCGGGGGTGGAAAAAGGCGTGATGAGGCCGGTGTTAAAAGCGATCATCAGCATCAGCGGCGCGGCCAGCAGGCCCAGAGGCAGGGCGAAGAAAAGGATCTGGGTTATCGTTGTTTTTTTACACCATAGCAACCAGAGCAGGGCCGGAGCAAGAAAGAAAGGCAGCGCCATAAATGCGACGGCATAGGAGTACAGGGTGACGCCGAAGGACAATCCGGCCAGGGCGTACATGCGCTTTCGCCCGGAAGAAACCGCCGTCATCAGAGCATACAGGGACATCACGGTAAAGCCCAGCATCAGGTTACAGTCCAGCCCCCACCGGGAAGTCATCAGAAAGCAGGGGCAGACGGTAAGCAGCAGGGCGCCCGTCCACGCGGCCTTTGTCCCCAGCGTCCGTCTCAGGATCAGGGAGCCGAAGATCAGCGTCAGCAGCCCGCCCATCACTGCCGGCAGCCGGAACACGGTGGGAGAAAAATGAAGCAGCCGGATAGCGTCAGCGGCCAGATAGGCGTACAGCGCGCTCTGCCCGCCGCCGTAATTGGTCAGATAAACCGGCCAGGAAAGGCCGTATCTGTCTGTTCCGTACCGGGCCAGACAAAGGGCGTCAAAAGCCATGCCGGCCTCATCCACATGGATGCCTCTGGGGATCTCGGAGAGTCGGTACAGCCTGGTAGCCAGGAACAGGGCGAGGATCAGGATGCCCGCCGCGATTGTGAGAGCTTGTTTTTGCCGTTGATTCATTTTAAAATGGATTCTCCTGTTGAATGGTTATAATGATTGTTCCTATTATCATACCACATCTCATTGACTTTGTCTTCTGGGGCATATCTGAAAATCACTTTTCATCAGAGATCAGTCATATTTTGAAGGAAGTGTGAAATTTCATCAAGATAAATCCGTTTATCTGAAAATAGTTGTCTCAAGCCGGAGGTTCTGTGGTATACTCAAAAGTATACGCATAGATGTATTCCGAAAATTCACAAAATCAGGTACTGTGAGATTTCAGGCGTACATGCGGCTGAAAAGGAGGCTGATGAAGATGAAACAACGAGGTCATAAGCTGTCAGGACTTTTAAAAATCCTTCTGACAGTTCTCCTGATTTTTCTTGTATACTGGGTGGAGCTGCCGCCGATGAATCCCAGAAGTCCTCAGTTCTGGACCTTTCTGGTGTTTGCGGGAGCGATCTGCCTGATCGTGAATTTCTTTTCCACCATCAGAGACTTTTTTTACACGTTGCCCAGGACCGACCTGCATACGGCCAGCGCCGGATTTCGGGCGCTTGGAAAACCGGTGAAATTTTTCCTGGGATTTCTGGCTTTCGTGGCAGTGCTGCTGCTGGTGGGAAATGTAATCGGCGCACCGCTGTTTCACGCGTCCCGCTATAAAAATCTGATTTCGGTGGAGACCGGTGATTTTACCCAGGACGTGGCAGAGATCAAGATGTCCCAGATTCCGGTGGTGGACAGGGACACGGCATCAAGGCTTGGCAGAAGAAAACTGGGGGAGATGTCCGATCTGGTGTCTCAGTTTGAGATTGAGGAAGACTTTACCCAGATCAATTATCAGGGAACCCCTTACCGGGTGACGCCGCTGATCTACGGCGATCCGGTAAAGTGGCTGTATAATCGTTCTCAGGGTCTGCCGGCTTATATCACCGTGAATATGGTGACGCAGGAGACGACGCTGGTCCGCATGGAATCAGGCATCAAATATTCCAGAGGGGAATATTTTTTCCGGAATATTTATCGTCATCTCCGGTTTCATTACCCCACAAAGATTTTCGATGAGATTTCCTTTGAGATCGACGACGCGGGAACGCCTTACTGGGTGGCGCCTACCATCCGCTACCGGATCGGGCTGTGGAGCGGTAAGGATATCGGCGGCGCCGTGCTGGTCAATGCCGTTACGGGAGAATGTGTCTACTATGATGTGGAAGATATTCCCAGTTGGGTAGATCAGGTTTATCTGTCGGATCTGGTGGTGGAACAGATGAACTATTACGGCAAGTTTCAGAACGGATTTTTCAATTCCATTATCGGACAGAGGGGCGTGCTGCAGACCACGGCCGGTTATAATTATCTGGCCATCGGCGACGATGTCTGGCTGTACACCGGCATGACTTCCGTGATGAGCGATGAGTCCAATACCGGGTTTATTCTGGCAAATCTGCGGACGAAGGAGACGAAATATTACGTGGTTCCCGGCGCGGAGGAATTTTCCGCCATGGAATCCGCCCAGGGGCAGGTACAGCACCTGAATTATGTGTCCACTTTCCCCCTGCTTTTGAATGTGTCCAACCGCCCTACCTATTTCATGTCCCTGAAAGATGCGGCGGGTCTGGTGAAAATGTATGCCTTTGTGGATGTGGAGCAGTATCAGGTAGTGGGAACCGGCGTTACCGTGGACGAGGCCAGAGCGGACTATGCCTCCAAATTTACCGGAGAAGAAATCGAGATTCAGCCGGAGGAAAGCGGAGAGGTTCAGGGCAAAATAGCTGCCATTTCCTCTGCGGTGGTGGACGGAAATACCGTATATTACTTTATGCTGGAAGACAGCGACACGGTATATACCGCAGGTATCTCCATATCTCATCATCTGCCTTTCTATAAAATCGGGGATCAGGTGAAAGTGGGTTATACGGAACTGGCCGGCGTGCGGCAGGTGATACGGGTCGAGTAGAGAGAACAGGGCCGAACAGGGTGTGAAATAGGAGCTGCCGCAGACGCGTCGCTTTCAAGCGACAATTCCCTTTGCGTCTGCGGCGGGCCGCCTTGCGGCATTCTACTTTTCCGCCTTATATTCTGACAGGAATAACCCGATCAAAGTCAGAAGCGTTCCTGTTCCTGCTAATAAAGTCAACTGCTCATGTAAAATCAGAACAGAGGCAACAACGGTTATTACAGGAACCATATAAATATATACGCTTGTCTTTACCGGGCCTAATTCTTTTACGGCAAAATTCCATGTGACAAAGCAGAGCGCGGAAGCCCCTAACCCTAAATACAGGATATTGAACAGGTATGTTATATTTGTGAACCGGGATAAATCTGTCTGAAAATCAAAAATGAACAGTGCCGGTATCATAAATAAAATTCCATAAAAAAATGTCCTGCGTGTGGAAAGTATGACAGGATAGCCAAAGCTGCCGATTTTCCTTGTCAATATGGAATAACAGGCCCAGACAAGAGACGCAGCAACCGCAAGCAAATCTCCGAAAGGATTAAGCGCTAATTCCTGTCCGTTAAAACTGATTAAAAGAATACCCGCCATTGCGGCAACAAATCCGATAAAAAATTGTGCGCGTAAGGGTTCCTTTGACTTCATGGTAAAATGCGCCAGTATTGCCGTAAAAAACGGGGCAACGGATATAATCACGCCCACGTTGGACGCTGACGTAAAAGTCAGGGCGATATTTTCCAGCAGGTAATACAGACATATTCCGCACAGTCCCGCAAGAGCAAAGGTCAATTCCTGTTTATCGTCCGCGGTCTTTAATGGATGGGGATATGCTGCCAGTAAAAGGAAAAAGCCCATAACAAAGCGAACAAAAAGAATTTCCACAGGCTGAAAATCCGCTAACAGGATTTTTGTTGAGATAAAAGTCGTTCCCCAAATCACAATCGTTAGTAGTGCCGCTAAATGTCCCAATGTTTTTCTGTTCTTCATACCGTCACTCCCTGTCCTTATCTTTGTCAGAGAATATTTCCCGATAAACGCCGGGGGCAAGCCCGATAAAGCTGTTAAAATAATTGGTAAAATGGCTCTGGTCTGAAAATCCTGTCCGCATGGCAGCGTCTATGGGCAGCACACCTTTTCCCAAAAGAGCTTTTGCCTCATTGATACGGATTGTTTCCAAATAGCGGTAGGGCGTAATCCCTTTCGATTTTGTAAATGCACGCAGCAGGGTAGATTTACTTAATCCGGCATAACGGCATATCTGGTCTAAATAAATCCGTTCATTCAAATGCTGCCGGATAAATTCGCAGGCTTTTTCAATTTCCTGCCGGCATTCCGGCACACAGCGTTCAAAGGGCTGTCCGTAATTTTGTATCAGAGCAGAGATAAGGAACAAAAGGCTTTCTTCTTTTCCAAAATCAGAAGTGCCGTTCATAACCATTTCGTGGAGCGGGCGCAGATAACAGGTGATTTCTTCATCATAAATGACATTCTTTGAAAAACCGGGAAGTTCCCGTTTTCCTGTTACTTCTTCCGCTAAGTCAATCATGATGCTTTTAGAAATATGAAAACCCCGATAATCAAAGGTGCCGTTGTCACTTTGGACACACCCATGATTGTCACCCGGATTAAATAGGATTATATTTCCTTTTTCTATGTTGTACTCCTTATTTTTACAGGTTAAAACACGCTGCCCGTCCTCTACAAATCCGATCACATAATGCTCATGGAAATGATTGGGGAATGGCTGTACAATTCCTTCAAAACGGTAGGCTTCAATCCGCAATGCATCATCATAAACGACCGTTCTCGTTTCTTTCTTCATTCGTTCTCACTCCTTATATATATTGTACCGCCAAAACATCTGAAAGTCTTGTAAAATATCTTCATTATCTGTTCTGTATCAAGGCTCAAAGGAAAAGATGGGACTTGTGATATAGAGTGTACTGCTTGGGGGATAAAGGTTGTGTGATATCTTGTGTGAGGGGGAAAACTATGGTATAATACGAAATCATCAGGAGGAAGAAAATGGAATAATGTCTATGAAAAAGGAGTGTGGCGGTAGTGGGTCGAGGAAAAGAGACGGAATTATTAAAAGAAAAGCTTACGGCAGATTTGTCCCGAAAGCAATTACATGTTAAGGGCATAAAACGGGTGGAAATATGTGAACCGGTGATCCTGCCGGTTGGCGAGATAAAAATAAATGGTGAGACTGGTGAAGCCTGGAACAAAAAATATATAAATTATAGAGAGATTGAAAAGTATTATAGTGAGTTGGCAAATAAATGTGACCGTGTTGAAACGCAGAAAGAAAGACTGAGCGGTATGCCGGCAGTGAAGGGCACAAGGATACCGATCAGCCTGATTATGTCCTGTTTAAAAGACGAAATGACTTTTGGAGAAATATGTGAAGAATATGGACTGACAAAGAAAGATATCGAAGATGCCGTGGAATTTGTAATTCAAGTTTTAGATGCCCCTTATCAGGAGGGTCTGGAATGAAAATACTTTTGGATGAGAATATTACGCAGTGAAGTAAAAAGGTATTTCATATGAGGTTATTCGGCGATATCCAGGGCATAATAGTGGAACTTCTGAAAAGTCATTTTAAATACAACATTTCAATAAACTACATTTTCAATAATATTTATCCTGGAAAAACTCAGCAGAAGCTCTGCGCATAAAATAGAAGATTTGCGGCATACTAACCTGAAAAGATCGACAAATGGCCCTTTGAATGGCAAGATCAGGGAAAGGTGAGGCTGCGGACATGAAATTAGATGAAAAAGCATTAAAAGACAAAACCGCGTGGGAGGCAGGCGGCTTTATTTTGCCTGCCTTTGACAGAGAACAGGTAAGGGAAGAAACAGAGAAACGGCCGGAATGGGTTCATTTCGGATGCGGAAATCTGTTCCGGGCGTTTCCGGCGGTGCTCTGTCAGAGGCTGCTGGATCAGGGGGATATGAAGACAGGGATTATTGTAGCCGAGGGTTATGACTATGAGATTGTGGAAAATGCGGTCAGACCCCAGGACAATCTCTGTCTGGCCGTCACCTTAAAACCGGACGGAACCATCGGGAAACGGGTAGTGGCCAGCGTGGTGGAGTCGCTGACGGCGGACAGTCAGAATCCGGCGGATTTTGGCAGACTGAAGGAGATTTTCCGTAACAGATCGCTGCGGATGGCCAGCTTTACCATTACCGAAAAAGGGTATGGTCTGGCAAATGGCAGAGGAGAGCTGCTGCCGGATGTTCAGGCCGATTTCGCGGCAGGGCCATCTGCGCCCAAAAGCTATATGGGCAAGGTGGCTGCGCTGTGCTATGAGCGGTATCTGAACGGCAGGCTTCCGCTGGCTCTTGTCAGCATGGACAATTGCTCTCACAACGGTACCCGGCTGTATGAGGCGGTCAGCGCTTTCGCCAGGGCATGGACAGAAAACGGGCTGGCGGAGGAGGGGTTTGAGGCATATATCCGCTCCGATGCGGTTTCCTTTCCATGGACCATGATCGACAAAATTACGCCCCGGCCCGACGAGAGTGTGAAAAAGATGCTGGCAGATGCCGGATTTGAGGACGTGGAGCCGGTGGTAACTTCCAAAAACACCTATGTGGCCCCCTTTGTCAATGCGGAGGAACCGGAATATCTGGTGATCGAGGACGTCTTTCCCAACGGCCGTCCTCCGCTGGAAAAGGCCGGAGTGATGTTCGCGGACCGGGAAACCGTGGACAAAGTGGAGAAAATGAAAGTGTGTACCTGCCTGAATCCGCTGCATACGGCGCTGGCGGTTTTCGGGTGCCTGCTGGGGTATACCCGGATTTATGAAGAAATGAAGGACCCTCAGTTGAAAAAGCTGGTGGAGCTGGTGGGATACCAGGAGGGACTTCCGGTGGTGACAGACCCCGGCATTATCCGTCCCGTTGATTTTCTGAAAGAGGTGCTGGAGGTGCGGATGCCCAATCCCTTTATGCCGGATGCGCCGCAGCGGATTGCCTGTGATACTTCTCAGAAGCTGGCGGTTCGGTTCGGAAAGACCATAAATGCCTATCAGGACAGAGCCGATCTGTCAACGGATGATTTGAAGATGATTCCGCTGGTTCTGGCGGGTTGGTGCCGGTATCTGATGGGAATTGATGACGAAGGAAAAGCATTTCAGCTAAGTCCTGATCCCATGCTGCCGGAGGTCTGCCCCATCGTGCAGAAAATCCGGCTGGGGGATCAGGGGCCTTTTGACGAAGCGCTGCGGCCGCTGCTGTCCAATCGGAAAATTTTCGGCGTCGATCTGTATGCCGGCGGGCTGGCCGGGTGTGTGGCCGGGTATTTCCGGGAGCTGGCAGCAGGGCCGGGAGCGGTGCGGAATACGCTTAAAAAATATGTGGGCGAACCGGAAACGTGATGTAACCGGTCCTAATATTCCTGACCTGCCAGGGCTCCTTTCGGGGTCAGGCCGGATTCCTCGGTCAGTCTCTGTACCAGCCAGGAAGCAAGGCATACCACGGTTTCTTCATGGAGAAAGTCGGTGACGGCGGCATCGAACAAGATGTTGGCTTGGGCCTCGAATTCTTCATCGCCGTCCCAGAATACGACGGTCATGGGAAGGCAGTCAGTGGCATCAATGACATAGCCTGCGTCTCCCTGCCGGATGGGACGGCCCTGCAGCCGCTGGCAGGCCTGCCTGAGAGCGTCCGGGTGCCCGGAGAAGGTTTCAGCCAGCGGCTTTAATACAGTCTTTTGGAACGCCGGGTCATAGGGAGCCGCGCCTTTGACCTGGCGGAAGGGAATGAATTCTCCTTTGATCCTGGCCTCCGGTTTGGAGTAATAAAACAGATGATAAATGCACATCAGCGTGTTAAAGCTCAGACGCTTCTTGGGGTCGTTCGCGGGCGTAATCATGCCGGTCCGCCGGTCGAGACGGTAGTTCTCGCAGAAGTATGTAATGTAAAGCGCTTCTCCATCCAGTTCCAGCCCAAACCGCTCTGATAACTCTTCCACATCCATTTCCAGAAAAATTTTCCGCCATTTCTCACAGACCAGGGCGTAATTGTCTTTCGTCTTTTTGGGGTCCGTATTCAGATAATTTTCTCTCATATATAAAATCCTCCCTGTGTATAGAGCCGTATAGATATGGATGCTGTGATATGTTCTTATGATAACATGTTTGTTAACAAATTAGCAAGCGGTTTGGCACGAATCTCTTTTCCGCCGCATATGCTGTAACAATCAGCGATAACAGGGTGAAGCTTTTGAATTGCAGAGAGATTATTATGTCGGAGGAATATGGGGATTTTATTCTGATCAGGAATTTGGCGGGCGTGAATCCTTTGAAACTGCCCATATCATGTGAATTTGTCCTGAATGAAACCTATAAAGTGGCTTACGCAAAACTGCCCCAGGATCGGGATCTGCTTTTGGAGGATGCCGGATATACCGCCATTCCGAAGCTGTATGGTCTGATGAATACGGAGAGCATGGAGGCATCGGGGATTCTCAAAGTGCAGACGCAGCCGGGGCTGGCGCTGACCGGGAAGGATACGATTGTCGGGGTGATCGACACGGGGATTGATTATACCCATCCCGCATTCCGGAATCCTGACGGCACCACCAGGATTTTAAGCATCTGGGATCAGACGGAAAATGAGCCGGATTTGCTGCAATATGGCAGATATGGACATATCTATACGCAAAATGATATCAACCAGGCATTGCAGGCGGAGAACCCTTATGATATTGTTCCCCAGAGGGATGAGAACGGCCATGGAACCTTTATGGCCGGGATTGCGGCCGGAAGCGCGGAGGCAGACGGCAGCTTTACCGGTGCGGCGCCTCAGTCCTCTCTGATTGTGGTAAAACTGAAGCCGGCCAAACAGTATCTGCGGGATTTTTTTCAGATTAAAGACGGTGTGCCGGCGTTTCAGGAAAATGATATTATGCAGGGGCTGATCTATTTGCTGGCCATGGCCTACGAGGCGAAAAAACCCATTGTCATTATGTTGTGTCTCGGAACGAATCAGGGAAATCACAGCGGTTTTTCTCCGCTGTCGTCGGTGCTTCGCTGGGCTGCTGAGATGCCTCAGGTGGCGGTTACGGTGTCGTCGGGGGATGAGGCGGGGCGTCAGCACCATTTTCAGGGGAAAATCGCTTCCGAGGCGGCGTATGAGGACGTGGAAGTGCGGGTGGGAGAAGGGGAAAAAGGCTTTTCCATGGAAATCTGGGCCCAGGTGGCGGAAACCTATGCGATTTCCATTACCTCCCCTTCCGGTGAAGTGATTCCGCCGATTTCCGTCCGTTTTGGTCGGGGACAGGAGATCGACTTTATATTTGAGCAGACCAAAATATATATTGATTATGAGATTGTCAACCAGTCCTCCGGCCTGTTTCTGATTCTGCTTCGCCTGTTTTCCCCCACACCGGGGCTGTGGACATTTCGGATTTATAATACCAACTTTCTGACCGGCACCTATAATATCTGGCTGCCCATTGATGGTTTTATCGAACCAGGAACCGTGTTTCTGCGGGCGGACCCGTATATCACCCTGACGATGCCGGCGGACACTCTGGGATGTATGGCGGTATGCTGCTATGACCACCGCAATGACAGCCTGTATCTGCATTCCAGCAGAGGCTTTACGGCAGGCGGCGTGATCAAGCCGGATTTTGCGGCGCCCGGCGTCGATGTGTATGGTCCCAGGGCCGGAGGCGGCTATACCACCCGCACCGGCAGCAGCGTTTCCGCGGCCCACGCGGCCGGGGCATCAGCGCTGATGATGGAATGGGCGGTGGTCAGGGGGAATCAGCCCAATATCAGTTCGGTGGAAATCAGCGCTTATTTTGTGCGGAGCGCAAGAAGGAATCCGGCGTTAACCTATCCGAACAGGGAATGGGGCTACGGCATTCTGGATCTGTACCGGGTATTCGAGCAGATGGCCCAGGGCAAATTTTAGGATGTTTTTCATGGGTGAATTTCAGGAGCAGGTGTGATCCGCACGGTTCATACCTGCCCCTGTATAGAGTTGGCTGTTTCCCGGCAGCCCCTGCCGTACAAAGCTGTTTTATTCCATGTTGAGAAATTCAGCCGGTGTTATGATTACCGGATTCTGCAAGCCTGATTCCAGAAAATCTTTATCGCCGGTAAGCAGGACACCAGCCTTTGAAAGAAATTTATCCAATGCCGCCAGACGTTTGGGGAATTTTTTGTTGAATATCCGCTTCATTTCTCAATTCTTTTACAAGTGCCATAACATCATCATCAGATGTAACGCCAGACACTTCCGCTTCGCCGGACATTTCTTCCTGGAGCATCTGCATGGCATAGACGGCCGAGTTAACGATACGAACAGTGCCTCCCTCTACAATAAAAGAAACACGGTCGCCGCTTGCCACGCCCAGCACTTCACGGACATCTTTCGGAATGGTAATCTGTCCTTTCGCCATGACCTTTGCATTGTCAACAAAAGCATTTGCTAACATAGTTTTCACCTCCTGAAATATGGAAAGTAGGGATTTCCCTACTTATATTATATGCGGCTGCCGGGGAAAAATCAAATGAAATTCGATGGAAATCAGCGCTTATTTTGTGCGGAGCGCAAGAAGGAATCCGGCGTTAACCCATTCTAAATGAATTTCTATCTATCTTCAAGAAATTATGTTATCATAATTAAATTATATGATTGGAATGATGGAGGAAAAGATAGTATGAAATATAGAAAAAAGATTCTGATGTGTGGATGTTTGTTAATGATTTGTTTGTTGACGGCATGTCATAAAGGTGATGGTGGGAAAGTTGGAATGATATCAATCGCAGAGACTTCTGATGAGGTTTCGGAAGGAATGATGGAAAATGTGACAGCGGAGGAGGTAGAGGCGGAAACCGCTATAGACACAATGGAGGTAGAAACAGGAACAGTAACAGAAACGACGATGGAGCCAGAAAGCCAGATGGAAACAGATATGGCGGAAAATACAGATGATGTCGGTCAGGAGGAAGTTACTTGGCTGGATCAGGCGGTGGCGGAAGTGTTAGGAAAGAACCCGGGGGAATTGAAGGAGACAGACTATATGGCGATAAAGTCTTTGGCTGTTTATGGAGGAAATATACAAGAAGTGTATTGTCCTCAAAATAACATTGTAAAACTTGTTATAAGAGGAAAAAGCGGAACTTCTGTTGTTCCATTTGAAAATTTGCAGTATGATGTGATTGATATGCAGGATATTGTGAAGTGCAGTAATTTAAAAAATTTGGAAATTAATTTAGACTATACGACTCATCCGGAAACATATATCATTCACTATGATGAGTTGATAAAATTGAAAAAATTAGAAAGTTTAGAAATTTCATTAAATGGGAATACTTCGTCATTTTCGGATATTGCTGATCAGATAGATGATTTATCTTTTGTTTGTGAGATGCCAAATTTGACGAGTCTGATTTTAAAAAACATTGATTTGCCGGACGATTTATCTCCTTTATTTTCCCATCCTTTTCAGAAGATTGTTTTAGCGAATTGCAATATTACAGAGGATGATTTCTCTGATTTGGGGGATGATATTTTTTATCCGAGGAGATTGGATTTGCCCTGGAATCAGATTAAAGATGCTACAATTCTCACAGCTATGCAAACCAGATTACTTTGTGATACCCAAAATGCGGTATATTGTCTTTGTCTGGGTGAAAATCCATTGGAAAAATTGGGAGAGTGTCTTACGGAGGAACGGCTGAAACAGTATGAAAATGTTCCGGAAGGTATTTATCTATATTTGTCCGGAACAAATTATGAAGATTATTCATTTGATTGGTATATGCATTAAAAGTATTTTTCAAAATCTCACATATGCAAAAGGGAATCGAGAGGGTGTAAAAATCTTGTGTCTGTGAAAAAGGAAAATTTCCGATAAGAATTAGATATGTAAAATTCTGATGCCATTATTTCTCTTTTCGCCGTGGGGTTCCAGGGGATGCTTATCATGGTCTGCATGGCTATTTATGCCGTTCTGGTGCAGGGTATCGCGTCGCGGTGGGCGGCGACCTGATGGAGGCCATCTGGACCTGCGTGGGGTACACGGTGCTTGCTGTGCTTCGTACTCTTCAAAACAGGGAGCCTCTCAAAATCCATATGGGGCATTCACTAAAATGCTGTTGTAAAATATGCTGTTGAATTTTACATCAAATCAGGGTATACTAAGGGCAGGAAAGGAGAATGTGATTATGCCGAATATCAAACCAATCTCTGATTTGAGGAATTACAGTGATGTGCTCCGTGACGTATCTGTGGGCGCACCGGTCTTTCTCACCAAAAACGGACGCGGGCGCTATGCAATCATTGACATGCAGGACTATGAAAAAACACAGGCGACCCTGAAGCTCATGGGCGAGCTTGCAAAAGGAAAAAAATCTGGAGAGGAAAAGGGATGGCTTTCGTCCTCGGATGTGAGAGCGCATTTCCGGGCAAAGGCAAATGAAGAATAACATTCATTACTCCCCGGAAGCCCAGAACGACCTGGACGAAATCTGGGAGTATATTACCTTTGAATTATGTAATCCGCAAGCCGCTGAAAACACCGTAAACAAAATCATGGACACTGTTGATGAACTGGAAAATTTTTCAGAAATCGGCGCTCCGCTGTCCTCTGTGACAGATATAGAAAGCGACTACCGATTTCTCACCAGTGGAAATTACATGGTTTTCTACCGTGTGAATGGGCAAGATGTGTACATTGACTGTGTTCTCTACGGCAGACAGGATTATCTTCGGATTCTGTTTCCTGATCTGCCGCGGAACGACAATGAAGGATAAAACAAAATATAGTAACGATGGAACCGCAGGCTGACGCTGGCGGTTTTTTATTGCTCTGGGCCAACCTGGCCTGAAGTCTGGAGAAAGGGATACCATGTCGGGACGGGTTCCACGCCGTTATAAGATAGACGAAAACGGAACCATCAAAAAATACTATGACAATAACTTGCCATCAACAGGCTACGGCATCCTGAATCTGTACCGGGTATTCGAGCAGATGGCCCAGGGCAAATTTTAGGATGCGTCGGACGGGTCTTCCGAATCCTCTTTGATTATGAGGCGCACCAGCCATTTTTGAAACAGATCCACCCCTATGCCCACATACAGAACGCCTGCGACCATGGCTGCCGCGATTTGCAGCGGAAGGGTTCCCATAGCGGACGTGCCAAGCGGCGCCATAATCGTAAGGCCGATTGCCCAGCCGCAGAGCAGGGCCGGCGTGAAGACAAGTCCGGGCAGCGTTTCGCCTATGAGCACCGCTGCCGCTCCGAGTACAAATAATATCAGATATGTATTGATATCCGCCGAAAACGGGAGGTTTTCGATGAACCATATGGCGGTAACGGAAAAGAGATCTCCAAGCAGGAAGCCCAGAGTGATTTTTACCGCGTCTTTTCGCCGGTTTCCGTTTGTCGCGTAAAGGCCTGCGACAATCAGAGCGACGGCGCCCGTTCTGACCCCGACATATGGGCTGAGCACGGCCCAGAACGGGGGCAGAAACGCGATGGCAAACGCTAAAGTGAGCATGTGGATCTTTTTAAGCCTGGCTTCATCTGCCTTTTTCATTGTTGATTTACCGACCTTTCTTTACCGGCGTGACAGCCGGCTGATTTTGTCCATGGGGTATGGGGATGTAGCCCCTGACATGGGTATGCGCTGCCGCGGAGTGCGGCAGCGCATGTATTAAAAAGCAAGGGGAGAGAATCACAATTAATATTTCCCGTATTCCAGGGTGGTTTCGTACCATGCGTCGAAGTTTTCTTCTTTGTAGTGGTCGATTACGATGGAGCAGTCCATCATAAATCCGCCGCCCGGCGCACAGATGTCCAGCATCTTCTTCGTATTGTCAATGATATCCTGCTTCTTGCCGTAGATCAGGTCTGCCGTGGGAATATTGCCGCAGATGCAGGCGGTATCGCCCAGGATCTTTTTGGCGTTTGCGATGTCAACCTGTTCAAACAGGTAGATGCATTTGCCCTTCGGTACCTGCTTCAGGATTTCCAGACGGGTGTTGTACTGTCCTTCGCAGAATACGTAAGGCACCATTCCCAGGTTAATGATTTCTTCCATCACACGGTACAGAGACGGCCAGTAGAACTTCTCATAATCCGCATTGCTCATCATGATGTCGGTTCCGCCGTGTAAAGGCATGAACACATACTGAACCCCTTTTTCTTTCAGTCCATGTACATTCTCAAGGGCAAGGGTGGTGAAGTAGTCGATGGCGGCCAGTACTTTTTCAGGCTCCTCGAACAAATCCATGGGCACGTTGATATATCCGCGCAGATTGTCGGCAAGCATATCGTAAGGCGCGTTCTGGCCCAGCGTACATCCAAGCGGCGTCTGCAGTTCCAGAGCCAGAGCGGCCAGTTCGCCCTGAGCGGCAATCCATTTATTCGCCTGCTCGCCGGCGCTCATCAGTGTGATTAAAGCTTCTCTTACTTCGGGATCGGCAAAGGCGCCCATGGAAGCGTAGTGTCCGAATTCTACCACATCCTGGAAAGTCATCTTTGCAAGTCCCTTTAATTTTTTATGCCTGCGGGGATAAACCTTGGTCATCATAAAGTGAGACGGGTCTCTTAAAAAATCATCGTAATCGTCGATATCCATGTAAGTGATATCGTTGATCTGATAACCGGAGTTCCGGTCCAGACGTCCGTCAGGGCTTGGCCAGTTAATGGCTACGGAATCTAAAACTTCAAGGACGTTAGACGGATAGGCAGCCGGTCCCCAGTATAAGTCAAGATCGTACTTGGACAGTATTTTCTGAACGCCCGGCTTCATGTTTCTTAAATCCATCAGACCTTCGCACATGCTGATTCCCGCGGCCTGTACGTATCCGCCGTAACCGAACTTGGGGGCGAAAGGGACACGGTCCCCTTCTTTCAGCGCCACTGCGGCGTCAACTCTGGCCTGTCTTTGCTGTAAATTGTTTTCCATAATAACCTCCTAAAATGTAATTTTTTATATAAATGAAACTGGATATCCCTATTTTGCTCCGTAATGGCGGACGGTCTCAAATGCCGTTTCCAGATTCTCACGCTTCGCGTTGTCGATGCAGGCGTTGAAGTCAAAGATATAGCTGCCTCCGGGGGCACATGTATCAATCAGTTGTTTGGTCGCGTCAATAACCTGCTGTTTTGTTCCATGTTCCGGCAGATAAATCGGCAGGTTGCCGCTGATCGCCGCCGTACCGCCCAGAATCTTTTTCGCATTGGCCATATCCACGGATTCAAAGTGGTAGATTACCTTTCCTTTGGGGACATCGGTAAGCTGCTCCAGACGTGTATGATAGTTTCCTTCCGTATACACGTAAGGGGTAACGCCCATGTCAATCAGCGCCATAAGACATTTTTTCAGCGGCTTCCAGTAGATTTTCTCATACTGCGCGGGACTCATAAACCCGTCCATTCATTGGAAAATTTCGGCAGTACTTCCGTGGCGGCGGGATAGTCGTACATGGCTGCCCGGTAGGAGGAACCCTCCAGGTTATAAGGGAGAGCGCCGAACATCGTACAGATGGGAATCCGTTTTGGTTCTTTCAGCTCCCTGGCGTCTTCAACCAGCCGGATTCTCTCTTTAAACTTTTCCGCGGCCGGCGTTTCGTCGGTTACGGTTTTTACATCTTTGGCAAACCATCCTGAGCTTGCGTCAAATTTTGAGTTTTCTCCCATGGCGCCTCTCCTTGTTTTGATATTGTATTTTTCTGGGTTATCAGTTATATTTAGTATATAGGATTGATTTTTAAAGTATATGGCCAGATAACATATGATTTTTCCGTGAATACGGCCGTTTTTCGTCTGTGCGGACAAAAGGAGTCTCTATGAAACTGAGCATGGCTATCATCGAACACTGGATCAGACAGTATCATCCGATTTCAACCATCATCTCAGACGAACCGGATATTTCCGCCGTTCGCCTGTTTACGTATGCGAAAGCGCCCAATCCCCAATATCTGTATGTGGGAAGAAACAAGGATTTTTTCGAAAATTCTCAGTCAAACGAGGTGCTTCTGGTACATAAAAAAGATGTGATCAGTCTGAGCACCCATGAGCTGGAGGATGTTTTTGACTCACTGCTGGATGCCTTTGCTTTTTACCAGAACTGGGAGCAGGAGATGCTGTCTGCCTTTCAGAAGGAAAATCCGGAGCAGGTGATTATTGATTCCTGTAAAGACATTTTCGGGCCTATGTTTTTTACCACCACGAGTCTGCAGATTACCGCCTTTTCGAAACAATATCCGGTGGGGAGCATAAATCAGAACTGGAATGACTTCTGGAACCTGGGAACCCTGTCCCTTTCTTCTCTGATGAACATGCAGTCCGGCCAGTTTCTGGAGAAATTGTCCGGCACCTGGGAATGCGAAACCTTTTATGAGTCCAATGTGGAAACGTATCCCTATTCTATGATGATCAGCCAGGAGAATTCCGCCCACAGGCTCACCGGGCAGCTTACGATTATCAGCCATTCGCCATTTCAGCAGTATCACAGACATATGGCCGTCTGTCTGAAACGGGCCCTCTGTCTGGTGGCGAACCATGAGGAAATCATAGACCATGGTTCGGTGGCCCAGAGTCTTTTGCAGGATTTTCTGCAGGGCAAGCGCCATGATGCTTCCAGTTTTCACACCTTTTATCAGATGCAGGGATGGAGCCCGGAGCAGTACTGCATGATTATCATCTTAAAGCAGGAGAACGGCACGCCGGTTACTTATGAGTATCATCTGAAATCTCTGCGCAAATATTTTCCCAACGGGCTGTTTTACGCGAATGTCAGCCTGAATGAGCGGCAGGAAGGGGAGATTGTCTGCTGTCTGCCGGCAGAACCGCCGGGAGATGAGGGCGAAAGGAACCGTTTTGGGGTAGAGCCGCCGGACGCGTTCTTTAAAATGGCGGAAGCGATGAAGCTTGACTGCTACTGCAGCTACCCTTTTCCCGGCATCCGGAATGCCGCGGACCAGTATGCCCAGGCCAGCGCCTGTCTGGCCCGGGGGAAGCGGCAGTATTACGCATGCGCCCTGGAAGACCTGGCTGACCTTAATGGCCGGCCGGTGTACCGCTGTCTGGCGCTTCATCCGGCGCTGAACCGGCTTCTGGATTATGACCGGCGGAAAAATACCGGCTTTTATCATATTCTGAAAACCTATCTGCGATGTGAGAGAAACCGGGTGCTGACGGCGCAGGAACTGTTTATGCATAAAAATACGCTGGTGTACCGGATCGGCAGGATCTGCGAGCTGTGTTCTCTGGACCTGGACGACGCCTATGAGCGGGAGTACCTGCTGGTTTCCTTTCGGTGTCTGGAGACGATGCCGTGACCTTTTGAGAATGTTTTTAAATGTGAAGACAGACGGGTAATTTACTTGAAAACCTTCGCCGATTGTGCTAAGGTGTAGAAAGAAAAAATGGGTAGTGTTAAATGATTTATGAAAAAACAGCAACGGACCTCCTGGGGCTTGGGAGGGGAGTTGCGGAACTTTATAAAAAAAGACAGGGAGGCCGCCGCATGAGAATCAATATCGCGTTTCCGGTTCTGGATGAAGAAAAACGGCTGGAAAAGGGAATTAAAACAACGCTGAAATTTCTGGACCAGCATCATATAGAAGACTGTGTTCTGACAATTGTGGACAATGGCTCCACGGACAGGACACCGGAGATCTGTGACAGACTGCGGGCTTCTGACAGCCGGGTCAGGTGCATCACACTGAAAGAAAAAGGGTTCGGCGTTGCATTTCAGGCTGCCATAGCGGACAATGACTGTGACATTCTGGGGTATATGGATGTGGATCTTTCCACGAAGCTGAAGCATTTCCTGACCGTGATTAAAATTTTTGAGAAATATCCCTGGGTGCAGATCGTAAAAGGAAACCGCCTGGATCGCCGCTCGGTGATCAAAGGCAGAAAACCGCTGCGGGAGCTGACTTCCAGGGGACTGGATCTTCTGGTGCGTCTGGCTTTCGGGACGGATGTGCGGGATACCATGTGCGGATTCCAGTTTTTCAGGAAGGAGACGGCAGAGATTCTGGCCGGGATATCCAGCACGGATCCGGGCTGGTTTTACTGTGCGGAGCTTTTGCTGCGGGCTGACCGTCTGGGTATGCCGATTCGGGAGATTCCCGTGATCTGGGAGGATGATTACAATACTTCAGTTCATGTGGGAAGCACCGTGAAAAACTATCTGGAACGAATTGCGGCCCTTCGGAAAGATGTCAGAAAGATGCGGTACTGACCTGCGGCTGCGGGCCGGCATCCGTGAGGGATAGCATATGGAAAGCCTGTCCGCAGAAGGTGTCACAATGCCTGTTCAGGTGCGGTTATTTCGTGAAACGTGCTGCCGGCGGAATGAGCAGTCATGTGTGACAGGGGGCTGTAAGGAGTGCAATATGTCGAAGGAATATTATGACAAAATCATACTGGGAGCGGGGATGTACGGGCTGTATGCCGCCGGACGCCTGGCAGAGAAGGGATGCAGGACGCTGGTGATTGATCTGGAGAGTCAGCCCTTTCAGCGGGGTTCCTATATCAATCAGGCCAGGCTGCATAACGGATACCATTATCCCCGCTCTTATACCACGGCTTTTAAATCGGCGGGTTATTTTTCCAGGTTTATGGACGACTTCGGCGAGGCATGTGTCAACACGGAGTTTGAGCAGGTTTATGCCATTGCCAGGGAGTACAGTTGGACCAATGCCCGGCAGTTTGGGAAGTTCTGTTCGAATCTTCATGTACGGTGCGAGCGGATGTTGACGGAAAAATATTTCAATGTCAGCACTGTGGAAGCGGCCTTTATCACCCGGGAGCACAGCTTTGACGCAGGGCTTTTGAGCCGCCATCTGTATGAGAAAGCGGAAAAAGCCGGATGCAGGTTTGCTATGGGCGTGCCCATTCACGAGATTCGCCGGGAGGACGGGCTATTCCGGGTCTGCTTAAAGGACGGCAGTTCTTTTGAGGCGCCGTTTGTGCTGAACGCCACCTATGCGGGAACCAATGAAATCCACAGGATGATGGGGTACGAGATGCTGCCGATCAAATATGAATTGTGCGAGGTGATCCTGTGCCATGTGTCAGAGCGGCTGCGGAATGTGGGACTGACCGTGATGGACGGGCCCTTTTTTTCGGTGATGCCTTTTGGCCGGACAGGCTTTCATTCGATCACCACCGTATCCAGGACGCCTCATATGACCAGCTATGACCCGCTGCCGACATTTTCGTGTCAGAAGGATCATCCGGACTGTACGCCGGCGCAGGCAGCCAACTGCAATACCTGTGTTTCCCGGCCGGAGACGGCATTTCGGGAAATGTGCCAGATCGCCCGGAAGTATCTTCAGGAGGATATAGAGATATCTTATGTGAAATCCCTGTTTACGTTAAAGCCGATTCTGAAAGCGTCGGAGATTGACGATTCCAGACCGACGATTATCCGGCAGTATGGCAGTGACCCGGATTTTTATACGGTGTTTTCCGGGAAAATCAACACGATGTATGATCTGGACGAGATTTTGTAAAATATATTTCCGTGTGATATGCGGGCAGGGGGAAAAGCGGATGTTTAAGTGTGAAGCGGGGTATGACAGTTTATGAAATATTTGTATGAGAATTATATATCCCTGGTGGCGGTGATTTCCAATGACGCGGATATTCTGCCCGACCGGGTCCGGAGGCTGGATCAGGTGCTGCGGGAACATTTTAAATATTATGAGTTTGTGTTTGTGGACAATCATTCCGGCGACGATTCGCTCGAGGTGCTGAAAAGCCTGGATATGAAGTGTACCGTTGTGGAACTGGCCCAGCGGCATAAGCTGCCTCAGGCGGTGATGGCGGGAATTGACGCGGCTATCGGGGATTATGTTTTTGAGATCGAGGATCTGAGTGTGGAGCTGGACTTTAACCTGCTGATCGACATGTATGAAACCTGTCAGCAGGGAAATGATTTTGTATTCCTGACGCCCCGGGACAGCAGCGCCATGTCCAGGGTTTTTTACCGGCTGCTGAACGGCCGTCTCCGGTATCCGGCAGGGCAGGAGGTGACTTCCTCTGTCTGCATTCTGTCTTCCAGGCGGGCGCAGAATAAGGTGGCGGCTATGGGGGATTATATCGTGAACCGGAATGTGGCCTATGCATCCGCCGGGCTGAACTGTGCTTATCTGAAAACGGATATGGTCTACCGCAACCGCAGGGGCGTCCTGACCAATATCGGCCTGATGCTGGATACTTTTATCTACTATACGGATGTGGTGATCCGGCTGCTGTTTATGGCGGCGGTTTTCTTTCTGGTTATTTCGCTGTGTATCGGCGTTTACAGCGTGCTTTCTTATCTGTTTGAGGAGATTGCGCCGGGGTGGACATCCACGATTATGTTTATCAGTTTCGGATTTTTCGGGATCTTTGCGATTCTGGCGGTGGTGTCCAAATATCTGGACCAGATCTTAAAAAACACGTCCCATTCCAAACATTATATATTCAGGGATGTTTTAAAAAAATAGGATGGAGAGAACGATGATGGCAGACAGAATAAACAGAATTGACTTAAAACGGAATATAGCAAATCACAGGCAGGAGTATCTGGAAGCGTTTGAGAAAGTACTGGATGACGCCGCCTTTTCCGGCGGAGCTTACGCGGACCGGTTTGAGCAGGAATTTGCCCGTTATTGCGGCGTGAAGGCATGTTCCGGGGTGAATAACGGAACTTCGGCTCTGCACTGTGCCATGGCGGCTTTGGGAATCGGACCGGGGGATGAGGTGATTGTGCCGGCCAATACGTATATTGCCACGGCCTGGGGTGTAACCTATACGGGAGCGACGCCGGTGTTCGTGGACTGTACCGGGGATACCTGGGAGCTGGATCCGGACAGGATCGAAGCTGCGGTTACGGAACGGACAAAAGCGGTTATCGGCGTGCATTTGTACGGACTGCCTTTTGAATTCGGAAAAGTAAAGAAGATTGCGGACCGCCATGGTTTGTATGTGGTGGAGGACTGTGCGCAGGCGCACGGCGCGCTGTATGAGGGCCGGATGGTGGGCGGTCTGGGGGAAATGGGCTGTTTCAGTTTTTATCCGGGCAAAAATTTGTATGCTTTCGGGGAGGGCGGCTGTGTCACTTCCGACAATGAAGCGTATATCCGCCATATCAACCGTCTGAAAAATCAGGGCTGCGATGTGCGTTACTACCATGATGAGGTGGGGTACAATATGCGGCTGGAGGGCGTGCAGGGAGCCGTACTCAGCGTGTCGTTAAACTATCTGGATCAGTGGACGAAACGCCGGCGGGAGATCGGCGGCCGGTATCTGGCCGAAATCCGTAACCCCCTGATTACCATGCAGCGCCATCCGGACAATACCCGGTCAGTTTTCCACCTGTTTGTAGTGACCACGCCTGACCGGAACCGCTTTATGGCTCATATGGAGGAAGCGGGTATTTACTGTGATATGCATTATCCGGTGCCCTGCCACCTGCAGAAAGCCTATGCCGGGCTGGGATATCAAAAGGGCGATTGTCCGAATGCGGAATATCTGTCGGAACACTGTAACTCTCTGCCCATGTATCCGGAGCTGACCGATGAAGAAGCAGGACGGGTGATCGACGCTTGCAACAGTTTTCGCGGATAATGCCATGTAGGGACAGAGATAGAAAAACGGGTGATTCCTTATCAAGTTCCCGGTATCCTTAATTCCAGCAGGCTAATCCATAAATCGTCATAGATATTGACCTTTATTTTGTCTTGGAAGGTATAGGAAGTCATTTTAAATTGAGTCTTTTCCAGATAATATACAAGGATTCGTTTTTCCAATGGATCAACAATCCAGTATTCTCTCACCCCGGCTGTTGCATATAAATTTAGCTTATAAACGTAATCATGGCTGGAAGTGCTGGGGGAGATAATTTCTATGATCCAGTCCGGTGCTCCGGAACAGCCTTGGTCAGTCAGTTTGTACGGGTCGCAGATGACGCTGATATCAGGTTCTACAATAGTTTTTCTGTCATTGAACAATTTGACGGCAAAGGGAGCCGGATAGATTTTACAGGATCCATTTTTAGATCGAAGATGGATATTGATTTCCGTATTCAAAAAATTTAATATTTCCTGATGCGTCCTGCTGGGAGCCGCCATATCATAAAACTGCCCATTAATCAGTTCCGCCCGGACATTCTCCGGCAGATTATAATAATCATCTTCGGTATAAAAGTCTGATCGTGCGAATACCTGTGACATAATGATTCTCCTTTCCGTCGTGGGTTAAGGGAGTTTGGATCACGTTCCATGTATTGATCTATCTTTTCCCTCACACCACCTGAAAAATATAAAATTTAAGAATAATCGTTTGTCTTGATTTATCATATAGCATATATCGCGGTTTTTCAAGGGTTTTCGTTTATCACGGTTTATCATTCATTGTCCTGAATGGTGTCAAAGTGGTGTCAATAAAGCCCCTTATGGTGGCGGCCAGGGGAGGGAAAGGCGCTCGGTATCTTAGTTGGTATTGGGTGCTTTTTTTTCGACGGTACGTTCCGACAGAATTCTGAAAAGCTTTCTATGAGATTTTCTGAGGTTCTGCAAATCGTTTTACCCCAATAAATACCCCAATCTATATTTTTAACGCCCCTTATGGCTGCGGCCCGGAAGGGGCATTTGTATAGTGGTGCTTAGTGCCTTAGTTGGTAGGAGGTGCTTCTAATATGCAAATAGATATTATACACCTAAAATATCATCCCAATATTTTTCTTCATTTGTTTTGGAGTAGGTTTTTTGTAGTGATTCTTTTAGTTGGAATATTTTTAGAATGCGTATATATATTCAAGACAGTCCAAAAATTTGTAAGATGCGCGCACTCTTGCAACTTCATATTTATCATGTATACCCTTGGTAATTTTGGAAGTGAGGTTTTCTGTTTCACTTATTTTCTTACAAAGTAAATAATTATAAACATTTTGAGCCAGAGCAACCGATTGAACGCCGCAACACTCCAATAAATCGCTAATGAATAAGATGGAATTGTGGTAAGAGTCACTACGTGGAAGTTTTGTTTTTTTATTCCACTCAATTAATCGATCTATTGCTTCTGTTGAAAGCCCTGTTTCAGCATGAATATCTGTTTCAGCATGTGTTGGCATTTCTATCAATCCGAGAAGGTAGTCTGCGGAGCAATGGAAAAATTTACAATATGCTAATATATACTTTCCACTCATTTCTTTAAAATCTGTATTGTACAAATCCGCTTTTATTCTTTTATAAATCGTATCAATGGCTTGTCTGTAACTACTATTTTCTGGGCTGTTATAAGTAAAACGATGATTGCGTACAAATTTTCTTTCATTTCCTTTTAACAGTTATGATTTTTAAAATGGAAAAGCAAAAGTAAATGTCAAACCGCAGGAGGGCTGTATTTTATGGTCGAGAGGGCGTAATGCTTTAATGGCTGATGCAGCAGAAGCACAGGCGATTATAAGAAAGCATTAGCAGGAAAATAATGAAATCAGCAATAAAACACCCTCCCAAACGCTGCAACATTCAAGAGGGGTAGCACACAGCCGGAGTCATGTACTTCGCAAATATATTGTACCACGGTTCCGGCGGAAAGGAAAGAGATGGTTTACGAAGTTTTAAAAATTGGCGAGGAAAATACGCTCTCACCGGATTATTACAAAAACTTTGATACCTTTATGAATAAAGCGATATTGGATTATCTTCCGGAAAGGGGCGAATCATGATTCTAAACCCGGAACAGGCGTTGACCGGCGCCCTGCTGATCGACCCATTGACAGTAAGGAAATGCGGCAACTTAAAGCCGGACATGTTTACAGATGCTTTGTTGGGTCGGATTTACCTGGAATATGTCCGTGCCTGTGATTTTGGCTATCCGGCAAATTTAGTCACCCTAGCGGAAAATATACCAGATGTTTCCCGGCAAGAACTGATGGACTGTATAAAACAGTGCGCAGATTCCACTGTTACCAGCGCAGCGGCGGGAAAGTATGCGGATGCTGCTGTGGCGGCATATAAAGCCCGCAGAGCGTCCCAATTGGTAAATGCGGTGAATTTCCAGTCGGCAGACATAGAGCGGCAAATCGGGGAGTTGGTGAATGATCTGAAGGTCTTGCGTGATGGTGGACGGATAACCGCTTGAAATCTGGCCAATATTGTCAAAGAAGCAGCGCCGGGATATTTTGTGGAGAATGACCGTCCCCGGCTGTACACCGGTTTTTCCCGGCTGGATGATTGTTTGGGCGGCCTGGAAGGGGGCGACGTAATCGTAATGCAAGACGCAAGTGTCATTGTGCTTTTCTGGAACTCGGATGTCGCAGATCACAGTAAAAAAGGGCTGGCCGTGGTGAAAAACCGACAAGGCAATTGATGAAAGAGAAAATGGAATTTATCGGGGAATCAATGACGTTTAGCGAGTTGGGGGAATGGGACCATGAATTTAAACTCATCCAGCAGAAAACGCCATTCGATGATTAAGGGTGAAGTATGGTAAGAAATGAAGATATTCGGCGGGAATTTAACATGTTTTCTGATATTTGGAGAGTATATAAAACGCTTCTGCCTGTTGGGACTGCGGATGATGAAAAATATTGGGATGCTGTCATGAATGCGGTTTCAGAGATTATGAAAATGTATCCAGGAAAGTTTGCCGAGGATTTGTTGCTTGTGTTGGTGTCGGATTTGGAAAGGAGGTGCGCTGAAAATGAAGATCAGGACTCAGGACGCTAGGCGGTATTTAGAGTTTGGGGAAGTGTACGCAGATATGCATGTAGACGGCAAAAAGGCGGCGGTATATGTGAGGAACCGCCTTAATCTGGAACCTGTCTGCGTTGGGGTATATGAGAGCATGTTCAGGGCAAGGGGTGTTCTTTATGAGATGGATTTGGCGTATCAGGCACGGAAAAGAGTTTTCTATGCCCCGGCGGAATGAAGCTGTGTTTGCGTCCTGCTGCTGGCAGATAAAAACAGGCCAGCGGCAGGCAATAAAAATAATCAGGGAGGATTTGTGATGGAATCAAGAGATAAAATGTTGATGGCGATCAGGAACAGGAAAGATTTACCGCAATATTTTATTGAAAGATTTACAAGAGAAAGAGCGGAAAGGGGAAGAAAGATGATTGTGATCGGGATTTTAGTTTTCATGTCTGTTGCGCTGCAGTTTGTCAGTGTCTGTGTCCAGACAGCCATTATCGGGCTGTTGTTGAGAGATAAGAAATGTGAGGTGCGGAGATGAAAAAACCATTCGTAAAGCGGATAAAGGTGGAGGGCGGATGCATAACGGTTAATCTGATTACGTTTCTGCCGGTAATATGCGATTTTGAGAAAACCGTTGAAGCGATTAAGCCAGCAGATGGAAGGGAAACCGGTGAGATGGAGATACGAAAAATCTTGGCGGGAAAGTTTGAAAGGATATTCGGCAGGGGTTCATGCAGGAAAACTTTTGGAACTGACATCCCGTCTCTGGCGCAGATTTCGGAATTTCTGGATAAGTTGGAGCCGCTGCTGAAAGGCTGGATGGATGAAATAGGTAAAAAAACGTTGTTAAATGCTATGGGACGCAGGGGGAAACCTCGGAGACATTGAAACAGAAAATAAAATAGCACCGGCATGCAATTATGGACGCAGGTCGCTAACCTGAAATAATTGCAGGCAGAGACAAAGGCATCTCTGCTTAGGAGGTGTCTTTTTTGTATGGTACAGTATGACGGAAGTATACATATAGTTACAAAGATCACAACAAAAGATGCAGAGGAATCACTTGCCAACAGACCGCCGCAGCTTTTGGGGATACTGCAAAAGCGGCAAATAAAGCAAAAAGGCTGTGGAAGGATATCTAAGCCCGCTGGATGAGGTCAACAAATTCAATAAAGCCAACGAGGACGGAGCAGATTCCGGAGGTGGAGCCGGTGGCGGTGCCGCGGGCCTATGTTTGAGGAAGTTCCGATATCGGATAAATTCAAGGATATTGCCCAGTGGCTTAAAGATATGTGGGCGGATGCTGATTTTTATGAGCTAGGGCAGTTTCTTGGTGAACGGTTGAAAGAAGCACCGGACAACATTCCCTGGGACGAAATCAAAGCTACCGCCCAGAAGATCGGCAAAAGTATAGCGTCATTTATAAACGGATTTATCGAAGTAGAAGGCCTCGGATATTCTATAGGCCGCACGCTGGCAGAGGCTTTCAATACTGGTTTCGAGTTTTTGAACGCATTTGTTCATAAACTTCATTGGGACTCGCTGGGGCAATTTATCCCTGAATCTCTGAACGGAATTTTTGAGAATATTGATTGGCCACTGATACAGGATACTTTCATTACCGGTGCAAGGGGTATGGGGGATGCAATCAATTCCTTTGTTGATTACCTGAACTGGCCAGCGATGGCAAGCACCATATCAAATTTTGTAAATACGTTCGTAGATACAATTTACACGTTTTTTACAACCGTCGATTGGTCGGAACTTGGCGTAAAATCGGCACTTTGATATCAGATTCGGGAACCCGCATAGCCTATTTTTTGAATGGGGCGGTGAGTTCTATTGACCTTTCAAGCGCCGGACAGATGCTTGGCAGTGCAATCACAGGTTTTTGCAATATGGCAATTGATTTTGCTAAAACATTCGAGTGGAAAGCACTGGGAGATAACATATCAGGTGGGATTAATGGGTTTTTTGAGAAATTTGACGGCGCAGCGTTTGGAGAAGCCGTCACTTCCCTTCTATCTGGATTCCTGGATATGATAGAAGAAGGAAAATTGCAGCAGATGGCAAACGGGAGAAATCCCTTTAATCTGGGAACTGCATAAAAGATATTTGATGAGGGGGAGCTTTAAAAGGAAATGGCTTTAAAACAGCCGTAAAGGGGGTAATGAGGGCTTTAAACAGCGAAAAGGTAATAAGGTGTGATAAAATAAAATGACTAAAACGGCTGAAAATATGATTGATAAGACGGCGGCAGTGTGATATGATGTTGGCACGGAAAGCCAGAGAGCCGGGCGGCTTACCCTCCGTAACTGAAAATTCGGAGGGGCTAACCCTCCAGACTTCACAAGGAAGGAGGGTAATGCCAATGATTACATACCAGGATTTTTTCTTGTTTTGTACACTCATTGTATCCCTTATCAGTCTGCTGTGCCAGATTTTTATGGGAAAGAAATAGCCGCCACTACTGCAATAGTGACGGCTGTTATCATGTAACAGTCAATTACTTTTGAGGGTAGCCGCTTCTCTGGCTTTCCTTTTCTCAATCTTACCACATCCGGCAGCAGGACGCAAGAGCCAAACACATGTTTATTGTAATGTGATTGCAAAAGCTGTTTGCCTGCCACACTCTCATTCTCTTATCAGGCGTTCCCCTGAATATTCATTACCAAAGCACAGAGCCGCTATTATCTGTTTAAGGGTTCGATTTGAAATGTAACCTTACAGAGCATACCCGGCCAGTACCCGGAATTATTCGGGATCATATTTGATCCTGAATGGACACAGCCCCGATTTTTCGGGGGATTATATGCGGCTTTCCTCTTTTGGAATGAGCAAAAGGGAGATGTCACCCGCACTTTCCACGTTTAAAACGGACAAAGGGGGATCTGATTTGTCCCCACTCTGAAATTATAGGGCAGGTATCCGGCGATAATATCTTGATTTGAAATCGGTAAACCTGATAAGGCATCCCCGAAATGGTGGATATCCACCCTGACACGCCAGATGAGCTTATACGCCGTTTTTCTGATGATCGCCATAAATTTCTCCACTTACGGAGAAAATTGCTCTATGGGCTTATGGGAGCGTCGCAGGGGCAGGCCAGAAGCAAACCGCTCACCACTTTTGGGGAACCGCCACCGGTTGGAACGACGGGGCAGGGTTATTCCTTATCAGGTTCCCGGTATGCCTAACTCTTGCAGGCTAATCCATAAATCGTCATAGATATTGACTTTTATTTTGTCCTGGAAAGTATAGGTAGTCATTTTAAACTGTGTTTTTTCCAGATAGTATACCACAATATGTTTTTGTGTTGGGTCAACAATCCAATATTCCCTGACGCCGGCATCCAAATAGAGATTCAATTTCCGCACATAATCATGGCTGGAAGTGCTGGGGGAAATAATTTCTATGATCCAGTCCGGCGCTCCGGAACAGCCTTGGTCAGTCAGTTTGTTCGGGTCACAGATTACACTAATATCAGGTTCAACAACGGTTTTTCTGTCATTGAACAGTTTGACGGCGAATGGAGCGGGATAGACTCTACAATCCCCTTTTTTGGAGTGGATATAATTATAAATCGTATTGTTGATTGTATTTAATATTTCTTGGTGAATCCTACTGGGAGCCGCCATATCATAAAACTGTCCGTCAATTAATTCTGCCCGGACATTCTCTGGTAAGTTGTAATAATCATTTTCGGTATAAAAGTCTGACCGTGCTAACGTCTGTGACATAATGATTCTCCTTTCCGTCGTGGGTTAAAGGGGGTGGTCAATGGTTTTGTTAGTCAGTTTCGAGGCCGGGAGCCTGCTGCTGATCGTTGGGGATGTATTCCATCAGATCACCGGGTTGGCAGTTAAGGAGGCGGCACAGTTTTTCAAGAGTTTCTGTTCCGAGATTCCCTTTGCCATTTTTAAGATTATAGTATGTTTGTTGCCCCATAATTTTATTTTGACGTAGATAATATGTGCTTATTCCGTTTTTCTCTAATAGTTTAAATAATTTGGCATAGCAAATAGACATTTTTAATCCTTCTTTCTTCTGATGTTTTGAAGGTAAATAAAGACACTTTCCTCATTATGGATTCATTTTATCATAAAACATGCACTTTTACAAGTGTATAATATATACAAATAACAGTGCATTTATGGTCAAATAATTGTGTATATAATCAATAGGATATGGTCAGCAAATAGTGTATAATGGTATTATCAACAGAGAGGAAAACAAAAGCGGCCGGGAGAGCCGAAAACCCTCAATATCGAAAGCTATATACCTGTGACCGTGTATGGAAGAAGAAAACAGGAATAGTCAGGAAGATGCTTCCGGGGCTGCCGGAAAACCACTCAACCGATAGAAAGGAAAAATGTTATGGGAGAAAGAGCATTACAAAACCGTATCATGAAACTGAGGGAGATCAAAGCACAGCAGAAAGCCCTGGATGAACAGGCCGAGAAGATCAGGCAGGAGATTAAGGCAGACATGGGGGAAAAGCAGGTTGACGAGATGCAGGCCGGATCCTTCATTGTCAGGTGGAAAACCATCCTCTCAAACAAGCTGGATGGAAAAGTCCTGAAAGCTGCCCTGTCGGAGATTTACGGCCAGTACTGCAAGGCCAGCGCAAGCCGCCGGTTTACCATCGTATAGATCGGAGGTGGAGGGCATGACGGAGAAAGACCTTGCCGACATGATCGAGGCCGAGGAAAAGCGACTTGGAATGGGCAGCAGGCAATTCATGGAACGCCACCAGGAGATCATGAGCCTGATAGAGCAGATGGAAAGAAAATATAAAAAGTGCCCTTGCCAGACTGACACTCTGACAGGGGCAAGTAACCCGACAAACTGATAAGTAAATGGGGGTATGCAGGTATTGTAACATGCCTGCTGCCCTCTGTAAAGAAAGGAAAAGGACAATGATTTAAAAAAATGTACGTTTGACGAATTGCCGGACACTATGCAAATGTGTATTCTGTATACCCACTTTTGCGGAAATATCTTCGCCCCTCTTTTCCTCACACCACCTGAAAAATATAAAATTTAAGATAATCCGTCTCCGGCACGTTCCACAGTATGGGGTGATCCGGGGACTGCTGTCTGGCTTCGATCTGCCGCAGTTGTACGCCTGCGTCACGGGCGGCGGAGCGGAGCATTTTGACAAACAGCTCGTCGGGTATAAAGTGAGAACAGGAACAGGTGGCCAGATAGCCGCCCCGCGGCAAAAGCTTCATGGCCCGCAGGTTGATCTCTTTATAGCCTTTGGAAGCGTTATGTACGGTCTTCCTGGATTTTGTGAAGGCCGGCGGGTCAAGGATAATAAAATCAAATGCCTTCTGTCTTTCTTCTTCCAGATGAGGAAGCAGGTCGAATACGTTGGCCCTGCGGAATTCCATCCGGTCTTCAAGTCCGTTTCGTCTGGCGTTCTCCGCTGCCATGTCCACGGCTGTTTGGGAAACATCCACCGCACATACATGTGCGGCGCCGCCTTTTGCCGCGTTTAAGGCAAAGGAGCCGGTATGGGTAAAGCAGTCCAGCACCTGTTTTCCCTTTGCCAGCTTTGCCACGGCCAGCCGGTTATATTTCTGATCCAGGAAAAATCCGGTTTTCTGTCCGTTTTCAAAATCCACCAGGTAACGGATTCCGTTCTCTTCGATTTCTGTCACCATAGAGTCGGGACAGGGAACGCCCGCAAGGGGGTACCAGCCCTGATTTTGTTTCATGCCTTCCAGCTCTCTGATCGGCACGTCATTTCGCTCATAAATTCCCCGGATATTCTGTCCGTCCTCTGTCAGTACCCGATACAGAAGGGGAAAAATCGTATCTTTTAATCGTTCCATACCGACGGAGAGGGTCTGTGTCACCAGAATGTCGTTAAACCGGTCTGCGGTCAGGCCGGGAAACTGGTCGGCTTCTCCGAAAATCACCCGGCAGCAGCCAATGTCTTTTGCCATCACGGTTTTCCGGTATTCCCAGGCATAGCGGATTCTCCGCTCAAAAAAGGCGGCGTCAAACTTGTCGTTGGCATTGCCGGAGATCAGGCGGATCCGGATTTTGGAGTGCTGGCTGAGCAGGCCGGTGCCCAGATATTTGCCTTTTTCGCTGACGGCGTCTACCAGGCCGCCGTTTTCCCATCCGTCCTCCAGGGAAAGGATTTCCGTGTCATAGATCCAGGGATGGCCCTGTTCTACGGAGCGTTCCGCTTTTTTTGTTACGACGGCTTTCGGGTAATTTCTGATCTGTTTCATAGGTTGTTCTCCTGGTTTGTTGTTGTCTGTATCAACCGCGTCAGGCATACCTGCCGGTTTCCATGGTTATTTGGCGTCTGCCGGGGCTTCTGTCTCTGCTGCCGGCGTTTCTGCCGGTTCTGTGGTCAGATACCGGTACAGCGTACACAGAGCGAAAGGGAACACATCTTCCCCGAAATCAAACCGCGGATTATGAAAGGGAAACTGGCTTCCGTCCCGGTTCGGCGCCATGAAAATGATAAAGACGCCTCTGGTCTTCTGAAAAAACAATGCCGCATTGTCCCCGGATAAAAACAGTTCATGAGACAGAGTGCTGTGTTCGGGACCGAACACATAAGCGCCGGCCTCCAGCGCTTTGGCTACCAGACAGCGGTCATTGATAATCGAAGGTGTTGGGCGGTCAGACAGGGACAGAAGAATCCGGGTGCCGGTTTCCTTTTCAATGTCCGCGAGCCGTTCTTTTAATACCCGGCTGAGTTCCTCATAATCTTCCATTTCCTGGGTGCGCATCGTACCCGAAAGACGGACCGAATCCGCCACGATATTTCTGCTTGTGCCGCCCTGAATCGTGCCGATACCCAGAGCAAAGGGGCGGGGCAGCGGGTAATGACGGTTGATCTCCGTTATACAGGACACTGCCAGCGCAGCGGCGTGAATGGCGTCGATACCGGTTTCGTAAGCGCCCCAGTGGGTGGAAACGCCCTGAACTTCGATCTCCACCTTTCCCAGCGTGGCTGAGGCCACCCGTTCCTGGATGTCGATGCCCGGCCTGTGATCGGTGACAAAATGGAAGATAATCATTTCATCCACATGGGGATCTTCCAGTACACCGGCATCCATCATCAGTTTTGTGCCGTTTCCGGCCTCCTCGGCAGGCTGAAAGATAAATTTGATGTTGTACCGAAGCCGTCCCCGGTGTTCAGGCTCTGCCATAAGCTCCGCCAGCGCCAGCGCCACGGCCAGAATTCCGTCATGGCCGCAGGCGTGCATAACGCCGGGACGGACGGAGGAAAAAGGCAGTCCGGTAGCTTCCGTGACAGGCAGAGCATCCATTTCCGCCCGAACGGCAATGGTGGGATAAGCCTCCCCCTTCCACAGCAGAGCGCAGAGTCCGGTTTCAGTCACCCGGACCGGACGGTATCCGGCCTGCTTTAAAATCGTTTCGATGTATTCGGAGGTCTTAAATTCCTTCAGGCTGACCTCAGGGAAACGATGAAAATGTCTTCTGTAGGCGGTCATTTTCTCATGAAGCCTGTTCAGGTCCAGCCGGGGAAATTGTTCCTGCAGTTTATGGAATGCGCTTTCGGGATAGGCGGTAAATGGTGGCATAAAAGTTCCTTTCCTACTGTTCCTCTGCTTTTCGAATGCCCCGCGTGTTTTTTTCCACGGTCTTCCGGGGAACCATAATCAGATGGCCGCAGCCCATGCATTTCAGCCGGAAGTCGATGCCTACCCGGAGAATTTCCCATTCGTGACTGCCGCAGGGGTGAGGCTTTTTTAATTTTACGATGTCGCCGATTTGAAATTCCATGTAAGACTCCTATAAAAACATTTCCAGCGCTTCTCCGATTGGCAGGCTGATGACCAGATCCGCATTGCCGTCCATGGAAGTGCTGCCTTTATTAATCAGGACCAGCCGTCTGCCCCGGTAATACTGTACCAGTCCGGCGGCGGGATAGACCACCAGAGAGGTGCCGCCGATGATCATCAGGTCAGCCTGGCTGATGGCCTGAACGGAGCGGTTCATCGTGTCCTGGTCCAGCGCTTCTTCGTATAAAACCACGTCCGGTTTAATGATGCCGCCGCAGGAACAGCGGGGGATGCCGGGCTGGGCCTTTACATAGGCGCCGTCGTAAAATTTATGGCATTTCATACAATAATTTCTGTGAATGCTGCCGTGGAGTTCCAGCACGTTTTCGGAGCCTCCGGCCTGATGCAGGCCGTCGATATTCTGGGTAACGACCGCCGTCAGCTTTCCCTCCTGTTCCAGTTTTGCCAGAGCCAGATGGGCGTTGTTGGGCTTAACGTCCAGTACCAGCATCTGATTTTTATAATACTCGAAAAATTCCTCGGTATGAGACATGAAAAAACTGTGGCTTAACATCTGCTCCGGCGGGTACTGATACGTTTGCCGGTACAGGCCGTCTTCGCTACGGAAATCCGGAATTCCGCTTTCCGTGGATACGCCGGCGCCGCCGAAAAATACGATCCTGCGGCTTTCCTCCACCCATTGTTTCAAAGTCGTTAATGCTGTGTCAGACATAGAATCGCCCCCTAACGAATTTAGTTCCGCAACTCCCCTCCCAAGCACCATGACCTGAGAGAATTTCCAACCGCTAAAGCGTCAGTAAATCCACCCGGGGCTTGTCCGGTCCGTTGCTGTTTTTTATAGACTACTTAACACTACCTGATTTTTTTATTTCGTATACCGGTTTACCGGGCTTAGGAATATTCCGCCGGATTGATCGGTATATATGCTGACCAGGTTTGAAAAGACCCTGCCAAGTGACCATATTATACCATAGATTGTCCGGGCAGGGAATAGGGGGAATCGGCAAAGCGCCGGACTTGCGCAATCCGGCGGGATATAGTAAACTAATGAATGTGTGAAATCTGATTTCCGTCTCGGAAAACCGGGACGGCGAATCTGCCTTAAGGGGAACCGTTTATGCTGTTTAATTCGATTCATTTTATGATCTTTTTCCCGGTTGTGGTGGGAATTTATTTTCTGATTCCCCGAAAGGCCAGATATATCTGGCTGCTTGTTTCCAGCTACTATTTTTATATGAGCTGGAATCCGGAGTATGCGCTGTTAATTGCCTGTTCTACGCTGGTGACTTATGTAAGCGGCCGGCAGCTGGCCAGTTTAAAAAAAGTGCCGCAGTCTCCGAAAACAGCGGTCTGTCAGAAATGGGTGGTAGCCTTCTGTCTGGCGGTCAATCTGGGGATACTGGTCTTTTTTAAATATTCGGATTTTATTTTAAATAATTTTAATCATATGCTGGGCATACTGGGAGTCTCTCAGGTTCGGAGAAAGTTTGATATTCTGCTGCCGGTGGGCATTTCTTTTTATACGTTTCAGGCGCTGGGATATACCATTGACGTTTATCGGGGGAAGGTGGAAGCGGAAAAAAACCTGCTCCGCTATGCCTTGTTCGTATCTTTTTTTCCGCAGCTGGTAGCCGGTCCGATCGAACGCTCAGGAAATCTGATTGCCCAGTTGAACCATGTGGAAGATATCCGGCTGTGGAATTATGAGCGGATTACCGGGGGCGCGGTGCTGATGCTTTGGGGTCTGTTTCAGAAGATGGTGATTGCCGACCGGGCGGCTCTTTTTGTGGATACGGTATATAATGGATACTGGCGCTACGGAAGCATCGAACTGATTCTGGCCACGGTTTTGTTTGCGGTTCAGATCTACTGTGATTTTTCCAGTTATTCCCTGATTGCGGTCGGGGCCGCCAGGGTGATGGGCATTCGGCTGATGGAAAATTTTGATACGCCTTATTTTGCCCGGTCGGTCAAAGAGTTCTGGCGCAGATGGCATGTTTCTTTAAGCAGCTGGTTTCGGGATTATCTCTATATCCCCTTGGGGGGCAGCAGGTGTTCAAAATTATGCTGTTACCGGAATATTATGATTACCTTTCTGGTCAGCGGACTGTGGCACGGGGCCAGCTGGAATTTTGTGGTCTGGGGCGGTCTCCACGGCGCTTACCAGGTGATCGGGGACAGGCTTCGGCCGGTAAAGATGCGGCTCGAGGACAGGCTTAAAATAAAACGGGACTGTTTCAGTTATAAGCTGGGACAGGTTCTTACGACTTTTGGGTTGGTAAATGTTGCATGGGTGTTTTTTCGGGCGGCAAGCCTTAAAGAAGCTTTCTTTATTCTTGGGCGTATTGTGACCGGATGGAATCCCTGGGTGCTGTCGGATCAGTCTTTGTACCAACTGGGCTTAGACGTCACGGAGGTGCATATCCTGGCAGTTTCTCTGCTGGCCCTGTTCCTTGTGGATCAGATGAAATATAAGACAGGAAAAACGCTTGATCTGTTTTTGCGGGAACAGCTTTTATGGTTCCGGTGGCTTGTGCTGTTTACTCTGTTGTTTGGAATTATTATTTACGGAATCTATGGCCCGGCCTTTTCCGCGGCGGCGTTTATCTATTTTCAGTTTTGACGGGAGGTGTGACGAGAGTGATCAGAAAAACGGTAAAAATCATCGCTTTTTTCCTTATTCTGTCTGTCCTTCTGCTCCGGTTTCATCAGGTGTTCCGTTTTAAATTTAATGACGGTATTTACGGAATGGAACAATTTTACAGAGAAAAGGAAAACAGTCTGGATGCAATTTTTTTCGGCAGCAGTCATATGTATGTCAACGTTAATACCAGTGTGCTCTGGAAAGAGTACGGCATTGCCGGATACGATCTGGGCGGGAGCGAACAGCCGGTCTGGAACAGTTATTATTATGTGAAGGAAGCGCTGAAAACCCAGAAACCGTCGGTTCTTGTGCTGGACTGCTTTACGGCCTGCCGGACCGGGGATTATGTGGATGAGAGCCGGATTATAAAAAATACGTATGGGATGCAGCTTTCCCGGGATAAGATTGATGCCGTGAACGCCAGTTCGCCGGAGAGTGACCGGATTGGCTATCTGCTGGAATATCCTACTTATCATGGCAGATACGGGGATCTGTCCAGAAGTGATTACAGAAAATATGCCGACACGGATTTCATGCGGTCTAATTCCTGGAAAGGGCAGTATCTTCATACCAGCGTTCACAGTCAGCCGGAGCCGGAGCCGGAGGAGGTTACGGAAACGGCAGAGCTGGATGAGAAAAATGAAGCGTATCTGCGCAGAACCATCGAGCTGGCAAAAGAAGCGGAGGTGCCGATTCTTCTGATGGTGGTACCCTATGTGACAGACCCGAAGGAAACCAAGTTTTATAACCGGATTGCGGAAATCGCGGAAGAATACGGAGAGGGTGTGGATTTTGTGAATTTTAATCCTCTCTGGGAGGAGATGGGACTGGACTTTTCCGTGGATTATATGGATAACTGTCACATGAATTATCAGGGAAGCGAGAAATTCACAAGATATCTGGCGGAATATCTGAAAGCCAGATATGAGCTGTCGGACCACAGAGGGGACAGCACATATCAGTCTTATGATACAATGGCCTGGTATTATGACCGGTTTGTATACAATGATCAGATCAGGAAGACGACAGAATTGCCGGATTATCTGGCGAAGCTGTGGATTCCTGATTATGTGACGGTATTTTTTATTAAGGGTGATTATAAAAATATATCTAATTATGAGGAGGTGCGGGATCTGCTGGCCTGTTATGGGATATCGCTGGATGAGGCAGGCGGCGATGCGGTTTGGGCGGTACAGAACGGAACGGTGCTGTTTTCCTCCGGTGGTGAGGAGTACTGCTGGTACCAGGAGCTGGGCAAATATGACGTTCTGACAGTCCAAAGCGGACAGGGGGACGGGAAAAACAGGATCCCTCAGGTGCTTTTGAATGACAGCCCGCACAGCGCTGTCAATGACGGACTGAATATACTGACCTATGACCTGGAAGGGGAAAGCTTTGTGGAATGTGCGGGATTTGCCATCGTGGACGGAGAGATGGAGATGGGGAAGCGATAGGAGCTGCGGAATTTTAAACAGGAGGATCATTTCATGAGATTATTATTTAAACAGCGGATGTTTTCATGGTTTGACAGCTATGATATCTATAATGAAGAGGGAGAAACGGTATATGTGGTGAAGGGGCAGATGTCCTGGGGCCACTGCCTGAAAATATTTGACGCGCAGGGCTGTGAGGTGGGAACGGTAAAGGAGCGGATTCTGTCGTTTCTGCCGAAATTTGAACTTTATAAAGGGGATACCTATGTGGGCTGTATCAGCAAGGAGTTCTCTTTTTTCAGGCCAAGGTATAATATCGACTGTAACGGCTGGAATATCGAAGGCAACTTTATGGAGTGGGATTATTTTATTACGGACAGCATGGGAGGAACGGTGGCCGCCGTTTCCAAACAGCTTCTGAACTGGACCGATACTTATGTGATTGATGTGGATGACCCGGAAAATGCTTTTTGCGCGCTGATGTTTGTGCTGGCGGTGGACGCGGAGAAGTGCTCAAGAAATTAGGAGACAGGGATGAAACTTCTTTTGATTGAGGACAACGAATCGATTATACTGGGGCTGGAATATCTGCTGCGGGAAGAAGGGTTCCGGTTTGATACCGTCCGTACGGCGGCGGAGGCGGAGCGGGCGGTCAGCCGGGAACGGTATGATCTGGCCCTTCTGGATATTTCTCTGCCTGACAAAGACGGCTTCCGGCTGTACCGCGAAATCAGGGAGGCGCAGGAGCTGCCGGTGATTTTTCTCACGGCCAGGGAGGAGGAACAGGCGGTGGTCCGCGCGTTTGATCTGGGGGCGGATGATTATGTGATCAAACCTTTCCGGAACCGGGAGCTGATTTCCAGAATTAAAAATGTGCTGCGCCGCCGGGGACATGTCAGCAAAATCTTATATTGCGGCTCTGTAAAAATGGATACGGAGACGACAAAAGTATACGTGAACGGCCAGGAGCTTCCTGTGCCGCTGACGCGCCTGGAATATAAGATTCTCCATATTATGATGAATCATCCGTCCAAGCTGTTTACCAGGGAAGAAATTCTTTCCCTGATCTGGGACGCCTCCGGCAGCTTTGTCAATGACAATACCCTTTCCGTGACGGTGAAACGGATTCGGGAGAAGATCGGGGATAAGGAGGGGCGCTTTTTGAAAACTGTCCGGGGAATGGGATATCGTCTGGAACCCTGATGCTGTGAAGAAAGGAGCCGTTATGACCGGTGTCTGGACACGGAATAAAAATCTGAAAGAACTGACCGTAAGCTGCCTTGTTTTAATGCTTGGCAGCATTTTGATTTTAAATTTCTATTTAAACTACAGATTTGTCAGGATGAATGAGGAAAGCCATATGGCGGCGGCCCGGCTTTTGGATCTGGTAAAAACCCGGTATCCCGATCTGGAGGAACAGGAATGGATCGCGCTGCTGAATCAGAAGGGAGATGCCCGGAACGGGCAGGAACTGCTGGTTCGGTACGGCATTTTCCAGGATCAGGCACTGTCTGCCGGCCTTGCCGGGCAGCAGCGGAATCTGAGACAGTGGGCTACGCTGCTGCTGTTTTCAGCCTGCGGCGGAACGGCAGCGTTTCTTTTCTGTTATCTGAAAGGGAGGCAGAGACAGATCGACTGTCTGGCGGCGTATATACGCGGCGTGCAGAAGGGAGATTACAGCCTGGAGATTGATACGAATGATGTGGACGAGCTGAGCGTCTTAAAAAATGAACTGTATAAAGTGACCGTGACGCTGCGGGAAAGCGCCGAGAGGGCCGGCGGACAGAAAAAGGCGTTGGCGGATTCGGTCTCCGACATTTCCCATCAACTGAAAACGCCGCTGGCTTCCGTGATGATTTTGTTAGACAATCTGACGGACAGTCCGAATATGGGGAAAAAACCCGACAGAAGTTCCTGGGAGAGATCACCGGCCAGTTATCCCGTGTCAGTTGGCTTGTGGCGGTTATGTTAAAGCTGTCAAGGTTGGATGCCGGGGTGGTGGAATTTAACCGTCAGCGGCTGGATGTGGGCAGTTTGCTGGAACAGGTGACGGAACGGCTGGAGATTCTGGCAGAGTGGAAGCGGGTCAGTCTGGAGCTGCATGTGGGGCAGGGAATCTTTCTGACGGGGGACGCCGGCTGGCTTGCGGAGGCATTGTCCAATATCGTGAAGAATGCGATTGAGCACAGTCCGTCAGGCGGTTCCGTGGTGCTGACCGCAGAGGATAATGCGGTCTATACCGCTATTTCCGTCCGGGATTTCGGACAGGGCATGACATCGGAGGAGCAGAAATATATTTTTCAGCGCTTTTACCGCAGCCCCTATGCCGGAGAGGACAGCATCGGAATCGGCCTTTCTCTGGCAAAGGAGATTATAGAACGGCAGAACGGGTATCTGACAGTGACATCGAATCCGGGGGAAGGGACCCTGATGATGATTCGGTTTTTAAAGCAGGGATAAGAATGAGCGGAGCGAACTGAGAGCGGCGGTAGACCAATCCCCCGGACTATTTTCAGATATTCAGGTTTGTTGTATCAAGACTTGCTGTGGCATGGCCGTATTCAAAATCAGAAATTCTCATTTTTTCGCCCTTTTCTTATAAAATGTCACGGGAATGTCATTTTCGCTGTGTACACTGTAAAAAAGCAAAAGCATACGGAATCGATGGAAATGCTTTTCAGCAATATCGCAGCAGAAGGGAAATGAGAAGATATGGAAATCTTAAAAACCAGGCATTTGACAAAGATATATGGAAAAGGGACGAATCAGGTAACGGCCGTCGATGGTGTCAGCCTGTCGGTGGAGCAGGGAGAATTCGTGGCCATCGTGGGCAGCTCCGGCAGCGGCAAGTCCACGCTGCTTCACATGCTGGGCGGCGTGGACCGGCCCACCTCCGGCAGCGTGATGATACAGGATGAGGATATCTACCGGATGAACGACGACCGGCTGGCAATATTCCGCCGGCGTCAGGTGGGGCTGATCTATCAGTTTTATAACCTGATCCCGGTGCTGAATGTGGCGGAAAATATGGCGCTGCCCTGTGAGCTGGACGGGAGAAAGCCGGATATCGACTATCTGCGGGAACTGGCGGAAACGCTGGGCCTCAGTAAGCGGCTGAAGCATCTGCCGAATGAACTGTCCGGCGGACAGCAGCAGCGGACGGCCATCGGCCGGGCGCTGATTACCAGGCCGGCCATTCTGCTGGCCGATGAGCCTACCGGGAATCTGGATTCAAAGACCAGTGATGAGATTGTGGCCCTTCTGAAAATGTCCAATCGGAAATATAAGCAGACTATCGTTATGATTACCCACAATCTGGAAATCGCGAAGCAGGCGGACAGAGTGCTGGTGATTGAGGACGGCCGGATCGTGAACAGAGAAACGGAACAGTGCAGGATGGTGAATCAGAAACAGCAGCGGACGGAACCGGCCCCGGAAGGGGAGCTGCGGAACTGGAATCAGGAAGGGAGGTAGAAACATGGACGTGATGCAGAAGCTTACTTATCGGACACTGAAATTAAACCCGAAACGCACCGTAGTCACGATTATCGGTATTATTCTGTCTACCGCCCTGATTACTACCGTGGCCAATATGGCGGAAAGCCTCAGGGCGTCGCTGATTGCCTATGAGAAGGCGGAGAGCGGAGATTATCATTATAAATTTGAGGAAGTCAGCCCGGAGAACCGAAAATATTTTGAGGAAAACCGGAATATTGAGAAGCTGGGCTATGTCCGGGAGGCCGGGTATGGGCTGTTTGAAGAAAGCGGGAATTCGGAAAAGCCGTATCTGTATCTGCATGCCATGGATGAAAATGGCGCGGCGGCAGCGGCGTTTCATCTGGAAGAAGGACGATTTCCGCAGGCGCCGGGGGAGCTGGCGCTGAGCCGACAGGCGGTTGCGGCCGCAAACGGGACCGTCGGACTGGGAGACAGCCTGGAGTTGAGTACAGGCTACAGAGCTTCGTCGGATGGATACCGGCTTGGACCGGGCGATCCTTATGAGGAAGGGGAGGAGCAGTTCCGGCCCCAGGACCGTCAGCGCTATACAATCGTGGGGATTCTGGAGCAGCCGAAAAATATGGATTATGTTTCTTTCGGAAGCTATACCGCCTGCATCTGGCTGGATGCGGAAAACTGCGGCGTGCCGGCGGATCTTTATGCTGTTTATACGGCCAGGGGGCTGAGAAACCGGGAGAAGGTGACTGCCGGTCTGATGGGAATCTCTCAGGAATTGTATCAGAAATATTCTGACGGGACAGAGCTGACGGAGGAGGAGAGGAAGCAGGTGACTGGGATTGCTTCCGGGGTGGCAAGCAATATCTGGCTGCTGAAATGGCAGTTGCTTCTCTTTTCCGGCGGTTCCCAGCGAATGCTGTACAGCATGGCGGGACTGGCGATTCTGGTGATTATGACAGCCAGTGTATTTTGTATCCGAAGCAGTTTTTCCATGGCGCTGACGGAGAAAATGCGCATGTACGGCATGATTTCTTCCGTGGGGGCCACGAAAAAGCAGAGAAAGCGGCTGGTACATCAGGAGACCCTTGCCATGGGATTATGGGGAATCCCCCTTGGTATTCTGTGCGGCATTCTGGCCACAGCCGTGCTGGTGGGGGCAACCGGAGGAATGATGGAATCTGTCTCGGATATTCCACTGGTTTTTACGGTGTCTGTTCCGGCCATGGTTCTGGGGATTCTGCTGTCAGGCATCACCCTATATCTGTCTGCCGGACAGTCCGCCGGAAGGGCGGGACGCCTGTCTCCGATCAGCGCGATCCGCAGCGGCACAGAGGAAGGAATCCGCCGGAGGGAAGTGCGCATTCCCGGTTTTGTAAACCGTCTGTTTGGCATCGGCGGTGTGATTGCCTATAAAAATCTGCGCAGGGCCAGGGGAAAATACAGGACCACGGTGATCGCCATCGGGGCCAGCGTGGCGGTATTTATCGGACTGACCACCTTTACAAAGCTGGCTTTCCGGGCTTCCGAAATCTATTATAATACCGACGGCGAACAGCTTTCCGTGCGTATCAGCGGAGACGGCGACTATCGGCAGGAGCTTTATGAAAAGGCAATGGAGATCGCCGGTTATGACGGGGTTGAGCTGGCCCACATACGCAGGATGAGCTGGAGTATTACGGTGCCGCCTGAACAGATTCCTTTTAACCCGGAGTATCTTGAGATATTTCCTTATGCCGAGACAGCGGGAGGATTCAGCTTCGTATCCATTGGAGAAAAAGGGTATGAGGAGTATTGCGGCAGGCTGGGGATTTCGCCGGAGGAGGCGGAAGATAAGGCGATTCTGATAGCGGGCTATCAGGAGCGTGTTCTGGAAAATGGCATATCAAAATATTATCAGGGGATGATGTTTGACTATCAGCCGGGCGACATAATCAGCGGTCTGGTGATGGGGGAGAATGATAAAAAGGAAGAAATCGAGCTGATTTTGCAGACCGATGAGCGTCCGATGTGCCTGACCGATTATTACGGCGGCGCTTATCTGGTGGTCAGCGATGACTGGATGGACCGACATCAGGAGCTGCTGCCTTCCAACATCAGTGTGCATATCCGCTGCCAGGAACCGGATGCGTTGGAGGACGTGATTCGCCGGGAGCTGGCCGAGTATGATTTTTATATTCTCAATCAGGCCCAGGAGATGCGGAAAAATCAGTCCATGTATCTGATGATCGCTATTTTTCTCTACGGTTTTATCACGGTGATTACGCTGATCGGCGTTACCAATATCTTCAATACGGTCACTACCAATATGGAGTTAAGAGGCCGGGAGTTCGCCATGCTCCGCTCCGTGGGCATGACCGACAGGGAATTTCGCCGAATGATCCGGCTGGAAACGCTGTTTTACGGCGGAAAGGCTTTGCTTCTTGGGATTCCCGCAGGGCTTCTGCTGGCCGTGGGATTTCACCGGGCGCTGGCCCAGGGAATCGAAACCTCTTTCTATCTGCCATGGGAGGGCATCCTGATTTCGGCAGCGGCGGTATTCCTGCTGCTGACGCTGATTATGGGGTATTCTATGGGCAGGCTGAACCGTAAGAATATCATAGAGACGATCAGAAGTGAGAATGTCTGATGAAAGAAACGCGCTGTCTTTAAGTGTATGACGGGACAGCGCGTTTTTTATTACGGAGTATCCGGCAAAACGTGCCATGTCAAAGGCTTGCCTTGCGCAAAAATGCGTTTTGTCGGATTTTGCGAATGCACTTCCATGATTCCTGCCGCCTGCGCCGCACTGAAACGGCGTGATATCGGTGGTCAGCGGAATCCGGATTTTAAGACATAAAGGTGGAAGAAAGCTGAAAATGGCTTTCTTCCTGTTGTATTTCCGGCAGTTTCTGATTATAATATAAGAGAAATGCCGCCAGTGTCGAGAAAAAGGTATGTTGAATGAGTAAGACAGAACAGCAGAGAAAAAAACGGGAACATCAGAAAGATTTACAGCGTCTGCGCGAGTTTCGCCCTATTGATGATAATTTCATGCGCTGTCTGTTTAAGGATAATGTTCCATTAGCAGAGTTGGTACTGCGGGTGATTACGGGCAGGCAGGATTTGGTTATTACAAGGTGCGAGACACAGAAAGATATGAGAAGGCTGGCAGGAGCACGTTCTGTTTGTCTGGATGCATACGGCATAGATTCTATGGGAAAACGGTATGATTTGGAAATTCAGAGGGCTGATAAGGGAGCTGACCCACATCGGGCAAGGTATCATTCCAGCGTTTTAGATATTGAGAATCTGGATGCGGGACAGGAATTTAATGAATTGCCGGATACTTATACCATATTCATCACAGAAGAAGATTTCTATGGAATGGGTGAGCCGCTCTATATCATTGATAGAATGAACCTGACAACCGGAAAAGGGTTTGAAGACGGAGAACATATCCTGTATGTCAATGGTGAATACAGAGGGGAATCTGATATAGGAAAGCTGATGCATGATTTTAGCTGTACGGAAGCCGATGATATGAATTTTGATTTAATGGCAGAACGTACAAGGTATTTGAAAGAAAATCCGAAAGGGGTGCAGGAAATGTGTAAGGCTATGGAAGATATGAGAAATGAAGCTGCTCTGGCTGAGAGGAAAGAGATTGCGCGTACCTTTATTCTGATGGGAGAATTATCTTATGAAAAAATAGCGAAAGGTACGAAACTGCCGATTGAGGAAATTGAGAAAATGGCAGGAAAAGAAAAAAGAAATAATTTATAAGAGCGGATAGTAAGGAAAAGGGCAGACTTTCAAAGTACCAAATGATTTGTGATTATGACGGGAGTATGGGCGGAGAGTATTTCTATGACAGAGATACTCCCCGCTTTCTTTTGTTTGCTGAGACAGGTGAATTGTTCCTGTCTTTTCATGTCATCAAAGATGAAAATTCTTTACCTATATCTCATCCAATCCCCACAATCTCCTTCGTCTTCCGATAAGCCGCCCTGTACACCACGTACAGAATACAGCCGATTCCTGTCATCAGCCCTCCTTCCATCAGCAGCATTTTCACCTCGAAAGCCTGCAGCTGCATATCGTTAAAATAAGTCAGGAACAGGGAGAACACCCCTACGATCATGAAGCCTGCCGCTGCCGGGTAGGCGAAGATTTTCCTGAGCTGTACCTGAATCACTTTTTCTTCATAGGCGTCGTCAGCCCCCAGTTTTTTCAGATTATCAAAAAGCTGACGGTTATCCAGGGCGATGGTAATGCTTCTGATATAGCTCATGATTCCGGCCGCGGTCAGGGAGATGATGGAGATATAGATGCTGAGCAGCACGAATACAGCCACCAGCTCCATGGCGTCTGACTGTATCAGAACTTTGGAAAAAGGGGCATATTTCCAGTCGTTCAGCAGCCGGAAATCCTCCGGCGACAGGTCAATTTCTCCGGCAAGGGCGTATTCTCTGCCTTCTGCCAGAGCCAGTGCTTCCTCATGGGCATCGTAGAGACTGTAATGGGCCGAGCGCGCGGATGCATGTGTGACATATGCCTGTTTTACCGCGGCTGCGAAATCATAGGCAAGAGCAGACTTTGCCGCGTTAAAAAAGATATGTTTTTCTCTGTAATCATCGGTCAGACCTTCGGAAAACCGGAGATAGTCCTCATCGGACAGCAGGAATGCAAACGGATTGCTGTTGCTGACCGCCAGGTTGTCAAACTCCACCGTTCCCCGGAATTTCGGCGCCGTCTCGTCTCCTGTGGCCGGGTGACGGATCAGGTTCAGACAGTCGGCATCCACCCAGATGGAAGGCTGAAATCCTGCCTGCGTAATCGTCATGTATTCTCCTTTGTTCAGGGAAACCGTCTGCCCGGATATTTTTTCGAAATCGGAAGCCGATACGAAAGAGGCCAGTTTTTCATATTCCACGTCAAAGTACTGCCGCCGGTCATTCATATCCCGACCGGTATAGCGGATGATTAATTCCAGCGAATGCAGATTCTCATAAGCAGTCAGCGTAGTTCCATATTTTTTGGCCAGATCTTCGATATCCGTCCGTCCGATCTGGTCTTCCGCGGCCGGGAAATGGAGGGAATAGTCATAGGGCGCTTCGCTGCCGCTTTCCGTGGCACTGAAATAATACATCGTGCCCCAGAAGGCCGTAGCGACGATGACGAATACCAGCAGGGCAATCACGCACATATTTCTGGTGGTCTGTCTGGCCGTAAACCGCATCAGGTTTGTGGAAATGATATTGCGGTAATATTTTTTAGGGTGCTTACCCTTTCTGGAATGGCCGACGGCGCTTAAAATCACCAGATACAGGCCGGCCAGGCAGATGAAATAAGTCAGGTTCCAGATTCCGGGCATTCCCTGCCGGAACAGCCGGACGGTTAGCTGGGGTATGGCCATGGCAAGAAACAGTCCCGTAATGATAAGGGCCGCTCCAAGTTTTCCGAACCAGGGTCTGATCTCCCGCACCATCTCTGTTTTCCGGCAGGCATTCAGAATATCCATCACATTTGCCTGGCGGATAAAGCGGATTCCCGCGATCAGGATGCTGAAAGTCAGCGCCGCCGCAAATAAAAGCCCTGCCAGAACTCCCGTGATTCCGATGCGGTATTCTGTCTGCGCCGTGCTGACCACCATAAACTGAAACAGCTTCCAGATCAGCCAGGAGGCCGGTATGGCCGGGAGAATGCCGAAAAGGACATATTTTCCCACCACGGCCGTCAGTTCCCCGGCCAGTTGGCGGGCCAGCGCTTTCTTTTCCTGTCCCAGCGCCAGCATAATACCAAATTCCCTGCTTTTGTTGCGGAAAAACAGGCTGCTTCCGTACATGGTGAAGATCAGGCAGCCGACGGCCACGACAGAAAGCATCAGCCACATCAGCTTTCTTGTGTCGCCGCCCGGCGGCAGGAATTCCTGGACGGAAGGGGAGAAAAACATGGTGGTAAAGGAAGTTACCAGAAGCAGGGACATGGAAATACACAGACCCAGAAGCCGGTACTGCCCCTGATTGTTTCCGCGCAGCTTTGCCGTGATTTTGCTCATTGTCATTGCCGTCACCTCCTGGTATCTTCGTTTCGAATATTTCGTGTGTCGTTTTCGTAAGCTGCGGGAAGGGCGGCGGTGTGAAACATTCCGTGTGCGCCTTCGGCCCGTTCTCCGCTGTCGCAGGGGAGTCCGGGTTCCATGGCAGCCGGCCTGCCGTCGTCCGATAATGTACGGATTGTATCCAGCAGTTGGTCCATAAATGCCCGTCTGTCCCCCTGCCGTCTCAGCTCGCCGTAAATCGCCCCGTCTTTTAAGACAATTACCCTGTCGCAGAAAGAGGCGGCAAAGCTGTCGTGAGTTACCATGAAGATTGTAGCGCCCAGCTCCGTTTTCGCCTGCATAAATGCGTCGATTACCGCCTTGCAGGACTTACTGTCCAGATTTCCGGTGGGCTCGTCGGCCAGAATGACGCAGGGCTGGTTCATCAGCGCCCGTGCCACTGCGGTGCGTTGTTTTTCTCCGCCGGAGATTTCGGCCGGGTATTTTTCCATTATCTTTCCGATGCCGAACAGACGGCAGATATTTCTGGCCTTTTCTTCCATCTGCACCACCGGGCGGTGGGCGATGATCTGGGGAAGACAGATATTTTCAAAGACGGTCAATCCGTCAAGAAGCATAAAATCCTGAAACACAAATCCCATCTGGCGGTTTCGGACTCTGGCCAGTGCCGTTCCCGTCAGGTGAGAAATGTCCTTGCCGGCCAGAAGGATTTCCCCCTGTTCATGGGGAATGAAACAGGAGATGCAGTTGAGAAGCGTGGTTTTTCCTGAGCCGGAAGGTCCCATAACGGCTACGAATTCTCCTTTTTCCACTTTCAGGGATACATCTTTTAATACCGGATAGACCTGGCTTCCGGATGAATAGTTTTTTGATAAATGCTTAACCTGCAGCATGGCATGATACCTCCTAAACGTTCTGATGGCATTTATTTTACAAGAATTTTCCGGAAAACGCAGTTCGGCAAATGTCATGTTTGACACTGATTTTGTAAAGTGCTGCGGGACTATTTACAAATGTGAAAGTTCTCTGTAAAATACAGTTTATGTTTGCGGAAGAAATGTGCCGTAAAGAGAAGTATAACAAGAGGAAAATCATTATGATTCATATAGGAATCTGCGATGACGAAGCGCACATGCGCAGAGCGCTGAGAGGTCCCCTGGAGCGGAAACTGCAGCTTTTGGGGGAGGATTACCGGATTTTTGAATATGATTCCGGCGAGGCTCTTATGGCACGTCCGGAGACGGAATGCCCGGATATCCTTTTTCTGGATATCGAGATGAAGACGCTGAACGGCATGGACACGGCCCGGCTTTTGAGGAAACGGGATACGGATACGATTCTGATCTTCGTGACGGCATATCCTGACTTTGTATTTCAGGGGTATGAGGTTCATGCTTTTCATTATATATTAAAGCCCTATGAGGAGCATAAGATTCAGGGGGTTCTGGAACAGGCGCTTAAAGAGCTGGGGAAAAGCGGGGAGAGGTATTTTATCCTGGAGCAGAAAGCGGGAACCGTAAAAATTCCGCTGAAAAAGATCCTGGCCTTTTCCAGCGATAAAAGAAAGGTAGCGGCCGCCCTGGATAACGGAGAAACACACAGCTTTTACGGGAAGCTGGATGCCGTGGAACAGGAAGTGCCGGATTACTTCGTCCGCTGTCATAACCGCCATCTGGTAAACATGAATTATGTGACCGCGCTGGAAAAAGATCGCTGTTTCTGCGGTCCTTTTGAATTTCCGGTGAGCCGTGCCTGCCGCCAGACGCTGGAAATCGCCTTCGCGCGTCTGCTGCTGCAGTCGTAGCCGCCGCAGCCAGAGGGCATGATGCCTGGCCGCAGGCAGATCTTGTCTCAGTGCCGCGCAGCACATAAGGGGCGGGCGCGATACGTCCGAATATGCCGCAGGGAGTATAAAAATGAACGTGATGTCTGTGATTACTTATATCAGCTATCTGCTGAACTTTATGCAGGGGTTTTTGCTTTACAGGATTATTTCCTATTTCGCGAGACAGAGAGAAGGGAAAATATGGAGTGCGGTCGTTTATCTTTCCGTCACCATACTGTCGAATATCATCATTTTTCCCAATGACCTGTTTAATGTGACGATGGATCTGATCTGGTTCATCCTTCTGATGCTGACTGCGTTTCGGGGCAGTGTCTGGCAGAGGCTGGCCGCCGTTGCGGTACTCTATCCGCTGGTTATCAGCCAGAACTTTCTTGTCCTGGATATGCTGGGTCACTTTGGGAAAGGGCTGGGCTGGCCGAAAGCGGTGGATATTGCCTGTACCATTGCCGATCCCATGCTGCATCTGCTGATCTGGTATGGGATTTACCGGTATTTTGAAAAGCGTCTGAGACAGATGGATCAGTTGTTTGATGACAGGATCTGGATTGTGATGGATGGGGTCTGCCTGGCTTCTCTGGTAAGCATTACCACCTGTATCTACTGCACGCCGGCAAAAACATGGCAGATGTGGCCGGCCGCCTTTGCCTGTTTTGCCGCCAATCTGGGCTGTATCGCCCTTGCGGAATATTTTATCGTCAGCGTCCGGCAGAATATGGAGCGGAAAAACCTGATGCTGCAAAGGAGCTATTATGAGGAACTGGGACAAAATCAGGCGGAAATCCGCCGGTTTCGTCACGATATGAACAATCATCTGAGTACGATCCGGTTTCTGTTTGTCTCCGGAAATCAGGAGGAAGCACAGCAGTATATGAGGGAACTGGAAAAACAGATGACCGCCCGCACCCGTGTTTTCTGCAAAAACAGTATTATCAACGCCGTTCTCAATGCCAAATACAATCTGATGGAGGAACATAAAATCGACAGATTTTTTCATATTGACCTGGATAAACTGATGGGCATCGACGCCATCAGTCTCTGCTGCCTGTTTTCCAATACGCTGGACAATGCCATCGAAGCTTCCATGAAAATCCCGGATGTCAGACAGAGGCATGTGTCAGTCAAGGCCAGGGTGGCGGAAAACGGTTATTTTACCTGTGAGATTACCAATGCAAAAAACAATGCGGTCACGGAGCAGAAAGGACGGCTGATTTCCGACAAAGAAGACGGAACCATCCATGGGCTGGGTTTGTCAAATGTGCGGGAGATGGTGGAAAAGTATCATGGGACGATGGATATTTCATATACGGAGGACCGGTTTACGGTGACGGTTCTAATTGGCAACGCGTAAAAAGGTTATGCCTCATTCCACCGCTGAAATACCACGATTTCCGCGTCAGCCCCCAAACAGCCGTATTCAGCTGCCATCAGATACTGTTCGTCGGCGGCAATGCCGTAGCATCGGTCGCTGTTATTTCGGTATTCAGATTCTGCTCTCCCCACTGTTTCATATAAGCAAGCACATCAATGAAGCTTTTTCCAAGGCCGGACAGATGGTATTCGACCCGCGGAGGGACTTCGTGGAAGTCATGACGGGTCAGAAAGCCGTCGGCCTCCAGTTCCCGGAGCTGTTTGGTCAGGGAGGATTCGGTGATCTCTCCCAGTTGACGGCGCAGTTGGCCGAACCGGTGAATATCATAAAAAGCGATGTAGTAAAGAATTTCCAGCTTCCACTTGCCGCCCAGAATTTTTTGAAGGGTGGACATGGTTTTGCAGCGCCGGACCATGGTTTCTGTTTTCCGCATCTGACACAGCCTCCTGTTTCGTCAAACCTGATATTTGGTACTCCGTGAAATTTTATAAAATCCCCTGTCAGCAGGTGAGATGGAGCGCCGGAAGGATATATCTTCTGCTTCCTATCATAACATTTATGCCATGGATAAACAAGGTACTATAAAAAAGTACCGTACTTTTTATTTTACCGTACTATGGTATAATGCGGACAGACAGGATGCCGGACCGGGACAGAGTAGAGTGAATATCTGCCGGAAACGCATGTTTACGGAAGCTGTTATGATACCGGCAGGTATGACAGTCATTCGGAACAGTGCGAAAGGATTACCCGCCGAAGGCATATGTCGGAACACGCAGTATATGAAACGAAAACCAGGAGGTGTTGTTATGCATTACACAGGAACTATCTGGCGGCCCCCTTATGAGGCTTCCTCTCTGCTGTTGCAGGTAACGGCGGGCTGCACCCATCACCGGTGTAAGTTCTGCACGCTTTACGACGATCTGCCTTTCCGGTTCAAAATGTCGCCGATGGAGGATATAGAGAGCGATCTGCTGGAAGCACAGCTTTGGGGCACGGACCCGGTTGCCATGCTGTCAGCCCGGTTACAGGGGCTTCCCAGGCCGGAGGCTGTCCGGCGGGTTTTCCTGGTGGGGGCCAATCCGTTCGTCCTGACATTTCGGCGGCTGAAAGACATAGCGGAGCTGATACATCAATATTTTCCGATGGTGGAGAGTATCGGCAGCTTTGCAAGAATCACCGATGTGGCGTTAAAAAGTGATGAACAATTGACAGAGCTTCATCATCTTGGATATGACGGAATTACAATCGGGGTGGAGACAGGAGACGACCAGGCGCTGGCATTTATGGACAAGGGGTATCGGTCACAGGATATTGTGGAGCAGGCCGGGCGGCTGGATGCCGCCGGGATTTCCTACAATTTCTTTTACCTTGCGGGGATTTCCGGCGCGGATCGGGGCGTGGAAGGGGCGCTGAAAAGCGCGGAGGTTTTCAACAGGACTCACCCGCTGCTGATTGGTTCCTCCATGCTGACCATTTTCCCGGAATCCCGGCTTTACCAGGAAATCCGGCAGGGCAACTGGGCGGAAGAAGGAGAAATCGAGAAACTGGCGGAGCTGAAAGCGCTGATTGAAAATCTCACCATCAGCACCAGAATCGTGACGGACGGCGCTTCCAATCTGATTCAGGTCCGGGGAAATCTGCCGGAGGATCAGGAGCGGCTGGCCGGCAGTCTGGACCGTCTGATTCGGAATGCCGACGAAAACGCGCTGCGGGAGTATCGGGTGAATCTGCGGCATCTGTAAATGTATGATAGTATTTATAGTATCGAGTATTGGCCGGAGGCCGGCAGTGTGGTTTTGCGCCGGATTTCTTCTGTGTTTTCGGGCTGTTACTTAAAAAAATTCTGTACAAGAACCATATAGAAAACTGTCCCTCCGGCAATGCTCAGCAGAGTATTCCGTTTCCATTTATGCAGCAGGAAAATAAACCCCGCAGCGGCCGCTTCCGGCAGCCCGTGATACGGGGAAAATACCGCGTCTTTCAGACAGTAAACCACCAGAAGTCCGATTACCGCATGGGGCAGAACCGTTCCCAGCCAGGAGACGTATTTGGGCGGAGTCTTCCCTTCCGGAAATACGAGGAACGGAAGAAACCGTGTCAGCATCGTTCCCGCCACGACGGCAAAAATGGTGATAAGCATTTGTATGGTTGTCATTTTACGGCCTCCGTTTTTTAGTTCCGCAGCTCCCCTCCCAAGCCCCCTGAATCTGGGAGAATTTCCAGCCACTAAAGTGTCTGTAAATCCTCCCGGGGCTTGTCCGGTCCGCTGCTGTTTTTCATAGACTACTTGACACTACCTTTGCTTTCTGCTATATGTAACGCACAGAATAATCAGTGCCATGGCCGGCAGGATAAAGCGTTCGCTTCCGAAGACCAGCAGGCAGAGCAGAGAGCATCCGATTCCCGTAAGTGCCGGTCTGTGGTCTTTGCGTTCTTCCCACTGGTTCAGAAACATAACGATAAACAGCGCCGTCATAACAAATTCGATGCCTTTGGTATCAAACCGGATTACATATCCAAGAAGCGCCCCCAGCGTGGCGCCGGATACCCAGTAGATCTGGTTTAAGAGCGTCACGAAAAACATAAACCATCCCCGGTCCACATCCGGCGGCGGCGTTACGTTGCAGTTGATGGTAAAGGATTCGTCGCACATCCCGAAAATCAGATAGAACTTCTTCCAGCCCATGTTTTTGTATTTATCCAGCATGGAAATGCCGTAAAAAAGGTGCCTTGCGTTCACCATCAGGGCAAGAAAAAAACCGCGGACGGGATCAAAGGCCGACAGCAGCAGGTTCACCGTCACAAATTCCATGGAACCGGCAAAGATAAAAAAGCTCATCAGCATCGGATAAAAAACGGAAAACCCTTTGCTCCGCATCAGAAAACCATAGGACATTCCCAGAAAGAGGAAGCCCACTGCAATCGGTATGGTGTGGGGGAGGGCGGCACGGAATGCGTTTTGTTTCATATGTGTTTTTTCCTTATTCTTCCGCATGGTATGGCGCAGGGGCCAGAACTGCTGTTTTCAGTCTGACGCATACGGAACACATGCTTTCTTAATTAAGATGATAACAGTCATCGCCGTACAGACATAGACTACTATAGCCTTATTAAAATGTCAATCAATAAAGACTTGCCATATGAGATCATGGAACTTTATCCCTGCTGCCGGCCGCCGTCCTTTACAGGAGAAAAATGTCGAAAATGATAAGGGGCTGATTTTTCAAATTCCACAAAAAACGTATTCACATTGTTTTGACTGTCCGCCCATATTTTCCTTTTATGTCGTAAAACAATGCTCTCGGCGATGGACAGTCCCAGGCCAAAGCTGCCGGTCCGGCTTCTTGCCTGATCGGCCCGGTAAAACCGTTTAAAGAGATTGTCCAGATCTTCCGCGGGAATTTCCCTGCCATCATTGGCGACCGACAGCAGGCAGTGTCCCCTGCTCTGCCTTTGCAGAGTCACCCGGACAGTCCCTTTTGCGGCAGAATATTTCCCGGCGTTATCCAGAAGAATGTCCAAAACCTGCCGTAACCGGGAGGAATCGCCGTCGATCATAATATGTTCCTCTATATCGGTTTGTAATGTCAGGCCCTTTTCAAAAAATACGGGTTCAAAAGGGAGAACTGCATCGGAAACAATCCGGCTGAAATCGACGGAAGAAAAAACAGTGTCCGACCGGATGCTGTCGGCACGGGCAAGCTCTAACATCTGTTCTACCAGACTGCGCATCTGCTTTGACATAACCAGAATGTTAGCGGAGAACGCACTGTGGTTTTCCGTTCCGTAATCCGGATTCTGTAACAGCTCCGCATTTGTCATAATAACGGTCAGGGGTGTTTTCAGTTCATGGGACGCATCGGCAATAAAGCGGCGCTGCTGCTCCCATGCCTGATCAACAGGTTTTGCCACCCAGCCGGCCAGCAGAAAGCTGATTCCAAGAAAAATCAGAAAACAGGCCAGGCCGATGATAATACAGTTTCGCAGCAAACTGTTTAAAGTCGCCTGTTCGCTGGAAGTGTCCGCATAAACGAGGATCTGGCTGACAGGGGTGTTCAGGCGGTAATAGCGGAGCTGATATTCTTTTAAGATACCGGTATGGGCGGAATCGGAAAAGGTGGCGTCAATCAGATTTTTTAAGAACGTTCTGTCCGAAAGATCATAGTATCCGCCGCCTGTCGCGATCAGATCTCCCTGGGCGCCGATCTGGAGTGTAAAGTAAGGAAGGTGTACGTTTTCTGACAGTTCTCCCGGAACGCGCTGAAGGAATGGACTCATGGCAATGCTTTTTAGCATATGGATACTGTCATTTTCCAGGTTCATTTTCGTAAAACAGAAGATCATGGACATGATGATACAGAGCATAACCGTGATTATGCTCATGATGATCCATATAAATTTATGGCGGAGTTTCTTTGTCATGTTCGTTTACCTCCAGATGGTATCCCATTCTGCGGATGGCTTCAATACGAATATCGGAACCGATACTTGCCAGTTTCTTGCGCAGAAACCCCACATATACTTCCACATGATTTTCCACCGCGTCGGAATCATATCCCCATACTCTTGCGAGAATGGTTTCTTTGGAAAGATTGCGGCTGCCGGACTGCAGAAGGAACCGCATGATATCAAATTCCTTTGCGGACAGGCGGACGGTGTTTGTGCCGCAGACCAGCAGGCCGGAGGACAGATCCAGAGATGTATTGCCATAGGTGACTTCATCCACCTGGGTGCCCTGGCGGCGCAGCAGGGCATTGATACAGGCCAGCAGCTCTCTTGTGTCAAAAGGCTTGGTCAGATAGTAGTCTGCGCCTGCGTTCAGACCGGTTATCCGGTCCTCCAGCTCGGATCTGGCCGTCAGCATCAGGATCGGCGTTCCGCATTTCATGGAACGGACTTTCCGCGCCACCTCATAGCCGTTCATGCCGGGCATCATCACGTCCAGGATCAAAAGGTCATAAATCCCCAGTTCTGCATATTCTCTGCCGGTTTCCCCGTCATAAGCCACTTCTACGTCAACCCCTTTTCCCGTCAGCAGTGCCCGTATGGAATCTGCCAGCAGCTTTTCGTCCTCAACTACGAGTATTTTCATTATGCTTTCTCCAGTCTTTTTATGTCATGGAAAGTCCTTTGAACTTCCTTATGAAACGAGAATGCTCCGCGGGGCTACACATAATCTGTCCCGGAGAAGCAGGATTCTTATTTCATTATAGTATAGTTTTATGCTGAAATGAAGCTGAAAAGACACCAGGTTTTTCGGAAAACCCCCTCTCTTTTTCAGTGTGGTTTCAGCGGCGGATGTTAGGATGAAGGGCAGAACATAGAGGTAGTGTCAAGGTGTTTATGAAAACAGCAGGAGGATGAAAATGATAACCGTTGAACATTTGACAAAGCGCTATGGGGAATTTACGGCTGTGGATGATCTGTCCTTTGAAATTGAAGAAGGGCACGTATATGGCTTTCTGGGTCCCAACGGGGCAGGGAAATCCACCACCATGAATATGATAACCGGATGTCTGTCCGCCACGGAAGGCCGGGTGAAGATCGACGGATATGATATGTTTGAGGAACCGGATAAAGCCAAAAGGCTGCTGGGGTACCTTCCGGAGCAGCCGCCCCTCTATATGAATGAGACTCCTCTGGAATATCTGAAATTTGTAGGAGAGGCAAAGGGACTGAAAGGACGGGAACTGACACGGCAGATCGGCGCCGTAATCTGCCAGACCAGGCTGGAGGGCATGGAAAACCGGCTGATCGCAAAGCTTTCCAAGGGATATAAACAGCGGGTGGGAATCGCCCAGGCGCTGCTGGGAGATCCGAAGATTAATATCCTGGATGAGCCGACCGTGGGGCTTGACCCGATCCAGATCGTTGAGATTCGGGATCTGATCCGGCAGCTTGGACGGGAGCGTACGGTTGTTTTGAGTTCTCATATTCTGTCAGAAGTGCAGGCGATCTGCGAAAAGGTGCTGATTATCGCAAAAGGAAAGCTGGCTGCCTTTGACGCGCCGGAGAATCTGGAGAAGCTGTTTCTGGCATCCCGCGGAATCTCTTTTGTCGCGGAAGCGGAAGCTGATGAAGTTGAGGAGATTCTGAAAGGGATGGAGGGGATTTCGGCCTGGCAGATGAAAAGGGCGGAAGACGGAAACGTCTGTGTGGAAGTGCAGATTGCTTCGGGGGAAATATCGGATCTTAGCCGCAGCCTCTTTTTTGCTTTTGCCGGAAAACAGAAAGCGCTTCTGGAACTGACCGCTAAAAAGGCCAATCTGGAGGATGTGTTTATTGAACTGACGGAAAATGATATGCCGGAGGCTGGCATGGCGAAAGGCGAATCGAAAGAAAGTGAGGCGGCGGACCAATGATCGCGGTGTTAAAACATGAGTTATCCGGCTATTTTCATTCCCTGACGGCCTATATTTTCGGGGCGTTTCTGATGGCTTTTGTAGGAATCGGCGCCATGATTTACAATATTCAGCAGGCCGTGGCAAATTTTGAGTATGTTTTGAGCTTTGTCAGCCTGGCCTTCGTGGTGCTGGTTCCGATTCTGACCATGCGTGTCATCGCGGAAGAACGAAAGCAGAAGACCGATCAGCTTCTGTATTCTCTGCCGATTACCTCAGTTCAGGTTGTGGCGGGAAAATATCTGGCGCTGCTGGCGGTCTATTTCATTCCGCTGTGTATCGTATCCATATATCCGTGGATGTTTGCCCGGTACGGGGAAGTATACCTGCCTGCATCCTATGGCTCCATTGCGGCATTTTTTATGATGGGCGCCGCCCTGATTTCCGTCGGCATGTTTATCTCATCGCTGACGGAAAATCTGGGATTTGCGGCAGGCATTGCGATTTCCGTGATTTTACTGAATTATTACAGTGTCAGCCTGGCGGAGCATGTTTCTTCTACGGCCTTTGGCTCTGTGGCGGTTCTGTGGGTTCTTAGCTGTCTTTTGGGCGTGATGATCCGTTTTCTGACCGGGGATGAAGGTCTGGCCTATGGGGCGGCTTTTGTGCTGATCGCTGCAACAGGAGCCGCATATTGGATCAAGCCGGAACTGTTTGAGGGCCTGCTGCCGGAGCTGATGAAACAATTATCCCTGTTTGAACGGTTTTATACCTTTGTATCGGGTGTTTTTGATCTGACATCCATCGTCTATTACTGTACCGTAATTGGGTTTTTCCTGTTTTTAACCGTGCAGTCGCTGGAAAAGAGGAGGTATCACTGATGAAGGAAAAAATACGCCGAAACCGTATTGCCCTGCTGGGAGGCGCCTACTCTTTAACTGTTACGGCGATTGTGCTGGCGATTCTGGTTGCGGTCAATGTTCTGGCATCCGCACTGCCGAAATCACTGACACGGCTGGATATCAGTTCCGCGAAGCTGTATTCGGTCACAAGCAACACAAAGGTGGTGGTGAATGGGCTGGAAAAAGATGTTACGATTTACTGGATCGTGCAGTCGGATGAAGAAGACGATATTATAGAAAATCTGCTGGGGAAATATGAAAGTCTGTCGGAACACATTGAAATGGTGAAAAAGAACCCGGATATTTATCCCACCTTCGCGCAGCAGTATACCGATGAAACGGTGCAGAATAACAGCCTGGTCGTGGAATGCGGGGAGCGGAGCCGGTTTATCGGCTATGATGATATCTATCTTTATGATGCGGACATAAGCGCTTATTCGTATAATGTTTCCTTTGACGGGGAAGGAGCCGTCACCTCGGCCATTGATTACGTGGTAAATGAGGATCAGCCGAAACTCTATGTGCTGGAGGGGCATGGAGAAACGGAGCTTTCGGCGGTGTTTCGTGAACAGCTGGAAAAAGAAAATATGGAATTGAATTCTTTTTCGTTACTGACTGCAAAGACTGTCCCGGAAGACGCCGGCGGCATTCTGATCTACGGGCCGTCAAGTGATATTTCCGCCGAGGAAAAGGACCTGCTGGCGGAATATGTATCAGGCGGCGGAAAGCTGATGGTACTGGCGGGGCCTGTGGAAGACGGGACGCTGACAAACCTTTACGGCATATTGAAGGATTACGGAGTGGAAGCTGCGGATGGGGTCGTTGTCGATACGGACCGGGGACATTATGCGTTTCAGGCGCCCTATGTGCTGCTTCCGGATCTGGCTGAAAATGAGATCACAGATCCTTTGATGAAAGAAAATTATTACGCGATTATGCCCATTGCACAGGGGCTTACGGTACAGGATACGGAATCAGGGCAGGTGACGGAATTGCTTACGACTTCGGAGCTGTCTTTCAGCAAGGCTGACGGATATGGATTGTCTTCCTATGAAAAGGAAGAAGGAGAACGGACGGTCCCTTCGCGCTGGCTGTCTCGGTTGCGGCGGAAAATGAGGGCCGGATCGTCTGGTTTGCTTCCTCCCATTTTCTGGATGAAATGTATAATGCCTATTCATCCGGGGCAAATCTGGATCTGGCCATGAATGCGGTGTCTTCGCTCATAGGAGAAAGCGAGGCCGTGGCCATCCGCAGCAAATCTCTGAATTATAATTACCTTACCATCAGCGATGCAACCGCTTCTTTTTTGAAAATGATGATGATCGCGGTATTCCCTCTGACGTATCTGGGAATCGGAATCTGTGTGACATTTGGAAGGAGGAAATGGAATGAAGCGAAATAAAAAGATTCTGATTCTGTGCGGAATACTTGTCTGTGTCAGCCTTGCGGCTTTTGGAGTAAACAGATATGAGAAAGAAAAGGAGCGTATTAAAAACAGCGACGAGATGATTATGGAAATCGACAGCGAACAGGTAACGCTGCTTTCATGGGAATGCGATACCGGCTCTTTTGCGTTTCACAGGGATGAAAACGGGAACTGGATTTATGATGAGGACGGAGAATTTCCCGTGGATGGAGAAAAGATCAAAGGGCTGCTTGCACAGTTCGAGCAGTTCGGTGTTTCTTTTATGATAGAGGAGGTGGAAGATTTCGGGCAGTATGGACTGGATGAACCGGTCTGTACGGTCCGCATGGAAACAGCATCGGAAAGCTATGAGATCTTGCTGGGAAATTACAGCGCCATGGATTCGGAACGGTATGTTTCCATCGGAGACGGCAATGTGTATCTGGTAAAAACAGATCCGTTAGACCGGTTTTCCGTCGAGATCAGCGATTTGATCCGCCATGACGAAATACCGGCGTTTGCGGATGTGACGCAGATGCGGTTTTCCGGCGCGGATTCGGAACAGATTGTTTATGAAGAAGAAAGCGGAGCCACTTACAGCTCGGAAGACATCTATTTTGTAAAGAGGGAAGAAACCCTGCTGCCCCTTGATACCTACAGGGTACGGGCGTATCTGGACGTTATCGGAAATATGAACCTGAGAGATTATGTGAATTATAAGGCATCGGAGGGAGATCTGGCAGCCTGTGGTCTGGATACGCCGGAGCTGTCGGTTATGATCGATTATGTAAAAACGGAAGAAGACACGAATGGAGAAGGAGAAGAAACTTTTGTTCTTCATATCGGACGTGACCCGGCGGAACGGGAAGCGGAGCATGGGGAAAATACGGAAGATGATAATGGGGAGCCAGTGTATGAGGAAGAAAATGACGGGGAAGCCGGAGAAGAAGAAGTGACCGCGTATGCCAGAGTGGGAGAGTCAAAGATTATCTACCGGCTTACGACGGAGCAATACAGGGAACTGAAAGAGATGACCTATGATTCCCTGCGCCATCAGGAGCTGTTCTGGGCAGATTTTTCGGATGTGTATCAGATTGATATCGGGCTGGAGGGCCAGAATTATACGATAACTTCCGAGCTGAAAAATGATAACAGAATCTGGTATTATCAGGAGGAAGAACTGGACACTGCGGATTTAAGAAGCGCCATAAGAGGCTTGCGGGCCGTCAGCTTTACTGACCGGACGCCGGACCGGAAAGAGGAAATCAGCCTGACTTTCAGCCTGGATCATGAAAATTTCCCGGAAGTCCGTGTACAGTTATATCGGTATGACGGGGATACCTGTATTGCGGTTGTTGACGGAAAGACAGAGGCGTTTGTGGAAAGGGCCGCCGTCGTTGATCTGATGGAGGCGGTCAACGGCATTGTTTTAAAATAAACCGTCGGTTATCGCCCGGAAAGGGCCGGAGCGGTCTGATAAGGAGAAATTTGTAAAACTATGTGTTATAAAAAGATATACCAGGAGGCAGGCGGCATGAGAAATATGAATTATAACCAATTAAGGCAGCGGCAGTGCGCGCTGAATATGCAGATCAGACTGGCGATGCAGACGTATGATATGGAGATGAAAGCAAATCTGGAAAAAGAGCTGGAGGAGATTAATAAGCAGATAAAATATCTGGGGGGATGACAGGGGAGGAGCGGAGAACATTCGATTCCCATAAATTTGCAGTATAATTTCGTTGTGGAAATAAGTTTGGGATTCAGAGAAAACGCTAACAGACACATGCGTCAAAGTAATCCTGTAAAACATTCCACGGCACCAAAAAAGCATTTTAAAGCAAAAAGGTTGTTTTTGCGGCTTCTTGCAGGTTATAATAAAATACTATGGATGTTATAGCGAAGAGAAGATTTATTTATGAAACTTTCGTCATGATACACCGGCCATGTATTTTGTCGGATTTGTCTTACGGATTCTGGAGGTGATGCCGTGATCTGTATCGCGGTCTGCGATGATGAGAAATATATGTCCGATCGAATACGGACAATGGTGTCTGACTTTTTCAGCGGAAAAAATATGGAGACAGCGATTTTACAGTTTTCCTGTGGAGAGGATTTACTGAAATACAACGGGAAGATTGATATTCTGTTTCTGGATATTCAGATGAGGGATTTGGACGGCATGGAAACGGCGAGGAAGCTGCGGGCAGATAAGTTCAGAGGAATTCTGATTTTTATTACCGTGCTCAGAGAAATGGTATTTCAGTCTTTTGAGGTGCAGGCTTATGATTACCTGGTGAAGCCAATCGAGGAAAAGCATTTTGAAAAGACGATGGAACGCCTTTATTTTTCCATGAAAAATGCCAGCGAGGCCAGCCTGCTTGTTCAGAAGGGGTACGAAAGCCGTATTGTTTCGCTGGACGATATTGTATTCTGTGAGATTATAGACCGTAAAATTTATCTGTATCTGGTATCATCCGAGGTTGTCGATTATTATGACAGAATTGAACATCTGGAAACCAGGCTGGACAACCGGTTTTTCCGGTGCCACAGGAGTTATCTGATTAATCTGAAACATTTAAAAGGGTATAAGAATGGAATTGCGTATATGGATAACGGCAGGGAGATCCCCGTATCACGGCTGCGGAGCAGGGAGTTTTCCGGCGTTGTGTTACAGTATATGAAAAATTTATAGGAAATCCGATCAGGAACCGGAGAGCAGAGGAGCCTGGCTTTCTCATATGGGAGGGGGGATGCGGTGACGGAGTATATGGAGCTGTCTTATCAGTACATCACGCTTAGCGTTCAGGTCTTTTTCGGATTTTATTATTTTTTCGGATTTTTGTGTAAAAAAATAAAGTTTTATCACTATATTCTGTTTGGAGGATGTGCCGTCTGTGCCGTTTATGCTGTGCCGGGAGGGGCAGTCGCCGAATGGGGCGTATTTTTTCTGCTGCTTGCGGCAGCCGGGATTTGGGCCGGCCATGCGGACTGGCGTCCCGCTGTCTTATATGCGGTTCTGGTAGTGGAGATGATGCAGTTGAGCTATGGGATGGTGAACTCCCTGATAAGCATCCTGTATCCACATCTGTATACCTTTGACCAGAAAACGGTGGGTTTTGTATTTATGCTGGGCGGGGAAACGGCGTCGCTTCTGCTGGCAGGACTTTGCTGTGGGCTGGTACGGCGGTATTTTTCCGGGGAAATATCCTCCTTCCATTATGGAACTCTGGAAAAACAATATATGCTGCCGGTTTTCGTACCGATTCTGATGATCTTTATTATGGATGAATATATTAATTCTTTTATATATGGTATGGTGGTCACAGATGCCGGCGGTACGGAGACCTGTCCGTATCCCAATCATTATCAGATGTTTGTGATGCAGCTTCTTGGAATGGCCAGCCTGTTCTGCATTCTGTTCGCTTATAAGAAGCTGCTGTTAAGTTTCCGCCTCAGCACGGAATTATCCCTGTTAGAGCAGAAAGAGCGTTCGCTGAATCAGTATGTGGAGGAGGCAAAGTCCCATTATGAGAAAACAAAATCCTTCCGTCATGATATTAAAAACCATATTACAGTGGTTAAAGAGCTTTTGCAGGGCGGAAAAACGGAAGAGGCAATTCATTACATCGGAGATATGGAAAATATTGCAGGAGAATTGCTATTCCCCTGCGGTACCAACAACCCGGTAGTGGATATTCTGATGGGAAATAAGCTGGGCATTGCAAAAAGTATGGGGATTGATGTCTGCTGTTCCCTTCTTTTGCCATATCCCTGCGGCCTGCGGGATATTGATCTCTGTATTATCCTGTCAAATGGGCTGGACAATGCAATTCATGCATGCAGGACGACGGATGCCGGTGCACAAAGATATATCCGCATATCAGGGCGTATACAGGGCGATTTCCTTATGATAGAGATTGAAAACAGTTATCAGGGAAAGGACGGATTCAAAAGAGGAACGGGTCTGTCGAATATAAAAACGGTAGCGGAAAAATATAACGGTGCAATGAGTGTGAAAACACAGGGAAACGTATTTGTGCTTCATGTGCTGCTGATTATTCCGCAGTGTCAGGAAAGCATCCCGCGGTCGGTACAGTAACCTGTGAAACTTTTAGAGGAAGCGCAAAACGCTTCCTCGCCATTTACAACCTTTTATCTTACAGGCATCTGAAAGCCTTCCAGCGCCCGGTTTAAAAAATCATTGAAGGGTTTCATGATCCGGAACAGCCTTACTGCCTCTGTCAGAAACAGTTCCCCGTCGGCAATGATATCATCGCTGACCGGATATTCCAGATACCAGCTTTTAAATTTTAAAAATTCCGCCTGGGGATGCGATTTGTCATAACCGGCAGGTACATTTTTCAGTGCCGTTCCCTGTACGGTAAACACTTTCTGAAACGCCGGGGCGTGAAGAATCTTTTCCCATTCTTCGCCATTCGCCTCGATATAGGTCCGAATCATGGCGGTGGCATCTTTAAACATATCCGCAAACAGTCCTCCGCCCAGAAAGGACTGTCCGCCCGGTTTGATCATCAGATAGTATCCGACCGGCACCGGCAGTTTCCCTTCCGGGCCGATATGGGCCCGAAATGCCGGATTATAAGGCGACTTGTCATGACTGAAACGGGTATCTCTTACCAGTTTAAAAGTCAGGCTTTCCGGCGACTGATATGTTTTACAAAAAGAAAACTGCTGTGCCAGATCGTCAATTTCTTCCATGGCCTTTTTCACATCCAGCGTTATACTGGCCGGTGCCGCAGTCTGAAAGCAAAGCTGAGAGGGAGTTATCCGACGGCTTTTTATGGCATAGTTCACTCGGTCCGCACAGCGGCATTTTCCGTTCCCGTATTCGCCGCAGTATTCTGTCAGGAACTCTGCCATCTTTTTGCGCACTCTTGACAGGCGTTTCCGGTAGGCCTCCGGGGTGATTCCCAGAATATCCCCGGCAATCCGGCTGTCCACCTGAAACATGGTTCCCAGAATGAAAATGCATCTGCTCTCGGTGTCCAGACATTGCAGCATCACATTGGTACAGGACAGTTTTAATTCCTCCGCAAGAATCGCCTGCTCCACATTCTGGGTCATATCCGGAATATTTTCTGTCCGGGCATTTTGGATGTCATCTCCATAGAATTCGAAGCTTAAAGGGTATTGAGCGAACATATGCTTTTTATAGTCTTTCAGATGGTTGACCGCAATACGGAATACCCAGGTGGAGAAAGAGCTTTTTCCTTTAAAAGATGACAGATGTGTTATGACTTTTAGAAGAATGTCCTGGGAGGCATCTTCCGCGTCCGGGAAAGTTCCCAGCATACGCAGGGACAGGTTAAATACCAGATCCTGCACACTGCGCATTACGGTTTCTAAAGACGTTTTGTCTCCTGCGGTAGCTTTTTTGATCAGATCCTGCAGTTCTTCATTGGTGGACTGATTCATGACTCCTCTTTTCTGAAGTGCTGATTATATTTTTTACGGAGAGCCTGTAGGGGATGCGCCGCCCCCCGGAAACAAACTCTGCAGCACTTCCCGGCAGAATTTTCTCCGTATATTAATTAGACGGCGCATTTGCTTTCGTGTGACAGGAAAATAAAGTTTATACCTTCCGGCACTTTTTCTGCCGCCCATTGTTTCCCCATGACGGCGGCGCGGATTGTATCCCTTATCAGCCTGCTGTGTCAGATTTTTATGGGAAAGAAATAGCCGCCACTACTGCAATAGTGACGGCCTAAGTAATTAGGTAAATCCCCGCCGTCAGTCGGAATGACGGGGCAGAGCGTCCCGGATCAGGATGGCATTGACCCCAATTTTTGGGAGAGTTATTCCTTATCAGATGCTCCGGAGCAGTCCTGGTCTGTCAGTTTATTGGGGTCGCAGATTATTATAACAGAAAAGCCTATTCACGTAAATTTATAAAACACATAAATATATTCACGTGAATATATATAATGGTATCATCAACAGAGCGGAAAACAAAAACAGCCAGGAGAGCCGAAAGCACCCGATACCGAAAGCCATATCATGAAACATAGGCAGCCCCCCCAGACGCTAAATTATGATAAAATGTCCCCTTTTATATTAGAAGTATAATGACAAATCCGCAAATTGGTGTTATAGTAATTACAGTTAAGAACAAAAAGGACTGCATGAGCCCGGAAAGGAAAGGATCATGGCAACAGTTACTTTCGCCGCGAATGATTTCGCGTGTTATCCTTATGGCAAACGTTATGAGGCACTGTTCAGTAAAGAAAAAGAACAGAGTCTGGTTAAGGTGCGCTCATGTAAGGTAAGGAAAAGGCGAAAAACTGTGTGAGATCCGGGAGGGATAGCCGTAAAAGGTTTGCCGGAAGCAGAACATGGATTGATGTACCGCTTATCTTGTATGAGGTAGGCGGTATTTTTTATGCTCCATTAGCTCAGATGGGAGAGCACTCGACTTTTAATCGAGTGGCCATGGGTTCGAATCTCGTATGGAGCATGACCGCCTGGATATTGAATTTTGATAACAGGAGGTGAAGGACATGGTGAATCTGCCCACCATAGATATGATAGGAACAGGACAGAATATCAGCAGACTGCGGAAGCAGGCAGGGCTGTCAGTCAGGGATTTGCAGGATGTTTTTGGTTTTGCCACGCCACAGGCCATATACAAGTGGCAGCAGGGGGCGGCTTTGCCCACCATAGATAATCTGGTAGTGCTGGCGGCGGTCCTGCAGGTACGACTGGATGATATTCTGGTTGTTGATACGGCAGTGCAGACACAGATCGGCGCATGATTATAGAAGAAATGAATAGTCAGGACACCGGCTTTTCAAGCCGGAAGTATTGGGTTCAAATCCTGCCCCATCCACTTTCTGTTTGCGTGATTGGAGAAACAAAAACGCCGCAACTCCTAAAAGTTACGGCATTTTTACGTCCCCGAGAGGATTCGAACCTCCGACCCCTCGCTTAGGAGGCGAGTGCTCTATCCTGCTGAGCTACGAAGACCGGTTTGAAAATACCTCTCTATTCTACCCGTATCCATAAAAAATGTCAACATTTAAAATCGAGATAATTCTAAGAGATAATTTTTTACCCCAGCACCGTATCCAGCGTCTTCAAAAGCTTATCAATATCCACCGGCTTTGCAATATGTCCGTTCATGCCGGCCTGTAAAGCTTTCTGTTTGTCTTCGTCAAAGGCATTTGCCGTCATGGCCAGGATGGGGATGGAGGCCAGTTTCGGGTCCTCCAGCTTCCTGATGGACCGGGCGGCGTCATAGCCGTTCATCACCGGCATCTGGATATCCATCAGGATCACCTGATACCAGCCTGGCTTGGAATTCCGTACCATATCCACGGCCATTTGTCCGTTATCCGCAATCTCCACGGTAAAACCGGCTTCTTCTAAAATGACCTGGGCGATCTCCTGATTCAGTTCATTGTCTTCCGTCAGGAGAATCCGTCCCGTACGGGACGTTTCGCCCTCCGTTTCCTCAGCCGTCTCCTTGTCAGTTTCCACCATGGAGCGCAGGCAGTTGTGCAGCTCCGACATAAACAGCGGTTTGCTGCAAAAGGCCGTGACGCCTGCTTCTTTTGCCTCCTCCTCGATGTCCGCCCAGTCATAGGCGGTCAGGATAATAATAGGAGTGTCCGCTCCGCATTCCCTTCGGATCTGACGGGTTACTTCCACACCGTTCATGTCCGGCAGCATCCAGTCGATAATATATACGCTGTAGAGATCGTTGCGCAGGATGGCCTGATGGGTCCGCAGGACGGCTTCTTTGCCGTACATGGTCCACTCTGCCCGCATTCCGATCTGCAAAAGCATACTGGTTACACTGTCGCAGGTGTCGAAATCATCGTCGATCACCAGTGCGCGGCAGTTTTTCAGTTCCGGAATGGCCGTAAGTTCCACCGCATCGGAGCTGAGCCTGAAAGAAACGGAGATGATGACCTCGGTGCCTTCACCCTGTTTGCTCTGCACTTCAATGGAGCCATTCATCATATCCACAATGTTTTTGGTAATGGCCATGCCAAGACCGGTACCCTGGATTCCGCTGGCGGTGGAGTTCCGTTCCCGCTCAAAAGGCTCAAAAATGTGGGCGACAAATTTTTCATTCATACCGATGCCGGTATCTTTGATATGGAATTCATAGCTTCCCCAGCCTGCCGGGGCGCTGGTTTTTTCCACCACGCGCAGGCTGATAATGCCGCCTGCCGGGGTGTATTTGATGGCATTGTCCAGTAAATTCAACAGTATCTGGTTCAGCCGCAGCCGGTCGCAGATAATCCCTTCATTCCGCACCTCCGCCGCATCCATGTAAAGCTCCAGCCGTTTTGCGTGGATATCGGCCTGTACGATATTGCGCAGGTTATGGAGAATGTCCGGCAGACGGCAGGATTTTTCTTCCAGGCTCAGTTTGCCGTTCTCAATGCGGCTCATATCCAGTACGTCGTTAATCAGTCCTAAAAGATGGTTGCTGGAGGTGGTAATCTTTTTCAGGTACTCCGCCACCTGCTCTTTCTGGTCAATATGGGTGGCTGCCAGGGCCGTAAACCCGATAATTGCGTTCATGGGCGTGCGGATGTCATGGGACATATTGGAGAGAAAAGTACTTTTGGCTTTGTTGGCCCGGTTAGCCTGGGAAAGCGCATCCTCAAGCTGAACTTTCTTTTCCATTTCCGCACGGGTTTCCGCATCTACGCTGCGGAAGCCCAGCACAACGCCGTACACATCCTCCCAGGCTCCGGTCCGCACGGCCTTCATCTGGAAATACCGGACTTCCTTACCGCAGCGGGCCCGGTAATTGACATAAAAAGAAGGACTTTCCGAAAGCTCTTTTAACAGCCGTTCCCGGGACATGGTTTCGCGGATGGTTTCCTGGTCGTCCTCATGGACACAGGCGGATATATAGCGCTCCATGTTGTCGTGCAGAAGGAGATCGCCGGAAAAAACCGTGTTCAGAATATTATAAGGGCATTCGTGAACCCGGAGTGTGTTGCCCATACCGGTGTTCAGGTCGAAGAAACAGACCAGATTATAATCAATCGTCAGAGCCTGAATCAGATCACGCTGCTTTCGCTCGACGTACATTTCCTTTTCCTGTTCCTGCTGTTTCTGCGTGGTGATATCTAAAAGGAACCGCTGATAAAAAAGCTGTCCGTCCTTTCGAATCAGCTTGATATTTCCCATGACATAGATGAGTCTGCCGCTTTGATGGCGAACCCGGTATTCTACGTTGATGCTGTCTTCCTCGCTCTGCAGGGACAGGATGCTTTCCCGCAGCTTTGCCTTGTCTTCGTCCAGAACGGAAGCCGCGATCAGGTGGAAACCGTCCGCTTTCAGTTCGGCTTCGGACTGATACCCCAGGATCTCCAGTGCGGCCCGGTTGACGCTTATGATACGGGAACCGTCCGTGCTGTGGCACATAATGCCGCAGTCCAGTGAGGTGAAAATGGTTTCCAGCGTTCGGTTATTGTTAATCAGTTCCTGCTCATACAGCCGTTCCTGGGTGATATCAATGGCGACACCCACAGTTCCCATAACGCTGCCGTCCAGATCATACAGAGGAGATTTATATGTAGTGAGCAGACGTGTGCCGTCGCCGGTGAGAACCGTTTCTTCCGATATACAGGTTTGCCGGGACTCCATAACGATGCGCTCAGACTCAATGCAGGCGGGGTCATCTTCCGCTACGTCCCAGATATAAGCGTGGTGCTGTCCTTCTACCTGCTGTTTGGTTTTGCCTACGGTCTGACAGAAACTGTCATTTACTTTTTCATGGACGCCTGTTTTGTCTTTGTACCAGACCAGGTTCGGAACGCTGTTAATGGTGGCTTCCAGGTAGTGACGGGTTTCCCAGAAATCTTTTTGCTGTTTGCAGCCCCGCTGCCACTGATGAAAATGAAAGCGCAATTCCTCCGGCGATGCGGGCAGAGGCCAGATATCGCGGATATCCAGCGCAAAAAGTTCCGGCGGCAGAGGCTGTGTCCGGTTCGCCAGAAGAATCAGGTCGGCGCCCTCCTTTTTATGCTCGGTCAGTGCGCCCAGAGCGCAGGCATCGTCAAAGACGGACAGCTCCGCCAGAATCAGATCGGCTGCGGCCAGCGGCGCCGCTTCCGGTTTCAGACTGTGTGCAAATATATGAGAAAAGTGTTCCAGCGGAGCGATCCCCCGGAAAATTTCAAATGCGTTATGGCAGCTTCCGATAAAATAAAATTGCAGATTACAATGGTACATAAAATTTCCCCTCCATATATTCAAGACTGCGAAAGCGGCAGCCTTTTGTACTATGTATAAAACTGTAATCATTATGTTTATTGTAATAGAGAGGAGATGCCATGTCAATCCTCAATCCTGCCAAGGAGCGGTTTCCTTTGCCGGCAGTATCCATTACTTGCGGTTCCCGTGAATCTATGGTAAAATTTAAGAAAATATACGCGGAAAATCCCCGTCACACATGCCTCTGACAAGGCGGCCGGGCTTTATTCGCCGAAGTATAAGTTTAGTCAATATTCATAAAATATATATTATGGAAGGTCAGGTATCATACTATGGCAGGTGTAAGAGTATCCACTCTCATAGAAAAGATGAATTTGAAGAGTTTTTTGCCCACGGTCAACACGGACGACATTATTCTCCGGCATCCGGATATCAATCGTCCGGCTTTGCAGTTGACCGGGTATTATGATCATTTTGACAATGAAAGGGTGCAGATTATCGGCTTTGTGGAGCAGGAATATCTGATGCAGCTTTCCCGGGAGGCGCGCTATGCATGTTATGAAAACCTTCTGAATAAGAAAATCCCCTGTCTGATTATGTGCCGGAACTTTGAGCCTGAGGACAAAATGCTGGAGATTGCCGACAGATACGGCGTGCCGATTCTGGGTACGGACAAAACCACGACGGATTTAATGGCCGAGGTGATCCGCTGGCTGAAAGTGCAGTTGGCGCCTACGATCAGTATCCATGGCGTTTTGGTGGACGTATACGGAGAGGGCGTTCTGATTATCGGCGAGAGCGGCATCGGAAAAAGCGAGGCAGCTCTGGAGCTGATTAAAAGAGGACACCGTCTGGTCAGCGACGATGTGGTGGAGATCAGAAAGGTCAGCGATATGACGCTGGTGGGAGGCGCGCCGGACATTACCAGGCATTTTATTGAACTTCGCGGCATAGGTATTATTGACGTGAAGGCGTTGTTTGGCGTCGGCAGCGTAAAGGACACCCAGTCCATAGGCATGGTGATTAAGCTGGAGGACTGGGACAGGGAGAAGGAATACGACCGTCTGGGACTGGAAGACCAGTATACGGAATATCTGGATATCAAAGTGGTCTGTCATTCCATCCCCATCCGTCCCGGCCGGAATCTGGCCGTAATCGTGGAAGCCGCCGCCATCAATCACCGTCAGAAAAAGATGGGCTACAATGCGGCTAAGGAACTGTACAATCGGGTACAGGAGAATCTGAGAAAAGGTTCGGTGGATATTATTTAATGGAGGATCAGAAAACAGAATTTGACAGATGGCTGAAAGAACATTTTCCGGCGGCGCGTATCCGGTTTCACGAACCCATGCGCTGTCACACAACATTCCGCGCGGGAGGCCCCGCCCGTTTTATGGTGATGCCGGAAAATGAGGAGGAAATTGCGCTGCTGACGGCCCGGTGCCGCCGTATCGGCCTGTCCTGGTTCGTGATCGGCAACGGCAGCAATCTTCTGGTCAGTGACCGGGGCTATGACGGCCTGATTATCAAGCTGGGACGGCAGTATGCCGGGATGAGTACGGAGGGCTGCGAGATCAGGGCGCAGGCTGGGGTGATGCTGTCCAGACTGTCCCGGCAGGCAGCTTTGCGGGATCTGGCCGGACTGGCCTTTGCGTCGGGAATTCCGGGAACGCTGGGCGGCGGCCTGATGATGAATGCGGGCGCCTACGGCGGAGAGCTGAGTCAGGCGGTAAAGTCGGTGCGGGTTCTGGACGGTGAAGGGCAGATTCGGACGCTGACAAAAGAGCAGATGAAATTTGGATACCGCACCAGCGTTTTGAAGGAAAGCGGTCTGATTGCCCTGGAGGCGGTCCTTTCCCTGACGCCGGGCGACGGAAAGCGGCTGCTTCTGGAAATGGAAGAACTGAACCGGAAGCGCAGAGAGAAACAGCCATTGGAATATGGTAGCGCAGGCAGTACTTTTAAGCGCCCCGCCGGATATTTTGCGGGACAGTTGATTGAGCAGGCCGGATTGAAGGGCCTGTCCGTGGGCGATGCCCAGGTGTCGGAAAAGCACTGCGGATTTGTAATTAACAGAGGAAATGCCTCGGCAGCGGAAATTTATACCCTTTGCCGTATGGTTCAGGAACGGGTATATAAACAGTTTCAGGTCGAGCTTACAATGGAAGTCAGGCTCCTTGGAGAATTTTGAGGTGAGGAAATGTCTTTTTCCAGCCGGGTGAAGGAAGAACTGGTGTCCCATGCGGGGACGGCCAGACATTGCCAGATTGCGGAGATTGCCGCCATAATCAGTCTGTGCGGCAGGATCACACAGCTTCATCGGAAGAAAATGGTGATTGTCCATACGGAAAATATTTCCGTTGCAAAAAAGTACTTTACATTAATGCGAAAAACATTTAGTATAATAGCGGATGTATCGGTTCGCCGCAACGCATATCTGAAAAAAAGCCGTATTTATACGCTGGCGGTTCAGGATGAACAGGAAGTGCTGCGGGTTACGGAGGCGCTGAAGCTGGAGCGTATGCGGGGATATATAGGCGAGCAGGATTTTCTGGTGAACGGCCTGCTGGTGCAGAGCTCCTGCTGTAAGCGGGCTTTTATCCGGGGGGCTTTCCTTACGGCGGGTTCCGTTACGGATCCGAAGAAGTCCTATCATCTGGAAATCGTATTTACAAAAGAAAAGAAGGCCCTTGCTCTGCAGGAGATGCTCGGTGTGTTCGGCATCGACGCGAAAATCGTGGCCAGAAAAAAATACTTTGTGCTGTATATCAAAGAAGGACGCCAGATTGTGGACATCCTTAATGTGATGGAGGCCCACATTTCTCTGATGGAACTGGAGAACGTGCGTATTTTAAAGGAGATCAGCGGTTCGGTCAACCGGCAGGTCAACTGCGAAACCGCGAATATTAACAAAACGGTATCGGCTGCCGTAGGGCAGATCAATGATATAAAACTCATAAGAAACAAAATCGGACTGGAAAAGCTGCCGGAGGATCTGGAACAGACCGCGCTGGTGCGACTGGAACATCCCGATGCCACCTTAAAGGAATTGGGCGACCTCTTAAGCCCGCCGGTAGGCAAGTCCGGAGTGAACCACAGGCTTCGAAAATTAAAAGTAATAGCCGACAGCATTAGAGGAAATGAGGAGGAGCAATATGGTAACAAAGACAATCAAACTTGGCAATCCGGCGGGACTTGATGCACGGCCGGTGGCACTGTTCGTGCAGATTGCAAGCCAATTTGAGAGTTCAATCTATGTTGGTACCGGAAATAAAAAGGTAAACGCAAAAAGCATTATGGGTATGATGACGCTGGATCTGGGACCGGGAGCACAGGTTCAGGTATCAATAGACGGGGACGATGAGTCCGCAGCCATAGAGAAAATAGAAGCGTATTTAAGCGCAGACTGACGGACAGAATTGAAGAATCAAAAAGTTTCAGGATTCTGGTGGGTATTGCCGACGGAGTGATGGCCGGAGGCAGTACCCTTTTTCTTTTTCTTGTTCTTATTTCTTACACAGGAGGAAAAAATGTCTTTTACACATCTGCATGTGCATACGGAATACAGCCTGCTGGACGGTTCCAGCAAGATTTCGGAGCTGCCTGCCCAGGCGAAGGCGCTGGGAATGGACAGTCTGGCGATTACGGACCATGGCGTGATGTATGGCGTGATCGATTTTTACCGTTCCTGTAAAGATGCGGGAATTAAGCCGATTATCGGCTGTGAGGTCTATGTGGCGCCCGGATCCCGGTTTGACAGGGAGAATGTTTCCGGGGAAGACCGCTATTACCATATGGTGCTGCTGGCTGAAAATGATACGGGCTATCACAATTTGATGAAAATTGTATCCAAAGGGTTTACGGAAGGATTTTATTATAAACCCAGGGTGGACGATGAGACGCTGAAACAATACCATGAAGGCATAATCGCCCTGAGCGCCTGTCTGGCCGGGGAAATTCCCAGATTTCTGGTCCGGGGAATGTATGAGGAGGCCAGGGCCGCGGCGGAAAAATACAGAGGGATTTTCGGAGCGGACAATTTCTTTCTGGAACTGCAGGACCATGGGATTCCCCAGCAGAAGATGGTGAATGCCAGTCTGATGAGGCTGCATGAGGACCTGGGGATTGATCTGGTGGCCACCAATGATATCCACTATACGTTTGCCGAGGATGAGGCTGCTCATGACATTCTGCTCTGTATTCAGACGGCGAAAAAGGTGTCGGATCAGGACCGGATGCGCTACGAAGGGGGACAGTATTACTGTAAATCTGAGGAAGAAATGGCAGCGCTGTTTCCCTATGCCCCTGAGGCAATCGAAAACACCCATAAAATAGCAAAACGGTGTAATGTGGAAATCGAGTTTGGCGTCACGAAACTGCCGAAATTCGATGTGCCGGCCGGACTGACCGCCTGGGAGTACTTAAATCAGTTGTGCCGGGAGGGATTTGCGAAGCGTTATCCGGAAGATGACGGAACCGTTATGGAGCGGCTTGTCTATGAGCTGGATGTGATTCGGTCTATGGGGTATGTGGATTATTTTCTGATCGTCTGGGATTTTATCCATTATGCCAGGGAACATGATATTATGGTGGGACCGGGCCGGGGGTCGGCGGCCGGCAGCGTGGTTTCCTACTGCCTGGAGATTACGGATATCGATCCGATTAAATACCAGCTTCTGTTCGAGCGTTTTCTGAATCCGGAACGGGTGTCCATGCCGGATATCGACGTGGACTTTTGCTTTGAGCGCCGCCAGGAAGTGATCGACTATGTGGTGCAAAAGTACGGAAAGGACCGGGTGGTGCAGATCGTCACTTTCGGTACGATGGCGGCAAAAGGCGTGGTCAGAGATGTGGGGCGGGCGCTGGATTATCCCTATGCCGTCTGTGATACCATTGCCAAGATGATTCCCCAGGAGCTGAACATTACGATAGACAGGGCGCTGAAAGTGAATCCGGAGCTTCGGAAGCTGTATGAGACGGACGAGAAGGTGAAAACACTGATCGACATGTCAAAGCGTCTGGAAGGGCTGCCCCGCCACACGTCCATGCATGCGGCGGGCGTGGTAATCAGCCAGGCGCCCATCGACGAGTATGTGCCTCTGTCAAGAGGAACGGACGGTTCCGCCACCACCCAGTTTACGATGACCACGCTGGAGGAGCTGGGGCTTTTAAAAATGGACTTTCTGGGGCTTCGGACCCTTACGGTGATTCAGAACGCGCAGCGGCTGGCCAGCCGGAACGGCCGGGAAGTGTCCATGGAGAAGATCGACTACAATGACAGGGACGTGCTGAATTCTCTGGGAACCGGGAAAAATGACGGTGTGTTTCAGCTTGAAAGCGCCGGCATGAAAAACTTTATCAAAGAACTGAAACCCCGGAGCCTGGAAGATATCATCGCCGGCATTTCCCTGTATCGTCCGGGGCCGATGGATTTTATTCCCAAATATCTGAAAGGGAAAAATGATCCGGCAAGCATTACCTACCACTGCGAGGCGCTGCGCCCGATTCTGGAACCCACCTACGGCTGTATTGTCTACCAGGAGCAGGTGATGCAGATCGTGCGGGATCTGGGCGGCTATTCCTTGGGCCGCAGCGATCTGGTGCGCCGGGCCATGTCGAAGAAAAAAGTCAGCGTGATGGAAAAAGAACGGCAGAATTTTGTCTACGGCAATGCCGAAGAAGGCGTGGAGGGCTGTATAAACAGGGGAATTCCGGAGAAAACTGCTAATACGATTTATGAAGAAATGATCGATTTTGCCAAATATGCCTTTAATAAGTCTCATGCGGCGGCCTATGCGGTGGTGGCCTATCAGACCGCCTATCTGAAATATTATTATCCGGTGGAATTTATGGCGGCGCTGATGACCTCCGTGATCGACTTTTCCGCGAAAGTATCGGAATATGTGCTGACCTGCCGCCAGATGGGAATCGAAATCCTGCCGCCCGATATCAATGAGGGGGAGAGTGTTTTTTCCGTGTCTGCCGGCGGAATCCGCTACGGTCTTTCCGCCATTAAGAGCGTGGGAAAAAACGTGATTGAGAAACTGGTGGAAGAACGGCAGGCTCACGGACCTTTCACCAGCCTGAAAGATTTTATATACCGGATGGATAATAAGGAGCTGAACAAACGGATTGTGGAAAATCTGATTAAATCCGGCGCCTTGGATTCGATACCGGGAAACCGGAAGCAGAAGCTGATGGTATATGCGGAGCTGATGGAGCGGAAAAATAAGGAAGAAAAAAATGAGATTGCCGGACAGATCAGCCTGTTTGATCTGATTGAACCGGAGGCGGCGGCCCAGTTTGACACACCTTTCCCCAATGTGGAAGAATATGAAAAAGATATTCTGCTGGCCTTTGAAAAGGAAGTGCTTGGCATTTATATCAGCGGACATCCCATGGAGGCCTGCGAGGAGCTGTGGAGAAAAAATGTGACGGCCATCACTACGGATTTTTATCTGGATGAGGAAACCGGCCAGACGAAGGTCAGAGACGGCGCTTATGTCACCATCGGCGGCATGATTTCGGCCAGGTCGGTGAAGGCGACGAAAAAGAATCAGATGATGGCCTTTTTTACGGTGGAGGATCTGACCGGCTCGGTGGAAGTGATCGTATTTCCCCAGAATTATGAAATCTACCGGCCCATGCTTGAGACAGACCGAAAAGTATTTGTCAGGGGACGGGTAAACTCGGACGGGGAGAATCAGGCGAAGCTGATCTGTGAAAAACTGATCCCTTTTGACGAGATTCCCAGGGAGGTCTGGATTCAGTTTGCGGATAAGGCGGCTTATGCGGATGCGGAGGAAGGGCTGTTTCAGATGCTGTCTTCCTCGGACGGAGACAGCCGGGTGGTCATCTATTTGGCCAGGGAGCGGGGGGTAAAACGTCTGCCTCCTTCCCGAAATGTGATGATTGATGAGGAAACTTTAGCAGAATTGCAAAAAAAGTATGGCCAAAGTAATGTGAAAGTTGTAGAAAAGTCAATTGAAAATCTATGGAAAATGCATTAAAATAAGAAATAATAGAGATCAGCAGGGATAGGGCCAACGAACGGATTTGGAGGTCATGGAGTATGGGAAATCAAATTAAGACAATCGGGGTATTAACCAGCGGCGGGGACGCGCCGGGGATGAATGCGGCCATACGGGCCGTAGTCAGGACCGCGATTCATTATGGATTGAATGTAAAAGGCATTAAGAGAGGATATGCCGGTCTTTTAAAGGAAGAAATCATAGATATGGACGGGCTGACCGTGGCCGATACCATTCATCGGGGCGGCACGATTTTATATACGGCCCGCTGCCTGGAGTTCCTGACAGAAGAAGGACAGCAGAAAGGGGCGGAGATCTGCCGGAAGCACGGCATTGACAGCCTGGTGGTGATCGGCGGCGACGGTTCTTTCAGAGGCGCCCAGGCGCTGGCGGCGCTTGGGATCAATACGGTGGGCATTCCGGGCACCATTGATCTGGACATCGCCTGTTCGGATTACACCATCGGTTTTGATACGGCCGTGAATACGGCTATGGAAGCCATCGACAAAGTGCGGGATACCTCCACTTCTCATGAGCGGTGCAGCATCATCGAGGTAATGGGGCGGAACGCAGGCTATATCGCGCTGTGGTGCGGCATTGCCAACGGCGCCGAGGATATTCTGCTGCCGGAGCGGTATGACAATGACGAGCAGAAACTGATCGACCGGATTATCGTAAACCGGAAGCGGGGCAAGAAGCATCATATCATTGTCAACGCGGAGGGAATCGGCCATTCCACCAGTATGGCGAAGCGGATTGAGGCAGCCACCGGCATTGAGACCAGGGCGACGATCCTCGGACATATGCAGCGGGGCGGAACGCCTACCTGCAAGGACAGGGTTTATGCGTCTATTATGGGAGCGAAGGCAGTGGAGCTGCTGTTAGAAGGCCGGAGCAAGCGGATCGTGGCTTATAAGCGCGGCGCATACGTGGATTTTGATATTGATGAGGCGCTGGCGATGCGCAAGGATATTGCGGAGGACCAGTTTGAGATCTTTAAGGGACTGGTGCGGTAGCCGCAAAAGGTCTGCCGGACATATCGGCTGTCAGTTCCTTATGGGGAGTACTGTGCAGGTCGGACTGCGCGGCGCTCCCCTTATTGTAATATGGTGAAAAATGTTTGATTTTTTTGTCAAAGCTATCTATAATAGGTAGCATATTTTAATCGTTCACACTGCGGCAGACAGCGAGGAGGAATGTGAGAGCATGCCGGATTATGGGATTTCTGAAAAAAACGAGGTTGGTTTAAGAGGAACCGTGGAGCCGATTGAGGTGCCGGAGGACTGTTCCAGTCCGGATCAGTTGTTTCATGAGCTGATCGAGCGGATCCACAGATATCATCCTTCCGATGATATCAGTATGGTAGAAAAAGCATACAAGGTGGCCGGCGAGGCCCATAACGGCCAGTTACGTAAATCCGGGGAGCCTTATATTATCCATCCCCTTTGCGTGGCCATCATTCTGGCGGAACTGCAGCTGGATAAAGAGAGTATTGTGTCAGGCATTCTTCATGATGTGGTAGAGGATACGGAGATCACTTCCACCGATATGAAGAATATGTTCGGGGAAGAAGTGGCGGCGCTGGTGGACGGCGTAACCAAGCTGACCCAGTTATCCTGGTCCGCCGATAAGGTGGAGATTCAGGCGGAAAATCTGCGCAAAATGTTTCTGGCCATGGCAAAGGACATCCGGGTGATTCTCATCAAGCTGGCCGACCGCCTTCATAATATGCGGACATTACAGTTTATGCGGCCGGAGAAGCAGCGGGAGAAGGCCAGGGAGACGATGGATATCTATGCGCCCATCGCCCAGCGGCTTGGCATCTCCAAAGTGAAATTTGAGCTGGACGATCTGGCCTTACGATATTTGCAGCCTGAGAAATATCAGGAGCTGGTGGAGAATGTCAACCAGAAAAAAGAGGCCAGGGAACAGTTTGTCCAGGAGATTGTGGATGAGGTCAGCGCCCATATGCAGGCAGCGTCTGTCAAGGCGGAGGTGTCTGGCCGGGTGAAGCACTTTTTCAGCATCTACAGGAAGATGGTGAATCAGGATAAAACGCTGGATCAGATCTATGATCTGTTTGCGGTGCGGATTATCGTGGATTCGGTAAAAGACTGCTATGCGGCACTGGGCGTAATTCATGAGATGTATACGCCGATACCGGGGCGGTTTAAAGACTATATCGCCATGCCCAAACCTAATATGTACCAGTCGCTGCATACCACGCTGATCGGCAGCGCCGGGCAGCCCTTTGAGATTCAGATCCGGACGAAGGAGATGCACCGTACCGCGGAGTACGGCATCGCCGCACACTGGAAATATAAGGAAGGTGTATCCGGCAAGAACATTTCGGAGAGCGAGGCGGAGAAGCTGAGCTGGCTGCGCCAGATCCTGGAGTGGCAGCGGGATATGTCGGATAATCAGGAGTTTATGAACTCCATTAAAAACGATCTGGATATGTTTTCCGACAGCGTGTATTGTTTTACGCCCACAGGAGATGTGAAGACGCTGCCAATCGGGGCCACCACCGTGGACTTTGCCTACAGCATTCACAGTGCGGTGGGAAATAAAATGGTGGGCGCCAGGGTAAACGGAAAGCTGGTGCCCATCGAGTACCAGCTGCAGACCGGAGACCGGGTGGAGATTATCACCTCTCAGAACTCCAAAGGTCCCAGCCGGGACTGGCTGAAAAGCGTTAAGAGCACCCAGGCCAGAAATAAGATCAATCAGTGGTTTAAGTCTGAGTTTAAAGAAGACAATATTATAAAGGGAAAAGAGCTGATCGACAAATACTGTAAGTCCAAGAGCATTAATTTCTCTGAGATTGCCCAGCCGGAGCTGATTGAAAAAGTGATGCGCAAATACGGCTTCCGCAACTGGGATGCGGTGCTGGCGGCCATCGGTCACGGCGGCTTAAAAGAAGGTCAGGTAATCAATAAGCTCCAGGAAGAGTATAATAAGAAGAATGTGAAGCTGACCGATGAGGATGTGCTGGAAACTCTGGACGCATCCGGTTCCTCCTCCTCTCATGTCACCGTTTCCGCGGCGGCGGAAAAAGCGGGAAAAACCCGTACGGGAATCGTGGTAAAAGGGCTTCACGATCTGTCTGTCCGCTGTTCCAGATGCTGCAGCCCCGTACCGGGAGATGAGATCGTCGGCTTTGTAACCAGAGGCAGAGGCATTTCCATCCACAGAACTGACTGTATCAATATATTGAATCTGCCGGAGATAGACCGGGCCAGGCTGATTGATGCGGAGTGGGAGGAGCCCGAGGCCGGTTCCGGCTCGGAGCTGTTTACGGCGGAGATTGTGATCTATGCCAATAACAGAATCGGCATTTTTGTAGATGTGTCTAAAATCTTTACGGAGCGCAAGATTGATATCACTTCCGTAAATGTGCGCACCAGCAAGCAGGGAATGGCTACGATCACCATGACCTTTGACACCAGAGGCGTAGAGGAACTGAACCAGTTGATTGCCAGACTGATGAAGGTGGAAAGCGTGATTGATATTGAGCGGTCAGGGAATACAAACATATAATCGGGAGTGTATATGAGCAATTTTAAACTGATACGGATGACGGTGGGCATGGTGATGACCAACTGTTATATCGGATACAATGAGGACACCAGAGAAGCTTTTATTGTGGATCCGGGGGACGATGCCAGACGGATTTCGCAGACGGTGCGGGAGGAGAAGCTGAACGTAAAAGGGATTTTGCTGACCCACGGGCATTTTGACCATATAATGGCGGTGCCGGAGCTGAAAGCGGAGTTCGGCGCGCCGGTTTATGCCCATGAGGCGGAGGAAAAGCTGTTAAAGGATACACAGATGAACCTTTCCGCGCCCTGGGCGGGAAGGGCACTGAGCCTGGAGGCGGAGCGTCTTGTAAAGGACGGAGAGAAATTTGAGCTGGCAGGCTTTGAAATTCAGGCTGTCCATACGCCGGGACATACGGCCGGAGGCGTTTCTTATTATCTGGAGGCGGAAGGGGTTCTGTTCAGCGGGGATACCCTGTTCCGGGGTTCTTACGGCAGGGTAGATCTGCCCACGGCAAGCGGCGCCGAGATCGCCAGGTCCATCTGTGAAAAGCTGCTGCCGCTGCCGGAGGAGACGGCTGTCTATCCGGGCCATGAAAGGGAAACGACCATCGCCAGCGAGCGGAAATATAATCCTTTGAGCAGAGGTTTCTGATGACGGCCATTCTATATGAAAATGAAGAAAATTTTGAATACGATATCCGCGGGCTTCTGATGGCCTTTTATCCGGGAGAGCCGATTACGGTGGGAACGGAGGAAGGCTGTGACCGGAGCCTGCGGTTTCTTTATGAACCGGACGGGATTTCCGTCACTCTAAGCGCAGGCGGAAAAGAAACGGCAAAACGGGTGCGGGTGGATTACGCGGACAGAAAAGCGGCCAAGTCCGCTCTGAAACGGCTGCTGTATGCCATACTTGCCCAGGATACGGGAAAAGAGCTGCCCTGGGGAACGCTGACGGGAATCCGTCCTGTCAAAATTCCCATGGCCATGCTGGAAGATGGGAAAGAGGAAGAAGAAATCCGCCGGTTTATGCAGGAGGAATATTATGTCAGCCCGGAAAAAACGGAACTGAGCATCCGGATTGCCGAGCGGGAGCGGGAGATTCTGCGCAGCATTGACTATGACAGGGGGTACAGCCTGTATGTGGGGATTCCCTTCTGTCCGACCACCTGTCTGTACTGCTCGTTTACTTCTTATCCTCTGGAAAAATGGGCGGACCAGGTGGACAGGTATCTGGACGCTTTGTTCCGGGAAATCGAGTATACGGCCGAAACCTTTCGGGACAGGAAGCTGAATGCCGTCTATATCGGCGGCGGTACGCCCACCACGCTGACGTCAAAGCAGGCGGAGCGGCTGCTGGCGAAACTTAAAAGCAGTTTTTCCCTGGAGGATCTGAAAGAATGGACTGTGGAGGCCGGACGGCCCGACAGCATTACGGAGGAAAAGCTGGAGGTTCTGCGCTGTTTTCCCGTAGATCGGATTTCCATTAATCCCCAGACTATGAAGCAGGAAACGCTGGACCTGATCGGCCGCAGGCATACGGTGGAACAGACAGAGGAAGCCTTCCGCCTTGCCAGAAGGCTGGGATTTGACAATATTAATATGGATCTGATCCTGGGCCTGCCGGGCGAACTGCCGGCAGATGTGGAGCGGACGATGCAGGCCCTTTTAAAGCTGGGTCCGGACAACCTGACGGTTCATTCCCTGGCCCTGAAGCGGGCGTCCCGGCTGAATCAGTTATGGGATCAGTATGCGGGTATGCCGATGGAAAACACCTGGGAGATGATGGATCTGACCGCCCGCTACGCGTCCCGGATGGGCATGGAGCCTTACTATCTGTACCGGCAGAAAAATATGGCCGGGAACTTTGAGAATGTAGGGTATGCGGCGGAAGGAAAGGCGGGGATTTATAATATTTTGATTATGGAGGAGAAACAGACCATAGTCGCCTGCGGCGCTGGAAGCGTATCGAAAAGGGTGTACGCTGACGGCAGGATTGAGCGGTGTGATAATGTGAAGGATGTGGCTCTTTATATAGAGAAAATTGACGAGATGATTGAGAGAAAGCGGAGGCTGTTTACGGATTTTTAAGAGTTTCCTCATTCCTTAAAAGTACAAGAAATGGTGTAAAGTACATCAAAGGTACATCAAATTTTTACTTGATAGTACGGAATAATACGCAATAAATATGGATATCTGAATATTGTGCCTTAAAGGACAAGCTCATTTTAACAAATGGGGCTGTCCTTTTTTTGTTATAGTCTAACAACTATTTTAATTGAAGAAGGTTCAGGTATGAACAATACAGCGTTAAGAGCCGGGGCGCAGAGCGCCAACTACACACATGGTTTTTGCAAACAGTGTTACCCACAATTCCATAAGACAGCCAGTTATACACATTACCACCAGTGCCGACTGCTACGGAATCCCTCTCATTCACTTCCGCATATATCCTAGTTGTAAAGCATACAAAATCAGTTTATAATCAAGGCATCTAATACTTCGGAGGAAATACAATATGTTTTCGTATGAAGAAATACAAAAGTACAACGAAACGGATATTCGTATTTACAAATATATTGTTGCCAATATTGACAAAACACAATACATGACCATTAGAGAGCTTGCGAAAGAACTTCAAGTATCTACGTCTACCATATTGCGCTTTTGCAATAAAAACAATTTTGACGGGTATTCCGAATTTAAAGAAGCGCTGAAAAAAGAGATTACGTTGCAGGTTATCTGTCCGCCTATGGAAGATTTGCAGGAACTTTCTGATTTTTTTACAAGGGCAAATTCAAGTGCCTTTGAGGAAAAATTATTGTTTGCAATTGACGTTCTTAAAAAAGCTGATTTGATAATCTTTATCGGAATGGGTTCATCGGGAACATTAGCAAAATACGGGGCAAGATATTTTTCCAATATGGGGCATTTTGCCGTAGGGCTTGAAGATGCGTTTTATCCGATAGATTCGTTTCGCTGGAAGAATACAGTCGTTATCGCTTTTTCAGAAAGTGGTGAAACAGAAAGGCTGATTGAAGCAATTAACCAGTTTAAGCAAAAGAAATGCTGTGTGTTAAGTATTACTAATTCCCCACTGTCAACTCTGGCAAAATTATCAGATTGGAATTTCTCGTATAACTTAAATACAAAACGGATTAACGGGGGGTATAATGGAACAACACAGGTTCCTGTCATTTTTGTTATTGAAACACTTGCAAAAAGAATATAAGGAAACAGCCTGTTACTTGCCTTGTAACAGGTTTTCTTTTACTATGAAATACGGAGGTGACATTATGACTGAATTGGAAAAATGTATGGCAGGAAAAGAATATAACTGTCATGACCAGATCTTTTTGGATTTTAAAAGTCATGCAAGAAAACTGTTACGGGAATACAATGCCCTTGCATATGTACAAAAAGAGGAAAAAGAAAAAATTCTAAAGGAACTATTCGGGGAGATTGGCACAAAAGTATCTGTTGCATCACCATTTATATGTGATTATGGGCGAAATATTTTCATGGGAAATAACGTATCAGTCAATATGAATTGTACTTTTGTAGATTGCAATAAAATTATTATTGGGGATAATGTGCTGATTGCTTCAAATGTTCAGCTTTATACGGCAACGCACCCTGCTGAGTTTGCGGAAAGATATGTTCAGGATTCCGAAACAGGCCAGTTAGCCCGGCAAACCTACGCATTGCCAATAAAAATCGGAAATGGCTGTTGGTTAGGGGGAGGCGTTATTGTCCTTCCGGGTGTAACAATAGGCGATGGTTCTGTTATAGGAGCCGGAAGTGTTGTCACAAAAGATATACCGGAAAACTCATTGGCAGTGGGCAACCCCTGTCATGTAACACGGAAGATTAACGGAGAAAATATGTGATGTTTAAAATAGTTGCTTTTGATATGGACGGAACAATAGCCGATACTATCCCAATGTGTGTAGAGGCATTTCGCAATAGTATCTCTCCTTATACGGACCATGAACTAAGCACAGAGGAAATCCTGCATACCTTTGGGCTTAATGAAATCGGTATGGTAAAAGCGATTGTAGGTCAGAACTGGGAATCAGCGATTGAGGATTTTTATTGCCAATATGAATTGCTGCACAATGAGGTTGCAAGTGTATTTCCCGGAATATTAAAATTGATTACCTTTTTGAAAAAGAAGAATATCACCGTAGCATTGATTACCGGGAAAGGTAAAAAAAGCTGCACAATCACTTTGAAAAAGTTGGGTTTGTCAAAAATATTTGATGAAACACTGTATGGTTCGGAAATATTTCCGAATAAGAAAAAGAATATGGAATATCTCTTGAAAAAATATGCTGTCTCCAAAAAGGAATTTTGCTATATAGGGGATACTGTTCAGGATATAAAAGACTGTCAGGCTATAGGTGTGGTTTGCTTTTCGGCGGCATGGCAGAAATCCGTTCATGCCGATATTCTGGAAAAAGAGAATCCTGATTATGTGTTTTATCATGTAAATGACTTGTATGAATATTTTAACCGTAAATGATAATGGCAAAATCAACCTTAACGGCCAAAGGGCGATAGCCTAAAATGCTGCCGCCCTTTTAGATTATAAAAAGCAACCGTAAGGTAAACACCATCCCATGTTGTCATACGCTATCGGACGGGTGTTTTTGCCTCTATTTCTCCGCGGCCGTCCACACCATCACGCTTCTTGCCTGGATCGCGAAGGTGTTTTCGGTGAAAAAGGTGCCGGGTTTCTGTTCCGCTTCCCAGGTGTCGACGGCCAGCTCCCAGCGCATGTCGGCCGGCAGGTGGGGCAGACGGACATCCAGTTCTTCCCAGTAGGCGTTGGACGCCACATAGATAATCTGGGGAGTGCAGCCTTTTTCCTGTCCGGCAAACATAACGCCCACATATCGTTCGTGTCCTGCGAACTGGTTATGCCAGGGGGTGACGCCGTGGAAGCTGGTGTCTAAGAAACCGCAGGCACCGTCGCTTATGTTGGTGCGCAGAATCCGGTGTTCCTTGCGGAAGCGGATCATGTACTGGAAGAACCGGAACATATCCTGATTTTCTTCCAGAAGATTCCAGTCCAGCCAGGATGTGATATTGTCCTGACAGTAGGCATTGTTATTGCCGAACTGCGTGTTGCAGAATTCATCGCCGGCCAGGAACATGGGGATGCCGCGGCTGCACATCAGCAGGGCAAAGGCATTCCGCATCATTCTTCTTCTGAGATCGTTGATCAGTACGTTGCCGGTTTCGCCCTCGGCGCCGCAGTTCCAGCTTGCATTGTCGCCGGCGCCGTCCGTGTTGTCCCAGCCGTTTTTCTGGTTGTGTTTCTCGTTGTAAGAATACAGGTCATAGAGCGTGAAGCCGTCGTGGCAGGTAATAAAGTTTACGGAAGCGTTCGTCCGGTTGTTAGCGCTGTAAATGTCTTTGGAACCGGCGATCCGCATGGCGGCGGCCTGGGCTGTGCCATCGTCGCCTTTTAAATAGCGCCGCATATCGTCTCTGTACTTTCCGTTCCATTCCGCCCAGCGGTTCCATGCCGGGAAGGTGCCCACCTGGTACAGCCCGGCGGCGTCCCAGGCTTCCGCAATCAGTTTGACGTCTCCAAGTATCGGATCGAAAGCCAGTGACTGCAAAAGAGGCGGTTCGTTCATCGGGGTGCCGTCTTCGTTGCGTCCGAGGATGGAGGCCAGATCGAAGCGGAATCCGTTGACCCGGTAAGTGGTGGTCCAGTAGCGCAGACAGTCCAGAATCATCTGATGTACGACGGGATGATTGCAGTTTAAGGAGTTTCCGCATCCGCTGAAATTGTAGTATTTACCGTCAGGGGTCAGCATATAATAAATGTTGTTGTCGAAGCCTTTGAAAGAGAAAAAAGGACCGTTTTCATTTCCTTCCGCAGTATGGTTGAACACCACATCCAGAAAGACCTCGATGCCGTGCCGGTTGAATACCCGGATCAGGTTTTTCAGCTCATTGCCCTCGCGGTTGTATTCCGTGCTGGCAGTGTAGCTGGTGTTGGGGGAAAAGAAGCTGACCGTATTGTAGCCCCAGTAGTTGTACAGCTTTTCTCCGTCGATTTCCCGATAATCCTGCATCTCGTCGAATTCAAAAATCGGCATCAGTTCCACCACATTGACGCCCAGCTCCAGCAGATAGGGCAGTTTTTCCATCAAACCGGCGAAAGTGCCGGGAGCGAATACGCCGGAGGAGTCATGTCTGGTATAGCCTCTCACATGGAGTTCGTAGATAATCAGGTCTTCCACGGGAAGGAGGGGACTGGCCATATCGCCCCAGTCAAAGTCGTCTTTTACGACTCTGGCCCGGTAGTGCTGTCCCCAGGGAGAGGACATGCCCCACTGACTCTGGCCGGTAACGGCTTTTGCATAGGGATCAAGCAGATATTTATTTTTGTCAAAGAGCAGTCCCTTTTCCGGCTCATAAGGGCCGTCCACCCGATAGGCGTATTCGAATTCTTCTATATTCAGTTTAAAGACAATCATGGAATAGACATTGCCGATCCGATAATGTTTCGGAAAAGGGATGACTGCGAAGGGCTTGTCTTCTTTTCGATGGAACAGCAAAAGCTCAATGGCGGTGGCGCCTCTGGAATATACGGTGAAATTCACGCCGCCGGGAATAGCGGTGGCGCCGTTGATCTCATAGAATCCGGGGCGGATCTCAAAACCGTCCACGCAGTCCAGCGGAACCAGGTGGATCGTACGGGGGAGGGACAGCTTTGCTACGACAGCATTTGACGGTTCGGATGGTGTTTTTTGTTTCTGTGTATCTTGATTCATGAGAGATACCTCCTTGTATGATAAATGTACATGAAGAATTTTTTAGCATCCTGTCCCTGCTGATAACGGTCTGAGAATAAATTCCCTTTCAGGGCTTTGGGCATATGTATGCGGACGCATGTGAGACGTGGCACAGAGTTTGCCGTTATTATAAAAGGACTGCTGCACCTATGCAACAGTCCTTTATCAGTCATATATAAAGATCCGTTCGGAATGTATCGGCAGCACAGACGGCCGGTAGTGTCCATATAAGCTATGCTTTGACGTCAAATACAGCAAAGATGTCATTTGCTGAAAGCGGCGTTTCTGCCGTGCAGCTCTTTTCATAATTGGCTTTCGCTTTTGCCCGTTTTACCTTCATGGCTTCGGGAGAATACTCGGCCTCGGCACGGGAAGGAGCTTTCTGCCTGCCGGTTTGCTCTGCGGTTTTGTCAGTTCCGGCCACGGGCGTCTCTGCCTTTTTCGCGGCGTCTTTGTCTTCGCCGGCGGCGGCTTCCGGGGTCTGTCCGTCGCTCGTAGCTTCTTCCGAATCCTCCGGCCGCGAAAGGGATGCATCGTTTCGTTCGTTCCGTTCTGCCTCCAGAGCTTCCTGCATCTCTTTTTCCGCTTTCTGCTGTTCCGCTTCCGTAGGCAGTTTACTGTAATGTCCTTCTTTTATAAATTGATTGGTGGCGTCTGCCACGGCATTCATCTTCTGGTTTTCCGCGGCGATAATTGCCAGCTTCTGACCTTTGGGGATATTCGGGTTATTTGCGGTGGAGTTTACCGTCTCCATAGACTGGGCGGTATAGGACATCTTCAACCGCTGTACGTCTTCTTTGGTCTTGCACCGCTTCAGTTCTTCCTGATATTTCTTCCGCGTCATCTCCAGCTCTTTGGCTTTCTGGTAGGTGGCCGGATCTTTTTCCTGCAAATATTTCATCTCGGCGGAAGACAGTTTTTTGCCGGCAGCCATTTTGGCTTTGATGGATTCTTTTGTTTTGGTCTCCGGATTATTGCTGTCTCTCAGATCTTCCAGTTGGCGTTTCAGGAGAGGATCGATGCCGCCGGAGGAAGCGGATTCCTGACTGTTGTTTTGGGAGGCATAATCGCTGTTTTGAACCCGGCGCTGCCATTTTTGTTCCATTTTCATATTTCTTGTGTACATATTAAGGGAAGTTATGGATGAAAAAATCATAGATGCTCAAAACACCTCCTCTGTAATTCTGATGTGGGATACAAAGTGTCAAAATACCGATAAACAACATCATTTTATTAATATATATCGGCTTTTTTTACAAAATGTTTAGTTCTGATAAAGAAGTCATGAATTTTTGTGAAGTTTGATGAAATTGAAAATAAAAGGCAAAAAACCTTTACTTTTTCTTCGCATCGTCGTATGCTATAAAAGTAAGATAAGATGCTGTTTTATACAAAAAGGAGGATTTGTATGCAGTTAAATTCAGACGTGGGAATCAGACAGTATGCGCAGGCTCAGACTGTCCAGAATGCCAAAACTACGACTGCGACTGCGAATGTTGCTGCGCAGAAGGAAGGAGCCGAGAGCGTAGCTGCCAAAACTACCAGCCCTGATTTGGACAAGGCGGAATTCAGTAGTACGCGGGATGTCATGAAGATGAGCGATTCAGAGAGAGCTTCCCTGGTGTCAAGCCTGAAAGAAGATCTGGATAATCAGATGAACCGTTTCACCAGCATGATGATGCAGACGTTTAACAAACAGGGCATTACATCTGTTACGGCTAACAGCGACGACTTTTGGAAGATGATGGCCAGCGGTAATTTCACCGTGGATGCAAAGACAAAGGCCGAAGCTCAGGCCGCTATTTCGGAAGACGGTTTCTGGGGCGTGAAGCAGACTTCTCAGAGAATCTTTGATTTCGCCGCCGCTCTGGCAGGGGATGATGTGGAGAAGATGAAAGAGATGCAGGCTGCCGTAGAAAAAGGTTTTCAGCAGGCTACCGGCGCATGGGGCAAAGAGCTGCCTTCGATCTGTGGCGATACGCATGCTGCGGTGACTCAACTGTTTGACGAGTATTATGCGCAGCGTGAAGCGGCATAACTGTGATAAAAATTTTGCTTTGCGGGTGTATTCCCGCAGGGCATTTCATCCCGCGGAAAAGTCTGAAAAGCTTTCCCACGGGATGAAAGAATAATCGGGCCTGGATGTACTGCGGTCAGATTTGCCGGCGGCACATTTGGGGCTGATTTTTTGGCATCTTATCAGTATACTTTAAGAATTGGGGTATTCAGGGTATATTTTATGAGTGGAAAAGAATATAAGAATTCGAAGAAAATTTTAATCGTGGATGATTCGGAGATCAACAGATCACTGTTATCAGATATGCTTTCCAATGAATACGAGATTCTGGAAGCAGAAAACGGTATGGAAGCGGCGGCTGTTATGCACTCCCAGGAGCATGAGATTGCTCTGATGCTTCTGGATATTGTGATGCCGGTTATGGATGGCTTTGAGACGCTGGTGATGATGAATGAGAATGACTGGATCAAAAGCATTCCCGTGATTATGATTTCGGCGGAGACGGTGCCTTCTTATATAGACAGGGCTTATGATCTGGGCGTTTTGGATTATATCAGCAGGCCCTTTGACGAACGGACGGTGCGCCGCAGGGTAATCAGCACCATTATGCTGTCTGCCAAGCAGAAAGAACTGGAACATATGGTGGCGGATCAGATTCTGAAAAAAGAGAAGGACAATAAGCTGATGGTAGAGATATTGTCCAATATCGTAGAATTCCGTAACGGTGAAAGCGGTCTTCACGTGGTTCATATCCGGGCGCTGACAGAACTGCTGCTCAGAAGCCTGATGGGAAAGACGGATCAGTATAAGATTACGCCCAGGGATATTCCGCTGATCTGCAATGCTGCGGCGCTGCATGATATCGGAAAGATTACCATACCGTCGAAGATTCTGAATAAACCGGGGCGTCTTACCGATGAAGAATTTGCGGTGATGAAAACCCATGCGGCGGAGGGTGCCCGGATGCTGCAGAATATTGCTCTGAGCGAGGAGGAGCCGCTGGTTAAGGTGGCGTATCAGATCTGCCGGTGGCATCATGAGCGATACGACGGCAGAGGCTATCCGGACGGTCTGAAAGGAGAGGATATTCCTATTGCGGCTCAGGTGGTGGCGATGGCTGACGTGTATGACGCGCTGACCAGCGATCGGGTGTATAAAAAAGCCTTTTCCCATAAAAAGACGATGGAGATGATTCAGAATGGAGAGTGCGGCGCATTTAACCCGCTTTTGCTGGAGTGCCTGACCGATATTTCCGATATGTTGGAAAAGGGTCTGGACACGGCGCGGCCTTCCAAAAACACCCAGGAAGAAATGATCGACATGGTAGAAGATCTGATGGGACAGGGAACGATGGATGCATCGGAACGCACCCTCAGACTTTTGGAGCATGAACGGACAAGATACCAGTTCTTCTCGGAGCTGTCCCAGGAGATTCAGTTTGAATATACGGCGGTGCCTGAGATGCTGATTTTGTCAGAGTGGGGTGCCAAATATCTGCGTATGCCGGAGACTATTTTAAATCCCAGAGGGGATGCTTTCGGAAAACGGGTGTTTACGGAAAATGATTTTACCAGCCTTTTGGAGCAATTGGAGCATACGACGCCGGACAGTCCGGTGGTAGAGTCCAATTATCTGCTTGATATCAACGGTCAGGAGCGGTGGAGCAAGGTGATTGCCAGATCTATGTGGATGGACGGGGAACCGCCTGTTTATTCCGGCGCTATCGGAAAAATTGTGGATATTCATGAGGATATGGAAAAGCTGAACCGGCTGGAGGTGATGGCGGATCATGATTCTCTGACCGGTCTTTATAACCACAGGGCGGCGAAGGCCCGGATTATGCCTCTTTTATCAGGAAAGAGAGAGGGAGATCAGAACTATATTCTGGTATTGTTTGATCTGGATCATTTTAAGCAGGCGAACGACCAGTATGGCCACCAGTTCGGAGACGAGGTCTTAAAATATGTGGCAAATACAGTGAAAAACGGAATCCGCGGCGCGGATATTGCGGCCCGGACCGGCGGAGATGAATTTTTGATTTTCATGGAATATAAAACGGTGATTGAGCCCCAGGTGAAACGTATTTTTGAGTTGCTGTGCGGTTCTTACGGGGAGTTTACCATCAGCGTCAGCATGGGAGTGGCCAATGCGAAAGACTGCCGGGGAGACTACGAAGGTCTGTTCCAGCGGGCGGATCAGGCGCTGTATGCCGCCAAGCGGGGCGGACGGGGCAGGTATTGTTTTTACAATGATATCGCCGAATCAGAATGATAAATGATTTACAGATCAGGAGGAGAGGGAATGACTGTCAAAGAATGTTACGATGCAATTGGAGCAGATTATGACGATGTTTTTTCAAGATTGAGAAAGGATGACCGGATTCGGAAATTTCTTCTTAAAGTGCTGGATGACAAGAGTTATGAATTGTTATTGAATTCCGTTGCATCCAGGGATATGGCCGAAGCTTTCCGGGCCGCCCATACGTTAAAGGGCGTTTGCCAGAATCTGTCTTTGACCCGGCTGTATAAGTCATCCAGCCGGCTGTCAGATGTGCTGAGGGACCGTCAGGAATACGGTGAAGATATCGCCGAGGCTTTGGAGCCGGTTAAAGAAGACTATACCCAGATGATAGAATATATCGGCAAACTGGCGGAAGAATAAAGGATAAGGAGTCTGGCTGTGCTGAGCAATGAGAAGATTAAATGGATGACCCGCGCGGCCTTGTATGAAAAAAAAGAGGGCAAGGGGAGTATCCGTATTAACCGTTTTCGGAAAGGCGATTACATCAGTTGGAATATGATTAAAAGTATTCTGGGGATAACGGTGGGGTATGCTCTGGTGATTCTGCTGTATCTGCTCGGTATTTCCGAGTCGATGCTGGACGAACTTACGCTGCCCTTTGTGATTGATATGGCTACGAGGTTTCTGTTTGTTTATCTGGTGCTTCTCGTTTTTACGGGCTTTGTCTCTTTTCTGATTTATTATGGCAGGTATCAGCAGGCGCAGAAGAAAATGAAGATGTATGCGCAGTATCTGAAAAAGATCAGTCATATTTATCAGAAGGAGGGCGAAGGAGCAAAGGGGGACTATTTATCATGATGCAGTTTTACCTGATGAGAGAAGGAATCATGGATTTTTACGGAAAATATGCCATGTATCTGACACCGTTGATCCGGTTTATGACGGCGCTTACGGGTCTGCTTTTGATGGACTGGAACATGGGTTATGCAAACCGTCTGGGGAGCATACCGGTGATGCTGGGCGTGGCGGTGATCTGTGGTTTTCTTCCATGGGGCGGCATGACTCTGGTGCTGGGCGTTTGTCTTTTGTATCAGTTTTTATCTGTCTCGGTGGAGGTGTTTGCCATTGGGCTGGTGCTGTTCTTTTTTATCTGGATCATCCATATGGTTTTGCTGCCGGAGGGCAGATTTGCCGTGGCACTGGTTCCGATTTTATTTTGTTTCGATATACCCTATGTGGTTCCGGTCCTGATGGCACTGGGCGGTACGCTGACCGGGATCGCGCCGGTTTCTTTCGGTGTAGTGGTTTATTATCTGATCAGGACAGTGATTGACAGCGCTTCCACGCTGACGGGCGGAGGTACTCTCAACATGCTGCAGCGCTTTCTGCAGGTACTGACGGCTCTGCGGGATAATAAGGTGATGTATGTTATGCTGGCGGCTTTTGTGGCAGTGTATCTGATCGTTTACCTGATCCGGCAGATGTCCGTGGATTATTCCCGGATGATCGGAATCGTTACGGGAACGGTGACGGGAGCCCTTGTTCTCCTGCTGGGAGAGCTGGCGCTTCAGATTGATTTCCGGACACTGTCTATCACTTCGATTGTGGTGGGCACCCTGGTGTCGGGGGTGATCGCCGCAATTTTGGATTTCTTTATATTTGCGGTAGACTATAACCGTACCGAGTATGTGCAGTTTGAAGACGACGATTATTATTATTATGTGAAGGCGGTTCCCAAAATCGCCGTGACCGCGCCTGACAAACAGGTGAAAAAGATCAATACCAGAACGGCGAAGCGTCCGCAGCCGGAGCATTCCGGGCGGCGGGACATTCCGACGGATGAGTTCTGGAAATGACTTAGGAGACTTTGATGGAAACATTAGCGGAGTTTTTCAGAGGCCAGGTGATCCCGTCTGTTCCCTATATACGGATCAATGATGTGGTAGAGGTCATTATCATGGCGTTTTTGATCTATCAGCTTATTCTGTGGATCAAAAACACCAGGGCGTGGACTCTGCTGAAAGGAATCTGTATCCTGGCGGCTTTTTATGCGGCAGCCGTCCTGTTTCAACTGAACACCATCGTCTATCTGGTGGGACGGTCGCTGAATGTGGTGATTATCGCAGTTGTGGTAATTTTCCAGCCGGAGCTTAGACGGGCTTTGGAACAATTGGGCCGGAAAAACATGCTGTCCGGCGTATTCAGTCTGGATTCGGCCAGAGAGAGCGATGCTTTTACCGAACAGACGGCGAATGAAATCGTAAGGGCTTCTTGTGAGCTGGGCAAGGCCAGAACAGGGGCCCTGATTGTGATAGAAAATAAGATGGCGCTGACGGAGTATGAGCAGACCGGTATTGGTCTGGACGCGGTTTTGACCAGTCAGTTGCTGATTAATATATTTGAACATAATACCCCCCTCCATGACGGGGCGGTGGTTGTCCGGGGCAACCGGGTGACTTCGGCTACCTGCTATCTTCCTCTGTCTGATAATATGCTGATTAGCAAAGATCTGGGCACAAGACACCGGGCCGGCATCGGAATCAGCGAAGTGACGGACAGCCTGACCGTAATTGTGTCGGAGGAGACGGGGTACGTTTCCCTGGCCAGAGAGGGCAGGTTGATTCATGGGGTTGGTCCGGATGTTTTAAAAGCACAGCTTATGACGCTGTGCGGCGAGACTCCGGAGCGCAGGCCCTTTAAGCTGTGGAAAGGAAGGGGCAGGAATGAAAAAACTTCTGATCAATAACTGGATTTTGAAGCTGTTTGCCCTTCTTGCGGCTGTTGTCATGTGGCTGGTGGTCGTGAATGACAATGATCCTCAGATTCCCTATCCCATTTATAACGTTCCGGTTGAGATTGTGAACGATCAGGTGTTTGCCGAGAACGATATGGTGTACTGGGTGACGGAGGGCATGACGGTCAATATTAAGGTGAATGTGCGGCAGACTGTAGTCAAACAGTTGAAAGCCTCGGATTTTAAGCTGACGGCAGACTGCACGAACTGGCATCCGGGGTTTCCCACTATTCCCATTCAGGTGGAGGTGGTGAACAATAAATCGTATTATCAGTACAGCGATATTATCCTGAGCAGTTCATTTGTTAAAATTCAGGCGGAAAATCTCCGGACGAAAATGATGGACGTGGAGATTCAGACCATAGGCGAGCCGGCGGAGGGGTATACCCTGGGGGCGCTGACCTGTTCACCGGAGCAGGTGGAGGTAAAAGCGCCGGAATCTGTTATGAAACTCTTGAAAAAAGTAGTGGCTTATGTCAGAATAAAAGATGCCATGGGAGACGTGCAGGAGGTCAGCGAGCTGGTTCTCTATGACGGTAATAATGAGGTGATTACGCCGGAAGAAGCAAAAGTGATCCTTGGCGAAACCGAGGCTACGGTGTCTGCGGAGATTTTGAAGACAAAGACGATTCCTGTGGTGGTGACCAATATCACGGGTCAGCCGGCCAATGGGTTCCGTTTTACGGAGGCCAACTGCTCCATATCTTCTGTTACAATCGCCGGAACCAAATCTGCGATCAGCGGAATCACGGGAGTGATTCTGGACGCTCCTCAGTTAGATGTGGAAGGCGCCGCCGAGAACGTATATGTGGATCTGAATGTGGAAGATTTCCTTCCTGAGACGGTGCGGCTTGTAGATCTTGAGTCCAGTGTTGCTCAGATTGAGCTGGTGGTGGAACAATTGGGTGAAAAGAGATTTTTGATACCCAGCCAAAATGTGGTGATTCAGAATCAGGCGGAAGATACGGAGTATGAGTTTGCGGATGAATCTCTGGTCGTTACGGTTGAAGGGCTGACAGAAGATCTGGAGATTCTGGAGGATGGACAGCTTTCACTGTCCGTAGATGCGGATGGTCTGGAACCGGGCGAACAGGAAGTGACGGTGAATGTTGCACTGCCGGAAATTTATGAGTTAAAAGATAGAGTTAAGACAGTTCTGAAAGTTCGGGACATCAATGACGTTCAGGGTGAGTCGGAGTCAGAGTCAGAGACCGAGACCGAATCAAATGATGAATAAAATGCAAGGCTCCGGAAGGGGAGTTGCGGAATTATGATTTTGGAGGGGTTCAAAATGGTAAGTCAGAAGTTAACGATCAAAAATCCCACAGGCCTTCATCTGAGACCGGCCGGCGTTTTGTGTACGGTGGCGATGGAGTTCAGGTCTTCCATTACGTTCCAGTACAAACATATCACGGCGAATGCGAAAAGCGTTCTGAGCGTGCTTGGGGCGTGTGTCAAATATGGGGACGAGCTGGAGTTTTTCTGCGACGGCGAGGACGAGCAGGAAGCCCTGGCGGCTGTTGTGGCCGCCGTGGAAAACGGGCTGGGGGATAAGTAAATTCAAATGCAGGAGGACACAGATTCATGTTAAATTATCAGAGATACAAGCGGGTTCCCTTGATTGATCTGCCGGACAGACAGTGGCCGAACCGTCAGATTGAAAAAGCGCCCGTATGGTGCAGCGTGGATTTGAGAGACGGAAATCAGGCTTTGATTGAGCCGATGGTGGTGGAAGAAAAGATCGAGATGTTTAACCTGCTGGTGAAGCTGGGGTTTAAAGAGATTGAGATCGGGTTTCCGGCGGCGTCTCAGATTGAGTATGATTTTCTGCGTCAGCTGGTGGAGCGGAAACTGATTCCCGACGATGTGGTTGTTCAGGTGCTGACCCAGTGCCGGGAGCATTTGCTTACCAGAACTTTTGAATCCCTGGAAGGGGTTAAACAGGCCATCGTCCATATTTATAATTCTACGTCTTCTCTGCAAAGAGACGTGGTGTTCCATATGAGCAAGGATGAGATTAAACAGATCGCTACGGACGGCGCAAAGATGGTGAAAGAATACACGGCGAAGTTTCCGGGTAAGATTTACATGGAATATTCTCCGGAGAGCTTTACCGGAACAGAGGTGGAATACGCCCTGGAAGTGTGTACCGCAGTGCAGGACGTATGGCAGCCGACGCCGGACAATAAACTGATTATCAACCTGCCCTCCACTGTGGAGATGACGACTCCGAACGGGTATGCGGACCGGATTGAGTGGATGAACCGGAATTTTAAAGACCGGGACTGCATCACATTAAGCATTCATCCTCACAATGACCGGGGAACCGGCGTGGCGTCCGCGGAACTGGCGCTGCTGGCAGGTGCGGACCGGGTTGAAGGAACGCTGTTCGGCAACGGTGAGCGGACCGGAAATGTGGACATTCTGAATATTGCATACAATATGTTCTCTCAGGGCATTAATCCGGAACTTGAGATCGAGAATATCAAAGAGATCAGCGAGGTTTATGAGCGGTGTACGAAGATGAATATTCATCCCCGTCATCCTTACGGCGGCAAACTGGTATTCACGGCTTTTTCCGGCTCTCATCAGGATGCCATCAATAAAGGCGTACATGCCATGCAGGAACGGGAAAGCCAGATCTGGGAAGTACCGTATCTGCCCGTCGATCCGTCGGATATCGGCAGAGAGTATGAGCCGGTGGTCCGGATCAACAGCCAGTCCGGCAAGGGCGGCGTCGCTTTTGTGCTGGACACCTTCTATGGCTTCAAGCTGCCTAAGGGAATGCATAAAGAGTTCGCCGACGTGATTCAGAAGATCGCCGAGGTACAGGGCGAGGTGGCGCCTGAGCAGATTATGGAGAACTTTAAGGCCAGCTATCTGTCTTCCAAAGAACCCTTTAATTTTATCCGCTGTGAAACCATTGACGTGGGCGGCGAAGGCGGCGAGGCCGATACCAGGTGCAAGCTGACCTTCAAATATCACAGTTCCATTGAGGTGGTGGAGTCTGAGGGCAACGGTCCCATCGACGCGGTGCGCAACGGCATTTATAAGAGAACCGGCATCGACGTGAAGGTACTGGATTACTCGGAACATGCGTTAAGCTCCGGTTCCCATGCTTCCGCCGCAGCTTACGTGCATCTGATGGACAATGTGACGGGCCGCGCTACTTATGGAGTGGGTGTGAGCGCAAATATTACCCGTGCTTCCCACCGGGCAATTTTCAGTGCGCTGAACCGGCTGTTTGACTGAGTATGGAAATGAGGTTTGCCGTCTGCGGCTGCGGATGGCAGACAATATCTGATATAAGAAAGAAGAGGACAAAGCTTTGAGTAAAGTAGCGATCGTTACGGACAGCAACAGCGGAATCACCCAGTCTCAGGGAAAGGAGCTGGGCATTTCCGTGATTCCGATGCCATTTTATATCAACGGCGAGGCGTATCTTGAAGATATCAATCTGACGCAGGAGCAGTTTTATGAAAAGCTGACGGAAGGGGCGGAAATTTCTACCTCCATGCCCTCGGCCGGAGATGTGCTGGAGCTGTGGAACAACCTGCTGAAAGACTATGACCAGATCGTGCATATTCCCATGTCCAGCGGACTGAGCGGTTCCTGTCAGACGGCCATGATGCTGGCGGAAGATTTTGACGGCAAGGTTCAGGTGGTGGATAACCAGAGAATCTCCGTTACGCAGAAGCAGTCTGTTCTGGATGCCATTACCATGGCGGAGAGGGGAATGGATGCTGTTCAGATCAAAGAAGCTCTGCTGAAAACGAAATTTGATTCTACCATATATATTACACTGGCCACACTGAAATATCTGAAAAAGGGTGGAAGAATCACGCCTGCGGCTGCGGCTCTGGGCACGCTGCTGCGTATCAAACCGGTGCTTCAGATTCAGGGAGAAAAGCTGGACGCGTTTGCCAAAGCCCGCACGTTAAAGCAGGCAAAGACAATTATGATTGAGGCGGTTCAGGCGGACTGTAAGAACCGGTTCCATGCCGCAGAAGACGCGCATGATGTCTGGATTCATATGGCCTATACGGGAACCAGGGAGGAAATCGACCTGTTTAAAACCGAAGTACAGGCTGTGTGGCCGGAACATCAGATCACGGTGGATCCGCTGTCGTTAAGTGTTTCCTGCCATATCGGTCCGGGTGCCATTGCCGTTACGGCGACGAAGAAGATGGAATAGACAAAAATTTTAAGGTTCCACTCATTTTGAAATGAGATGGAACCTTACGTTTTAAATCCATCCGCCGTCCAGGGCGATAACCTGACCGGTGAGATAATTGCTCTTATAAGCCAGATGGTAGACTAAGTCGGCGACCTCCTCGGCCTTGCCGAGCCGGCCGGAGGGAATCTCGTCAATCAGGGCCAGCAGCTCATCGTCTTCCATCCATTGATTCATCTCCGTGTCGATGGCGCCGCAGGCCACGGCATTGACCTGGATGCCGCTGGGAGCCAATTCTTTGGCCAGCGCTTTTGTGAGGGCATTGACGCCGCCTTTTGTGGCGGAGTAGGCCGCTTCACAGGAGGCTCCCGTATTGCCCCAGACGGAGGAGATGTTGATAAGCTTTCCGCTGTGTTTTCTCACCATACCGGGGATCGCCAGCTTACAGCAGTTGAAGACGGAGGTCAGGTTGGTGCGCAGGATTCTGTCCCAGTCTTCCGGTTTCATGTCCTGTAAAAGGCCGATGTAGGATATCCCCGCATTATTAACCAGCACGTCCGGGTCGCCGAACATTTTCTGAACTTTTGCAAACATTTCTTCGCATTTTTCGTAGATACCCATATCCCCCAGAAATGTCAGGCAGGGAACCTGATAGGATTCGATATCTTTTTTGACCTGCAAAAGCATGTCCTCATGGGCGGGATTGACGCAATTAATCGCCACCTGATATCCCTTTTTTGCAAATTTGACTGCGATTGCTTTCCCGATTCCACGGGAAGCGCCTGTTACGATAACCGTTTTTTTACTCATGGCTGTACCCCTTTCTATATATAGTTCCGCAACTCCCCTGCCAGCCCCCCTGGTTCCGGAAGAATTTCTGGCCGCTGTGCGTCTGAAAATTCTTCCGGGGCCTGTCCGGTCCGTTGCTGATTTTGTAATGGACATTTTTTTATGTAGTTCCAGTATACCACTTTTTCTGAAAAAATTATACATAAACCTGCGGGCCTGTGCTATACTGATTAATGGAATTACGAATGGAGGCTGAGATACAAATGGAAAATGAGAAGCAATATGATCTGATTATTATCGGTTCCGGGCCTGCGGGGCTTTCCGCAGCGATCTATGCCCAGAGAGCGAAACTTGAAACATTAATTATAGAGAAAGAAATGATGAGCGGCGGCCAGGTGGTCAACACCTATGAGGTGGATAATTACCCCGGACTGAAAGGCATGAACGGATTTGACATGGCAGTGAAGTTCCGCACCCATGCGGAAGAACTGGGCGCCGTTTTTGCGGAGGATGAGGTGACGGCTGTCGAGAAGCTGGAGACGGGATTCCGGGTAGTCTGCGCCGCCCGTACTTACGGGGCTAAGGCGCTGATTGCGGCCACCGGGGCGGCACACAGAAAGCTGGGCGTTCCGGGGGAGGAAACGTTTGCGGGGAAAGGGGTCAGCTACTGTGCCACCTGCGACGGCGCTTTTTTCCGTAATAAAACCGCAGCGGTAGTGGGCGGCGGAGATGTGGCGGTGGAAGATGCCATTTTTCTGGCAAGAATGTGTGAAAAGGTGTATGTGATCCACCGCCGCGATGAACTGCGGGCCGCAAAAATCCTGCAGGAGCGGCTGTTTGCGCTTCCGAATGTAGAGATGGTGTGGAACAGCACGGTGGAGCAGATCCATGGGACAAGTTCGGTGGAAGAACTGGAGGTTAAGAATAAGCTGACCGGGGAAACGACCCGGCTGAAAACCGACGGCGTTTTCATAGCGGTGGGCATTGTTCCTCACAGTGAGATATTCAAAGGTCTGGTGGAAATGGATGAACAGGGCTATCTCTGCGCCGGAGAAGACGGAGCTACCTCCGTACCGGGTATTTTTGCTGCGGGAGACGTGCGGACAAAGCAGTTAAGACAGATTGTGACCGCCGCCTCAGACGGCGCCAATGCGCTGGCATCCGTGGAGCGGTGGATGCTGGAGGGGTAGGGGTGTGACACATTTACGATTAGGAGAAAGATAAGACGGGACGATATGGATATGGACATTGAAGAAATGCTCAATGAATTTAATGACAGTACTGATGATGCCAAAAAACAACTCCGAACAATGTTTAAGGTGATTTCCAAAGGAAAAGTTCCAAAGGAATCTGATGTAGAAAGGCTGGGCAGCTCTATTGGGCGTTTACGCCAGGTATATGATGCGATTTATTCTTTGGCTGTGAAACAGGCAGCCGCAGAAGAAATGCCGGCAGAAGGCCTGTCTGTTGCTGAATATGTGCAGGTTATCAGAAACAGTGCTGCTGCGCTTTATAAAAAACAGTTAGAGGGCATAAGAGAAACATTGGAAAAATTTGTATCGGTGCGGTCTTTGGTGAGTCCCTATGCGGCAGCACTTCAGCCTTTTCAGAAGCAGACTGAGGAACTGATTTTTAGAATTAACAGTGATGAAAAGCCGGACATGGAAGACCTTGAGCGGGAGGCTGCAGGCCCGAGAGTGTTTCTGGAAATTTTGGCTTGTGATGATCTCGATTCGGATGAAGGAATCAATCTGCTGGATCAGGTGGGTGCGTTTTATTGTCCTCGTATACAGAATGGACTTGCGGCAGGAAAATATGGATTTTCCGAGAAATTAAATGAGTCTGATTCAAAGAGCGCCGGAGTGGAAGAGACCTCATGGACAGAAACATCGGAGAAAGATGAAACAGCCACTCAGTATACACAGAAGGAAGCTGAAATTGAAATATCCGATAGCGCTGCTGCCTCTGAACTGATAGAGCAAGAAGAAGTCTCTGAATTTGTACGAAAAGTTGTGGATTCCGGATTGCTTTTGGATGAGTCTGTGAATATTGGCTCTTTTTCCAGAGAGATAAGTCCAAATGAGGACAGAAAAATAACGGTAAGTATATTTCAGAATGATATCAGAAAAGGCAATGGGAAAGCTTTAAAGACTGTTTTAAAGGAAGTTGTCATTAAGAATCATATTTCGCCGAGATTGTTAAATTTAACGAAGAGGATGCCGGAGGATTTTGCCGGATCATTGCTGGATTATCTTCAGCGTAAGGGTTATTTGAGAAAATATACGCTTGTGCCAGGCGGAGAATTTTATTGTGCATCTCCAAGATTGAGGAAAGCATTGTCTTTCAGAGATGCGGCGAAAATGATTGATGTCCGTCAGCGCCCGGCCGAGGATTGGGAAGAAAACGACGAAGATAAAATGACGAGTGTTATATGCCGTATAGTTTATGAAAAGCTTTACTGTGATAGTGTGCAGCGTTTCGTAGATGCAGGATGCTTTTCATTTAGGGGAAGTTCCATTGCATTTTCAGATTGTTTCTTTTCAAGAATATATCCGTCGGACATGGAGGATATTAATTGTGACATCATTATCGGAGTGTTGTGGGACAATACGGAAGAATGCGCCGAATATTTTGAACAGATAAGGGAATATATGGAAAAAGAGGAGCCGACAGGTTCTGTGATCTTTGCGGCGCTGAATCAGGAAAAGGCAAAATGTCTGGCAGATATTATGTTGGATGAATTTAGAACGACAATATCATCCGGAACATTTTATTTATATAGTTTTTCAGACGATCGCTATTATACATATCCTGATGGAGACAAAGTAGAGGAAGGAGAAATCGGGCGCAAAACAAAAAATTTTGATGAGCCCGATGAGTCAGACGACAAAAATGAAACAGAAGATATGACAGATATATCCGAACCCGAAACGCCGGCGTCTGAAAATAATGATGAGGTGTCGAGATTTGAGAAGGCATCTGCTGAAATGTCTGTTTGCAGTCCGGAAAGAAAAAAGCAGAATAAACTGGTTTCCAAAACGGCACCGCCGGATCGGGAGATTTTTGAGGAGAATACGATCGGTTTGATTAATTCCGGGAAGTTATATGCGGCGATGGCTTATGTAAGGGCTTTTTCGCTGCAGTATCCGGAATATACACCATTCTGTAATCAGTTGGCATATGCGCTGAATGATCCGATGGGGCGGTGCAGTTATTCTACGAAAAATGCCTTTGAACTGATCGATAAAAAAGGTGAATTCGAGGATGCACTGGTAATTGCAACGGCTATCAGAACATTCTTCTCGAACCAGATTCGCTATGAGTATAATATCAAGTCGTATTACAGTGGCATAAAAGGGTATAGACTGCTGAGCGATTATCCTGTATTAAGTAAAGTGCTTTATTCTCTGATGGATTTTAAGGATAGTTATCAGACGGGAATGGATGCATATGCGGACTATCGTTTCAGAAATAAGGCAGAATTGGATCAGCGGCTGCGCAGGACCCGGCAGGAAGCCCAAAGTTTCTATGACAATTTTGTTATTGGCCAGAAGAAGGAAAACGCCAGTCAGAAAAGATTTCTGGAAACTAAGAAGTTGATTTTCTCGGCAGACAGCGATTTGGGGCAGTATATCAAAGCAATTGTGGATGATGATACTGGTTTTCAGCCGTTGGTACTGGAATTTCTTCGGGAGAATTTTTATAAAGAAGACAGCGCAATAGAGGAAGACACCATTGATGATGATAAGTTGTGGGGTTACATCACGGTCCATTGGGAAAAAGCCGGCAAATCTATGGTGTATAACAGACATGAAAATCTGATGAGTCATCTGAGAAATAATATTATCAGCACTACAACAAAGGCGGTACAATTGCTTGCGGTATGGTGCGACCTGGTATGCAGAATCAGCAATCATACGGAGGACGACGGAGAGCTGGCCTATAGAAAAATTCGAAAACCTTTGCTGGATAATCTTGAGACTGCCATTTATGAGATAAGAAAAGTCTGCGAAAATAGAGAGATATGTGTGCGGGAAGAGGCCGGACTGCGTATTTTGATTTATACACTGGAAGAAGTTCGGGAGTGTATCAATGGCTCTTATGTCCAAGGCAGCAAAAGATATTTCTATGTGCCTTTTTTGCTGACAGACGATTTGATGCTGGACGAAAATTATTTTCCGGATATGGATATGCATTCATCTGACCTGCAGTCTTTGTATCCGACGGTTCGTATTCTTGACCATGTTTGTAAGCTGCGGAATGAACAGCCGGATTTTACTGACCAACCGGCGGCGATTTTGGATAAAAAGGGAGATGATTATGGTGCGGCAAAGCTGATTGTTGATTATCTGATGGAAAAAAATCCGTCAGAACAATTGTCGGAGATTTCCTTGACCATTGATTCCTGTAAAGCGCGTGCAAAAGAGAAAGCAGATATCAATAAGGATGATTTTATCGGAAATCTTGAGCTTGCGCAGAGTTATGGACAGATTGATAATTCGGCCGAGGATAAGAAAGAGAAAATTTTACAGGTTGTTGACGAGTGGTATAAATGGTCGGTCGAGACTTCAAATTATGGTTTCTTCAAGCGTGTAATGGACAGTTACCTTATGGAAATTAAGGAGGAGGCAAAAGCAAGGGAGAAAGATCTTCTTGAACAGCTTGCGAGTTTCCGGGCCGCTGTCATTCCGGGGCTTTCGACTGAGGAGAAAGAGAAGCGCGCAGTACGGATTCAGCGAATGGTCAGCGAGCAGAATTATACGGTTGCCGAGGATCTGCTTGCCAGATCCGATGCTTTTGAGGAGGAATATGAGGAGGTTATAGAAGAAGATTTTCTGAAAGACTTTCTGGATAATTATGATGATTATTATCAGCCGGTTGCGGCACATAATGTTTCGTTTGCAGCTCTGGTGAGCGGCAGAACAAGAAACAAGGAACAGAGAGGCGCGAAAAAGCTGGCTGATAACTGGCTGCCGGGAGGAAGTGAACTGGGAGTCAGCCGGCTGGAAAATCTTTTGAACTGTTTCGGCTTTAAGGTGTCTGGTATTAAGCCTCAGAATGTGATTGGAAAGTTTGAGCATTTTTCGGTTTGTACCGCAAAAGCAAAAGGAGGGCAGCGTGACAACTATACACATCCGATTGCGGCATTTGGCTCAGGAGCGGCTTTGGATGGATTCCGCGTTGTCTGTATTAATGGTGCGTATGATGCGGATTCGTTAATTGAGATTATGAAGCAGGTTGGAAATGCTAAGCATACGATGATTCTCTATGATAACGCGCTGCCGGTAAGCGAGCGCCGCAGGCTGGCGCGTAAGACCAAAAATGCACTGGGCGATAAATTATTCGGTATTGTTGACCGGACGGTTATGATGTTCCTGGTTCGTAATTATGATGAAACCAAGATGAATAAAATGCTGGTTTCCCTGATTACGCCATTTGGATATTATCAGCCCTATGTCTGGGAATCGGCGAATGTTATGCCGCCGGAAATCTTCATGGGAAGAAAACATGAGCTGGAGAAAATTAAATCTCCGACAGGCGTAAACATTGTTTATGGCGGACGTCAGCTTGGCAAATCCGCGCTTTTGAAAAAGGCAAAGGAAGATATTGACTATGACGAGAATGGAAATCGTGCCGTTCTGGTAGATATTAAAGGTTTTGATTATAAAAAAGCCGTGAAAAAGATCGCCCATGAGTTGTATGACGCCCATGTACTGGAGCAGGATATTGATACGGAAAACTGGGATGAACTGGCCCGCGCCGTAAGACAGCGTTTGCAGTCGGATAAAAACAGGATACCGTATTTGCTGTTGCTGCTTGATGAGGCCGATATATTTATTGAAAGCTGCGCGTCAGTTAATTATCAGCCTTTTGATGCATTGAAAGATATCCAGGGTATCGGAACGGGAAGATTTAAGTTTGTAATTGCCGGTTTGAGAAATATTGTTCGATTCAAAAGAGAAGCGCTTGGAAATAACAGTGTTCTTACACATCTTGAGTCGATGACAGTGAAACCTTTCAACGTATCTGAGGCACGGGAATTGATGGAAATTCCTCTGCACTATCTGGGGCTGAGGTTTTCCAAAGAGAAAGAATCTCTGATCACCCTGATTCTGGCAACAACGAATTATTTTCCGGGGCTGATTCAGATGTATTGCGCAAAGCTGATTGATGCTATGCGTAACAAGGATTATGCAAATTATAATGAGGTTGATACGCCGATTTATGAGGTCAGTGAGGAACATATTAAAAAGGTTCTGGCGGATCCTGAATTTACGAGGAAGATTCGTGAAAAGTATAACATTACGCTGGACCTGAATGAAGATAATTATTATTATTTGATCGCGCTTCTGATGGCGTTCCTGTATCACAATAATGGTTATAATGAAGGCTATTCCGCCGCAGATATCAAAAACGTAGGCGTTGAGTGGGAGATTGCCAAGATAGCCGATTTGGAAAATACCAAGCTGGAATCCCTGATGGAAGAAATGAAAGAACTGAATGTCCTGAGAAGTACGGATGAGACACATTATTTGTTTACGAGATTTACTTTCTTTCAGATGATGGGTACGCGTACTGAAGTTGATGATAAGTTAGAAGAATATATGGGTGAGTGATATGAAACAGATCTGGTGGGAACGCGTGCCAAATGCTTTGGCGTTTGCGTCGGATATCGTTGACAATCTTCTGAATGAAAAGAGTATTATCCTTAACTGCTCAAAAGGCTTCCCCTGGTATTCTCACCTGGCAATGAATATAAAAGAATCGGTAAAACGGCAGAATTCATCCAAACGGTTTGAACATGTGTCTGATGAGTCAGACCCTGGTGCGTATCTGCTGCGGGAATTTTGCAAGCCGGGGAAAAGAGCGGATTACAGACCGACAAAATCATACGCACAGTTTTTTGCGGAAAGCGATGATATTGTTCTTCATGAAAGATATATGTGGGTCAAAATCGGATCAAAGGAGCAGTTGGATTCCTGGACCGGTTTTGTATCGGAGTATGTGAAGAAACGTGGCAGGAACAGAGATATTGCGGTTTTTATTTTGGAATGGGCCGGCGAGGGCAATATACAGACGAAAAAAGGTATTAAGGTATGTTCTTTTGATGAATATGTCAGTGAATATGATCGTATTGTGTTCTGCACCCTTGCGGCTTCTGCCGTAAGAGAACGTCCTTTTATCAAAAATTATCTGACGGAATTAACAGCGAATGTGGCGGGTAATGATATTGAATTATGCGCATTGTGTCTTGAGAATTACAGTGAATTTCTGGCGGATCCGTATATGGCAATTGATAAAATAATTGTTTCTAAAGTCAGGAGTGACGGCGGTGAATTTCATTTTGAAAAATCGCAGGCAGAAGTCGATCGTTTGATTTGGCTGGCTCAGATCAGAACGGTATATCCTGCCCTGGAAGAATACCGGGAAGGTTTTGTTCATCATTATGCATCGGTAATAGCGAAGCAGCTTCCGATAACTTCCTCTTGCGGAGAGGTCTACCGTAATCCGGAAGAAGTTGAATTGGGAACCTTGAAATATATGGCAGATAACGGTTGGCTTAACCTGAATCAGAAGGAGTATGACAGACTGAAATTAAATAAGAATGTAAGAAATAAATTGTCACACCTGACACCGTTGATGCTTGACGAAGTGAAACAACTGGAACTGTAATTTTAAACAGCAAACCGAAAAGATGTGCCGGCTGCGCCGTATCTTGATATACGGCAGCGGTCGGCGTTTATGACTTTCGAGGTTTTGCAGATTATCAATCAAGGGATAAAATTTTTACGAAAAACTTAAGATTTCATGGTAATTCGTCCCATTAAAGTTTAAGCGGTTGACAAGGAAAAATTCATTTGTTATAATGACGGAGGAAAAGTTAACAATTTTGTAACAATTTAGCTGATAATGTCATATAATACTTGAAAACACGGCACACCATAACTGTAATTGGAGGTACCAATGAAATATAACAATAATAAAAAGGCAGTGATCGCTGCCTGCGCATATGCAACAGCAGCCCTTACCATTGCGACTGCGCTGCCGATGTCTGCCAGGGCGGCATCCGTATCCATCCTTCCGGTGGATTCGGCCCTTGCCGGGATTTCGGTTCCCATGAACAACTATTATGCCAGCAGCCTGACGCCGGAGAAGGAGCTGAAAGAGTTCCTGGAGACAAAGGTTTCTGCAAATACGGTTTCTGAGACAGAGAGCCAGGAGCCATCCTCAGAGGCGCAGGAAACCACAACGGCGGCCCACACGGAGCCTCATTCCGATGAAGGACTGGCCGGCGGCGCTGCCGTTCAGAAGACAACGGAAGCAGAGACAAAAGAGACAGAAGTAAAAGAAACGGAAGCGAAGGAGACAGAAGCCAAAGAGACGGAAACCAGCGAGACAGCCACATCCGCCGCTGCCGGCGAGGGACTGGCTGGTGCCGCGGCCCTTCAAAAAGAGACTGCGGCCGAGACAGAAGCGCCGACCGAGACTCCTACAGAGACGCAAGCACCCTCTCCTTATGATAATATCGCGATTACCCAGGTAAGCAATTACGTGAATATCCGCGACACGGCCAGCACGGAAGGCGAAGTTGTCGGCAAGATTTATGATAAGGCCGCCGCTACGATCCTGGATACGGTGGACGGTGAGGACGGCCAGTGGTATTACATAGAATCCGGTAATGTAAAGGGATATATGAAAGCGGAGTTTTTCGTGACCGGAGAGGAAGCGGAACGCATCGCAAAAGAAGTGGGTACGGTATGGGCGAGAACCACGGCGGTTACGTTAAAGCTCAGACAGGAACCCAGCACGGAAAGTCTGGTTATGACACTTCTGGCTCAGGGCGAGACTTATCTGGTAAGAGAAGAAAATATTATTAATGAGGCCGGTGAAAACTTTATTGAAATTCTGGTAAGCGCCGGCGAGACGGAAGACGACAGTCTGATCGGTTATATTTCCAGCGATTATGCGGATGTTTACGTAGAGTTTGAGGAAGCGATTTCCAAAGAGGAAGAAGAAGCGGAGCTGGCCCGGATTCAGCAGTTGAAGGAAGAAGAAGAAGCTGCCAGAAGACGGATTGAAGAAGAAGAAAGGGCGGCAGCGGAAGCAGCGGCCCGGCAGACGACGGCCGCACCTGCGACCACGGCGCCTGTTCAGACAGAACCTTCCGGAGACAGCGCGGCCACAGGGGAAGCGCCCACCGCACCCGCCGAAACCCAGGCACCTACGGAAGCCCCCACGGAGGCTCCGGTACAGGCTCCTCCGGCTGATTCCGGTAACGGCGCTATCAGAGATGCAATTGTAGCCAGAGCGAAGCAGTACGCAGGAAATCTGTCCTATGTCTATGGCGGCACCAGCTTAAGCTCCGGTGTAGACTGCTCCGGTTTCACCCAGGCGATTTATCGGGAATATGGAATCTCTATTCCCAGAGATGCCGCCAGCCAGGCTTACGGCGGCACCCGTATCAGCAGAGGCGATCTGCAGCCGGGTGATCTGGTATTCTACTCCAACGGCGGCGGAATCAACCATGTAGGTATGTATATCGGCGGCGGACAGATTGTCCATGCGGCCAACAGGGCCACCGGCGTAAAGATTTCCAGCATGGATTATTCGACACCGGTGGGATACGGAAGGTATACGCCGTAAAGGGGCCGTTTAATCCTGGCTGAGGCAGGAAAGAGCTGCCGGCAGGGAGACTGTTCTGTCAGGCCCTTCCGCAATAATAAAAACCGGAGCATTTCTGTTCATTTTCATACAGAGATGCTCCGGTTTTATATCAATCTTTACGATTTACTTTTTACTATAATATTAAGAAAGAGTAAAAGTTTTTATTTTTTCATTTCTATTACATTTGAACGACCGATCCTTGAAAGCTCTTAGAACTCCGGTTCAATCAGCCCGAAAGTATTCCCTTTTCTCTTATAAACCACATTCACTTCTTCGGTTTTGGCATTCCGGAATACGAAGAAGCTGTGTCCCAGAAGATCCATCTGTACGCAGGCTTCTTCGGGATCCATGGGCTTGACGGCGAACCGTTTGCAGCGGACAATTTTGATATCTTCCGGATCGTCAAATTCTTCTTCTACATAAGCCTGGCTGAAGGAAGCCGCATTCTGCTTGGAATCAATCAGCTTGGTCTTATATTTTTTCAGCTGACGCTCGATCACCTCTTCCACCAGGTCGATGGAAACATACATGTCGTTGCTGACCTGCTCCGAGCGGATAATGTTCCCTTTTACGGGAATCGTGACCTCGATTTTCTGTCTGTCTTTTTCAACGCTTAACGTGACAATTACTTCGGTATCGGGTTTAAAATAGCGTTCCAGCTTCCCGATTTTTTCTTCTACGGCTGCTCTCAGTCCGTCAGTGACAGTGATATTCCTGCCTGTGATCGTATAACGCATAAAGTCACTCCTTTGACTATCCGAGATTTGCGGAACGGATAAATTTACAGTTTATTTAACTGTCCGCATTGGAATAGTCTATTAATATTATAGCATATTTGTAAAATTTGGCAAGCATAATGTGAGGATAAATATGAAAAACCTAAATATCAGAAATAAGGTACTGAACCGTCGTCGGAATCATCATAGGGAAGTTCGTAGAACTTTCCTATGATATAAAAAGACAGGCTCCCTGCCCGAAAGCAGCAGAGCCTGTCCTGTGTAACGGATGTAACCCGCCGCGATGGATCCGGCACGGATTAGATCGGATGACCTGCCTGTGATTATTTGAACATCTCCTTGCTCATCTTGTCAATGGCGGCGGAGGTGGCCTCGTATACGCCGGGGAATGTACTCATGGCAAGTCCCTGGGAAGCGCCGGGGATAAAGTACTTGGTTCCGCATTCGGTACAGGCTTTTCTCACCTCGGCTTCTACCACTTCGTCTGTCCAGCCTTCATAATCGATCCTGGCGCTGTCTACGCCGCCCATAAAGGAAATCTGGCCGCCGTATTTTTTAATCAGCTCAGGAATATTGTTGGAGGTCATTACGCCCTGCCAGATGTCGATGCCCATGTCGATCATGTAAGGAACCAGGGTGGCGGCATAGGAATCGGAGTGGTGTACAACCAGCTCTACGCCGTGATCTTTGTAATATCCGTAGATCTTTTTGTAAGCGGGCAGATAGAATTCTTCAAACATGGCGGGGGAGATAAACGTAGATGTCTGGCTGCCCCAGTCGTCATGATGGAATAATGCGTCGGGTTTTAAGTGCTTGCAGAGCTGCTCCGCGTACTGCAGCTCGAATTCGGTAATGCAGTCGATCAGCTCATGCATGCATTCCGGCTCCTCATAAAAATTCATCAGACAGTTCTGAATCTCCAGCAGGTAATGGCACTGCTCAAATACGCCGGGTGCTACAAAAACAGTGGCAAAATATTCATTCCGGTCAATTTTTTCCACTTCTTTAATGAAGGGCTCCCAGGCGGCGTCGTCAAACATGACGCTGGGTGCTTTGACATAATCTTTCCAATGGGTAATATCTTTGCAGACAATGTGCTCCTCATCATGAATGGGGAACGCGCCCGGAGTGCCGGCCGGCCAGCATTTGGTAACGCCCCATTTGTCCACAACGGCGGGGCCGCCCATCTGCGGTCTGGGATTGCCGGCGGAATAAGGATTTCCGATAATCATGGAAAATGCCTCGTACTGGTTTACAAAACGGTCGGGATTTCCGCCCTTAATGGTTTCCAGTAAATTCTGTCTTTTTGTTAACATAACAAATCCTCCATTCTTAACCTTTTCTTTTACCATAAGTATATCAAAAAAAACAAAATATTTAAAGTAAATATGAATACGAATTTTGGGTATTGTAGGCGGCTTTTTCGTAATCTGACATACTGTTTCGGTCTGCTGAAAAATTATACAAAAAATATGGTGAAATATGGAAAATTACAATGAAGCCTGTTAGTCCTGTGAATAACTGCCGCAGCTTATCCACAGATCAGGGGATAAGATTTTGTTGAAAAATCAAGTTATGCACAAAGTTATCCACATTATCCACAATTTTTTCTCTTTTTGCTGTGGATAGGATTGTGATTAAAATAAACGGATGTTTTGTGCATATTGATAGAATTTGCCTGTTGGGAGAAAAAGAGGAGAAAATATATTGACACAAAATATTGTATCGGAGCAGAGGGCAGGCACTAAAGCCCCCGGACAGGCAAAAGAAAGGCAAATAAATGCGGGAATTCGAAAACATGTTGAATAAACAGCATAGAGGTGATACAATAAAAGGGTTATTCGGTAACTGATTATGCCATTTGCAGCTTATTCCCGCAGGCTTTTATCTGCGGGGGGAATAAGATTAGGAGCGTATAGCAATGGGACTTTTGCAGAAAATATTCGGCAGCTACAGTGAGAAGGAAGTGAAGCGGATTCAGCCGATCGTGGACCGGGTGCTGGCGCTGAAACCAGAGATGACGGACCTTTCCGATGAGGAACTCGCCGGAAAAACAAAGGAGTTCAAAGAGCGGCTGGCGGCAGGGGAAACACTGGACGACATTATGCCGGAAGCGTTTGCCGCGGTGCGGGAGGCTGCCCGTAGAGTACGGGATATGGAGCATTATCCGGTACAGATTATGGGCGGGATTATCCTGCATCAGGGCCGTATTGCCGAGATGAAGACCGGCGAAGGAAAAACGCTGGTATCGACCCTTCCGGCCTATCTGAACGCGCTGGAGGGACGGGGCGTTCATGTGGTTACGGTCAATGATTATCTGGCTGCCCGTGACGCGGAATGGATGGGCGCGATTCACAGAGCGCTGGGCCTGACGGTAGGCGTGGTGTTAAATGGCATGACCAGTGAAGAACGCCGGGAAGCCTATGCCTGCGATATTACCTATGTGACCAACAATGAACTGGGGTTCGACTACCTGCGTGACAACATGGTGCTCTATAAAAATAATCTGGTGCTGCGGGAGCTTCATTATGCCATTATCGACGAGGTGGACTCCGTACTGATCGACGAGGCCAGAACCCCTCTGATTATCTCCGGCCAGGGCAGCAAAAGCACGCTGCTCTATGAACAGTGCGACCGTCTGGCCCGCAGAATGCGAAGGGGTCAGGACCGTCCGGAGCTCAGCAAGATGGATTTGATTCTGAGCGACGGAGATATTGAGGAGGACGGCGATTTTATAGTCAATGAGAAAGACAAGATCGTTACCCTGACCGCCCAGGGCGTAAAGATGGTAGAGCAGTACTTTACGATCGAGAATCTGGCGGATCCGGAAAATGCCGAGATTCAGCATAATATTATCCTGGCCCTGCGGGCCCATAATCTGATGCATGAAGGGCATGATTATGTGGTGCAGGAAGATCAGGTGCTGATCGTGGACGAGTTTACCGGGCGTATTATGCCGGGGCGGCGCTATTCCGACGGTCTGCATCAGGCCATCGAGGCAAAGGAAGGGGTGAAGGTAAAGCGGGAGAGCAAGACCATCGCCACCATCACCTTCCAGAATTTCTTTAATAAGTTTGACAAAAAGGCCGGCATGACCGGTACGGCCAAGACCGAAGAAAAAGAGTTCCGCAGCATTTACGACATGGATGTGGTAGAGATTCCCACCAATGTTCCGGTAGTCCGCAAAGATCTGGAGGATGCTGTTTACAAGACGAAAAAGGAAAAGTATGAGGCCGTAGTGGATGCGGTGATTGAGGCGCACCGGAAAGGGCAGCCTGTTCTGGTGGGCACCATCACGATTCAGGCCAGTGAACTTCTTCATAAGATGCTGAAACACAAAGGCATTATGTCGGAAGTGCTGAATGCCAAGCTCCATGAGCAGGAAGCCAGGATTATTGCGAATGCCGGACTTCACGGCGCCGTTACCATCGCCACCAACATGGCCGGCCGTGGCACGGATATCAAGCTGGACGAGGAAGCCAGAAAGGCGGGCGGCTTAAAGATTATCGGCACCGAACGCCATGAATCACGGCGGATTGACAATCAGTTGAGAGGACGTTCCGGTCGTCAGGGCGATCCCGGTGAGTCGAAGTTCTATATTTCATTGGAAGATGATCTGATGCGTCTGTTTGGTTCCGACCGGCTGATGTCCATGTTCAACGCGCTGGGCGTGCCGGAAGGACAGGAGATCGAGCACAAAGCGCTGACCGGCGCCATTCAGCGGGCTCAGGAAAAGATTGAGAACAACAACTTCGGCATTCGTAAAAATCTGCTGGAATATGACCAGGTGATGAATGAACAGCGTGAGGTGATCTACGGAGAACGCCGGAAGGTGCTGGACGGCATCAATATGCGGGATTCTATCCTGAAAATGATTACGGACACGGTAGAGAACTGTGTGGATTTGTGCATTGCTGACGATCAGCCTCCGGAAGAATGGAATATGACGGAGCTGGCGGTGGTTGTGGCGAGAACGATACCATTCAAACTGCAGATTACGGATGAGCAGTTGAAAACCTTTGACAAGCAGAAGCTGAAACATGTCTATAAAGAGGGGGCCGTCAAGCTCTATGAGATGCGGGAGGCGGAATTTGCCGAGAGCGAGCAGTTAAGGGAAATCGAACGAGTGTTCCTGCTGCGATCCATTGACCGGAAGTGGATGGATCATCTGGACGATATGGAGCAGCTGCGTCAGGGAATCGGGTTGCAGGCTTATGCCCAGAAGGATCCGCTGATTGAGTATAAGATGGCGGCCTTTGGGATGTTTGAGGATCTGATTGTGAATATCCAGGCGGAGACGATTCGTCAGTTGTTCAGCGTCCGCCCGAAACAGCGGGTGGAGAGAGAACAGGTGGCGAAAGTGACCGGAACCAATAAAGACGGCGGTTCTTCCGTTACGGTGCGCCATACGGAGAAAAAAGTATACCCCAATGATCCCTGTCCTTGCGGGTCGGGAAAGAAATACAAAGCCTGCTGCGGCAGAAAGTAAATTTTATATTTTGAAAGAAAAAATAACGTGGAAAAGAAGGTGAAAGAATGGTTGAACTGGATCAGTTCAAATATACGCTGTCAACCTTTGAAAAACCATTGCTGGAAGTAAGGGATTCACTTTAACTTAGCAGCAAAGAAACGAAGGATTGACGAACTGGAACGAACGATGGAGGAGCCGGAATTCTGGAATGACGCGGACCGCTCCGCCAAGATTATGAAGGAACTGAAAAACTTAAAGGATACCGCCGAAAAGTATCATGCCATGGAGACGTCTTTTGAGGAAATTCAGATTCTGATCGACATGGGCTATGAGGAAAATGATCCTGCCGTGATTCCGGAGATTCAGGAAGCCATAGAGGCGCTTACCCATGACCTGGAAGAAATGCGGATCAACACCCTGTTGTCGGAGGAATATGACAAGTGCAACGCCATCCTGACCCTCCATGCGGGCGCAGGCGGCACTGAGTCCTGCGACTGGGCGGGGATGCTGTACCGGATGTATACCCGCTGGGCCGATAAGAAAGGATTTACGGCGGAGGAACTGGATTTTCTGGAGGGAGACGAGGCGGGCGTCAAATCTGTCACGGTGCAGATCAACGGAGAGAATGCTTTCGGCTATCTGAAATCCGAGCGGGGCGTCCACCGGCTTGTGCGGATTTCCCCCTTTAATGCGGCCGGGAAACGGCAGACCTCTTTTGTGTCCTGTGATGTGATGCCGGATATCGAAGAAGATCTGGATATCGAGATCAATGAGGACGAACTGCGCATTGATACTTACCGTTCCAGCGGCGCAGGCGGTCAGCATATCAACAAGACCTCGTCTGCCATCCGCATCACCCACCTGCCCACCAATATCGTGGTGCAGTGTCAGAACGAACGGTCTCAGCATCAGAACAAGGCGAAGGCCATGCAGATGTTAAAGGCCAAGCTGTTTTTGTTAAAGCAGCAGGAGAACGCGGAGAAACTGTCTGATATCCGGGGCGATGTCAAGGAGATCGGATGGGGCAGCCAGATTCGTTCCTATGTGATGCAGCCCTACACGATGGTAAAGGATCACCGGACCGGCGCCGAGACAGGCAATGTGGACAGCGTGATGGATGGAAATCTGGATCACTTTATCAGCGAATATCTGAAATGGAGACGTCTGGGCGGAATAGAGGAAGAAAACCAGGAATAGAAAGCATACAAAAAAGCCACAACAGAAATAAAACTGTTGCGGCTTTTTTGTATGTCCGAAAAGTCTTTTGTCCTGGAAACATGCCTGCGCGGAAGATGCGTCAGGAGCATTTTCCGAATGGTTTTTTGTTCCACAGGATATTTTTCATATTTACGTTGACATTAATAAATGGAGAAGATATAATAATGCTAACACCAAAACTTGTAGTGCAACATTGAATTAAAAATATAATAAGTTGCACAACATGAAAAGAGAAGGGAGATGCAGGATGAAGAGACGAATGATTTTATTGTCGCTGGTTCTATCCGTATTGCTGCTGACCGCATGCGGAACCGGCAGAGGTAAAACAGAGACGTCCTCCAAAGCGGAGACACAGCAGGGGACAGAACAGGCCGCCCGGACGGAAACCGAGCGGAAGCAGACTGAGGAGGCCGTTACGGAAAGCCTGTCAGGAACCGCGGACGGCAAGTGGGACAAGTACGAAAAATTTGATGTAACGCCCAATGAGAAATACACCTTTGTGTATGCCAACTGGTCTGCGGCGAATTCTTTTTCCGTTCAGGTACAGGAAGGATTTGTGGCAGCCTGTGATTATTATGGCGTAGAGCTGGTATGTCTGGATAATCTGGTTGACCCTATTCAGGCGAATGCCAACTGTGATACGGCGATTACCATGGGTGCCGATTTCTATTTCCAGTATAACCAGGATGAGGAAATTAATAATGCCATCGGTGAAAAGCTTTATGAAGCGGGAATAGCCGGAATTGCCATTCAGGTGCCTATGGCGGCAGAGTCTTATCAGTTCCCATCATATTGTATTGACAATTATAATACGGGGCTGATGGCCGGTGATATGCTGGCGGACGCAGCGATAGAGAAATGGGGCGCAGACGAGGAATATATTCTGTTTGCCATGGGATATCCGGAGTCCGGTGTTATGTTTCAGCAGCGTGCCCAGGGTGGCATTGAGGGCGTAAAGGCAAAGCTGAGTCAGGTAGAAGTTTTTGAAAATTCTACGGAAGGCGATACGGAGGTGGCCAGACAGAGAATGACAGATTTTCTGACGGCCCATCCGGAAGGGAAGATTCTGGTCTGGACTAACGCAGATCATGTGGCGCTGGGAGAGCTGGCGGCCATTGAGGCGGCAGGAAGACAGGATGATGTGCTTCTGGTAAGCAATGCGCTGGATATCTCCGCGCTGACCACATTAAGAGATCCGGATTCCGTGTTTGTGGGTACCATTGATTTTAATGCCTATAACTGGGGCTGGGAGCTGGTTCCCAAAGCCATCGAATGGCTGAATACCGGCGTTGAGTGCGATAAGGAGATGTCGCCTTCCAGCGTGGCGCTGACAAAAGAGATGGTGAAAGAATATTATCCGGAATAAAGCAGAAACATATATGTTGCGCGGGAATTTCATCTGAGTAACGGATATGTGTATCCAAAATTCCGCCGTGCCCGCCGTTACGACCGTGCGGGTACGGCAGGATTTTTAAGATCTGTCAGGCCTGGGCGGCGTCAGGTGATTGTTTGGACGGCAACGGACCGGATTAACTAAGATTGGAAGCGGCTAAAGAACAGATCCTGAGTGGTCATGGGGATGGCAGGGGAGTCGCGAAACTATGAGAGGAGGGAAAAGAATGGCCAGCATATTGTCCGCTCATAAAATCTGCAAGTCTTTCAGCGGCGTTCAGGTTTTGAAGGATGTGGAGTTTGACCTGAGAGAAGGGGAGATTCACGGTCTGGTCGGGGAGAACGGGGCCGGGAAGTCGACACTGATGAAGATTATCGCCGGCGACTATAAACTGGATTCCGGGGAATTAAGGTTTGAAGGCAGTCCGATCAGGCTGAAAGACCCCACAGACTCGCTGAACTACGGCATTCGTATTATTTATCAGGAATTTAATCTTGTAAAAACATTGAGTGTGGCTGAGAACATATGTATTGGAGATTATCCCAGAAATCGATTCGGGACCATCGACAGGAAAGCGATGAACGCAGAGGCCCGGAGAATCCTGGAGCAGCTTGGGGAGGATATTGACGTAAACAGACGGGCTTCGGATATCTCTGTGGCGCAGCAGCAGATTGTAGAAATCGCGAAGACCATGCGGAAAAACTGCCGGGTGCTGATTATGGACGAACCCACAGCCGCTCTCAATGATCAGGAGACTGTGAAATTGTTTCAACTGATCCGTAGAATGAGGGATAACGGCGCTTCCATCATTATTATTTCACATCGGCTGTCCGAACAGTTTGAACTGACGGATCGGATCACGGTGCTTCGGGGTGGCTGTACGGTGGGAACCGTGAATACCAAAGAGGTTTCCAATGACCGGCTGGTGGAGATGATGGTGGGGCGAGAACTGACAGAGATGTATGTTCACAGCAAGCATATGCCCGGAGAGGTGCTGCTGGAGACAAAGAATTTGTGTGTGGATGAGCAGGTACGTCATATCAGTCTGAAAGTGCGCAGAGGCGAGGTTGTCTCCGTTTACGGGCTGATGGGCGCTGGACAGTCCCAGTTGGCGGATGCCCTGTTTGGCAGTCTCCGTATCAGGTCGGGAGAAATCTGTTATAAAGGCCAAACCCTGCGGATGAAGGCGCCGGCGGATGCCTGCCGGGCGGGGATTGGCTATATTACCGAGGACAGAAAAGCAGACGGGTTGTTTGGGAATCTGAATGTGATGGAGAATGTTTCTGCGGTCAGCCTGAAACGTTACGCAGGTCCCGCGGGCGTTATGAGCAAACGGAAAGAGCGGGAAGCTTTTGATAAATGGGTAAAAAAGCTGAATGTGAGATTTGGAAGAGTGGAGCAGAGGATTTCTTCGCTGAGCGGCGGTAATCAGCAGAAGGTGCTGATCGCGCGCTGGCTCAGCAACGACGTGGATCTGCTGATTATGAATCTGCCTACCAGGGGCATTGATATCGGTGCAAAGGCGGAAATCTACGCACTGCTGGACGAGCTGTGCGCGGGAGGGATGGGCGTGCTGGTATTCTCACTGGAAATGCCGGAAATCCTGGGAATCTCAGACCGTATTTATGTGATGTGCGACGGCGAAATCACCGGCGAGGCGACATCTGAGGAAGCGACCCAGACGCTGTTAATGAAATATGCCGTAGCCAAATATCTGAAATAATTATTTTTGGGGAAGGAGTATTAATATGGAACAGAACAAATCCGGCACAATGACAAAACTGAAAGGCTTCCTGAACGACGGAAGCTTACTGTTGGTGATTGTGATCCTCTGTATGTATTTCAGCGTAAAATCTCCGTATTTTTTCAGCTTTAAAAATATGATGAATATGCTGATCTCCGTGTCTGTAATCGGGATCGCGGCTACCGGGTTTACCTGTACCCTGATCGCCAGGGGGCCTGATCTGACGACGGGCGCCATGATGGCGCTGTCCAGTTGTATGGCGGCGTTATTGGTGTCTCATTATGATATGGTCTGGTATGGGGCCGTTCTGGTGGCGCTTGGGACCGGCGCGTTGTTCGGGCTGGCTAACGGACTGCTGATCACGAAATTTCAGATCGCACCGATTGTAGTTACACTGGGAATGATGAGCGTGGTCAGGGGAATCGCGTTTATTTTTACCAACGGCATCACGATTTTTATCACGGAGCCCCATTTGAAATGGTTTGGCAGCGGAAAGATCTTCGGTATTAACGCAGCTGTGATTATTATGATCCTGTGTTTTCTTTTGTTATCTTTTGTCACGAGAAATACGATTTTCGGGCGGAAAATCTATGCCTGCGGCAGTAATCCGGCAGCCAGCCGCCTGGCGGGAATTAAGGTAAACGGTATTGTTACGGTGCTGTTTACCCTGTCAGGTTTTCTGTCCGCGCTGGCCGGACTGGTGCTGGCCGGGATCAGTTCGGCGGCTCTTCCGTCTGCTGCGGATACCTATAATATGGATGTGATGACGGCGGTGCTGTTAGGCGGAACTGCGCTGACCGGCGGGGAAGGATCCGTAGTAAAAACGCTGCTGGGGCTTTTGATCATCGGTATTATCAATAACGGCATGGCGCTGTTGAATGTGCCCAGTTACTGGCAGACGCTGGCCAAAGGGGCGCTGCTGATCATTGCCGTCGTATATGACCGGATCAGGAGGATGATGCAGGCAACAGCCTGAGCATGCACGGAAAAGAGGAGAAATGGATCGTAAAATATATCAGGAACGTCTGGAAAAGAGCATTCGGGGAGAAAAATTGGAAAAGCATCCGTTTTTTCTTTTCATCGACGCCCCTTTTTGCAGCAGTGTGACAGGCGTATCTATGACACAGTACTATGGCAGTGCTGCTACGATGATGGAATGCCAACTGCAGGCTTATGACAGGATCGGCGGTTATGGTTTTCTGTATGCGGATTTTGGCGTGGTAGCCGAGGGAACGGCTTATGGGGCGGAGCTGAAAAGGGATTCCATGGGCGCGCTTTCTTTAAAGCCGTCGGGAATAGAAACGCTGGAGGAAGCTTTGGCTTTGCCTCCGGCCGACATCTTCGGGAACAATCTGATGGGGGAGAGTCTGCGGGTGATGGAATATATGTCCACTCATAAGCCGGCCGATTATGAACTGGAGACGACCCGTGTCATTGCGCCCTTTACCGCGGCGGCCATGGTCAGGGGGATCTCTGACCTGTGCGCGGATATTTACGAGGATCCGGAACTGGTGCTGGCGCTGATGGACCGGATCTGTGAGGACAGTATCCGGTATGTGAAGGAACAGGAGCGGATTATGGGGCATGAGGCCGGATATATCATGCTGGCTGACGACCTTTCCAGTTTTTTGAGCAGGGAGATGTTTGATACTTATATCAGGCCCACGTATGATAAATTTTATCAGGCTTTCCCCAATGCCAGGAGATGGCTTCATAACGATGCCAATGCGGCCCATATCGCGGAAGGGATCGCGGATGCCGGATTTTCGCTGTGGCATGCGGGGGATTGTATCGACGTGTATCAGGCGATGGCCGATACGCGGAATGAGGTCAGTATCGCGGGGAATCTGTCTCCGGTTCGTGTGCTCCGAAACGGGACGCCGGATACGGTTTATCAGAATACCTGTGATTTTATCAGAGCCTGTGGCGGCAACACAAAGCATATAATCAGCGCGGGAGGCTATGTCTCCTGGGATACCCCGGTGGAAAATATCAAAGCCGCGATGCGGGCCGTGGAGGACTGTGCGCTGTGAGTGAATAAATATTATATTGTCATGTACGCTCGGAATCTCATGGAAACAGGCGCAGCGAGACTTCGAGGGTATACTGCCAGGAAATGGAGGATATGGTTTGGCAGAGGTTCTGGAAGCGTTAATGGTAATTTGCTTCGGCATCTCCTGGCCGCTTAACATTCGGAAGTCTTACCTTGCCGGAACGGCAAAGGGAAAGAGCCTTTCTTTTGTGATTCTGATCTTTTCGGGGTATGTTTTTGGCATTCTGTCAAAAATAATTATGCTGGGAGCGCATCAGAAAGTAAGCGTCTGGGTACTGGCCGTGTATGTTTTGAATGCGGTAATGGTATTTATCGATTTCGTTTTGTATTTCAGAAATAAAAAGCTGGACAGGATGAACGGCATAGGTTCGTGAGCTTTGTCAGGCGCTGCGGGGAAATGGCGGCGCCTGTTTGCGCGGCATGAAAGAGCGCTGAACAGGCAGAAGAAATATTTTACGGTTTGATTGCCAGAAAAGGTATTTTTTAGTATGATAGATTCATGGTTATCAAATACAAAGGAGCGTATCGAAATGGAACATCCAAACAGCAATGTGGGAATTTCTGAAAAGGTGTACGGACAGATTCTGGAAATGATTACCAGCGGTCAGTGCAAGCCGGGAGATAAGATTCCGTCGGAAAACGAACTGAAGGACATGTTTTCGGCCAGCCGGAATACGATCAGGATTGTCTTAAACCGTCTGCGCACGCTGGGCATTATTGACACCCGCCATGGCGGCGGCAGTTATGTCAGGGAGATTGGGTCGGATGTATATCTGAATATGCTGATTCCCACGGTTCTTTTTGAGAAAAATGATTTGATTGACATATTGGAATTCCGCAAGGCCATTGAGGTACAGGCTGTCGGGCTGGCAGCTCAGAACGCGGATGAAAACGCAATCAGCCAGTTGAAAGCGGCCAGCAGGCGGTTTAAGCAGAGCGCCTCTGACCCGGAAAAACAGTGGATGATGAATACAACTCTTCACATGGAACTGGTCAGAGCATCCAAAAACCGGCTGTTTATCACGATGGAAGAGCTGATTCAGAATATTCTGACCAATGAAATGAAAACGTTCCTGATCAGCCAGGGAGAGGATATCGATTCCAATTTTTACCACGGTGCCATCATTGAATGCATTATCCGCCATAAATCGGAGGAGGCTTCTTTTCTGATGGATAAGCATGATACGCTGGTAATTGAACGAGTGCGGGAGTTTAACCGGAAAAATACCCCGGAGGATTAAAAATATCCGGGATATTTCTCGCGGATCGCAGCCGCGTCTACCTGACAACGGCTTAAATGCAGTTTCATCAGCTCCCGGGCCTCCTGGGGCCGGTTATCCCGGATGGCATTCAGGATCGCGGAGTGGTCCTCTACGATTTTCAGTTCTTTTACGCTTTCCAGTGCCATTCTGCGCACGCGGTCGAAATGAATTGAGAAATTTTGTAGCAGCGCGTATAGCTGGGGTTTTTGGGCCATGTCGAAAAGCATACGGTGAAACTGGTCGTCCATCAGCATCAGTTGTTCGGAAACGCTGTGTTCCAGATAGAAAAGCTGCAGCCGGATTGTCTCCTCCAGCCGTCGGATATCCTGAGGGGAAGCCATCCGGCAGACCAGCTCCACCACGGCACATTCCAGTATTTCCCGCAGAAAGCGAGCCTCTTCCACCAGACCGTAATCGATGCGGGCGATCATACTGGGCTTCTGAGGGGTGATCTCCACAATTCTTACTTTTGACAGCTCAATCAGCGCTTCCCGGACGGGCGTTCTGGACAGCCCCAGCTCCGCGGCCAGTTCGCTCTCACTGACCAGGCTGCCCGGAGCCAGGTCCAGGCTGATGATATTTTCTTTTAATATGCGCAGCGCGTAATCCCGGCCGCTTTCTCTGGGCAAACGATCTGACAAGCGCAATGTCATATATCCTCCCGAAAATGTATAAGAATCTTGCTTCGCCTTGAGTATACAGGATTGAAGGGTAAACGTCAATAGGAAGCCGACCGGACGGTTTTTCAACTGCCCGGAGGGTAAGTTCCGGAGGTCACTGACGCGGAAATGGTGTGTTATGTGGCGTCTGTCGTCCGTGACTTGCTGACGGCTTCCCACAGGCCGTTTAAGTAGGCGGCGCCCAGCGCCCTGTCATACAGTCCGTAGCCCGGGCGTCCGATTTCACCCCAGATCATTCTGCCGTGGTCAGGGCGGATGTAGGTATCGGGACAGGTGTCATGGACGGCTTTTATGATCTCGAATAAATCCAGATCGCCTGCGCAAGACAGGTGAGCGGCTTCCCGAAATCTATGGTGCCCCAGATGTTTGATATTGCGGATATGGAGACAGCCGACGCGGTTCATTTTGCCGAAATGCCGGATCATGGCCGGAATGTCATTGGCGGGGTTGGAGCCGAGAGAGCCGGCGCACAGGCAGAGGCGGTTGCAAGTAGAGTCGTGAAGCCGTATGATTTTGTCAAGTCCTTCCCTGCTGTGAGCAATCCGGGGGAGTCCGAAAATGGGCCAGGCCGGATCGTCGGGATGACAGGCCATGATTACGCCGCATTCCCCGCAGACGGGCATGATGCCTTCCAGAAAATATTTTAAATTTTTCAGCAGGTCGTCAGGAGAGACAGAATGATATCGGGCCAGGGTAGCTTCCAGTTCTTCCAGTCTTTCCGGTTCCCAGCCGGGTAGCGAGAACCCGTTGGTATTTTCCATTGTGTTTCTGACAATGTCCAGCGGGCCTAAGTCTCTCAGCTCTGCCTCATCGAAATACAGGCTGTTCGAACCGTCCTCAGGAATTTCCCTGGCCAGATCGGTGCGCAGCCAGTCAAAAACGGGCATAAAATTGTAGACAATGACTTTTACGCCGTATTTGGACAGGTTGCGGATGGTTACGCGGTAATTTTCGATATATTGATCCCGGGAGGGCAATCCCAGTTTAATGTCTTCGTGAACATTAACCGATTCGATCACTTCACATTCCAGACCGGCGCTGTGAACCTCATTCATATAGGCGCTGATTTCCCTTTCACTCCATACTTCTCCGGCCGCCTTATCATTTAAAACACCCATCAGCCCGCTGATACCGGGAATCTGTCGGATTTGGTTCAGTGTGACGCTGTCGCTTTCGGAGCCATACCAACGAAATGTCATTTTCATAGATTCATTTCCTCCTGTGTCGCAGAATATATGTTTTCTGTCAATCGTGGTGAATTGTGTGTGTTTACTCTTAACATGATAATACTATATCACATTTTTAATTGATAAGTCTACTAGTATACTAGAAAATTAAAAAAACACTTTTTTGGAGAAATTCTCGTCAGCAATCCCCTGTTTCCCAATATAAAACAAGATTGATATTAGATAAATTATATAAAAAAATATATTATTTTTATTTAGTTTGCCTAATTGTATTCTAGTATACTAGTAGTATAATAAAAACGGAATACTCTTAACGAATATTATTTGCTGATTGTCAGGAGGAATAGGGCTATGAATGAAATTCTGCGAACCATAACCAATATCGGTATCATTCCGGTAATCGCGATTGACGACGCTGACAAAGCGGTTCCTTTAGCCAGGGCTCTGGCCCGGGGAGGACTGCCGGCCGCTGAAATTACATTTCGCACCGAAGCCGCCGGGGAGGCTATTCGGGCTGTCGCGGACAAGGTCCCTGAGATGCTGGTGGGAGCCGGCACTGTTCTGACGCCGGAACAGCTTGACAGTGCGCTGGATGCCGGCGCCCGGTTTATCGTCAGCCCCGGATTTAATCCTGATATGGTGAAGTACGGCCTGTCCAAAGGTGCGCTGATGCTTCCCGGGACTGCCACAGGCGGAGAGATGGAGCAGGCGATGGCGCTGGGGCTGGAGGCGGTAAAGTTTTTTCCGGCAGAACAGAGCGGCGGTACGGCAAAGCTCAAAGCGCTGGCCGGACCATATAAGAATCTGAAATGGCTGCCTACCGGCGGCATCAACGATGAAAATCTGACAAATTATCTTTCCCTTCCTCAGGTAGTGGCATGCGGCGGCAGTTGGATGGTGAAAAAGGAGTTGATTGAGAACGAACGATGGGAGGAGATTACCGCGATCTGCAAAGAGGCGGTTCGGCGTATGCTGGGTTTTTCTCTGGCTCATGTGGGAATAAACTGTGCTGATGAACAGGACGCCCGTCAGATTGCCGATATGCTGTGTAAGCTTTTTGGGTTCGAGCGCAGAACGGGGCCTTCTTCTGTTTTCGCGCAGGACGCGGTGGAGTGCGTGAAGACGCCTTACCGGGGGAAAAACGGTCATATTGCCATCGGTACAAACAGCATTGACCGGGCGGTTTATCATATGGGGCTTAACGGCGTGGAATTTGACGAGTCAACCCGCAAGCCCGGAACCATTTACCTGAAACATGAGGTGGGCGGTTTTGCCCTTCATCTGATCAAGAAATAAAGATGCAGACCCTAAATGCTCACCGCGAAGTATTGGGGGCTTGGAAGGGGAGCTGCGGAATTTCAAATAGGAGGTTGTTTTTATGGGAAAAATCGTTACCTTCGGCGAGCTGATGATTCGGCTGCAGCCCTGTAATTACCAGCGCTTTGTTCAGACTGACCGGCTGGAGTTTACCTTTGGCGGCGGCGAGGCCAATGTGGCTGTCTCTCTGGCGAATTATGGGCTGGATGCAGTCTTTGTCACGAAGCTTCCCGCCCATGCCGTCGGCCAGGCGGCGGTTAATTCTCTGCGGCGGTACGGTGTGGATACCGGGAAAATCGTTCGGGGCGGCGAACGAGTCGGGATTTACTTTAATGAGAAGGGCGCTTCTCAGCGGGGCTCCGTATGTATTTATGACCGGGCCCATTCCGCAATTCAGGAGGCGTTACCCGCCGACTTCGACTGGGATGTTATCCTGGAGGGCGCGGACTGGTTTCACTTTACCGGCATCACGCCGGCTTTGGGGCCGAATCTGGTAGAGATCTGCAGGGAAGCCTGTGAGACGGCCAGAGCGAAAGGCGTCAAAATTTCCTGTGATTTGAATTACCGGGGTAAGCTGTGGAGCCGTCAGCAGGCCAGGGAGGCGATGACCGTCCTGTGCGGCTATGTGGACGTATGTGTTTCTAATGAGGAGGATGCCAGGGACGTGTTCGATATAGAGGCCGAGGCCACGGATATTACCGCCGGCAAACTGAACCGGGAGGGATATCGGTCGGTAGCGAGGCAGCTGGCGGAACGGTTTGGATTCGAGAAAGTTGCTGTTACGCTGCGGGAGTCTTATTCCGCTTCCGACAACGGATGGAGCGCCATGCTCTATGACACGGCCGGCGGCGAATACTGTTTTTCGAGGAAGTACCCGCTGCATATCGTTGACCGGGTGGGCGGCGGAGACAGCTTCGGAGGCGGACTGATTTACGCACTGATGGCGGGTAAGTCTGCCCAGGATGCGGTGGAGTTTGCTGCTGCAGCTTCCGCGCTGAAACATTCGATTGAGGGGGATTATAATATGGTCACTTTAGCCGAGGTGGAAAAGCTGGCGGCAGGGGACGGCTCCGGCCGTATCCAGCGATAGAGAAAGAACGGGCAATTGAATATGGTTATCCGGATATTCCGGAAGAAAAGGCTCCGCTGTCCGGCGGGGCCTTTTTATATATCGCGGGGAAACAGGCTTTGTTCCTGATGTGAAAATTTGAAAAGGGATGGGAAAGCCTATTGACAAATGAAGAACATCTGATTATAATAAAGATAACTTGTAGTACATATTATAAAAATATTTAAACATGTAGTACATGTTTGGAGAGGGGGAGGAAATGCTCAAGCATATTGTATTATGGAAAATCCATAAAGATGGAACGAAGGAACAAAAGCTGGAAAGCTATCAGGCTTTTAAAGAAAAAACCAGATATCTGCAAACGGTGATCCCGGAGATCGTGAAAGCGGAGGTGGCTTATAATCTGAATGAGGACGGATTTGATATCTGCATTGATTCTGTTTTCGGAAGCCGGGAGGATTTGGAACGGTATATCATGCACCCGGAGCATTTGAAGGTCAGGGCTTTTCTGGATGAGATTCAGTATGAAAAGACCTCCTTTGATTATGAATATTAACAGACGCCGTATCATTTGACTTGTCTTAAAGGGCTGGCGTCAAATGATTTATAGCGGACAGCAGCGGATCGTACTGGCCCGGTTCAGAGGGGTTTGGGAGAGGCGTTGCGGAGCCTGAATAGAAAGGAGAGAAGCGTGATGATGAAAAAAGAGATTCCTGCCCATATGCGGGCAATGGTTTTAACCGCCCCCGGTCAGTATGAGATTAAGACGATACCGGTGCCTGTTCCGGGTCCGGGCGAAGCGCTGTGTCAGATCGGCGCCGTAGCGATCTGCGGCAGTGATCCGGAAATTTTCCGCGGGGATATCGCGGGAGACTGGCCTCCCTCTTATCCGTTTATTGCGGGGCATGAATGGGCCGGAAAAATTGTGGCGCTGGGAGAAGGAGTGACGGGGTTTCAGGTGGGAGACCGTGTGGCCGGAGAGGCGCATAAAGGCTGCGGTTACTGCCGCAATTGTATGGAAGGACGCTACACGATTTGTCTGAATTACGGGAAACCGGAGACGGGACACCGCCACTACGGATTCAAAACCTTCGGCGCTTATGCCCAGTATCAGGTGTTTCATACGGAAACGCTGACACCGCTGCCGGATTGTGTCTCCTTTGGGGAGGGGGCTATGGCGGATACCGCCGGTGTGGCGCTCCACGGCATTGAGCGGGGCGGACTCTGCCCAGGAGCGACTGCGGTGATTGTCGGTCCGGGGCCCATCGGCATGATGACGCTGAAACTGGCGCGGGCGCTTGGGGCTGCGCGTATCATTGTCATAGGCCGTAATCCGCGGCTGGAGCGCGCCGTGGAGATGGGATGCGATGATGCCGTTGATTTTACGCTGTGCGATCCGGTGGAGCGGGTAAGAGAGCTGACCGGAGGCGTGGGCGCGGATATCTGCTATGAATGTTCCGGCAGCAAGGGCTCTGTCAGCCAGGGAATCCGCATGGTGCGAAAAGGGGGTCATGTGGTGATGTTGGGCGTGGCACCGGACACCGTGATCGAGGAGATTCCATTTAAATATACAACGGCCAATGAGATCACGATCTTCGGCTCAAAAGCGAACCCGAACACGGGATGGAAATATCTGGAGCTTCTGAAAAACAAACGTGTTTATGTAAAAGATATGATAACGCATACCTTTTCTCTGGAGGAAATGACTCAGGCTGTGGACACGTTTGTTCACAGAAAGGAGGGTGCCATGAAAGTGGTTGTTTATCCCAACGGCGGAGAGGATATTTAAAGTGTACATATAAAACCGGAACAGAGAGATTTCGGGAGTACATACAGAATGGAGCGGAGGAAATTTTGGTATAGTATATAAGGGAGAGGCGGCGGACAGGATGACGGAAAGCAGAGATACGGTACTGATTATCGGGAGTGGAATGATGGGGGCCGGCATCGCGGCCAAGAGCGCTGCGGCCGGACGCAGGACCGTGCTCGCCGATACCGCTTTGGACTATGCGCAGCGGGGTGTTGAGACGGCGAAAGAAAAGCTTGCCTATCTGCGGGAGAAGGAGCTGCTTTCGGATGGGGACCTAAAGCGGGGAGAAGGGCTTCTGGAGGCAACGGCAGACTACAGGGCGGAGAGGGAACGTACGTTTCTGGTGATTGAGGCGGTTACGGAGGATCTGAACTTAAAGAGGAAGATCTTCGCGGGTCTGGATCTGGTATTTCCCGAGGATATACCCATTGCCAGCAATACGTCAGGGCTTCGGATTACGGATATTGCCCGGGATATGAAACATCCCCGGAGGGCCATAACGACCCATTTCTGGTTTCCCGCCCATCTGGTTCCGCTGGTGGAAGTGGTGATCGGTGATCAGACCCTGCCCGCTCTTGCGAAACAGGTAAAGGAGGAGCTGCTCCTTTGGGGCAAGGCTCCGGTTATTGTTAAAAAGGATCTGCCCGGCCAGCTGGCGAACCGGATTTTACAGGCGGTAATCAGAGAAGCGGTGAATATTGTGGAGATGGATCTGGCTTCCGCCGAGGATGTGGATACCGCGGTTAAAATGGGGATGGGTATTCGTTTTCCGGTCTGGGGTCCGCTGGAGCATGTGGACGCGGTGGGTCTGGACTTATGTAAAAATGTACAGGATACGGTGCTGCCGGCTATCAGCCGGTCTACGGCCGCTTCCCCCCGGTTTGAAAAATTGATTGGGGAAGACTGTGTGGGCGTGAAAACGGGACGGGGTTTTTATGACTGGCAGGTTAAGGATCATGAAAGACTCCGAACGCTGCGGGATGATTTTATTGTTGAGGCGGTACGGTTTCTCAAAAAAGAGGCAGCGCCAAGTGTCCCGACGGAAAATAGCAGCGAACCGGACTGTAAAAGCGAGGAAGGATAGCAATGGGAACTGTTGAGAGGTTAAAAACAGACGACGCCGCGCATCGTTTTTTCGTGGGAACATACACGCTGCCGATCCGATTTGGAACCGGTCAGATACTGGAGGGAAAAGGCAAAGGAATTTACCGGATTGCTCTGGACGAGGAAAATGGCGTTTTGTATATGGAAGGTGTCTGTGAAAATATTGACAATCCTTCCTATCTGGCATTGGCGCCGGACCGGCGGCATTTATACGCGGTGAATGAATTAAAAGAATATCAGGGGCATGCCGGCGGTTCGGTTTCCGCTTTTCGGATCGACGGGAACAGCCTGTGTCTGCTGAATACGCTGCCGACCCGGGGAACAGATCCCTGCCATGTTGCCGTGGATGCGTCGGGACAGAATCTGTATGTGGCAAATTTTATGAGCGGAAGTATAGCGGCCTACGGGCTGAATGAGGATGGTTCGCTGCAAAAGATGCACGGATTTTTCCAGCATGAGGGGAGCGGGCCTCATGAGAGACGGCAGACCGGCCCCCATGCCCATTCCGTTATACTGACGCCGGACGGCAGGCTGGCACTGGCACCGGATCTTGGAACGGACCGTCTGATGGCTTACCGTGTGGGAAACGGCGGAAGGCTGGAACCGGACGACAGCCGCGGCCGCAGCCTTCCGCCTGGCTCCGGTCCCCGGTATTGCGCGTTTTCGGCTGACGGCCGGTTTTGTTATTTGATCAATGAGCTGGCCTGTTCCGTTACGGTATTTGACTGTGACGGAGATTTATATATGCGTCCGATTCAGACCATAGCATCCGTTCCGGATCAGCCTGAAAACGATGACAATCTTTGCGCCCACCTGGCTCTGACGCCCGACGGCCGGTTTCTTTACAGCTCCAACCGGGGGCATAACAGTATTTCCGCCTTCCGCGTGGAGATGGATGGAAGGCTTACGTTTCTGGGAAATCAGAGCTGCGGCGGGAAAACGCCGAGGCATTTTTGTATCGTTCCTTCCGGCAGATATCTGCTGTGCGCGAATCAGGATTCTGACAGCATTGTCTGTTTTTCTGTTTGCGGAGACGGGAGGCTGGAATACAGAACAAAGCTGCATGTACCGACGCCGGTATGCGTCCTGGCGGAAAGATGAAAGATATCGTTCGATTCATGACAGGCAGCGCGTTTCGCAGAGCAATGGCGTTTGAGCCGTAATGTGAAGACGCTATGGGGGAGGGCCGGCGCCGCCTTGTCACTGCTTCTGCATGACAAAAAAAACTTGCGCAACCATCCAATTTATGTTAGTATTTTTTAAGTGAATACAAGTGTTCTTGCGGTGGAGACAAATCCTGTTTTCACCGCTTATTTTAAATGTAAAATCCAGCAAAAGGGAGTGAACGGACGATGAAGATAGCAGTGATGGGATATGGTACAATCGGATCAGGCGTGGTGGAAGCACTTTCCATGAACCAGGAGAGTATCTCAAAAAAAGTAGGGCAGCCCGTTGAGGTGAAATATGTTTTGGATCTTCGGGATTTTCCGGGAGATCCTGTTCAGGAGAAGATTGTTCATGATGTTTCGATTATTGAAAAGGACCCGGAAGTAGGGATTGTGGTAGAGACGATGGGAGGCACAAAGCCGGCTTATGACTTTGTAAAAGCCATGATTCTGGCGGGAAAAAGCGTGGCCACTTCCAATAAAGCGCTGGTGGCCGCTCACGGCACGGAGCTTCTGCATCTGGCCAGGGAAAAAGGCGTAAACTTTCTGTTTGAGGCCAGCGTAGGCGGCGGTATCCCGATTATCCGTCCGATGAATACTTCCATGACCGGAGACAAGGTGGAGGAGATTTCCGGAATTTTTAACGGCACCACCAATTTTATCCTGACCAAAATGGCCCAGGAGGGAACGACTTTTGATGCGGCGCTGAAAGAAGCCCAGGAGCTGGGCTATGCGGAGCGTGACCCTTCCGCGGACGTGGAGGGGCAGGATACCTGCCGGAAGATTGCCATCCTCACTTCCGTGGCTTATAATCATGAGGTGGATTACACCGATATCTACACGGAAGGTATCACGAAGATTACGGATATGGACGTGCGTTACGCGAAGGAGCTGGGGCGCTCCATCAAACTGCTGGCCATCAGCAGAAAGACGGAGGACAGGTATTTTGCCATTGTGGCGCCCTTTATGATCTCTCCGGAGCATCCCATGTTCGGTGTGAACGGGGTGTTCAATTCCATTATGGTTAAGGGAAATGTCAGCGGTCCTCTGATGTTTTACGGCAGCGGCGCGGGAAAACTGCCTACCGCCGGCGCCGTGATTGCCGATGTAATTGCCGCCACCCGGAATATGGGCAGAGGCGTTATGTCGATCTGGGACGGCACGAAGCTTCCCGTAGAGGATAAGGGCGAGCTGGTCAGCCGGTTCTTCCTGCGCGTAAGTGGCAGCAGGGCTTCCAAAGAAGAAGAACTGCGGAAGCTGTTTGAGATCGAAACCGTGGCAGAGCTTCCGGGAGCGGATGAGTTTGGCGTTGTTACAGGACCGATGACGGAGGCGGCGTTTGCCGGAAAGCTGGCATCGCTGAAAGATGTGCTGAGTGTCATCCGGGTCGGCGAGTAAGAGAACAGCAGAAGAAAATAGGAAAATCCATGTACTCCCGGAATCTGACCGCGGCTTAGAGGGCAGGAAGTTTTGGGAGTACATGTCATTGTAAGGGGTATATAGAAACGATGGATATTATTAAGGTTCTTACGGAAGAACTGGGCATCCGTCAGGGACAGACGGATGCGGCGGTAAAACTGATCGACGAGGGAAATACCATTCCTTTTATCGCCAGATACCGGAAGGAGGTTACAGGCTCTCTGGATGATGAGACGCTTCGGAATCTGGATGAGCGGCTCAGATATTTAAGAGGGCTTGAGGAAAAGAAGGCCCAGGTTTTGTCCACCATTGAGGAACAGGGCAAGCTGACGGCGGAACTGAAAAAAGCCATAGAAGACGCAAAGACGCTGGTGGCGGTGGAAGATCTTTACCGTCCCTACCGGCCGAAGCGGCGCACCCGGGCCATGATGGCAAAGGAAAAAGGACTGGAGCCGCTGGCGGAGATTATCTGCCGGCAGGAACTTTCCCGGCCGCTGGAGACGGAGGCTGCCGGCTTTGTGGACCCGGAGAAGGGTGTGGAAACTGTGTGCGACGCCATACAGGGGGCCCAGGATATTATTGCCGAGCAGATTTCCGACGAGGCTTCTTACCGTACCTTTATCCGCCGGCTGACCGCCCAGGAGGGCAGGCTTGTGTCGGAGGCGAAAGATCCGGAGGTGGATTCTGTGTACGGCATGTATTATGATTTCAGCGAGCCGGTGAAAAAACTGGCGGAGCACAGGATTCTTGCCATTAACAGAGGGGAGGACCAGAAGTTTCTGTCGGTGAAGATTGAAGCGCCGGAAGACCAGATTCTCAGCTATTTGGGCAATAAGATTCTGACCGGCAGTAATCCCCATACGACGCCGGTTCTGAAAGCGGCGATAGCGGACAGCTATAAACGGCTGATCGGACCAGCCATTGAGCGGGAGATCAGAAATGAGCTGACCGAGCGGGCGGAGGATGCTTCGATTAAGGTGTTTGGCCAGAATCTGACCCAGCTTCTTTTGCAGCCGCCGATTACGGGACAGATCGTGCTGGGCTGGGATCCGGGTTTTCGGACGGGCTGCAAGCTGGCTGTTGTGGATGCTACGGGTAAGGTGCTGGACACTGCGGTGGTGTTTGCCACGGCGGGATCGAAGCGGCAGGCGGAAGAATCAAAACGGATTTTAAAGGATATGATCCGCAAATATCATGTGACGCTGATCTCCGTGGGAAACGGAACGGCGTCCAGAGAGTCGGAGCAGGTGATTGTGGAGCTGTTAAAAGAGCTGGATGAGCCGGTGCAGTATATTATTACCAATGAAGCGGGCGCATCCGTCTATTCGGCCAGCAAGCTGGCGGCGGAGGAATTTCCGGATTATGACGTGGCCCAGAGAAGCGCGGTATCTATCGCAAGGCGCCTTCAGGATCCTCTGGCGGAGCTGGTGAAAATTGATCCCAAATCCATCGGTGTGGGGCAGTATCAGCACGATATGAACCAGAAAAAGCTGGGAGAAGCGCTGAACGGCGTGGTGGAAGACTGTGTGAACCGGGTGGGCGTGGACCTGAACACGGCGTCTGCCTCGCTTTTGGAATATGTTTCGGGCATCACGAAGGTGATCGCCAAAAATATCGTGGGATACCGGGAGGAGAACGGCCGGTTTGTGAACCGGAAGCAGCTTTTAAAGGTGGCGAAGCTGGGCCCCAAGGCTTATGAGCAGTGTGCCGGTTTTCTGCGCATCTCGGAGGGAGAGAACCCTCTGGATGCCACGGCGGTGCATCCGGAAAGCTATGAGACGGCGGCCGCTCTGATGAAGCGGCTGGGCTACAGCCCCGAAGACCTGCGTTTGGGCGGATTAAAAGAGATCGGAAAGAAAGCCCGCAGCACCGGCGGTCTGGCCGAGGCGCTCGGCGTGGGGAAAATCACGCTGGATGATCTGGTAAAGGAACTGGAAAAACCTTCCAGAGATCCGCGGGATGAGATGCCAAAGCCGATTCTGCGCACGGACGTGATGGAGATGGAAGATTTAAAGCCGGGGATGACATTAAAAGGGACGGTTCGGAATGTCATTGATTTCGGCGCCTTTGTGGATATCGGCGTTCATCAGGACGGTCTGGTGCATATTTCCCAGATGGCGGACCATTATGTAAAGCATCCGCTGGATGTGGTCAGTGTGGGAGATATCGTGGAGGTTAAGGTGATGTCGGTGGACCCGGTGAAGAAGCGGATCCAGCTTACGATGAAGCTGTGAAACACGCTGACCGTGAAAGGATCATTTTTATGGGACAGGACAGGCCGGTTATGAAAATGTCCGTGCGGGATCTGGTGGAATTTGTTTTTAAGTCAGGGGATATCGACCGCCGCCGCCGGGGAAAAGAGGCGGATGCCATGGCGGCGGGAAGCCGGATTCACAGGAAGCTGCAGCGCGGCATGGGCGGAGATTACCAGGCGGAGGTTTCCCTGAAAGCAGAGGAGGAGCTGGGGCCCGGACTTTTTCGCCTGGAAGGACGGGCGGACGGCATTTTCCGGGAAGAAGGACAGGTCTGGATCGATGAGATCAAAGGGATGTACCAGGATGTGGCCAGGATGGAGGAACCTGTCTTTGTCCATAAGGCCCAGGCCATGTGTTATGCCTATATTTACGGAAAGCAGCATGGCCTGGAACAGATCGGGGTTCAGATGACGTATGTGAATCTGGAGACGGAGATCAGAAAATATTTTCGGGAGCTGTTTACTGTCGGGCAGCTTACCGAATGGTTTGAGGGTGTAAAAGCGGCCTATGAGAAATGGGCCGTATTTCTGTGGGAGCATCAGGAGGCGAGAGACCGGACGATCAAAGAGGCTGTCTTTCCCTATCCTTACAGAGACGGGCAGCGCAGGCTGGCGGCGGCGGTTTACCGGTCCATCGCCGATAAGAGAAATCTGATGATTCAGGCGGCTACCGGCATCGGCAAGACGCTGGCGGTGATGTTTCCGGCGGTGAAAGCCATGGGCGAAGGACTCGGAGACAAACTCTTTTATATGACGGCGAAAACGATTACCCGGACCGTGGCGGAGCAGGCGCTGGGGATTCTCTGCCGGAACGGTCTGTGGCTTTCTTCGGTGACTTTGACTGCTAGGGAAAAGATATGTCCTTTTGAACAGGCGGAGTGTAATCCTGTGGTGTGCGAAAGAGCCAGAGGGCATTTTGACCGGGTGAATGAGGCGGTCTATGATCTGATTCTGCATGAAAATTTTGCGGACAGGCAGACGGTGACGGACTACGGTGAGAAGCATCAGGTCTGTCCGTTTGAACTGTCTCTGGATGCGGCCTGCTGGACGGATATGATAATCTGCGATTATAATTATGTATTTGATCCGGACGCATATCTGAGGCGTTTTTTTGGGGAGGGCGCGTCGGGAAACTATCTGTTTCTGGTGGACGAGGCCCATAATCTGGCGGACCGGGCCAGGGAGATGTACAGCGCTTCCATTGATAAAGAGGATTTTCTTGAGACGAGAAGGATATTCAAAGAAAAATATCCTAAAATTTCCAGAATGCTGAACCGCTGTAATCAGCTTCTTTTGGAGCTGAAACGGGAATGCGACGATTATGCGGTGCAGGAACAGTTAAGCCAGTTGGTTATTCCTTTTACGGCGCTGTATACGGAATTGGAGGTTTATCTGGAAGAACACGGAGAATTTGCGGAGCCGGCGGCGCTGGACTTTTATTTTAAGCTGCGGTCGTTTCTGAATATCTATGATCTTGCGGATGAAAACTATCGGTTTTATACGGCCCACAGAGAGGACGGGCGGTTTATGGTGAAGCTGCTCTGCATTAATCCGGCAAAAAATCTGCAGGATCGGCTTTCGAAAGGCGTCAGCGCCGTCTTTTTTTCAGCCACCCTTTTGCCGGTGGGCTATTATAAGGAACTGCTGACCGGGAATCAGGAAGAATATGCCATTTATGCAGAATCGCCTTTTCCGGCAGAGAACCGGCTGGTCTGCGTGGCGGAGGATGTGAGCAGCAGGTATGCCAGACGGGGGAAGCATTCTTATGAGAGAGTCTGGCGTTATGTGGAGGAGACGGTAAAGGCAAAGCCGGGGAATTATCTGGTGTTTTTTCCTTCTTATCAGTTTATGGAGCAGGTGGCGGCCTGCAAAGCCAAAAGGGAGGAGGCGCAGAGCGGAACTGACAGTGGAATGAGGACTGATGGGGATGCCTTCCGGCTGATTTTGCAGTCAGGAAATATGGATGAGAAAAAGCGGGAAGCATTTCTGGAGAATTTCCGGTCAGATGTTCAGGAAAGCGTCGTGGGGTTCTGCGTTATGGGCGGAATCTTCTCAGAGGGGATTGATTTGAAAGGAGAAGCGCTGATCGGCGCGCTGATTGTGGGAACCGGACTTCCGCTGGTCTGCGCGGAGCGGGAGATTATCCGGCAGCATTATGATACGGGGGCAGACAGCCATGAAGCGGCAGCCGTCCGCGATACTGCCCGAAAACAGACAGGTTTTGATTATGCCTACCGTTTTCCGGGAATGAATAAAGTCCTGCAGGCGGCCGGAAGAGTGATCCGGACCGCCAAGGACAAAGGTGTGATTCTTCTTTTGGACGACCGTTTTGCTCTCGGTGAAAACAGAATGCTGTTTCCGAGAGAGTGGGAGCATATGTACAGAGTCAACGTGGGCAATGTGGGCAATGTCATCCGGCGGTTCTGGGAGTCCTGAGCGGCAGGCGTTCCGGTCCGGATCATTTAAGGGCCCGGATTAGTTCCTGTCTGTGTGCGCCGGCCGTTTAGTAGAGCAGCAGGCTGAAATAAGTGACAATATTGCAGCCGCAGTCATAATTCATCTCTTTCAGAGCCGCCATCTGCATAATCAGGATGCCGTGACTTTCGATAGTGGAAAACCGTCTCTCCGGGTGGCGGCAGGGCTCGTCGGGGTAAGCGCATTTGTCGCAGATCATACAGCCGGTGGTCAGCGTCAGCACGTCGGGGAAATGCGCTTTAAACGCCTGGGTAATCTGGTAGGATACCTCCTCGTGGTCCCGGCGGGCATCCAGACAGCCTTCCATATCAAAGGAATCCGCCACGTCCGTAACGGTGGAGAAAAGAAACGCGTGCTGATAATGCTGGCACCGCTTGATACATTCTTCGATGGTGCCCACCACGGGAGGGCAGGCCCAGGAATGGCCGTAGCGCTTGCAGTCTGTCTGACAGATGGTGCGCACATGGGGAGAGAAGATCAGGTCTTCCCGCTCCAGAAAACGATATTCGCAGACCGGATAATCCAGGATAAAACTTTCAATAATCTCTTGATGGTTTTCGGGTACGGACATGATATGTATTTCCTTTCTATATTAAATGTAGGTTTGTTTTGTCTTTTGCTGTTGTTCATCATATCATAAATGCTCTTTGTTGGCAAGCAACGGGGGAGCGGGGCGAAAGGGTCCGGTTCCATGCACAAAATTTCATACATCAAATCACACCCGGAAAAACCGGAAAAAAATTCTTGCATTTCCTGAAAACATCGTGTATACTTGTAAATGCTGTGACATGATAGCGGTGAAGCGCGAGGTTGCTGCCTCTTAAAATCAGTTGAGAAGGCAGGTTTTCCGTGGAGCGAATGTCAAGTTAGGAAACTGGCGACAAGTCACTGTACAGATTAGAAGGTACTGCGAACAGCAGGGGAATACGTGTGAAGGGGTCAGAACAGACCGACAGGATACACACGGGAGAGTGTACAGTCACCGCTTGTCGTACTTATTACGAAGTATCCAGTAAAATGTGCCGGAGACGCATTTTGCAGGATTTTAAAAAAGTGCGAAAAGGAGGCGACTTTTTTTATGGCAAGTCAGGTAATGAGAATCACATTAAAGGCATACGACCATCAGCTGGTGGATCAGTCAGCCGGAAAAATCATCGACACTGTAAAGAGAACGGGATCACAGGTGAGCGGCCCGGTACCGTTGCCCACAAAGAAAGAGGTAGTGACCATCTTAAGAGCGGTTCACAAATATAAGGATTCCAGAGAACAGTTCGAGCAGAGGACCCATAAGAGACTGATCGACATCATCGCGCCTACCCAGAAGACCGTAGACGCCCTGTCCAGACTTGAGATGCCCGCAGGTGTGAATATCAATATCAAAATGAAACAAAAATAATCTAAGAGAGTGAAAATCCTATTGCGGACAGCCCCTTACAGAAAGGCCGGAAGCAAGTCTAGGATGAACACGCAAGTGTTCCGCTGTAGATGAACAGGAGGTAAAATAGTTAATGAAAAAAGCAATTTTGGCGACAAAGATTGGTATGACGCAGATCTTTGCAGAGGATGGGACATTGACTCCCGTAACCGTGCTTCAGGCAGGCCCCTGCGTGGTAACGCAGATCAAAACCGTTGAGAACGACGGCTATGAGGCGGTTCAGGTCGGATTCGCGGACAAGAGAGAAAAACTGGTGAGCAAACCGGTGAAGGGCCATTTCGACAAAGCGGGTGTATCTTATAAGAGATATATCAGAGAGTTCAAGCTGGAGAACGCGGCCGATTACAAGCTGACAGACGAGATCAAGGCAGATATCTTCGCGGCAGGCGATAAGGTAGACGCGACGGCGATCTCCAAAGGCAAAGGCTTCCAGGGCGCGATCAAAAGACACGGACAGCACAGAGGCCCTATGACCCATGGTTCCAAGTTCCATCGTCACGCAGGTTCCAATGGTTCCGCATCTGATCCGTCACGTGTATTCAAGGGTAAGAAGATGCCCGGACAGATGGGCAACAAGCAGATTACCATCCAGAATCTTGAGGTGGTAAGAGTGGATGCTGAGAAGAATGTAATCTTAGTGAAAGGCTCTGTTCCCGGACCGAGAAAAGCGTTGGTAACACTGAAGGAGACAGTAAAAACGATTTAAGTTTTTACTAAGGAAGGAGGACCACACAGATGGCAAACGTATCTGTTTATAATATGAAGGGCGAGACTGTGGGCACATTAGAGCTGAATGATGCGGTGTTCGGCGTTGAAGTGAACGAACATCTGGTACACATGGCAGTTGTGGCACAGCTTGCGAATAAACGTCAGGGCACCCAGAGTGCCAAAACCCGCGCCGAGGTAAGCGGCGGCGGAAAGAAACCCTGGAGACAGAAAGGCACAGGCCATGCAAGACAGGGTTCAACGAGAGCGCCTCAGTGGACAGGCGGCGGCATCGTATTTGCGCCGAAGCCGAGAGATTATACAATCAAGTTAAACAAGAAGGAAAAGAGACTGGCCCTGAAATCAGCGCTGACCAGCAGAGTGAACGAAGGCAAGTTTATCGTGGTAGATCAGATCGCCATGGACGAGATTAAGACGAAGAACTTCAAGACCATGCTGGACGCTCTGAACGTAAACAAGGCGCTGGTTGTTCTGGACAGCAATGATCAGAATGTGGTGAGATCCGCAAGAAATATCGAGAACGTGAAGACGGCTCTGACGAACACGATCAACGTATACGACATTCTGAAATACAATACGGTGGTAACAACGAAGGCCGCTGTGGAAACAATCGTGGAGGTGTATGCGTAATGGCTGATATTAAATATTATGATGTAATCCTCAAACCAGTTGTGACAGAGAAAAGCATGTCTGCCATGGCGGAAAAGAAATATACCTTCCTGGTTCACACGGAAGCGACCAAGTCGATGATTAAAGAAGCCGTGGAGAAGATGTTCGAGGGAACGAAGGTTGCCCGTGTAAACACGATGAACCTGGACGGCAAGACCCGCAGAAGAGGCAGAACGATTGGAAAGACCGCAAAGCGGAAAAAAGCAATCGTTCAGTTGACTGAGGACAGCGCGGATATCGAGCTTTTTGCCGGTTTATAAAAACGGCAGGGACCGTTTTTGACGGTTCACAGAAAAAAACGCCAAAGAGCGTTTGAACACGAGTTTATGTGAAATGGCTGAGGCCATATCTGAATATAGGCGCCATGGGCGCGCCTGATAACGATGAAAGGAGTAACAAAAATGGGAATCAAAGTATACAACCCATATACACCTTCCAGAAGAAATATGACCGGTTCCGATTTTTCTGAGATTACAAAGAGTACGCCGGAGAAATCACTGACCGTTTCTTTGAAGAAGAATGCCGGACGTAACAACCAGGGCAAAATTACGGTGAGACACCGCGGAGGCGGAAACAGAAGAAAATACAGAGTAATCGACTTTAAGAGAAGAAAAGACGGCGTTCCCGCAACGGTAATCGGCATCGAATACGATCCGAACAGAAGCGCGAATATCGCGCTGATCTGCTATGCGGACGGCGAGAAAGCATATATCCTGGCTCCCGAAGGGCTGACAGACGGCATGAAGGTGATGAACGGCCCTCACGCCGAGGCCAGAGTAGGCAACTGTATGCCTCTGGAAAATATCCCGATCGGTGCGCAGGTTCACAATGTAGAGCTGTACCCCGGCAAAGGCGGCCAGTTGGTACGTTCCGCCGGAAACAGCGCACAGCTTATGGCGAAAGAAGGAAAATACGCAACCCTCAGACTTCCCTCCGGAGAGATGAGAATGGTGCCCATTATCTGCCGTGCCACCATCGGCGTGGTAGGAAACGGCGACCATGCGCTGATTAATATCGGTAAAGCAGGCCGGAAGCGTCACATGGGCTTCAGACCCACGGTTCGCGGTTCCGTTATGAACCCCAACGACCATCCTCACGGCGGTGGTGAAGGCAAGACCGGTATCGGCCGTCCGGGTCC